>OZ257134.1:0-542500 GCA_965279065.1 Hyphomicrobiaceae bacterium
TCCGAAGCTGAAGATGATCGTCACTGCCGGCATCGGCTCCGACCACACCGACCTGCAGGCCGCCATGGATCGCGGCATCACGGTTGCCGAGGTCACCTATTGCAACAGCAATAGCGTCGCCGAGCACGTCGTCATGATGATCCTGTCGCAGGTCCGCAATTACATCCCGTCCTATCAGTGGGTCGTCGATGGCGGGTGGAACATTGCCGACTGCGTCTCGCGCTCCTACGACCTGGAAGGCATGCACATCGGCACGGTCGCCGCCGGCCGCATTGGCCTGCGCGTCCTGCGCCTGCTGAAGCCCTACGATGTCCATCTGCACTACATGGATCGCCACAAGCTGCCCGACTCGGTCGAGAAGGAACTAGGCCTGACGCATCACGCCACGGTCGAGAGTCTGACCAAGGTTTGCGATGTCGTGACCTTGAACTGCCCGTTGCATCCCGAAACCGAGAACATGATCAACGACAAGACGCTGAAGAACTTCAAGCGTGGCGCGTATCTGATCAACACGGCTCGCGGCAAGCTCTGCGATCGCGATGCGATTGCCCGGGCGCTGGAGAGCGGCCAACTGGCGGGCTACGCGGGTGATGTATGGTTCCCGCAGCCGCCGCCGCAGAACCATCCCTGGCGGACCATGCCGCATCATGGCATGACCCCGCACATCTCCGGCACATCACTCTCCGCTCAGACGCGATACGCCGCGGGCACGCGAGAGATCCTGGAATGCTACTTCGACGGTCGGCCCATCCGCGATGAATACCTCATCGTCCAGGGCGGCAAGCTGGCCGGCGTCGGCGCGCACTCCTATAGCGCGGGCAACGCCACCGGCGGCTCCGAGGAAGCAGCCAAGTTCAAGAAGAAGTCTGCGTGATGGACACAGTCGCCAGGCGGAAACGCCTGGCGTTTTCCCCGTCCTCTGCCCCCAACGCCATGGAGAGCTGTACGATGTCGGACGCCGCGTCCGTCAAGCCCGGAGTCTTGCCCGGCTTGTCATCCTGGATCCTCACGCGGCCCTGGAAATCCGCGCTCCTGGCGGGATTGGGCGCGATGATTGCCATCGCTGCCTTGGCCCACGCCAATTCCGCCAGCGTCGTTCCTCTCATTATTGCGCCATTCGGCGCCAGCTGCGCGCTCGTGTTCGGCGCGCCCGCCAGCCCGCTGGCCCGCCCCCGCAATGTCATCGGTGGGCATCTCGTGGCCGGCTTTTGCGGCCTGGTCGCAGCGGCCCTGATCACCGATCCACCAACCGCGATGGCCGTCGGCGTCGGTCTGGCAATCGCCGGCATGCTTCTGACCGAGACGCTGCATCCTCCCGCCGGCGCCAATCCCATCGTCATCGTGCTTGGCCAGGCAGGCTGGTCATTCCTCCTGGCCCCGCTGCTCGCCGGATCGATCGCCATCGTCTTGATCGGCGTCCTCTATCATCGGCTGGTGACCGGCCAGCCTTATCTGGGCAACCTTCGGAGCCGGCTTGCCGCCTAGACAAACGATCTCACAGCGCAACTTTATTGAGCGCCGGCGCGGGCAGCTGTGACAGGGCCCAACGGACCGTCTTGCGAACGTCGGCATCCGGATCCGAGGACGCCGCCTGCAGCAGTTGCAGCACGTCGAGCGAACGCAGGTCGCCAAGGGCAGCCGCTGCTTCCTTGCGCAGGTTTGGCTCGGTGTGAAGCAGGCTCGCGGCGATGTCGAATGCGGCATCACGTGCCTTAAGCTTGCCGAGACTGCGGATGGCTTTCAGACGAACCTGCCAGAATGGATCGTCGAGGGTTTCCGTCAGCCGCGCAATGGCCGCTGTCGCCCCCTGCTGCCCCAGTGTTTCGGCCGCGGTCTCCCGCACTGCCCAGTCCTCATCGTCGAGCGCGGCCGTCACGCTGCCGCTCGCGGCCTCCCGTGCCGAGAAGGCCAGGGAGCCAACGGCCGCCCTGCGCACGGCTGCGTGGTCGTCTCGTGCGCTTGCTGCGAGCGCACTCACCGTGTCCTCCGACTTCAGGTAGGCGATGACTCCGATCGCCGCGATGCGGACATCCGGCTCATGATCCTGCAATGCTGCGAGCGCTGCCGGCAGGCTGCTGACGACGCGCAGTCCTTTCAGGCCGCGCAGCGCCGAGGCACGAACGAAGGGGTTGGCGTGCGAGGCAAGGGGGATGAGCGCAGGGGCCGCCTCGGGCTGCTTGAGCTCCGTCAGGCTTTGTGCCGCCGCCCGCGAGACATCAGGATCGTCATCGACAAGGAACGCGGCAAGGTGCAGTGCCGTCTCGGCGCCGTCAAATGCACCAAGGGCAGCGGCCGCTTCACCGCGGACGCCTGCGTCGGCGTCGGTGGCGAGTTGCCCGATCAGACGCACCGCGCCCGGCTCGCCCGAGTCACGAAGTGCCAGCACCGCGATCCGCCTGCGTCCCGCATCAGCCGAGTGGAGATCACGCGCAAGGAGATCGAGATCGGCAAAGTCTTCAAAGATGTCGGCCATTGCTGCCCTCCTCACGCGCTCGCCTTGACGCGCTGGCGGTAGTAGAGATCCTTTTCGAGGTCGTCTATTGGCACGACGTAGTCGTCGATCGCACGCTTTTCGCACGTCATGCGGCCGTTCTCTTTGCCGAGCAGGGTGTGGCACAGCCAGTCATGCTCGTTCTTTTCGGGATAATCGGTCCTGAGGTGATAGAGACCCCAGCGGCTTTCCGTTCGGAACAGCGACGCGGCCGCCGCCATGTCTGCGCAGTCCAGGATCGACGCGGCTTCGAGCGCCCGCAACAGCTCGTGGGAATTGCGTGCCAGCATCTGCGTTTCCAGGTCGTCGCGCACCTCGGCGAAACGATCCTGCGCAAGTTGGTACTTGCGGGGCACCTTGGGCGGCTGCAGGTAGTCGTTGACGAGGCGCCGGGTCTTGTACTCGATCTGGTTGGGCGGAATGCCGTCTTCACGGCGCGTCGGCGCCAGCACGCGCTCCCGCTCGCGGGCGACGTCGCCGGCATCGATCTCGGCAAGCGTCGCGGCGGCAGCATGATCGGCGGCGTGCTCACCCGCAATGGAGCCGTTGGTGAACGCGCCGAGCATGTAGCTGTGCGGCACGCTGGCCATGTCGCCGGCGGCATACAAGCCCTTCACCGTCGTGCGCGCGAACTCGTCGACGAAGACGCCCGAGGCGCTGTGGCCGGAACAGAAGCCGATTTCCGAGACGTGCATTTCCACCATGTCGCGGCGATAATCCGTGCCGCGCCCCGCGTGGAACTGACCGCGCGACGGCCTCTCGACCTTGTGCAGGATCGTCTCGATCTCGGCGACGGTGTCCTCGTGCAGGTGGTTGATCTTCAGGAACACCGGCCCCTTGCCGGACTGAAGCTCGTTATAGAACTCCAGCATCATCTGGCCCGACCAGTAGTCGCATTCGATGAAGCGCGCGCCGGAACTGTTCGCGGTATAGGCTCCGAATGGACCGGCCACATAGGCACAGGCAGGGCCGTTGTAGTCCTTGATGAGCGGATTGATCTGGAAGCACTCGAGGTTCGCCAGCTTGGCGCCGGCGTGGTAGGCCATCGCATAGCCGTCGCCTGAATTGGTGGCATTCTCGTAGGTGCCGAACAGATAGCCTGATGATGGCAGGCCAAGCCGCCCCGCGGCGCCCATGCACAGGATCACCGACTTGGCGCGGATCACCAGGAACTCGGCCGTGCGTGTGTTCACCGCGACCGCTCCGGCGATCTCCCCGTCGCGTCCGGTGAGCAGCCGGGTCGCCATGTAGCGATTGGAGATGAGCAGCTGCGCGCGCCGCAGCTGCTTGTAGACAGCGCGCTTCACCGTCTCGCCGTTCGGCATCGGCAGAACGTAGGTGCCGAGATGGTGCACCTTCTTCATGTCGTAGTCGCCGTTGCCATTCTTCTGGAAGCGAATGCCGAAGCCGTCCAGTTCCTCGATCATGGCGAAGCTGCGCTGCGCGTATTTCAACACCGGCTTCTGATCGACGACGCCGTCGTTGGCGATCGTGATCTCGCGCACGTACTGCTCCGGCGTGGCGTAGCCGGGGACGACGGCATTGTTCAGCCCGTCCATGCCCATGGCGATGGCGCCGGAGCGCTTGACGTTGGCCTTCTCCAGCAGAATGACCTTGGACTTGGGATAGCGCAGCTTGGCCTTAAGTGCAGTCATCGGCCCCGCCGTTCCGCCGCCGATGACGAGCACATCACACGTCACGTCCGACGTCTTGTCGACGATCTGATCCAGGCTCATGCGACCACGTCGCTCACTATGAGAAGCGCGCGCGGGGTCGTCTCCGCTCCCGGCCGGCAAATTCCATTCTGTGATATGGATATCATCATCTGTCCCGCCGCGTGTCGATCGCGCGCACGCTAGCGACGATGCGGGTGAGCGCTAACGAAGAATAAGTGCTGAGGATATTCGCCGCGCGCGATCGCCGGCGCCGTGAATAAGCAATGCGGAATTAGTTAGTAGCCGAGCTGGGCTCAAGTCGTCATTTCTGTCGTCAGCTGGGACATGCGGCGGACGATGGGGGCTACGATGAACCGAAGAGATTTTCTCCTGCTTGCCCTGCTGGGCCTATCCGCAGCTGGCCCGCTGTTATCCGGTATCGACACGTTCGCCGATGCGCCGACCGAATTCCGCGTTGGCTATCAGAAGAACGGCGTCCTCGTCATCGCCAGGCAACAGGCGTCGCTGGAGAAGGCGTTGGCGAAGGACAACGTGACAGTCAAATGGGTGGAATTCACCTCCGGCCCGCCACTGCTCGAGGCCTTGAGCGCGGGCAGCATCGATATCGGGCAGACGGGCGACGCACCACCGATCTTCGCTCAGGCGGCCGACAAGAACCTCGTGTACGTCGCTGGCCAGCCCATCACCAATGGGCAGGGCATTCTCGTCAAGGGCGATAGCGCCATCCGCTCCGTGCCTGAGCTCAAAGGCAAACGCGTCGGCTTCACCAAGGGCTCCAGCGCACACAATGTCGTCGTCCTGGCGCTTGAAAAATACGGCCTGACCTATGCCGACATCACGCCAGTGTACCTCAGCCCACCCGATGGCGCGGCGGCCTTCGCCAATGGCAGCATCGACGCGTGGGCAGTCTGGGATCCATATTTCGCCGTCGGCGAGAGGAAGCACAGTGCACGAGTCCTGGCCAACGCGCACGAGATCGCCAAGACCAACTCGTTCTACCTCGCCAACAAGGATTTCGCGGCCAAGAACCCGCTGGTCCTGAAGGACGCGATCGACGCCCTGTCCGGCACGGCCGCCTGGGCGGAAACCCACCGCGCTGAGGTCGCGAAGTCGCTGGCCGAGGTCACCGGGCTGGAACTCGACATCCAGACCATCGCAGCCAACCGCTCGTCCTTTGCCATAGGCAAGGTGACCGACGAAATCATCGCCACGCAGCAGGGCGTGGCCGACCGCTTCTACAAGCTTGGGCTCATCCCCAAGCCGATCGTGATCAAGGACGCGGTGTGGTCGCCGCCGCAATCCTGAAGCCGAATTCTTGACCCCGGTCGTGTCGCAAGCGGGGGTTCAATGAACGTTGCCGGGCGCAAACGTCATCATCGAACAAGGACAAACTGACATGAAGCTCACACGAAGAGGGTTTAGCGCGCTGGCACTTGGCGTTTTCGCCTTGGGGTTGGCAACGTCCCCGGCCAGCGCCGACGACAAGGTCGTCCGCATCGGTTACCAGAAGTACGGCAACGTCATTCTCCTGAAAGCCAAGGGAACGCTCGAAGCCAAGCTCAAGGAGATCGGCTACTCGGTTACCTGGACAGAGTTCCCGTTCGGCCCGCCGCTTCTCGAAGCCATCAACGCCGGCGCCATCGATTTTGGCCACACCGGCGAGGCCCCGCCGGTCTTCGCACAAGCCGCCGGTAGCGCAATCGTCTACGTGGCGCATGAGCCGGCAGCACCCGAAGGCGAAGCCCTGCTGGTCCCCAAGGACAGCCCCATCAAGACCGTGGCCGAACTGAAGGGCAAGAAGGTCGCTTATGCGAAAGGCTCCAACTCCAACTACTTCGCCGTCAAGGCGCTTGAGAAAGCCGGCGTCAAATACGGCGAGTTCGAACCCGTCCATCTGGCACCCGCCGACGCCCGCGCCGCCTTCGAAAGCGGCAAAGTGGACGCCTGGTCGATCTGGGATCCCTACTACGCGTCCGCAGAGATCGGCGTGAACGCCCGCGTTCTAACGACGGGCAAGGACACCGTTGCCAATCACCAGTTCTACCTCACCGGCAAGACCTACGCCGAAGGCCACGCCAAGGCGATCGAGGTCGTCCTGGGCGAACTCAAAGCCATCGACGACTGGGTCAAGGCCGATCCGAAGGCCGCAGCCGAACAGCTGAGCCCGCCGATCGGCATCCCCGCCAACGTCCTTGAGGTCGCTCTCAAGCGGCAGGCCTTCGGCATCAAGCCGCTCGACGACGCGGTCATCGCCGAGCAGCAGAAGATTGCCGACAAGTTCCAGGAGCTGGGCCTTTTGGCCAAGCCCATCAAGATCAATGACATCGTATGGAGAGCCGGTTCATGAGTGACGCTGCCGTGAGGGAAGCGAATGTCCTGTGGTTCCTGCCCACGCACGGTGACGGCCGATATATCGGCACGTCGCATGGCGGGCGGCAGGTCGACCTCAACTATCTCCGCCAGATCGCGCAAGCGGCCGACGACCTCGGTTACTATGGCGTGCTGCTGCCCACGGGCCGCAGCTGCGAAGATAGCTGGGTCGTCGCTTCGGCGCTTGTTCCCTTCACGCAGCAACTGAAGTTCCTGGTCGCCGCGCGCCCAGGCCTGACGTCAGTCTCGGTGGCGGCCCGCATGGCCGCCACCCTGGATCGCATCTCCAACGGCCGCGTCCTGATCAATGTCGTCACTGGCGGCGACCCTGTAGAGAACAAGGGTGACGGTCTCTTCTACAGCCACGCCGAGCGCTACGAGGTGACGCGCGAGTTCCTCGAAATCTACAAGGCGCTGCTGGCCGGCGAGACCGTGAACTACAAGGGCAAGCACATCACGATAGAGGACGGGCGCCTGCTGTTTCCGCCTGTCCAGCCGGGCGGACCCGCCCTCTACTTCGGCGGCTCGTCCGTCGAGGGCATCGATGTCGCCGCCGCGACCGTTGACAAGTATCTGACGTGGGGCGAGCCACCCGCCGACGTCGCCGAAAAGGTCAACACCGCACGCGCTGCTGCAAAGGCCAAGGGCCGTACTTTGACGTTCGGTATCCGCCTCCACGTGATCGTGCGCGAAACCAACGCCGAAGCCTGGGCCGCCGCCGACAAGCTGATTTCCCACGTGACCGACGAAACCATCGAAGCCGCGCAGAAGATCTTTGCGCGCATGGACTCCGTCGGCCAGAAGCGGATGATCTCCCTGCACGGCGGACGCCGCGACAAGCTGGAAGTGAGTCCCAACCTCTGGGCCGGCGTCGGCCTGGTGCGTGGCGGTGCCGGCACGGCACTGGTCGGCGATCCCGAAACCGTGGCGGCTCGCATCAAGGAATACATCGACGTCGGCATCGACACGTTCATTCTGTCCGGATATCCGCACCTGGAAGAAGCCTACCGCTTCGCCGAACTCGTCTTCCCGCTGCTGCCCCTCAGCCACCGCAAGGCACTCTCCGAAGCCACGCTGAATACCGGGCCGTTCGGCGAGACGATCGCTAACGATATCCGCCCCGTCCTGCAGAAGCAGGCGGCGTCGGTATCATGAGTGCAGTTCGGACGTCCGCTGCGCGGTTCGACGGGTTGGCGCAGTGGGCGCTGCCGATCGGCCTGCTGATTGCGTGGGAGGCGGCAGCGCGGCTGGGACTGATCTCCAGCCGCATTCTTCCCGCCCCTACCGACGTGGTGCTGGCAGGCTGGCGCCTCGCCCTGACCGGTGAGCTGTGGCACAACATCGGCGTCAGCTTCCTGCGCGCCATCACCGGGCTCGCCATCGGCGGATCCCTCGGCTTCATCCTCGGCCTTACCAATGGCCTGTCCAAGCGCTTCGAAGTGGCCACGGATACGCTGATACAGATGGTGCGGAACGTGCCGCACCTGGCGCTGATCCCGCTGGTGATCCTGTGGTTCGGCATTGGCGAGGAGGCCAAGATCTTCCTCGTCGTGCTGGGCGTCTTCTTCCCGATCTACATCAACACGATGCACGGCATCCGCACGGTCGACCCACACCTGATCGAGATGGGACGCACCTACGGCATGTCCGGGCCGGAGCTGTTCTGGCGCGTCATCCTGCCGGGTGCTCTGCCGTCGATCTTCGTCGGCTTGCGCTATGCGCTGGGCTTCATGTGGCTGACGCTGATCGTCGCCGAGACCATCGCGGCCTCATCCGGCATCGGCTACATGGCGATGCAGGCGCGGGAATTCCTGCTGGTGGACGTCGTCGTCCTCAGCATCTTGATCTACGCCCTGCTAGGCAAGGTCGCCGACAGTACAGCGCGCCTGCTGGAGCGCTCCTGCCTGAGCTGGCATCCCGCGTTCCAAGGAAAATGAGGCAGCAAATGACGGTGGATGCACTTTCTTTCGGCCGGGTGGCGGCCGATGTCTCCCGGCCCGCGCGGCGCGAACCGCAGGCCGCGCGGTCGCCGGGATTGAGCCTGACCATTCGCGGGCTGCAGAAGACCTTCGGCGAGAACCAGGTGCTGCGCGGCATCGACCTGCATATTCCCGATGGACAGTTCGTTGCCATCGTCGGCAAGAGCGGCTGCGGCAAGAGTACGTTGTTGCGCCTGCTGGTCGGCCTCGACAAGCCGACGGGTGGCGACTTCTGGTACGGTTCGCAAAACGATCCGAAGCTGGACGAAAGCGCGCTCCGCGTGATGTTCCAGGAGCCGCGGCTGCTGCCGTGGGCCCGCGTCTTGTCAAACGTCGAAGTCGGCCTTGGCCGCCAGCGGTCCGATCGGCACGCGCGTGATCGGGCGCTGGCGACGCTCGAAAAGGTGGGGCTGGCCGAACGCCGTGGCGACTGGCCGTCCGTGCTGTCAGGTGGCCAAAAGCAGCGTGTGGCTCTGGCACGCGCGCTGGTATCGAACCCTCGCGTTCTGGCACTTGACGAACCCCTTGGCGCACTCGACGCCCTCACGCGCATCTCGATGCAGAAACTTCTGGAACAGGTCTGGCGCGACCAGGGTTTCACGGCGTTGCTCGTCACCCACGACGTGGCCGAAGCCGTTTCGCTGGCCGATCGCGTGCTCTTGATCGAGGAGGGCGCCATAAAGTTGGATCTTCCGATCCATTTGCCGCGCCCGCGGCGTCGCGGGTCACCCGAGATTGCGGCTCTGGAAGGCCGCATCCTCGAGGAACTGTTTCGAAACTCGAAAGCCGGCGAGGATGCGTGACGTCTTCGTCCACCCCACCGGCTGGCAATCGCTTAGCCGCAGAGCCGCCGCTGGCAGTTGATGCCGACAATTTCCGCCGCGCCATGCGCCAGCTCGCCGGTGGCATCAGCGTCATCACCGTTGGTTCTGGTGACCACCTGTCCGGCCTCACCGTCACGTCCGTCGCGTCGCTTTCCGCGGATCCGCCGGCAATCGTCTTCTGCTTGAATCGCTCATCGTCATCGTGGCCGATTCTGCAACGTTATCGGACCTTCGCCGTCAACGTCCTGGCAGACGATCAGGAACATATCGCCACCCGTTTCACCGGCCGGGGCGGGGCCAAGGGCGCCGAGCGATACCACGGCGAGACCTGGCTGGAACTCGAGACGGGCGCGCCGATCTTGGCAAATGCCATCGTGTCGCTTGACTGCACGGTGGATCAGACGGTGGACCGCGCCGAAAGCTCGATCGTGATCGGCACGGTTGTCGCGCTTCGCGTCCGCAACGAGCAGACCGTGCAGGGCGCACTGACATACTGGCGCGGCGCGTTCGGCACTCTGCGGCCCTAGATCTTCGCGTTGTTAAATAGACACGATCCCAATCGAAAGCGTGGCATCGAAATCCACGGCGGAAGCACCGTCGGACCGCGCGCGTCCAGCCCCACTTTGAAAACCGCTGCAATATAGGAAAAGAAGCCCGCATTTGAGCTTTTCTGATCCGCTTTCTCGATATCGATATCGCCAAACCGACATTGTTTTCGTTAGCGTCGAAGTTTTCATATCGAACGCATTTTATATCGTTTCTGCATGTCTCCAGATTGACTTTAAGTGCCCTTGAACGGCTCACCGAAATCGAAATTGGAACGGTTTTGTTGGGCTCTTTCGAGAAGGCCGGCCAGCCAAATCGGCGAGGGTCGCGTAACAGGAAGTCAGTGGAGATCTAGATGTTGTTGTGGGGAAAAAGGACGACGGGTGCCGTTTGGACCTTAGGCGTGGCCGGCGCCGCGGTTGCACTGTCGGTGGCGGCACCAGCACGAGCAGCGGACCTGGGCGGGAATTGCTGCGCCGATCTTGAGGAACGAATTGCTGAGCTGGAGGCGACAACGGCGCGCAAGGGCAATCGCAAGGTCTCGCTTGAGGTCTCCGGCTTCGTGAACGAGACCCTGTTCGCTTGGGACGATGGCGTTGAGCGCAATGCCTATATCGTCACCAACGAAACCAACCCGACGCGCGTCCGCTTCAAGGGCGAAGCTAAGATCTCCAACGGCTTTGCTGCGGGATACTTGCTTGAACTTGGGCTGAACGGGTCACGTCAGGACCGCGTGAGCCAGGAAGACGACAACGGGACGAACACCACGCCGGTATCGGTTCGTCACAGCGCCTGGTGGCTGAGCAGCAAGGACTACGGCAAGGTCTGGGTTGGGCAGACGTCCGATGCCGCCGACGGCATCACCGAAGTCAATCTGGCGAACACGGGCCATTTTGCCTCGGCAAATATCCCTCAGTCATTCGGTGACGGCGGTGCGGGCTTCCTGCTCCGCGAAAAGAATGGCTCACTCTCCGACGTTGCCTTCGGCGACTTGGTCGTGAATGGCTGGGGCGGAACACCCGATGGCCATCGCAGCAACATCGTGAAGTATGAGACGCCGACCTACGCAGGCTTCATTGCGTCGGCGGCGTGGGGCGAAGACGACATCTGGAACGTCGGCCTCCGCTACAGCGGAGAATTCTCCGGCTTCAAGTTGGCTGCGGGCATCGCGTACTCGGAAAACACGGACGGCACTCCAGCCTCCCGCCGTCGCGGCGCAGCCGCAGCAGTAAATGGTACGGAACCCGACGCCGATACCGACGAATGGGGCGGAAGCGCGTCTGTTCTCCACACCGCGACGGGCCTTTTCGCAACTGCTGCGTACGGGCAGGTCTACGACAACAACCTCAACGAATTGGTAGCCGCAAAAGCTCCTGGCTTGTCGAAGTTGACCGACGACCAGACCGACTACCTCTTCGTCCAGGCGGGCATCGAAAGGAAATTCTTCGCCATCGGCCGGACGACGGTCTACGGCGAGTATTTCAAGTTGGAACGCGGTCTGGCTCTTGAGACCAACGGGCAAATCCTCAACGCTGCGAGCCTCGGCTCGAATGCGATCGTGGACTCGGAGCTCGAAGGCTTTGGTTTTGGCGTCAACCAGAACCTGAGCGATGTGATCGACCTGTATGTCGGCTACCGCCACGTCAGCCCGGATGTGACCCTGGCGAACACGGCCGGCACCGTCACGTCGAAGGCCGCCGTCGAGGACTTCGACTACGTCGTCACGGGCGCATACATCAAGTTCTAAGGCTCAAACGCTGAAGGGCGGCGATCACGTCGATCGCGGCCCTTCAGCTCTTAAAGAAAGTCGGATGTCAGTAGTTTTCGCGCCGATCGTCCCAGTAGTCGACCGTCGTCCGCCGCAGCGTGTCGCGGCAATCGCCCTCGCAGTCGATCCAGGTGCCGTGCTTGAGGCGAAGCTTGGGGCCGTAGCGGCCTTCGCCGACAACCGCCGTGTAGCACGTGAAGTGACCGTTCTTGCTGCAGGCCGTGACCGTGGGTTTTGTGCCGGCACTGGCGGCCATGGCCGGCGTCATGCACGCCATCGCTCCCAGCGACGAGGCAATCAGGAATGCACCGAGTTTCATTTTGAACCTCCGTTTTATGCAACGTTCGATCTTGAGCAATTTGAATATACATATGACAAAACGTCATACAAGCACCCGCAGTGCTTTTATAAAGTCAATATAGCGGCTTTATATCCGTTATGTTTTTGCGAAACGGCGACGGTTTTACTCGACCAATTGCCATTCGATCGTCGGCAGGAGAAGATCGTCTGATGGTCACAGCACAAGCAGCGATCACTGCCGATGGCCGCGCTCTGGAAATCAAGGGCGGGGATGGAGTGGTTCAAGTGCTTCGGGCGGAACTGCTCTGGCGTCAGTGCCCGTCCGCTGCGGGCCGCCGGCGTCGCATCGACGGTGTCGATGGAAACGTCCCGCAAGGTCTCTTGATCACCGCCATCACGCCTGTCGGCCGCTACGGCGTCAACATCTCGTTCTCCGACGGGCATGATCGTGGCATCTACCCCTGGGGCTACCTCAGAGATCTGCAGCCGCGCCGGCTACCGGCCGATTTCATTATCGACTGACCCTCGAGGAGACACGAATGCCTCTTGCCACGACCTCGACTTCGGTGCCCGTGCTCGTGGACGATGCAAAATGCATCGCCGAGAAGGGTTGCCGCGTCTGCATCGACGTGTGTCCTCTCGACGTGCTGCGCATCAGCGAGACGTCCGGAAAGGCCTACATGGCTTATGACGAGTGTTGGTACTGTATGCCCTGCCAGGCCGACTGCCCGACGGGCGCGGTAACCGTCACCATTCCCTATCTGCTCCGCTGAGTGGCGGCCGGCAAATCACGCCTGCTCATAAGCTCAGCAGAACAACTTTGATTTGTTCTCCACGGGTGGACCGTAAGCTCGCCTCGAGCGCGTCCCAAGCGAACGAGGTCAGATGAATCTTCAACAGCTGCGCACCCTGCGCGAGACGATCCGATGTAAGTTCAACGTCACGGATGCCGCCAACGCCACGTTCGCGTCTCAGTCGGGCGTGAGCAAGCAGCTGCGTGACTTGGAAGACGAGATCGGCGGCGCCTTGTTCGAGCGAAAGGGCAAGCGCCTCCTGGGATTGACTCCGCTTGGAGAGCAGGTGGTCGCAATAGCGGACCGGCTTTTGCTGGAGGCCGACAACATCAAGCAGGTCGCGTCGCAGTTCGCCTTTAGCGAGCAAGGCACGCTTGAAATTGCAACAACGCACACGCAGGCCCGCTATCGACTCCCCGGCGTCATCGTGGAATTCAAGCGGCGATACCCCGGCGTGAAGCTGATCATCCGCCAGGCCTACACGAATGAGATCCCCGCGCTACTCGCCGACGGCAGCGCGGACGTCGGCATCGCGACGGACGTCTTCGACGACACGACCGAGTTGGAGTCGTTTCCGTTCTACCAGTGGGAGCACGTCGTCGTCGCACCTACGGGCCATCCGCTCACCAGGGAAGACACGGTAACGATCGGACAGCTCGCCCAGTATCCGATCGTCACGTATGACGCTGGCCTGACCGGCAGGCGCCGCATTGACGATGCATTTGAAAAAGCAAATGCCGTTCCGGACATCAGCATGACGGCGCTCGATGCAGACGTCATCAAGACATACGTTCAATTGGGGCTGGGTGTCGGGATTGTCGCTGCCATGGCGTTCGACCCCGAGCGAGACAGCGGCCTGCATCTTGTGAATCTGGCCACGCGGTTTCCCGCGTGCACGACCAGTATCGCGGTGCGGCGAGGACGCCTGCATCGCTCGTACGTCCATCGCTTCATCGAGCTGTGCGCGCCGCACGTTGCCCTGCCGCTGACCCAGGGCACAGAACCGTTCGCCGGCGCAGGACCGACAAATGAGGCGCGACCGGCAAGCGCCTGAGACTCAATGTGCCCAAACAACAATTTCAGATTTGCTTTGCTGATCTTCGCATTGGCCGCGCCGGACGTCTGGCGCCACAAATGGTCTCATCCAGATCGCCCGCAAGGGTGCGAACGCAAGAGAGAGACCATGATCAACATCACCCGCACGACAGGCCGCGTATTCGCCGCGGCGATTGCCATCGCGACTTTGGCCTTTCCGGCCGCCGCTGCCGAGCCCTCGTCCACCATCCGCATCGGCTTTCAGAAATCGTCGACGCTGATCGGCGTTTTGAAGGCCAATGGTGAGCTCGAGAAAGGCCTGGCGACCCTCGGGGTGACCGTCGCCTGGTCGGAGTTCTCCAGCGGATTGCCTCTGCTTGAGGCTCTGAACGTTGGCGCCATCGACCTGTCTGCCGACGTCGCCGACACGGTACCGGTCTTCGCCCAGGCAGCGGGGGCAAAGCTCGTCTATGTCGCGCAGGAAGCGCCCTCACCCACGGCACAAGCCTTGATCGTGCCGGCAAACTCGCCCATCAAGTCCGCCGCGGATCTGAAGGGCAAGAAAGTCGCTGTCACGAAGGCCGCCGGCAGCCACTACCTGCTGATCGCAACCCTGACGAAGGCCGGCTTGAAATTCTCCGACATCCAGCCCGCCTACCTCACGCCGGCAGACGGGCGCGCCGCTTTCGAGAAGGGCGCCGTTGATGCCTGGGTAACGTGGGATCCCTTTGTCGCCGCCGTACAGAAGCAGGCGGATGTCCGCATCGTTTCGGACGGCACCGGCATCGCCAGCTACCAGCGGTACTACCTGTCGTCGGCACCGTATGCGGCGGCCCGTCCTGACGTTTTGAAGTTCGTGTTCGACAAGCTGAAGGCAACGGGCGAGTGGGTGAAGGGCAACCCCGCTGAGGCCGCCAAGCTTCTTGCACCCGTTTGGGGGCTGGACGCGTCGATCGTGGAACTCGCCAACAGCCGTCGCAGCTATCTGGTGAAGCCGGTCGCGGTGTCCGACCTGAGCGAGCAGCAGAAGATTGCGGATGCCTTCTTTGCCGAAGGGGTACTTCCCAAGAAGGTGACAGCCGCCGACGCAGACGTTTGGGCTCCCGTCGGCAAACAGTCGTCTGCCAAATAGCCGCAACAACGCACGGGACTTGATCTGCAGAGAGCCCAGGTCCTAGCGTCCTGGGCTTTCTGATTTCGTTGGCCTGCTAGACGGCGTGGGCGTTGACAGGCGCCTTGAGGAGCGTGTCGTTCAGAGCAAGCAGGACGTTCCGCTTTTCGTCATCGAAGGCCGGAGACAACCGGTCCCGTGGTCGCGGCGTTCCGACGTCGATGACCGATGCGATCCGGCCTGGCGACGGCTTGATGACGACGATGCGCGACGCGAGCGCCACGGCCTCATCGATGTCGTGCGTCACCAGCACCATCGTCGGGCGCGTCTGCGCCCACAGCTCCAGCAGGTGGCGCTGAAGGTCCACGCGAGTAAAGGCATCAAGTGCAGAGAACGGTTCATCGAGAAGCAAGACGGAAGGACGCGTAACGAACGCGCGGGCGATGGCGACACGCTGGCTTTGGCCGCCGGACAATTCGCGCGGCCAACGCTCGCCGTAGTCGCCGAGCCCGATGCGGGCGAGGGCGTCGACGACGCGCCGGTCCCTGTCTCGGCGAGACAGAGTGGCCAACCCAAAGCCCACGTTCTCCGCCACGGTCAACCAGGGAAGCAATCGCGCTTCCTGGAAAACGATTCCGATTTCAGGATGCGGCTCGGAGATCTGCTGCCCCTGTACCTCGATCGTGCCCGATGTCGGCGTATCCAGGCCGGAGAGAAGGCGGAGCAACGTGCTCTTGCCGCAACCCGAGCCCCCGATGATCGCCAGGATCTCGCCCGCCCGGACGTGCAAGGTAATGTCATGCAGCGCGCGCAAGCCGTTGCCATAGGTCTTGCCGATGCGATTGATTTTCAGCACGCTAGCGCCTCGCTGTCGTATCTTGCCAGCGCAAGAAGGGCGCCGTGGCCGCTGAAAGCAGCGCATCCGACAGCTTGCCAAGCACGGCGAAGATCAGGATTGCCGCAACGATCTGCTGTGGCTTGCCGAGCTGCTGTCCGTCGACCAGCAGATACCCCAGGCCCTCGGACGCTCCCATGAATTCGGCGGCTACCACGAACATCCATCCCAGTCCAAGGCCCGTCCTCAACGCCACGACGTACGCCGGGAGGATCGAGGGCAGCAGAACCCTACGAACGAGTGCGGTGGGTGACAGGCGAAACACGCGCCCCACCTCCACGATCTTGCGGTCGACGGACACGATCGCACCGAGAACGCCGAGATAGATCGGGAAAAACACGCCCACCGCGATCAGCACGACCTTCGACGTTTCGAAGATTCCCAGCCACAGAATGAACAGCGGTACCCAGGCGATCGAGGGCACCGCGCGCAATGCCTGTAAGGTTGGATCAAGCAGTTGCCGCACCAGCAGGGAATAGCCGGAAGCGGCGCCGATGACGGTCGCACCAAGGGTGCCGGCCGCGAAGCCCGCCATCACTCTCAGCGACGTGGCGATCACGTGGCGGGACAGTTCCCCGGTTTTGGCCAGGTCCCAGATCGTTGCTGCGATTTGCGAGGGTGGCGGGACAAGGCGGCCTTGCACGAGGCCGGACTGGACGGCCAGCTCCCATGCGCCGCCGGCAACAAGCGGAATCGCAAGCCCGGTCAGTAACGGAGAAAGCACGCCGGAGCGCTGGACCCGGCGTGCTTGCGTGTGAAGATCGTCTTCGGCAGCTAGTCCGCCGGTGTCGATTGCTGTCATTCCCGCGGTCGTCAGTTCGATGCCGTCGAGAACTTGGCTTCGATCAGGGCATCGACCGCCGCCCGCACGTCCACGTCGGGTTTGATCACTTCAGCCTTCTGCAGCGCCAGCCCGGCGGCCAGGATGGTATCCTTCTGTACCGGCCCGATGCTGGAGTGCGTCAGCTCCGTGCGCTCTTTGAGCTGCTTGTCGATGACGGCGTCCGGCAGCTTAGTGGCCTTGACGAGCAGGGCATGGAGTTCCTTCGGATTTGCCAATGACCATTCGCGGGCCTGCTCGTAGGCTGTCAATACGCGCTTGACGACATCGGGATGTTCGCTGGCGAAGGCTTCCCGGACGTTTAGAACGCCCCAGCTGTTCGCTGCGCGATTTCGGTGAAACAGCTTGGCGCCGTTCTCGATCTCGGCTGAAGCCATCAAGGGATCGAGACCCGCCCAGGCATCGACGTCGCCGCGCAGCAAGGCAGCCTTGCCATCCCCGTGCTGAAGGACGACGACAGTGAGGTCTTTTTCGGTGAGGCCGACCTCCTGCAGGGAGCGGACGAGGAAGATGTGCGGATCGGTCCCCCGCGTTGCGGCCACCCGCTTGCCCTTGAGATCGGCAACCGAATTGATTCCCGTTTCGGGACGCGTGACCAGTGCCGTCCACTCCGGCCGCGAGTACACATAGATCGACTTGATGGGGTTGCCATTGATCTTGCCGATCAGGGCAGCGGCACCGGCCGTGGAGCCGAAGTCGAGCGAGCTGGCGTTCAGGAACTCCAGTGCCTTGTTTGAGCCGAGCGACTGCACCCACTGGATCGCGATCCCGTCCTTCGCGAATTCCTTCTCGAGAATCCCGTTCTCCTTGAGTGCCAGCGATACCGGATTGTAAGTGGCCCAGTCGATCTTGATCTCGGTGAGCTTGTCGGCCGCCGATGCCGCAGTTGGAAGAACCGCGGCTGCGAGCGCCAGAATCACGGCGGTTGCCGTGCGCGCTGTTGAAGTAAGTCTCATTGCTCTTGCCCCTGTGCTGATTTCTCAAAGTCAGGCTAGGGCCGATTGAGGCACGCGCTAACGAAGAAGATGTGCAGACGATATTCGCGTAGTCGGCGAGACTTGTTTCCGCAGGTGTCCGGAGACAGCAGCGCAGCAGGGCTGGCGGATGCAGCGAATATGCAAAATACAAAAAGTGATTTGGCGGCATGATCGCCGGCGCCAAGGGCACCGCAGCCGACCACGTTGCCACCAGCCGGAGACGAAAGCCTGCGTTGGGCTGGCCAAAGTCTACTTAGGGAATGAAGAAGTTCGACGCTCGTGGCATCGGATCAATGTCGGCCATGTTCTGAATTGGTGCGGCCCGACATCTCTTGTCTGCACGGCTGTACCAGCAGCGGATCGCTGCTCAGCCTCGTTCAGCTGCTGCATCAGCGTCGCCAACATGCTGGGCAAGCTGCGGTCGAGGGGAAGCCGTTCTTTCAGCTCAGCCGCAATGTGCTCGACGATGCGATTGTCGTTGTCTGCCATCATCCCTTCCTCCGAGCCTGCGCGGCTCTCTGGTTACCAACGAGGCGGGACTCAGGCGGTTCCTGCAGAAACACTGTCAGAAACGACAACGCAATATTGCAAAAGCCTGAGAGGCGCACGACGCCAACTGATCCGCTCCGCCGTGCTCTCCGCATAGTCTCAATGCGCGACGGCTATTGGCCTTCCACTCGAGGCCGTTCCTGGAGATTCAGACGGTCATGCTCGAGCGGATCGCCTTGGATATGTCTGAAGACGTAAATCACCACGAGGACGACGACGATGGCTAAGGCGATCAACAGGGCTCTGTTCATCTGCATTTGGATCTCGCCCGAATGGCTAGCTTCTCATTGCCGGTCGCCTTTCCGGCCAGTTCCTTCGCCTTGCCTGCAACCTTATTTGCGTGACCGCTGATCTTATCGCCAGTGCAGCTCATGACAGCCTCCATGTGACTACACCAGCCTGCCAACGCTCAATCCGGAAACCCGTTCCGTGTCCGAACATCAATCTTTTTCCGCACAGGCGCTTACCTTCATCTCGGCCACAGAGCTGCGGACAACGAGAAGGACAAGGAGCACGTCGATTTTGTCGGCTGCTCCCGGATCCAAGACATTCGATCTAGAACGTCTGGCCTAATTGGCTCGCTTTGGCCGCAGAGGCATCTGTCCTCGGCTGCTCGATCATCGACTGCATCATGCGCGATGGGGTGGTGGCCTCTGAGGGTTCAAAGCATGACGGAATTCTTCCGCTTTTTGGGGCAGCTCGTTCGCTTGGATCCGCGCTTTCTCGGCGGCGCGGCGGCGGTGCAAGCCGTCCAAGAGCAAAAGTTTCGCCGGCTCATCAAACATGCCGCAGAGAAGTCGCCGTTCTACGCCCGGAAGTTCGCCGGGATCGATTTGGCCTCGTGTGCGCTGACCGACCTGCCCATTCTGTCAAAACGCGAGATGATGGAGAACTTCGACGACGTCGTGACCGATCGCTCTCTCCGCCGTGGCGAGATCCAGCAGTTTTTGGACGAGCCGTCGAACCTGGGGAGGTTCTACCATGGAAAGTACGGCATCGCGCACACGTCTGGAAGCCAGGGCCGCCCGGCCCTCATCGTGCAAGATAAGGCGTCGCTCGGTCTGACGTTTGCGATGCAGGTGGTCCGCGGCTCGTCAGGGAACAAGAAGCGCCTCAGGCATCTCGCCCACATCTTTTCGCCGGCGCGGATGGCGGTCGTTACGCAACGGCCGGGGTTCTATCCAAGCGGCTTCTCGTTCAGTTACATCCCTGCAGCGCTCAAGCCGTTCTTCAAGGTCAAATGGCTTTCAGTTTTTGATCCGATTGCAACCACTGTCAAAGCCCTCAATGAGTTCCAGCCGAACTTCATCACCGGCTACACGAGTTCCCTGCAGACGCTAGCCCGCGAACAAAGTGCCGGACGCCTCCGGCTGAGAGGCTCCGGAGCCCTCGAACAGATCATCAATATCAGCGAGCCACTCCCGGGAGTATCGCTCGCGAAGATCGAAGACGCCTTTGGCGTGCCGGTCGCAGATCAGTACGCCATGGGCGAGTGCCTGGCCTTGACGTCCGGCTGCCCGGGGCACAGCGGCTCGCATCTCAATGCCGACTACGCCATCCTTGAAGTCGTCGACGCAGATTACCGGCCTGTTGCCGCCGGGCAGAAAGGCGCAAAGGTCTTGGTGACAAATCTATACAATCTTGTGCAGCCCTTCATTCGCTACGAAATCGACGACGTGGTGACCATGAGCGCCACACCTTGCTCGTGCGGCAGCTGCCTGCCACTTATCAGATCGATAGAGGGCCGCAGCAAAGATAAGCTTTGGGTTGAGATCGCCGGGAAATACAGGGAACTGCCATACTACTTGTTTCTTGCGGCTTTACATAACGACCTTGATCTCGCCGAACATCAAGTCGTTCAGACCGGACGAAATAGGTTCACCGTCCGTGTTGTTCCACAGGCGGGTAAAGTCCTGTCCAAGGCGCGCATAAGAAGGCTTGTACAGAAGTCGGTCGACATCGAAGGGATGTCGGACATCGTTCGCTTCGACGTCGAGCTTGCCGATCATATAGATCGCGGTCCGTCTGGGAAAGCGGAGCGCGTTCGCAATCTCGTTGGACCGCCTCCAACCGATGGCGTCGCCGTTCCATCGGCTTTCGCCGACGGCACCGATGCCGTTCTCCATCAATCGTGGGGTTCATGATGTCGGGGACCGCAGCCGCGTTGACGCTTGCGTATTTTGCGATGACGTCGACCCTGACGTTTTTGCACTTCAATCGGCGCGAGAAAGAACCCCTTGGAGCGACGTTCATCACCGTTGCGGCCGTACTGGGAACGTTGGTCAACGTCGTCTTGTGGTGGCATCTTCCACCAAGTGACGGCGGCATAGCCCTTGCAATAATCCTTCTCGCAACCGTGATTTACGGCCTGGCAATTCGCGCCAGCTACAAGCAAGGTTTTTGGCGGGCCTTCAGCCTGCGCACGCCGTCAGATGTCGTTGACAGCGGCATTTACCGCTACGTGCGCCACCCATTCTATGTCTCTTACATGCTCTACTGGATCGCTTGGTGCGCGCTCAACTCATGTCACGTGGCGTCGCTTCTGATAGCCGCCCTCATGATCTGCGTTTACGTGGTGGCAGCTATTAAGGAGGAGCGCGTGCTGACCTCCAGTTTCGGCGAGCGCTATGCGATCTATTCGGACCAGACGCGAATGTTCTGCCCTTGGATCTTTTGATGGGTCCTGCGTGTCGAAGAGCCGGCGGCAACTCCTGGGTGGTCCGCTATGGCTCATCCTCGTCGGGTAGGTCCTGAGTCACGCGAGTCGATTCAAGGACCCAGTGCCAGACTGCGCCGTCTTCAGGGCCGCGACCCAACCGGTGCGCTCGCAATATCCCAAGACACGCCGGCGCTAGTCAGTCGATCCGGACGTCGCTCTCCCCGCGTTTCTGGAACGCCCAGCATGTCCCGGCAAATAAGACATTCTGCTTTTCTTTGCCGATCTTCGTATTTGCCGGCCGCTGACGGGACCGTCACTACTGGGGCAATCAAACCCAGCCGCCCCGGGGAAGCACATGTCGCGACTACCGCTCAGGAGCATCGACGATGCACCAGAAGCAAGCCGTGTGGCGCTGGAAACAGCAGAGCGCAACAACGGCTATCTGCCCAACCTGCTACGTGTCCTGGCCAACGCACCGGCAGCGCTCGAAGCGTATCTGACACTCTCCGGCATCAACGCAAAAGCGTCGCTCAGCCTGCGAGAGCGGGAAATCGTCCAGATTACAGCAGCGACGACGCACGGCTGCGGCTTCTGCGTCGCAGGGCACACGGCGATTGCTCTCAAGAAGGCGGGTCTCGACCAGCGTTTGGTCGACGATGCCCGCAACAATCAGCCTCTGTCGGATCCCAGGCTCAATGCCGTTGCGGTGTTCACGCGTGCGGTGATCGCCGCACGGGGGGCCGTTCCGGACAACGCGCTGATCGCCTTCAAGGACGCCGGCTTTGATAACGGCGCGACATTGGAAGTCGTCCTGGGCGTGAGTCTCGCGACGCTGTGCAATTTTGCGAACAATCTGGGCCGGCCTGTTCTCAATCCGGAGCTGGAGCCTTTTCGCTGGGACGGGCTGGCGCAGTCATCCGGTAAGACGGTGGCGGCCGAATGAGCCCGGTGCAACCAGCGAGCGGACTTTCGGCTTTGCCATCCGCATTTCTAGACTGGCTGAAGGCGAGCGCTGACGGCCTAGATACCGGAGGCGTCTCGCCATCTGAAGTGCTTCCGGCTCTAGCCGACGCCGGCCTGACCCGCGTCGGTGTTCCTGTCAGCGCGGGCGGCGATGGGGCGGCCCTCATAGACGCCGTGACGGCCATCAAGGACGTCGCATCCCGGTCGTTGACGGCAGCCTTCGTGCTTTGGGGACACCGCACCTATATCGAGTATCTGCTGCAAAGCCCAAACGCCAGACTGCGCGAACGACTGCTTCCGGATCTGCTGGCCGGCAAGCTCGCCGGTGCGACGGGCCTGTCCAACGCCATGAAGCATCTGGAGGGCCTGGAGGAGCTGCAATTCCATGCACCGGGGCAGAAAGATCAGAAGCTGGTCAGCGGCAACCTGCCATGGGTGACGAACGTCCGCCCGGAAGGTTTTGTGGTCGCCGTCGCAGTGTCGACGGAGGCCGGCGCTCCACTCATCGCTTCGTTGTCTTCCGATGACGAAGGTCTCATCAGGTCGCAAGACCTGGACCTCCTCGGCCTGCGCTCCAGCAATACGGCAGCGCTCTCCGCGTCAAACGTGTCCATCGGGCCGGACGACGTTCTCCATTTCAACGCCACGACGTGGCTGCCACAGATACGACCCGCGTTTCTCGGGTTGCAATGCGGATTGTCGTTGGGGCTGGCACGACGCGCGCTGACTGAAGCTGGCAACGCGACCGCTAGCGGCCGCAGCGTTCTGCGCAAGTCCATCGCGCACAATGAAGGCTTCCTCGAGCAGGCCGAACGCGATCTCTTCGAAGGCTTGCGCAACAACACCTTTCGCACGAATCCGGCCGCCCTGTTCCGCATCCGTCTGACTCTGGCGGATATCGTCGTGCAGGCGCTCGGCCTGGAACTGCAGGCGAGCGGCGGTCGCGCCTACCTTTCGGGGCCCGGTAGGGATTTCGCGAGGCGGTGGCGGGAAGCAGCCTTCATACCTGTGGTCACACCAAGCGTCGTGCAGCTTAGGACAGCTTTGGCGCTCCACGCGAAGGATAGCGCATGACAGCGGCTACCCCGCTTTTGCAGGCCTCTGCCGTCTCCTTCCGGTATCCGAATGCCGACAAGCCAACGCTGAACGATTTCGATCTTTCACTCCGGCCAGGCGAAGTCGTCAGCGTGCTCGGCCCGAGCGGTGTCGGCAAATCGAGCCTCCTACGCATGCTGGGTGGGCTGCAACAACCGTCTGCCGGAACGGTCTCGATCGAAGGCTCGCCGATGCGCACGCCCCATCCTCGCGTGGCGATCGCTTTTCAGAACCCCGCGTTGCTTCCGTGGCTCAACTTGGAAAGCAACGTCGCATTCGGATTGGATTTCCGCCATCAGCCGACGCTTTCACCAGCGGATCGCGCCGCTCGCATCAAGCGGGCATTGGAGGAGGTGGGCCTGACCGATGCGCGCCACCACCGCACGTCCGCACTTTCCGGTGGCATGGCGCAACGTGCTTCGCTTGCGCGATGCCTCGCCCGCCAGCCGAAGATTTTGTTGCTCGATGAGCCGTTCGGCGCCCTTGACGAAATTACCCGCGCCGAGATGCAGGTGCTGCTGCTGAAGGTCGTCCGCGATTTCGGAACGGCCGTGGTCTTGATCACGCATGATCTCGACGAGGCGCTCCTGGTCTCGGATCGCGTGATCCTGCTCGGAGGAACACCTGCGGGCGAAGCCGGTCAATGGCACGTCGGCATCCCTCATCCGCGCGACGATCACGTGGCAGAGCTTGGTCAGATCCGCATCGAGATCGTGAAGGCTCTCCGCCACGCACAACAACGGCTCAACTGATAGCATTCGAGGAACACCATGAACGAGGAATTCTTCTCGCGTCGCGACATCGTCAAGCTCGCGGGTTTGCTGACCGCAGCTGGAGCCCTGCCGTTTCTCAAAGCGTTCGACGCCAAGGCGCACGACAAGACGGAACCCGTCAAGATCGGCTATCTCCCGATCACGGATGCGACACCGCTACTTGTCGCTCATGCCAACGGTCTGTTCGATGCCGAAGGTATCCAGGCCGAGAAGCCTGTCTTGTTCAGAAGCTGGGCACAGCTCGTCGAGGCTTTCATCGCCGGCCAGGTGAATGTCGTCCACGTCCTCTCGCCGATCGCCGTCTGGGCGCGCTACGGCAGTAAGGTTCCGGCCAAGGTCGTGGCCTGGAACCACACCTCAGGATCCGCGCTGACGGTGGGCAAGGACATCGCGAACATCAAGGATCTCGGCGGCAAGACGGTCGCCATTCCGTTCTGGTATTCCATCCACAACGTCGTGCTTCAGGAGCTGCTTCGCGCCAACGGCCTGACACCTGTCTCCAAGAAGGCAGAAATCGCGGCCAACGAGGTCAATCTCGTCATCCTGCCGCCGCCGGACATGGTGCCCGCGCTCGCCGCAAAGCAGATCGCCGGCTATATCGTCGCCGAACCCTTTAATGCCGCCGGCGAAGCGCTGGGCGTCGGCAAGGTCCTGCGCTTTACCGGCGACGTTTGGAAAGACCACGCGTGCTGTGTCGTTCTGCTGCACGAAAGCGCCGTCACCGCACGCGCCGAGTGGTCGCAGAAGGTCGTCAACGCCATCGTCAAGGCTCAGCTTTGGACGCGGGACAATCGCGCGGAGACGGCCAAGCTTCTCTCCAAGGATGGCGCGAACAAGTACACGCCGCACACCGTCGAAGTTCTGAGCAAGGTGCTCTCTCCGCCCGCCGCGGACGTCGGGAGCTACCTGGCGTCCGGAGCGATAACTCATAAAGATTGGAACGAGCAGCGCATCGACTTCCAACCCTATCCCTATCCCAGCTATACCGAAGAGCTGGTCCGCCTGCTCAAGAAGACTCTTGTCGAAGGCGATAAGGCATTTCTCGATGCGCTGGACCCCGCCTTTGCCGCCAAGGACCTCGTCGACGATAGCTTCGTCAAGAAGGCGATTGTCGCGAATGGCGGGTTGACCGCGTTTGGCCTGCCCGATGGCTTCACCCGCCAGGAGGTCATAAGCGCTTGACGCAGTTCGTCAGGGGGAGGCGGTTGCTGACCAACCTCCTCCTCCCCAGCGTCGGCCTGATCGTGACCGTTGCCGTCTGGTGGGCGGCTGTACGTCTGGGGGCATTGCCGTCGGGCCTCGCTACGCAGTTTTCGCCAGCGGCCGCATTTGCGAGCCTGTGGGTTCTGCTGACGGGGTCCGAATTGCTCGGGCATACCGTTGTCAGCCTGCGAAGGATCGCCGTGGGCCTTGGCCTGGCGCTGGCGATTGGCGTCCCGGTGGGACTGGCGATCGGCCTCAGCAGGGCGGCCGAGCAAACGACGTCCGCGACCTTCCAGTTTCTCCGCATGATTTCGCCGCTCTCCTGGATGCCGATCGCGGTGATGCTGATGGGCGTTGGCGACCGCCCGATCTATTTTCTGCTGACGTTCGCGGCCGTCTGGCCGATCATTCTCAGTACCGCCTCCGGGGTTCGCCATCTCGATCGTGACTGGCTCCTGCTGGCGAGCAGCCTCTCCGCCACCCGATGGGAAACGCTCGTCCACGTCGTGGTTCCCGGGGTGCTCGGCCACATTCTGACCGGAGTCCGCCTTGCCATCGGCATCCTTTGGATCGTCCTGGTGCCGTGCGAGATGCTCGGAGTGTCGGCGGGGCTCGGATACTTCATCCTCGATACCCGGGACCGTCTCGCCTATTCCGAACTGATGGCGATGGTGATCGTCATCGGGCTTCTCGGCTTCGTGCTCGACTGGGCAGTGCGATCGCTGCACCAGCGCTGGTCGTCCTCAAGTTAGCTGCCACTCTTGCATTCGCTCGATCAGGGGGCCTCGAAGCGTCTCAAGACGCGGAGCGCGCCCCAGACGCCCGCAAAACTCGCAATCAGAAAGATCCATCCCGACGCCGCTCCGGCCATCGTGCCCGATAGCAACGTCCCGACCGTACACCCGATCGCCGTCATCGCGCCCCAGCCGAGCAGGACTCCGCCAAGTGTGCCGCGTACGATCTGCCGGATAGTGGGCAGGGACGGCCGAAACTGGCCTGCCAACAGCGCAGAAGCAAAGCTGGCGGCGACAAGGCCAAGGACGAAGGCGCCATTTGCCGACAGGGCGCCCGTCGCGACGGTTCGACACCCCGCGTAGCCATCCAGGCCATGCAGTGTCTCGGGAAGAATATTGAGATGGGCCGACAGGACGCGGGCGGCACTTCCGATGGCCGCCGTCACACCGAGGGGCTGAACCTGAAAATACGCAACCGTTCCGATCACGCCCACGGCTGCGCCGCCAACGGTGGCCGGCCAGCGGTCCTTGAAAATGCGTCGGATGGCATGGCTCAAGACACTTGCTTCGTCCCACTCGACGGCTTGGCTCGCGTTGCGACTGAGCCAGGCAAACAAGCCGGCTAGTCCGGCTAAGGCCGCCAACTGAACGGCCAGCCAAGCCGAGTATCCAAGATGGGCGGGCAGCCAGACGACCGGCGTCTCGGCGATGGATTGAACGTAGAGCAGGTTCCAAGTCTGAAAGCCCGAGACAAACCCGAGCAGGGTCCCCAACAGGGCGAACGGCGCGGTCGGAGATCCTTCTCCCAGCCGATAAAGATGCCCTGAGATGCAGGAGCCGGAGACAGCCATGCCGATACCGAACACGAAAGCGGCCAAGCCCAGCACCGGCCCCGATGGGCCCACATGAGCATCAGGCGGCAGCCGGCCCGCGCTGGGATCGGGAAGCCACGCGCCAAGAACGACCAGATATCCGAGCGTTCCGACGCCAAGCGCAAAGAGTATGGCGGTCACACCACGCGGATCCCGGTTCTCGAGAAAGTCTCGCGCGTGGCACAGGAAACAGAACCGGGATCGCTGCAATACGACACCGAAGATCGCCCCCAGAGTGAGCGATCGCGCGAGGCGAACATCCTCTGGACCGAAGCTCTGAACCGCAGCGATGATTGCCGCGCTGATGGCCAAAGCGAGCGCGACGGCGGGTGCCTGTCCGAGCGCCAGATCGAGTCTGGGTGCCGGCGGCCTAATACGGCCGCCGGCACCCAAATCAACACCGATCGTCACTTGCCGAGCCAGACCGTGCCGGCGAGGTTGGCGACCGGAACGCCGACGGAGTTGCCGTATTCCGTCCAGGAGCCGTCATAGTTCTTCGCGTCATAGCCGAGCAACTGGGTAAGAATGTACCAGCTGTGGCTCGAACGCTCGCCGATGCGGCAATAGGTGATGATCGGCTTCTTTCCGTCGATGCCGACGTCGGCATAGAGCTTCTTCAGCTCATCGGCGGATTTGAACGTGCCGTCCTCCTTGACGGTTTTGGCCCACGGAATATTGACGGCGCCCGGAACGTGACCAGCGCGCACAGCAAGCTCCTTCGAGCCTTCTGGCGCAAAGATCTTGCCCTGGTATTCGTCAGCCGAGCGGATGTCGACGAGCTGCGCATCGGACTTCTTTTCCGCCGCCGCCACGACATCACTCAATCGCGCCCGCAGGCCCGGATTTCCCGGCGGAAGTTTGAACTCCGTGGCTTTTACCGTTTCTGCCTTGGTCGACAGCGGCAGCTGCTTGGCTTCCCACAGTTTGCGCCCGCCATCGAGCAGGCGAACCTGCTCTCCCAGCCCGTGAACATGGAGAACCCACGCGCCCCAGGCCGCGAACCAATTGTTGTTGTCGCCATAGAGGACGATCGTTGTGGTCTTGTCGACGCCGGCCTTCCGCAGAAGCGTCTCGAGCCCTTCGTGTGAAACGATATCGCGATTGGTTTTGTCCACGAGATCGGTATGCCAGCTCAGATTGAGCGCCCCAGGGATATGACCGCGCTCGTAGACGCCGGGATCAACGCTGACCTCGATGACGCGCACGTTGGGATTGTCGAGATTTTTCTGCAGCCACTCGAAATTGACGATCGGCTCCTTGTTCGCCGCCGCCAGAACTGCAGTAGCCGCAACTGCCGAGGCCGCCGCCACGGCGAGGCCAACGGCTAAAGTTCGAAACACGCGCATGGTCTGTATCTCCGCTCCCTATTTCCGGGCGCACGCCCAAAGTGAACCTATGGACGGCGTTGTGTGGTGTGAAATAAGAAGATCGGCTTACCTATGCAGAGAGTCGCTGTGAACGTTCTCAATGATCGATCAGGATTTCGAGCGTCGTAGCCGAGCCGGAAATCATCTGGGACCGTTCCTGTCGAACTGTCGCCATCACGCGCGGTAAAGTGGAGCCGGGCAAGTCCTGGCCGATTTTGGGAGAAGGCGAACCGTCCGGCTCTTCGCGCGCACGCGAGCCTTGAACCATAAGCCACCGCTCGAATTTAGAATCAGGAATAGCGGAGACATAGTGTCGCCAATGAACGACCGCCGCGTGTTCGCGCGCGAACGCGTAAGCAGCGCTTCCGCTGATCTAGCGACGCAACGTCTGCTTTATTGAGCCTCGCTTCAGCGCCCCCGCACTTTTTCAGTGCGAAATGGCGATCCAACCGCGCATTTCATCGAACTATCATAAAAGCAATAAATCATGCCGCTCATGACAGCGGCATTGATCTTAGAGAACGACGATCGCGTCGAGGCTGCCGCAGATGCGATCATTTCTGCCGGTCGTCTTGCGTCCTCGCGACATTGGGTGCCGGCCACGTCGGGGAATTTCTCCGTCAGGGTTGACCGGCAGCGTGTCGCCATCACACGAAGCGGCGTCGACAAAGGCGCGCTGACCCGTTCCGACATTCTGATCCAGGACGTGAACCGCCCGTTGCTGAGCGGCTCTTCGGCTGAGGCGGCCCTCCACGTTAGCCTTTATGCGGACGCTCCCGACATCAACGCCGTGTTCCACACCCACGGCCTCGCATCCACGGTGATCGGCCGGGCTCATGTCGAGGTGGGCTCGGTGGAGATCCAAGGCTGGGAACTGCAAAAGGCGCTCTCGGGGCTGACCACTCATGAGCAGCGGGTCGTCGTCCCGGTGTTCGGCAACGACCAGAATATCGCGGCCCTTTCCGAGCGCATCTCTGATCACCTGGCACGGCCGGTCGGACCCGAAACTGTTCGCGCCCCTGGCTACCTGCTCGCAGGCCATGGGCTTTATGTATGGGGCCACAGCGCCGCGGAGGCCTCCCGGCACCTCGAAGCTCTCGAAACCCTCTTCGGACAAATTCTCGCACTCAGGAGTTACAAACCATGACCCAGCTCATCGTCTATTCGGCAGCGGATGCCACGAACGTGCTGTTGGACACGACGGACCTCGACGTCATCGCCAGAGAACTGGCGCCGACCGGAGCCGGGATCGAGCGCTGGAAAGCGGCGACTGAACTCCCCGCCGAAGCAACGTCCGAGGCCATTCTTGAGGCCTACAAACCGCAGATCGACCGCCTGAAGGCCGAACGCGGCTATGTCAACGCCGACGTCATTCACGTGCGTCCCGGCAACCCGAACTGGCCCGCCATGCGCCAGAAGTTCCTCAGCGAGCACACGCACGACGAGGACGAAGTGCGCTTTTTCGTCGAGGGCAGCGGCGCATTTTATTTGCACGTTGGCGACAAGGTCTTCCAGGTCGTGGGCACCGCTGACGATCTCCTCTTTGTTCCGCAGGGCACCAAACATTGGTTCGACGGCGGCCCCGACGGCAACTTCACCGTCATCCGGCTGTTCAATGACCCGCAGGGCTGGGTGGCGCACTATACCGGAGACGCGATCGCCACGGACGTCCCGCACTATCAAGCCGCCTAGCAATGTTGAGGTCTCTCCCGGACGAAGCGGAAGTCGACGTACCGCAAGCGCTGCGTCTTGTGGGTGATGTCGTGCTTCTCGATATCGAGGGCACGATCAGCCCCATCAGCTTCGTCCGCGACGTGCTCTTCGCCTACTCGCGGACGCATCTGCGGGAGTTCCTCGCTGAACACCATGACGATCCGGTCGTCTCCGACATCCTCGCGCAGGCTTCGGAATATTCCGGCCTCGATGCCGTCGCGGCGTTGGAAGGCTGGCAGGATCGAGACGAAAAAGCCCCGCCTCTAAAAAAGATCCAGGGGTTGATCTGGGAAGCGGGATACCGATCCGGAGCGTTTCAGAGCTCGCTCTTTCCCGACGCGCTTGCCGTGCTGCCGCAATGGAAGGCGCGAGGATTGCAGCTTTACGTCTACTCATCCGGCTCGATCGAGGCACAGACGCAGTTCTTTTCTCACACCACCGCTGGCGACCTGCGGTCTCTGTTCTCCGGGCATTACGACACGGACATCGGCCCCAAGATAGAGGCCGCATCCTACACGCGGATAGCCGAAGGGATCGGCAGTCTGCCGAGCCGTATCGTCTTTTTCTCTGACAACCCCAATGAGCTTGAGGCCGCGCGCCGTGCCGGCCTTCAGGTCGTGCACGTGATCAAGGAAGACACCCCGCCGACAGCAGGCTTCCCTCAGATCAGCAAATTCAATCAGGTCGACATTGCGCGATTTTCTTAATGGCCGCTGGTTTGGCTCTCGCGCGTGACCAGCCGCTAAGGCTTCTCGCGTCGGCACCGAGCATGTCGTTGATCGACAACAAAAACGATTGGCGCGCCCGAAAGGATTCGAACCTCTGACCCCCAGATTCGTAGTCTGGTGCTCTATCCAGCTGAGCTACGGGCGCTAACCGGCCGGTGGATCGCTGAAAACGGCGTGAGCGGCAAGGCTCCGCGGGTCTCGGCCCGGCAAGGCGGCAACTTCTAATCGCAGTTGCTCCCGAGCGCAAGCCTCATGCTGCGCTGCCCGCGATCCGTCGTAAAGCCTCCTTGGACGCCCGGCAATTAGCCGGAGAAACATGCCCCGACGCGCCCTAGTGCGTCGCCCTGTCCGGCAGCTCGAGCACGAATGTCGCGCCCTGCTTGGTATCTGCCAGCTTTAGCGTCCCGCCGTGCACCGCCGTCAGCTCCTGTGCGATGGCGAGCCCAAGCCCCGTGCCGCCCTTGCGCGTCGACCCCTGGAATGCCCGGAACAGATTTTGCCGCGCCGCCGTAGGAACGCCCGGCCCGTCGTCCGACACGTCGACAATCACCTTGCGACCTTCGCGCCGGCCGGAAATGCGGATTTCGCCCTTGCCGCCGTTTTCCTGGCTCTCGATCGCCTGTACCGCATTGCGCACCAGATTGCTGATGAGCCGGAACAGCTGTTCGCGGTCGGCATCGATGCGCAACGTGTCCTCGATGTCGATGACGAAGCCGATCTGGTCCTCGCGCGGCAGGAACATGGCGTCGCCCACGTCTTCAACCAGCGGCTTCAACAGCATCAGCTCGCGCCGCGGTGCCGCTTCCTCCGCCTTGCCGAAACGCAGGCTGTCCGTGCAGAAGTTGATGGCTCGGTCCAGCGAGGCGATCAGCTTCGGCGCGAACGTCTGCACCGTCGGATCGGCGATCGTCGTCAGGCGATCCGAGATCAGCTGGGCGTTGGCCAGCATGTTGCGCAGATCGTGATTGATCTTGCTCACGGCGAGCCCGAGTTGCGCCAACCGGTTCTTCTGCAGGAGCTGCTGCGACAGCTGCTTCTGCATCGAAGCCAGTTCGCGCTCGGCAGTGCCGACTTCGTCATGCCGCGCCGACGGAATGATGATGCGTTCCGGATCTTCTGGGTCTTCCGAGAAGCGCAGCATCGATCGCGTGATGCGTCGCATCGGCCGCACCAGCAGGCTGTTGAGAGCGAGATAGACGAAGAAGGCCGTGATCACCGAAATGATCACGCTGATCCACGTCAGGTTGAGTGCGTGCGCGACCATGGCGCGCTTCAGCGGCTCCTCAGGAATGACGATTTCGATGACATCGTCATCGCGTGGCCCCAGCGGCCCGATCACCCGGATGGTACGGTCGTCACTGGACAGGAACACCGCCAGCGCGTCGCCGATCTGCCTCAGCCAGTCGGAAAAGGCCTCGCCGGTGGTCGGCTTCTGCAGTGGCCGCATGTCGTAGAAGCTGTCGACTGACAGTTCGGTCACGGGCGGCAGAACCAGCCGCCGCTGCCCGCCGCGCTTCAGCGCGATGGCACGCACCAGCGCCGTCCGCAACAGCTCGCTGCGCAATGCCGGCGGCACGTCACGCGTCGGCATGGCATCGGCGGCAAGTGCCGCCACGTGCGCCGCAGTCAGCCGGTCATTGAGCCATCCCTGGCGATAGTTGGCCATCGCCGGCAGAAAGATCAGGACCTCCGCCAGCAGCACGAAACCGATCGTCAGCAGCAGCAGCTTGGCGGGCAGGTTCAGCCGCAGCCAGCCGCCCTTCACGTGCAACAGGCCACGCCGCCACGCCGACGGCATCAGCGCGCGAGGTTCGATCTTGCTCAAACGGTCTTGCATCGACTGCAGCACGGTCCGCCACGAAAGGTCAGCCTCCGGCCACGTGCACGGGATCGTCCGCGTGCCAGGAGAGCTTGCCTCGCCATCATATAGGGCATTTGCCTGCTAAACAGGTAATGCTCTGCAGTTGGTAATGTTCGGCGGCGCCGGCGCCTAGCCGAACCGGCCGAGAAAGCGGACCGCCCAGCGGACAAAGGGGCTGCCCGCCGCCGCTGCGTAGCTCCTGAGCGCTACGCGGCGGTTAACGTCCGACAAGGTCGGGTAAGGCGCCACCCATTCCGTCATGGCCTTGATTGAAAGTTTCTGCGTCACCGCCAGTGCCCAGACCTGGATCAGTTCGCTTGCCTGCGCGCCGACGATCCCGGCACCCAGAATGAGCCCGCTGTCGTCCGTCAGAACCTTGATGTGGCCCTCCGTCGTGCGCTCCGCCTGCGCGCGGTCGTTCTCCGCGTAAGGCCAGCGCAGAACGCGCACGGTCTTGTGCGAGGTGCGAGCCTGGGCCTCGCTCAGTCCCACCCAAGCGATCTCCGGATCGGTGAAGGTGACGCGCGGCACCAGGTGCGCACTCTCCGTGGCCCGCAGTCGGAAAAGGACGCGTTTGAGGAAGACGCTGGCATGATAGTCGGCCGCGTGGCTCTGGCGCGTGAGGCCGGTCACGTCGCCGATGGCATAGACGCGCCGGTTTGAAGTGCGCAGCGCCGAGTTGACGGCAATTCCCCTCGGACCCGTCCTTATGCCCGCGGCTGCCAGGTTGAGTTCCGAGACATTGGCGCGTCGATCGCCGGCGATCAGCAGATGCGTGGCGTCGAGTGTCCCGCCCACCCCGTCGCCGTCCCTGTCGGCAGTGATCGTCACGCGAATGCCCTGGCGCGCCGGCTCGACACGATCCACCGTGATGCCTTCGCGAATATCCAGGCCCTCGGCACGGAGTGCTCGCAGTGCGATCGCCGCCAGTTCCGGATCTTCCTCCGCCAGCGCCGTCTCCGGCCCCAGAACAGCCACCGACGCTCCGAGCCGGTAATGCGCCAAGGCCAGCTCCAGCGCCCTGGCGCCGCCGCCGATGACGACCAGCCGGTCCAGGCGCCGCGCATTGTCGAAGATCGTCTCGTTGGTGAAAAACGGCACGCCGTCGAGGCCGGGAATGTCCGGCACGATGGGCGAGGAGCCCGTGGCGATCACGAAGCGGCGCGCCTTGATGCGCACGTCCCCGGCCTCGACCAGGCCCTTGTCGATGAATCGGGCGGCCGCCTGGATCACTTTCACGCCCATGGCCGTGTAGCGTTCCAGCGCGTCGTTGGGGGCGACCGCCTGGATCACCCCGTGGACGTGGTCGCGCACCGCCGCGTGGTCGATGGCCGGATGCACGCTGGCGATGCCGAACGGCTGCGCCGTCCGCATCTCATGCGCCCGCCGTGCCGCCGCGAGCAGCGCCTTCGACGGCACGCAGCCATAGTTCAGGCTGCCGCCGCCCATCTGGTGCTTCTCCACGAGCACGACGCGCTGCCCCACTGCCGCCGCCGCCGATGCGACCGCCAGCCCACCAGAGCCGGCGCCGATGACGCAGATGTCGGCCTCCACGACGGCTTGTGAGCTGCGCGTGGCGGCGTCGGCCCGGTCTCGGAGTGCCGCGTCCCGTTTCTGCGTTTCCTGGGTAAGGTAGGACGACGCCGTTGTGTTGGCTGAGGGCATCGCGCAATGTCTCCGTTGCCGAGGGGCAGCATTCAGTTCGGGAGTTTTTGTACAGTGGTTTGGTGCTTGCGGACACACTGTGACGGCACACACTCAACGAGAAACGCCTGATCGCATGCGGTTTCTGTGTCGGTGTTGCCCGACCTGAATGGAGGCACGAGAGACTTTGGCCATTTTTGTCGATGCCGATGCCTGCCCCGTAAAGGATGAAGCGTTGCGCGTCGCCGAGCGGCACGGCCTGACGATCTATTACGTCTCCAACAGCTGGATGCGATTGCCTGAGAGCCCGCTCGTCCAGCGTATCGTCGTCGCCGAAGGCCCCGATGCCGCGGATGATTGGATCGCAGAGCGCGTCGGAGCGGGCGATGTCGTCGTCACGGCGGACATCCCCTTGGCATCCCGCAGCCTCAAGGCCGGCGCGCGGGCCATCGGCGCCACCGGCAAGCCTTTCACGGATGCCAGCATCGGCATGGCCTTGGCGATGCGTGAGCTTTCGGCGCATCTTCGTGAAATCGGCGAGAGTAAAGGTTACAACGCCGCATTCACGAAGCAGGATCGCTCGCGGTTTCTCCAGGCCCTCGAACTGGCTGTACGGGCCAGTCAGAAGGGTTAATTGACTGCAATCCCGGTGCTGCGACGACACGCCCGAGGCCGATTGACTTGGCAAATGACGGCCCGTATAACCCCGCCATCTTGAGATTACAGCGCTCTGGCCGGGAATTCGCCGCCGGGCGCGCCGTCCGTTGGGCGGCCAATAACGGAGTTGGAACGTGAAACGCACCTATCAGCCGAGCCGCCTCGTGCGCAAGCGGCGCCACGGCTTTCGCAAGCGGATGCAGACGCCGGGTGGCGTAAAGGTTCTCTCGCGCCGTCGCGCCAAGGGCCGCAAGCGTCTGTCGGCGTGATGTCGGCGCGGCCGTTCAACGCCGCAACCAAGCCGTTGGCTACGCTTTAAAATCCGGTGATCTTGTGCCCCTCGTGACGCTGAAAACGCGCGCGGAATTCCTGGCGGTACGAGGTGGTTCTCGGTGCGCCACGCCAGCTTTCGTGCTGGAGACCAAGGCTAGGGCCGAGGCTGCAGCCGGCCCCCCGGCCGGGCCACGTTTCGGCTTCACGATTACCAAGAAGATTGGCAATGCCGTCGTGCGCAACCGCATTCGGCGGCGGCTGAAGGCGGCCCTGACGCCGCTGACCGATGCTCTGGCAAGCCCGACGCACGATTACGTCGTGATTGCCCGCCTGCCCGCCTTCGATATTCCGTTCGCCAACCTGCAGAAAGACCTTGAACGCGCCTTGCAACGCGTGCATCACGCGGGCGCAGCGCGAGGCGGCCGCCGGGCCGGCCGCGTCACGTGACGGCATGTCCTCTTTCACAGCGCGCGAATGTGCGAAATGGGAAAGGCGGCATCGGCCAGCGCCACAGACGCGTGGTTCGGCCCCGGCTAGCCTTTGACACCGACGCCAGCGGAACCTGATCCACAATGAAGAAGCCTGAAGACCAGAACAATCTGTTCCTTGCCGTCATCCTGTCGATGGCAGTGCTCTTCCTCTGGCATTACTTCATTGCCGCGCCGCATCAGCGCGAGCAGGAGCGTGTCGCCCAGCAGCAGAAGGAGCTCGCTCAGCAGACGGCGCCGCCAGGAACCGCACCTGCTGCCCCCGGGGCCGTCCCCGGCCCTGCGGCGACACCCGCCACCGCCAGCAACGCGCTCGCCGACACACGAGATGCCGCCATCGCCAAGGCGCCGCGCCTGATCATCGACACGCCGGCCCTGCTCGGCTCGATCTCGCTCAAGGGCGGCCTGATCGACGATCTCACGTTGAAGCGCTACCACGAGACCATCGACAAGAAGAGCCCGAACGTCGTGCTGTTCTCGCCGCTGGAAGCGCCGATGGCCTACTTCGCCGAGTTCGGCTGGCAGGGCGCAAATCCGCAGGACGTTCCCAATGGCGACACCGTGTGGACAGCTGGCTCGACCGCGCCGCTGTCACCCGCCAATCCCGTCACGCTGACGTGGGACAACGGCCGCGGCCTCGTCTTCGCGCGGACCATCGCCGTCGACGACAACTACCTGTTCACGATCACCGACAGCATCGAGAACAAGACCGGCGCTCCGGTGACCCTGACGCCCTATTCGCGCCTCTATCGCATCGGCACGCCACACATCGAAGGCTACGTCATCCAGCATGAGGGCCTGATCGGCGTCCCTGGCGAAAAGCTGACGGAGATCAAGTACGCCACCGCCCTGAAGGAAGGCGGCGAGACGTTCACCGATCGCAAGAGCGGCTGGCTCGGTATCACGGACAAGTACTGGGCCGCCTCGCTCATTCCGCCGCAGGACAGCGTCTACAACGCCAGCATGAAGGGTCGGCCCGCATCGGCTGGTGGCCGCGATCTCTACTGGGTCGACTACACCCTTCCCGCGGTGACCACGGCGCCGGGCCAGACCAGCAAGGTTGAGAGCCACGTCTACGCCGGCGCCAAGGAGGTCAAGGTCATCGAGAGCTACGAAGAAAAGCTCAAGATCGCCAACTTCAGCCTGATGGTCGACTGGGGCATCTTCGGTTTTCTGACCAAACCCCTCTACCACCTGCTCGATTGGCTCTACGCCTTCCTCGGCAACTTCGGCCTGGCCATTCTCGCCGTCACCGTTCTCGTCAAGCTGGCGTTCTTCCCGCTCGCCAGCAAGTCCTACGAGTCCATGGCCAAGATGAAGAAGCTGCAGCCGCAGATGGAAGCCCTGCGCGAACGCTTCAAGGAAGACAAGGCGCGTCAGCAGCAGGAGCTGATGGCGCTGTACAAGACCGAGAAGATCAATCCTCTCGCGGGTTGTCTGCCGATCCTGCTGCAGATCCCGGTATTCTTCGCCCTCTACAAGGTGCTGTTCATCTCAATCGACATGCGCCACGCGCCGTTCTACGGCTGGATTCACGATCTCTCGGCGAAGGATCCGACGTCGCTCTTCAACTTGTTTGGGCTCTTGCCGTTTGCCGCACCCGACATGCTGCACGTTGGCGCCTGGCCGCTCATCATGGGCATCACCATGTGGCTGCAGATGCAGCTCAATCCGCCCCAGCCCGACCCTATCCAGCAGGCGATCTTCAGCTGGATGCCGGTGCTCTTCACGTTCCTGCTCGCGGCCTTCCCGGCCGGTCTGGTGATCTATTGGGCCTGGAACAATATCCTGTCGCTGGCCCAGCAGTACTACATCTCCAAGAAGCAGGGCGCCGAGATCCATCTCCTGAAGAACATCAAAGGTAACCTCGGCGCGGTGGCCAGCTTTCTTCGACTACGTCGCTCGACGAAGACGTGAGCCGGCACCAGGCATCCGTGCAGGCCAGTCTGAGAAAGCCCTAGGGATTTATTCCCGATTTCTAAGGGATACCTGAGATAACTCTCAGAAAACGCGGCGCTTTAGTCACATGCGGCTCACGTTATAAGGTTTCGTGGCCCGAATTGGATTGAGGCGAATTGACGACGCTCTCACCGCGCACTTAACAATCCTTCAGGGACCATTCTGCAAGCGTGGTTCCAGGGTGCCTGGGCAAATTTGCGCAGGTGGGGAAGTGCACGGGGGATTCGATGACGTTTACAGTATCGCGGCTGGCGCTTGCAGCATGCGCTTTCGGCATTCTCGCAGCACCGGCCATGGCGCAGGACGCCGCGCCGCCAGCTCCAAAAGAGACGCCGCCCGCCGCGGCCCAGCCGGCGCCGCCGGCTGCTGGCCAGGACGCTCTACCCCCGGTTGACGTTGTTCAGCCAAAGCAGAAGGCCGTGAAGAAGGCCGCCCCGGCCAAGAAGGCCGTCGCCAAGAAATCCGCCCCCAAGGCCCCGCCGCCAGTCGAGCCGACCCCAATCGCCGCTGACGAGCCCGTCGATGTTCCGCCGATCGAGGCCACCGCACCCATCCGCCCCGGCACCGGCACCATGACCAGCGGCACCGTCAACATGTCCCCGGTCGCCGGCAGCGACCTGCCCATCGAGAAGGTGCCGACCGCCGTCGGGCGCGCCAACTCCGATGACTTCAATCGCACACGCGAAGTCGGCATCCAGCAGACGCTGCAGTCCACCGTGCCCGGCGTCTTTATGAACGACTCGCAGGGCAATGTTTTCCAGGGCGGCGTGCAGTATCGCGGCTTTGAGTCCTCGCCGATCAACGGTGCGCCCCAAGGCATCGCCGTCTACCAGAACGGCACCCGCATCAACGAAGTCTTCGGCGACGTCGTGAACTGGGATTTCATTCCCTCGAACGCCGTCGACAGCATCACGGTGCTGGGCGCCAATCCGGTTTACGGCCTCAACGCCATCGGCGGTGCCATCGGCATCACGATGCGTGACGGCTTCAACTTCCAGGGCGTCGAACTCGACACGCGCTTCGGCTCCTATGGCCGCGCTCAGGGCGGCGTGGCAGTAGGCCAGCGGGCCGGCAACTGGGGCATCTTCGGCTCTCTCGAAGGCATCAAGGACGACGGCTTCCGCGACTTCTCGGACAGCGAAATCAAGCGCATGTACGCTGACCTCGGCTACCGCTCGCAGCAGTCCGAATTCCACTTGAGCTTCACCGGCGCCAAGAACGAAGTCGGCGTGACCGCGGCCGCCCCCTACGAGATCCTCGACCTCGACTGGTCGAATACCTTCACCTCGCCGCAGATCAACGAAAACGAAATGGCCATGGTGCAGCTGAGCGGCGTCGTCAAAGCGACGGAACGCCTGCGCCTCGCCGGCCAGATGTACTACCGCCGCTTCAAGCAGGACAAGATCGACGGCAACATTCTGGATGTTTCAGATGACGTCGATGTCGATTGCCCCGATCCCGTCAACTTCGTTTGCGTCGAAGAAGGTGGCGAAAGCGAAGAGCTCGAGGATGCCGATGGCAATCCGATCGCCAACAACGGCGTTGACCGTTTCGGCGTGATTGACAAGGTCAATCAGGACAACGAAAGCTTCGGCGGAAGCGTCCAGGCGGTCGATCGTGGAACCTTGTTCGGCTTCCGCAATCAGTTCCTGATCGGCGCAAGCTGGGACCACGGGCAGGTCAACTACCAGACTGAAAGCGAGTTCGGTACCTTCCGTCCCAAGTTCGTTGTCGACGGCTCAGGAATAATCCTCGGCGGCGACGACTTCTTCGGTCGCGACATCGACACGACGAGCGATTATTTCGGGCTCTACTTCACGAACACCACTGACATCACCGATCGCCTCGCGCTTACCCTTGGCGGTCGCTACAATTACGCGCGCCTCGAACTCGACAACAAATTCGTTCCGGACGGAGAAGAAGACAAACTATCCGGTACGCACACTTTCATTCGGTTCAATCCCACCGCCGGCCTGACCTATCAACTTGCTCCCGGCCTGACGGCCTTTGGTGGCTACTCGGAAGCCAACCGGGCCCCTACGGCTGCCGAGCTGTCGTGCGCTGATCCTGAGGCGCCGTGCTTGATCGAGAGTTTGCTGGTCGCCGACCCGCCGCTTGAGCAGGTCGTCAGCAGAACGTTCGAGATTGGTCTGCGTGGGAACGTAGCGACATTCGGTCGTGAACACGCCATCTCGTGGTCGCTGACCGGCTTCCACACGAACAATGAAGACGACATCATTTCGATTGCAGCGCCTCAGTCGGGCCGTGGCTTCTTCGACAACATTGGCGAAACCGAACGTCAGGGTATCGAAGCGGCTCTCCAGTATCGCAATCGTTCGCTGTTCACGTATGCAAGCTACTCATTCACCGACGCCACCTTCCAGGAAACCCTGGAAATATCGGCGCCTGACAATCCTGAGGGCGTGCCATGCGTGGGAAATATTGACGAAAACTGCGTCAACGTTCGCCCCGGTGACCGCCTGCCTGGCATCGCACGTCACAAGTTCAAGGCTGGGTTCGACTACTTCATCACGTCGAAATGGAAGTTTGGCGTCGACATGGTGGCGGCCAGCGATCAGCGCTTCTTTGGCGACGAAGGCAACGACAACAAGCCGCTGCCCGGCTTTGCCAAGTTCAACCTGCACAGCTCTTACGATCTGACGGACAACATTCAGATCTATGGCCTCGTCGATAACGTGTTTGACACCCGCTATGGCTTGTTCGGCACATACTACAATGCCGAAGGCGCTGAATATGCCAATTTGAGCTACGATCCGGATCTGTTTGACGACAGCCCGCAGCGGACCAAGGTCCCGGCTCCTCCGGTCACGGCCTACGGCGGCGTCAAGGTCCGCTTCTAGACACGCGTCGCAGTATTGAACGCGAAACGGCTACACCCCCGCGGCGTGGCCGTTTCGCGTTCGGATTGACGCTCGCTTGACATCCTCGGAAACGGACCGTTACCGCCGGTTAGCCAACCTTCAGAAACTTTGACTCACCAACAATCTATAGTTGTAATCAAGGAGAACAGCACGCCAAAGACGCACCTAGTCGGGCCAAGCAAACTAGTCGGGCCAAGCAAACATGAGGCGCAGCAACGGCCCCGCAATCCGTATCGAGCGGACGGCCGTTAAGCCCTTCCACCTCGGCCTCGTGGGATTCGACCACCTGCAACTCGTCTATCAGCCCGAAACCGCCGGCCATTCTCTACAGGACGACTGGTTCGTCATCGAAGGTGTCCGAGACCTGGGCCCGTTCGGCCCCACGCTGGGCGTGCAGGGCGCCGATGGCCGCCTGACCCTCGCCCGCGCCAACGCGGCAGCCGGCCAGGCGCTGGTCGCCAAGCTTGGCACGCCCCTGTCGCGGGGCAGCAGGGTCGTGGTCTACGGCCACGAGGCAAGGCGTCTGTGGCCGCTGCTCGCGACCTGGGCCCTCCAGATCGACTACCTGCGCCTGCCCTACGTCGCCTTGGGCCTGCCGGGCATGCAAAAGCCCACGTGCAACTCGTCTTCCGTCATTGCCACGCTGCTGCATCGCCTCGGCATCGACGTCGCGGCCACCATGCCCACCGGCACGCGGTTCGTCCCCGGCATCGGGACACGCATCGCGGTGCCCCCCTCGATTGCCCGATCGCTCCACTCCAGGCGCGGCTGGCACGGCACGGCCAGACATGCCAAACATCAGACGTCTGAGCACGAGCGGGTTTGGCGTCGTCATGGCGGATTTTCGCATTCTGACAGTGATGGTGGCGATGCTGACGGCCTCGCCCGTTGCCGCTGAGGCCCCACCGAAGCCCGGCCCTGCCGCCGAACCCTGCACCCTCAAAGCCGGCGCCACGCACACGGTCGTCGCCGTCGTCGATCCCGAAACGCTCGAACTGGACGACGGAAGCCAAGTCCGGCTCGCTGGCATCCTGGCACCTTCGCCGCCGGCCTTTCTCTCCGCCGGTGCGGTCTGGCGGCCCGACGCCGAGGCCAGATCCGCCCTGAAGCAGCTGTTGCTCGGAGAACCCGTGGAACTGGCCTATGCCGATCCCCGTCGGGATCGTTGGGGCCGCCATCTCGCTCACGTCTTCAAGACAGGCACCGTCGGTCGCGAATGGGTGCAAGGCATCATGCTGCGCGAAGGACACGCCCGCGTTGATCCGCTGCCCGATGACATGTCTTGCGTCAGCGAGCTTCTGGCGCACGAGCGCCCCGCCATGACCGCCGAGCGCGGCCTGTGGAGCAATCCGGCGTACCGCATTCGCTGGGCCGACCTGCCACCGCGTCTCATGCGCTTGCGCAACACCTTCCAACTGGTCGAGGGCCGCGTTCACAAAGTCGCGCTCACGCGCGGCCGCATCTACGTCAACTTCGGCGCCGACTGGCGCAGCGACTTCACCGCTGGCGCACGACGTGCGGCGTCCGCCTTTGACCGAAATGCCATCGCCAGGCTGCAAGCTTTTGAAGGTCGGCGCGTCCGTGTGCGCGGCTGGATCGAGCGGCGTAACGGCCCCTACATCGAGCTGGCCCACCCCCTGCAGATCGAAGCGGTGAGCGAAGAGCCGTTGCCGCCGTCCGCCGGCGTCGCGCGTGGCGTCATTCCGCCCGGCAGCGGCGACGATGAAGCCCGCGTTCCCGCCGGCGCTGTACCTGACGCGGAGGCGGAAAAGAACAATGATGCCGATGCCGACAAGAAAAAGCGCCCGGAACACGAGGTTCCGGACGCTTTGGATCTATGAAGGATCACTTTCAGCCAGTCACGCGGCTTCGGCGCCTGCTTCAGCCTCGGCCTCGGCTTCCGCCGCGCGGCGGCCCTTGGCGCTCTTCGACAGGATTTCCACAATGCGCTGCACGGCACCGCGTTCGTCGAGCTTTTCGACGGCCGCGATCTCACGTGCCATGCGATCGAGCGCATCCTCGTACAGCTGCCGCTCTGAGTACGACTGCTCCGGCTGAGCGTCCGAGCGATAGAGGTCGCGCACCACTTCTGCGATCGAGATGAGATCGCCGGAGTTGATCTTCGCGACGTATTCCTGCGCGCGCCGGCTCCACATCGTCCGCTTCACCCGGGCACGGCCCTTGAGCGTGTCCATCGCCTTCTTGACGAGGGTATCCTCGGCAAGCTTGCGCATGCCCACGCTCTCCAGCTTTCCGGTCGGAACGCGAAGCGTCAGCTTCTCTTTCTCGAAGTTGATCACGAAGAGCTCGAGCGACATGCCCGCGATCTCCTGTTCTTCGATGCCGATGATGCGGCCGACGCCATGCGCCGGATAAACAACGAACTCGTTGGTCTTGAAGCCATGGCGCTGGTTCACCGGCTTTTTCTGCGCAGCCAGCATCTGACGCTGCGCCGCGGCCTTCTCAGCCACCGACTTCGGCGTGACGGGCGCGACAGGAGCCGAGATGCGCGTCGCGTTCGACTTGCCATGCGCGGCCGGCACGGCGCGGCCCGCGGCCGGCGGCACCTTGATCGCACGTGCGTTCGCGGCAGCAACGGCCGCCTTGAACGAGGCAACCGTCTTCGAATCGACCTTCGGCGCAACCGGCTTGGCGGTCACGACAGGCTTCTTCACAACGGCCGGCTTCGCAGCCACAACTGGCTTCGCCTTGGCCTTGACGGCCGCGACAGCCTTGACCTTCGCTGCCTTGACGGAACGCACGTTATCTTTGACAGCACTCTTGACCGGCTTGGCCGAGGCTGCACGGGTAACCGGCTTCTTCGACGCGTGACCCGAGGTCTTCGCGCGTGCAGTGGTCTGTGCTTTGCTCTTTGCGGCCATCAGTCTCACTCTTTCTTGGACGAACAACATTAACCATGCGCCGAGCGCGTCTTCCGGCACGGGTCCACGGCGCCACACATCCGCCATGGTCCGGCTGAAAACAGAAACCTGAACATCAGTCTCGGACGCGCCGCCGCTCGACTAGGGTCGAACGCAATAGACGCAGTCTCGTTCACCGTTTTAGGCCGCAGCTAAGCGGGCAGCTGCAATCTATCGATTGCGGCAGCCTGCCAATTCCGGCCCGTTCAAGTTATCTTCGCCAACACCGTCGCATATGTATCACATTTTTCCCGAGAAAAGAAGGGCGGCTGCCGCAAACAGTGGCGACGCGATTAAAGAAAAGCCTTAAGTTTCAGTACAAGCTGCGACGATATGAACTGCTCATGCTGACTTTAACCATGCGGCAGCTCTATAGATGTGCCGAATTAGTCGTCTTTGCCCGGCTCTGGAGAAAAATATTTCTCGAACTTCCCATCTTCATCTTTAAAGGCGTCGGCTTCGGGCAGGGCGTCGCGCTTGGCCGTTATGTTTGGCCACTTCTCTGAATACTGGCGATTGAGCTCCAGCCAGCGCTCGATGTTGGGCTCGGTGTCTGGCTTGATCGCCTCGACAGGACATTCCGCCTCGCAGACCCCGCAGTCGATGCATTCATCGGGGTGGATGACGAGCATGTTCTCGCCCTCATAGAAGCAGTCGACCGGACAGACTTCCACGCAGTCGGTGTACTTGCACTTGATGCATTTGTCGTTGACGACGTACGTCATCCCGGTCCACTCGCCGCGTCCGCGGCGCCCTTCAGTGTTTGAGGTCAGCCTATAGCAAGGACCTTGCCGAAGGCCAAAGCGCCAAAATGGCCCGCGCGTCTTAACGTCCTCTGATCTTGTCGATGAGCCGCCGGTCCTTCTTGGTTGGTCGCCCGCTGCCAGCCTCTCGTGCCGCAGGCTGCACGGGGCGTTCTTCAGGCGGCGGGGGCGCCGGCGTCAAATCCTCATATAGGGATTGGGCCTCGCTGGCGGGACCCCGCCGTTTGCCGATAGCCGCCACCCGCAGCACGCGCACGTCGCGGTGAGCCGCCGAGGTGACGACGTCGCCCACCTTCACGCTGAGGCTGGCCTTCTCGACCTTGTCCTTGTTCACCCAGAACTTGCCGTCCGCGATGAGCGTCGCCGCCAGCGTCCGCGACTTGATGATGCGCGCGAAGAACAGCCATTGGTCCAACCGCTGGCTGCCGCCAACCGCTGGCTCGGCACCTGGCGCAGGCGGCTTGCCGGGCGCCGCCGCCATCAGGGGCTCTTTTCCTTCGAACGCTTCTCCAGGGCCTCACGCAAGGCGCTGAGCGACGCGAACGGCGAGTCTGGATCGGCGGCTCCGGACTTGCGCGGCGGCGCGGCGTGACGCACCTCCGGCGGCCCTCGCTCCTCGCGGCGGCGGCGATCTCCGCCACCCCCCTTGCGATCCGCGAAGTTGCCCTTGCCGCGATCTCCGCCGCCGGGCCGTCCGCTGCGATCTCCGCCGCCAGGGCGTCCGCCGCGGTCCTGGCGCCGATCGCCGTCACGGCGCCCCTCGGTTCTCTCGCTACCCTCACGCTTGTCGCCCTGTGGGCGACGATCGCGCTCATGGCGTTCCCGCTGCGGCTGGCCTGCCGCGCCGGATGCCTGCTCCGGTGTTACACCCGCCGCGGCCGTCTCCGCCGCGGCACCGTTGGCGGCCGGTGCGGCAGCTTGGCTTTGTCCAGCGCCGTGCTGTTGCGGCCGACGATGCTGTTGGCGTTCGCGGCGCGGTCCGCGATGCTGCTCGCGCTCGTGGCGATGCCGGCGCGGTCGCCAGATTTCCTCGAACTTCTCTTCTTCCGCTTTCAGGACGGCCGTTGGCTCGGCCGCAGCCTCGGCGGTCGGCTCAACTGCAGCGGCAGCGGATGCTGCAGGCTCAGCAAGGTCCGCCGGCGCGGCTGCCGCGTCCACAACCGTCTCTGGAACTACACCATCGGCAACAACGGCTTCCGTGGAAATAGCAGCAACCTCGGCTGTACGCGCCGGACCGTCCAACGTCGGCAGCGCCGGCACCTCGACTTCGGAGGCTGCACTCGTCTCCGACGCCGGCTGTTCCACCACGATCGTCTTGACCGGCCGCCGCTCCGAGCGGAAGCCGAGCGCCTTCAGCACGTTGCCCAGTTCGTCTGGCGAACAGCCCAGGATCGACATCATGTCTGGCGTCACCGTGAAGGCGCCGTCGCCGGTCGAACCTTTCGGCGGCATCGCCGGCGCGTCCGGATTGGCCCGCCAGGCGAGCAACGGCCGGATCTGATCCGCCAGCCGTTCCAGGATATCGAGACGTACCGCCCGCGGCCCGCAAACATGGAACCCATAGGCGCGGTAGAACGCCTCCGGGATCGCCGCATCCGCCAGCACGGACGTCAGACCCGCACGCGGCGGCTCCGGCAACGCATCGATCGACAGCCCGGCCGCTTGCGCGTGCTTCAGCGTCCATAGCGTCGCCGCCAATTCCGCCGCCGCCGGCTTCAGTAGCGCGGGAATGTAGATGTTGAACGCGCCGAACCGCACGCCGTACTTGCGCAGCTGCGCCCGCGAGTTCTGGTCGAGGCTCTTGATCTCTTCCGCGATGCTCTCGCGCTTCAGCACGCCGAAGTTCTCGATCAGCCGGAAGGCGATGCCACGCCCCAGCCCGGCGATGTCGCTTGCCGCGCCAAGCTCGGCGAGCGGCTTCAGCTTGTCGCCGACGAGTTCGCTGATGAAGGTATCGAGCCGCGCCTGCACCTTTTCCTTGTCCGGCCCGGACAGGTGCTCGTCGGTCAGCAGGGTCACGGTCGGCTTCAGCGGATCGGCGCCGGCTTCCAGTCTGGCGATCTCTTCCTCGCGCCACAGCACCCGGCCTTGCCGCGTGATCTTGAAGGCGTCAGCCTTTGCCGCAGCCACCCGACGCGCCCGCAGCGCCAGTTCCCGCGACAGCACATGCGCCGCCGCATTGCGCGCCGCCTTGCCGTGAATGCCGCCGTCGGCCTGCGTATCGGGCGAGAAGCGGAAACCTTTTAGTCGGCCGACGAAATGCTCTTCAACCTGGATCGCTCCGTCATCCGAAATCACAGCGTTCAGCTCTTCCTTGTCGCGCATGCCGCGCATCAGCGCGCTTGTGCGCTTGTCGACGAAGCGTTGCGTCAGGCAGCCGTGCAGGGCGTCCGACAGCGCATCCTCGATTTCGCGCGTGCGCGCCTGCCAGTGTGCCGGATCCTTGAGCCAGTTCGCGCGGTTGGCAACGAACGTCCAGGTGCGGATATGCGCGATGCGGTTCGCCAGCGTGTCGATGTCGCCGTCGGTCCGGTCCGCGAACGCCACCTGTTTGGCGATCCAGTCCTCCGGCACGCGACCCTCGGGCGCCATCAGGTATTTGTAGATCGCGCCGCACAGTTCCGCGTGGTTCTGCGTCGAGATCTTGCGATAGTCTGGGATCTGGCACACGTCCCACAGCGTCGCCACGGCCGCCGGCGTCCGCGCGAAGTCGACGATCTCGCGATCGTTCGACAGCGTTTCCAGCGCCATCACGTCGTCGGCCGACCGCGCCCGCGTCAGCCGTGGCTCGCGCGGCAGCTCGCGCAGGCTCTCGTGCAGCCGCTCCAGCGTCCCGAAGTCGATCTTGCGGTTGCGCCACTGCAGCACCCGCACCGGATCGAAAGTGTGCGTCTCCAGCCGCTCGATCGTGTCCGCGTCGGGCGCATCCGCCGACCCCGTGACGCCGAACGTGCCGTCGTTCATGTGCCGTCCCGCGCGTCCCGCGATCTGGCCCATCTCGCTGGGGGTCAGATTGCGATGGCTGTGCCCGTCGAACTTGCGCAGCGCCGAGAATGCCACGTGATCGACATCGAGATTGAGGCCCATGCCGATGGCATCCGTCGCCACCAGGAAGTCCACGTCGCCCGACTGGTACAGCGCCACCTGCGCATTGCGCGTGCGCGGCGACAGCGCGCCCAGCACCACGGCCGTGCCGCCGCGCTGCCGGCGTACCAGTTCCGCGATCGAATAGACGTCGTTGGCCGAGAACGCGATCACCGCCGTACGCGACGGCAGCCGCGTGATCTTCTTTTCGCCTGCGTAGCTCAGCTTCGACAGCCGCGGCCGCGAGATGAAGTTCGCGCCTGGAATGAGGTCCTGGATCGTCTCGCGCATCGTCTGCGCGCCGAGCAGCAACGTCTCCTTCTGGCCGCGCGCATGGAGCAGCCGGTCGGTAAACACGTGCCCGCGCTCGAAGTCCGCGGCGAGCTGGATTTCGTCGATGGCGAGAAAATCCACCTCCACGTCGCGCGGCATCGCCTCGACGGTGGACACCCAGTACTTCGCTCGCTCCGGCTTGATCTTCTCTTCGCCGGTGACAAGTGCCACCTTGTCGGCACCGACCCTGGCCGCGATCTTGTCGTACACCTCCCGCGCCAGCAGGCGCAGAGGCAAGCCGATCATGCCGCTGTCGTGCCCGAGCATGCGCTCGATCGCCAGGTGGGTTTTGCCGGTGTTCGTCGGCCCGAGTACCGCCGTGACGTGGCGGATACGTGTTTCGAAATCGCTACCCATGGCCCCCTTGGCCCTTCACTTCGTAGGGCTTGGCATTGCATTGGGCCGAGCCGAGATCAAGCGTTACCTGGAGCGTGACGTCCGCCTTGGGTGCCAGATCTCGCGATTCCGGCCCATTATTGTGATGGCATTTGTCGCTGTCCGGTCGGTATGGCACACCGGCTACCTCTGCGTGCAGCTTCCGTCCAGGTCGTCAATTGACGAGCGCAATCTGGCTCTGGTTGGCTTTGATGTTGACACGGCTGGCGGAAATTACGGCGTCACCAGCGACGGTTGGAATGACCACGACGTGCGGCACCATCAAGCTGGCGCTGGGGATGGGCCGGAATGTGATGGAGATGTTGTTGTTCCGCGCCAGCGCCCGCAGTTCCTCGGTCTCGCGATATCCTGCGATCGGCACGTACTTGACCTTGCAGATGATGCCCTGGCTCGGCTGGCCCGAGGGATGCGTCTCCGTGATCGGCACCTGCTTGCGGTAAGACAACACCAGATCGAAACGCTGTTTTCCGTCGAAAATGGACACCTTGCGATCGCAGGGATTGTTGCCGTCCACCCGTACCAGGCTCAACACGGCACTCAGCGGGTCGGCGACGCCCTTGATATGCTCGGCGGTCAGCGGCAGCGTGCCCGGCAGCGGCGGCTCCTCTGGCAGGATCGTCAGGCCGGTGACGGCACGATTCTTGAAGTTCATCGCCACTGAGCCGCTTTTCGCCGGGCTCTCGAAGTTGAACTGATAGATCGACGGCGAGGTCGCCTTGTTCTCGATCGCGCCCTGGGTCTTCGTCTGGCCCTTCCAGCCCACGAGCCCGGCGAATGAGATCCGCACGTCGCTCTCCAGCGAATACGCCTTGTCGCCGACCGCGGACTTGAACGAGAAGCTGCCGATCTCGAAATCGTTGAGGGCAACCTTGTACACCGCGTCGATCTCAACGGTGTCCGGCCCTGCGGCGGCTGGCCACGTACTGGTGGACGCCAGTACGCCAGCGGCAAGAAGGCTGGCAACGATCGCCGGCCGGACGTGTCCGTTCATCATGATAGCCAGTCTTTCGCTGACAGGGCGGCCCTCACAAGGCGAGATGCAACCCTGGAATGACAGCGCCTAAGCACGGTTTACGACATTTGTTTGGCCCGGCAACCCGCCAGGGTCAATGGGCCGTCAATAGGCTGGCCAGCGCGTCAGACCGGGGTCACGCCCGTCGCAGGCCCCAACTGCCCTCTCGCCCTTGACTGACAGGGCGCCGCCGGTATACGAAGAGCGCCGAATTCCCGCTTGGATTTTGTCCGGCGGGGCTCATCCTGATGAGCCATTTCATCCCGACGGGCAATCTTGAGGTTTTTCGCGCCCCCGTGCACCGGGCCGGCCGCGACGAAGGAGCATGAAGTTATGACGAGGCGTTGTGAATTGACGGGCAAATTGCCCATGTCCGGCCAGCTGCGCAGCCACGCCGAGAACAGCACGAAGCGCAAGTTTCGTCCTAATCTCGTCAACGTGACCCTGACGAGCGAAACCCTGCAGCGCGCCTTCAAGCTGCGCATTGCCGCCAGCGCCCTGAAGACCGTTGAGCACCGCGGTGGCCTCGACGCTTTCCTGAAGAAGGCCCGCAACGAGGACCTGTCCGAGCAGTGCCTCAAGCTGAAGCGCGACATCGCCAAGGCCGCCCAGGAAGCTGCTCCGGCGGCTTAAGGCGTCTAGGTCTGGAATTTTGAAAGCCCGGTGCAATTGCGCCGGGCTTTCGCGTTGTTCGGGGATCAGACCTCGGTCTGATCCGAAGGTCACGGGGAGGCCGTCCGCTCCCGCTTGTCCCCGACGATCGCGAACTGCAGCAGCACCGTGCGCTGCAGGAAGCGGTTGAAGTTGTCGTCGGAGATCATCGTCACGATCGTCTCGCCTGCCGCGTTGGTGTGCACGCCAAGGCCTTCCATGTTGTCGATTTCCTGCCCCTGATCGGCCGCCAGGAGTACCTCTCCGCTGACGACGGCACCCGGTTTCACTTGGGCAGCCGCGACGCGCCTTAACCGCAGCTTCACGCCCTCCGTCCAGCGGAACCGCCGCTCCAGCACCAGCAGGTCGCCGCTAGGCAGGCTCGCGACGTCCGTGATGTTGAAGCCGCCGATCTCGGTCACCGCAAACGGCCGCGGCTCCTTGCCCTGCCAGATCCACCCGGCGTGATGCCCGTCTTTCGTCTTCACCGCCTCGGCGATCGCCAGGGTCGCGCCGGCCAACGGGCCGCCGCGCAGCACCGTCACGGCCTCGATTCCATCGGTGCCCCTCCGCTTGATCATCTCTGGCGGCATCTTCAGATACGCTGACGGCGGCGTCAGTCCGTCCTTGCCGATGCGAAACCGTCCGATGCGGTTCTTCTGCTCGAACGAGATCAGCAACGTGCCATTGCTCAGCGAGCCCGAGGCCAGCGCCACCGCTTCCGCATCGCGATATCGCCCGCGATCGAGCGACTTGCCGCCGAGTGCCGTCACCGGCCCAAGCTTTGTCGAACTAAGACCGGACAGGCGCCCCTCTGTGTAGTCGAGCGTTCCCGTCATCCAGGTGCCCGCATCCGAGACGGCGAGAAACGTTTTGCCGTCCGCATCGACCACAAGACCAGACCAGCCGCCGAACGCCGCGACGGGCGACGTCAGCACCAGTCCGCCACGCCATTCCAGCCTACCGAATTCGGTCTTGGCTCGATCCGCCCGGTCGAATCCGTTGATTGGCGACGCCGTGACGCTGATCACGTCCGGCTTCAGGTTCTGCGTCGCCGGCTTCGGATCGGCCGCCGCGACGCCCGCCACTGTCGCCGCCGCCAACGCGCCGACCAACGCTCGCTTCATCCCGCAGGACGGTCGTTGCAATATTTGGGGCAAGCTCAATTTCACGCGAATTGGCCTCGATCGGCGATGTCGTTACAGGCGGCTGGTCGCTATGTGCCCAATGATTGCGGCGGGTCGCAGGCCAAACTTGCCGCCGTCTGATGTCGAGTACATGACTAATGCCGCGTCGCCTTGGCGACGTTGACGCGCCTCGGGCCACTACTGGTGCCGCGACGGCGCGGGCCGCGCCCGATCGCTATCTCTTTGCTGCCCTTCTCCTCGAACAGCTCCACCAGCTTGTCCGTCATCGCCCCGGCCAGTTCGCTGGGGTCGCTGATCGTCACGGCGCGTTGATACCAGCGCGTCACGTCGTGGCCGATGCCGATGGCAAGCAATTCCACTGGCGACCGCTTCTCGATCTCCTCAATCACCTGGCGCAGATGCAGTTCCAGGTAGCTGCCGGAGTTCACCGACAGCGTCGAATCGTCGACCGGCGCGCCGTCCGAGATCATCATGAGGATGCGCCGGTGTTCAGGCCGCGCCATCAGCCGCGAGTGCGCCCAGGCGAGCGCCTCGCCGTCGATGTTCTCTTTCAGCATGCCCTCGCGCATCATCAGCGCCAGCGAGCGCTTCGCCCGCCGCCACGGTGTGTCGGCCGTCTTATAGATGATGTGGCGGATATCGTTCAGTCGCCCCGCGTTGCCGGGCTTGCCCGCCTCCATCCAGCGCTCGCGCGACTGACCGCCCTTCCACGCCCGCGTCGTGAAGCCGAGGATCTCCACTTTCACGCCGCAGCGTTCCAGCGTGCGCGCCAGGATCTCCGCCGCACACGCGGCCACCATGATCGGCCGCCCGCGCATCGAGCCGGAGTTGTCCAGCAGCAGCGTGACGACGGTATCGCGGAACTCCATGTCCCGCTCTTGCTTGAATGACAGGGGATGCATGGGATCGATGATGATGCGCGTCAACCGCGCTGCATCGAGCGCGCCCTCTTCCAGGTCGAAATCCCAGGCACGGTTCTGTTGCGCCAACAGGCGCCTCTGCAACCTGTTCGCCAGCCGCGCCACCGCGCTCGCCAGCTGCTTCATCTCCTTGTCGAGGAACGCGCGAAGCCTGTCGAGTTCTTCGGGCGACGACAGGTCGTCGGCCTGCACCTCTTCGTCGAACTCTTTGGTATAGACGCGGTAGCCGAACGATTCCGGGTCATCCAGCACCGAACTGTTGGGCTTCCACGGTTCCGCCGTCTCGGCCTCTTCCGGCGCGTCGCTCTCGACGTCGAACTCCTGCGTATCGGCGGAGTCCGTCATGTCCGCGATGTTGGATTCCTCGCTTTCCGTCGCCTCGCTGTCGCCTTGGCTCTCCTGGCCGTCGTCGCCCTCGGAGGAGTCATCGCTTTCCTCTTCGCCGCCTTCAGACTCCGGTTCGCTGTCCGCCTCGTCTTCCTGGGCCTGATTGTCGCCGCGCTCCTGCGCCAGATCGAGCGCCGTCAGCATTTCGTGCAGCAACCGCCCGAACGCCTCCTGGTCCTCGGCCAGCGAGTCCATGCGCTGTAGCTGCTTGGCGCAGCGCTTCTCGATCCAAGACCGCCAGACGTCGACGATGGCTTCCGCGTTCTCCGGCGGTGCGAGGCCAGTTAGCCGTTCGCGTACCATCAGCGCCATCGCCTCACTCAGCGGTGCGGTATCGCGATCCGTGACGTTGGCGAACCGCCCATGCGCGAAGTGGTCGTCGAGCTTGGCCGCCAGATTGTCGGCCATGCCCGCCATGCGATTGGCACCGATGGCCTCGACGCGGGCCTTCTCCACCGCCTCGAACACCTCGCGCGCGGGACCAGCCGATGGCGCTAGCCGGTTGTGCAGCTTGGCGTTGTGGCAGGCGGCCATCAGCCCCAGGCTGTCGGCCCAGCCGCGGATGACCGCGATCTCGCGCCGCGACGGCACGCGCGACGGCTCCGGCAGCTGCACGGTATGCCCGTGCATGTTGGGCGCGCCGGCGGCGAATCCCACCAGCATCTCGTGATCGCCCGCGATCGCCCGCGTCGTCACGCCGATGGCCCGCTTGAGCGGCTCCGACGGCGCCTCACCGCGCTTGGCAGGTCCATTACTCATGTCGATGCGGCCGCGCCATCGCGCGCCTCAGCTCAGCGCCACATTGGCGGCGCTCTCGGGCAGTTCCTCACCGAACGAGCGCTGATAGAACTCCGCCACAAGTGGCCGCTCCAGCTCGTCGCACTTGTTGAGGAATGTCAGCCGGAAGGCGAAGCCGATGTCGGCGAAAATCTCCGCGTTTTCGGCCCACGTCATCACCGTGCGTGGGCTCATCACCGTCGAAAGGTCGCCGTTGATGAACGCCTGTCGCGTCAGGTCGGCAACGCGCACCATGGCCGACACCTGCTTGCGCTTGGCATCGCTCTTGCCGAATGACTTGACCTTGGAGACGACGATCTTCGCCTCGTCGTCGTGCGGCAGATAGTTCAACGTGCACACGATCGACCAGCGGTCCATCTGGCCCTGGTTGATCTGCTGTGTACCGTGATAGAGGCCTGACGTGTCGCCCAAGCCGATCGTATTCGTGGTCGAGAACAGGCGGAATGCGCCGTGCGGCCGAATGACTTTGGACTGATCCAGCAGCGTCAATTTTCCGGAGACTTCCAGCACGCGCTGGATCACGAACATCACGTCCGGGCGGCCCGCGTCGTATTCGTCGAACACCAGTGCAGTGTTCGTCTGTAGGCAGTACGGCAGGATGCCCTCGCGGAACTCCGTCACCTGCTTGCCGTCCTTCAGCACGATCGCGTCCTTGCCGACGAGATCGATGCGCGACACGTGGCTGTCGAGATTGACACGGATGCATGGCCAGTTCAGCCGCGACGCCACCTGCTCGATGTGCGTCGATTTGCCTGTCCCGTGGTAGCCCTGAATCATCACGCGGCGGTTGTGCTTGAATCCGGCCAGGATCGCCAGCGTCACGTCCTTGTTGAACAGGTAGTCGGGATCGTTGTCCGGCACGTGCTCATCTGGCTGGGAATAGGCCGGCACTTCCAGATCACTGTCGATGCCGAACACCTGACGCACCGAAACTTTCATGTCAGGCAGCCCGTTTCCGGTCGGGTTGGCCTGGGATTGCGCGCGCATGGAAATCTCTTTGTTGGGAGTGGGCCTCGTCAGCCAATGAACTAGGGCCGGTTGGACATGTTCCAACGCCGCGCGAGCACCAAGGATGCCTTGGCTTCAGACGAGGCCAGCCTGCTTGAGATAGTTATAGGCTTGGATGATCTCGCGCAACTTGTCCTCGGACTGCTTGTCGCCCCCGTTCGCGTCCGGATGGTGCAACTTAACCAGTTCCTTGAACTTGGACTTGATGTCCTCTTTCGAGGCTTTGGCGTCCAGATGCAGTGCATCGAGCGACTTTTTCTCGATCGGCCGCAGCGAGCGCTTGCGATCGGCCGGCTCCTCCCGCGCCTTCTGCGCGCGCCAGGCGAAGAAATTGGCGCCGCCGGCAGCTCCCGCGTCCGGCTTGCCTTCGCGGCCGTCTTTCGTGCCGTGGGCCCAGGCATTGGCACCCACCTTCCACGTCGGCCGGTGCCCGGTCAGCGCGTCCTTCTGGAAGTCACGCACCTCGTTGTCGCTCATGCCGTCGAAATAGTTATACGAGGCGTTGTACTGGCGCACGTGGTCCATGCAGAAGCAGAAGTAATCTCCGTCCCGTCCCCGGCCCATCGGCGCGCGGTACGGCCCTGGCTTGTCGCAGCCCTTCCACTGGCACGGCGGATCGCTCTCCGGCCGCGCCGAATCGCCGGCGCGCTTGTTGCGCGACACGCGGATGGAGTCGAAATACTTCGATTGCAGCTTCATGTGGCCAAGTATGATCTCATGCTCCGCGCCGTACAAGGCGAGCGGATGCTATTGCACGTCCAACGCGCCTATTGCGCGCTTGCTTCTGTCAGCGAGAGTTTGCGAAATAGGGGTCAGAACAATAGCATTTCCAGAAGGGCAAAGCGATGGCGCCGACAGCGGCAGAAACTCGCATCCGTGAAAAATTGATGGTCGCGTTGGAGCCGATACGGCTTGACGTCGTCAACGAAAGCGAGTTGCACGCCGGTCACCGGGGCTCGCCCGGTACCGGCGAGAGTCATTTCCGTCTCCTGATCGTGTCCTCGAAGTTTTCCGGCCGGTCACGATTGGAACGTCATCGCCTCGTCAATGCGGCGCTGGAAGGTGAGATGCCGCCCATTCACGCGCTTGCCATTTCGGCGTTCGCCCCCGGCGAACCGATTCGCGCCTAGCATGTAAGTAAAAAAGCTAGAGCCACGTTTCAAGGTGGCCCTAGCTCCCCGCTAAACCTGAGTGTCGAAACCCGCCGTCTCGCGCTTACCAGTCGCGATGGCACCGCCGCACGATCCGGCATCCCCAGTAGCCGCAGCGGCGTACGTATCCGCAGTGGCGATGATGCCAATGCCGGCGATGCCAATGATGCCGGTGCCACCGGTGGTGATGCCAACGGCGATGATGATGCCGGCGCCAATGCACCGGAGTCGCCTCGCTGGCCGACTGTGCGGCGACGCTGCGCGCCGCCTCGGAGGTCACGGGTGCCGCTTGCGCCGATCCCGCTACGAAAGCCAGCGACAGGATGGCGCCTGCGATCGCCGCCTTGAACGTTGTCCTCGTCATCGTTGTTTCGTCTCCCTTGTGATCAGCCGCACTCTGCGGTGCCGGGCTGCATTTCGATACGCGCAACGGAAGGCTGCACCGTCCGTCGTGCAGGTCCAGGGCCGAGCCGAAGCTTGGCCTATCAAGAGCTGAAGTCCTGGCGAGCTTAGGGGAACCCCGCGCAGGTCACCTAGAATTTAGGTCCGCGAAGGTGAACCGTTACTGAACGCGGCGACCGGCAGACACGAGCGTGTCCTCTTGGGTGACCGCGGGCCAGTAGACGTCGCGCAAGAATCGCCAGACCCCGATCCCGTAGTCCGACGCCGCCGTAAGGATCCGCCCGCTGCGCAAATGCACGTACCCGCGCACGAAGTAGAGCTCCACCGTGTCCGGCTTTCGCTTGATCATCTTGGTGAGATCGTCGGCCGCCGCGACGTAGTCGCCTTTCAACATGTGCGTGGACGCAAGCGCTTCAAAGAGACCGTCTGACGTATCACCGAGTTCGATCGCCTTGGAATAATCGACGATCGCGCCCGCGTAGTCCTTTTGCGAGCGCATGTATTTCGCCCGCGCGACGTAGACCGGCGAAGCCTCCGGAGCGACCTCGATCAGCTTGGCATAGTCGGCGAGAATGGCTGTCTTCGCGTCCTCGCCATCCTCGGCCTGATAGTGACTGATCCGGGCCCAATAGTTTGGTTCCGACTTGGGATCGAGTGCGATCGCGCTATTGAGGTCGATCAGCGCCGCCTTGCGGTCATTGTTGGCGCTGTACAGCCGCGACCGTGTTTCCAGCGGCGCCGCCACGCCCGGCTGCAGCTCCACCAGCTTGGTCGCATCCGCAATGGCCTTGTCCAGCTGCTGGCTCGTCTCGTAGTGGCTGGCGCGCCACGTATAGCCCTGGATAGGGTCGATCTCGATCATCTTGTCGACATCGGCCATGGCCGCTTCAGACCGGCCCATGCGGAACAGCGCATAAGCGCGCTGGGCATAGCCGTCGATCACGCCGGGTTTGAGCGCCACGACCTTGTCATGCTCAGCAATGCAGTCGTCTTGCCGCCCGCGACCTTCGAGGTAGGTCGCTTTGAGCCAATGCGTGGTCCATTCGTTGGGATCGAGCGCCAGGACCTTGTCGTAGTCGGCCAGCGTCGCCTCGTCGTTCTCCATCAGCGCATGGACCTGGGCGCGCTGGCTATAGCTATCCACCGCGTCCGGCTGCAGCTCGACGACTTTCGTCAGGTCTTTCAGCGCTTCCGCATAGCGTTGGTCCGTGCGCAGCGTCCGTGCGCGGGCCCGATAGTGGGAAGCGTCTTGGGGAACCAGTTCAATGGCGTGCCCGAAGTCGCTGAGAGCCTCCTCGGTCTCGCCGTTCATGTAGCGCACGTCGCCGCGCGCCGCGTAGGTCTCGGCCGACGTGTTGTCCAACGCGATCGCCTGATCCAGGTCCTCGATCGCCTTTGCGTAGTCGCCCGTCAGCTTGTGGATTCTGGCGCGATCCCGATAGGCCTGCACGTCGTTGCGATCGCGCGCGATCAGCTGCGCACAGTCCGCCATGCCTCTATTTGCAATCTCCGTCGTCTCTGCAATTGCCCCCGCCCTGCACGACTGGCGCAGATCCTGAATGTCGTCGGCGCGCGCGTCGGGTCCAAGGCTAGATGCGATCGCGGCGGTCAAGACTAGGGCAGCAGTCCTCGCAAGCATCATCATCTCCGTAGGGTCGTAACGTCCGTAGTCTGCACACGCGCCGCCGTAGCACAACAAGCGCGGTCGCGGAGTCACGCTGGAAACATGCGGCCAACGGCGCGGGCTAAGGCTTATTTCTGCACTGTGCGGCGAAATTGGCGCAGCTATAGCCGCGGTGCCGTCATGTCACCCGCGGTTTCCGCACCGCCGGCGTCCACGGGTTTGACACGGATTGCCGAAATCTTGTTGCGCGTCTTGCGCAGGATCTCGAAGCGATACCCGTAGAACGTGAACACTTGCCCCGGCTCGGGGATGGTCTGCGCTTCGTGGATCACCAGGCCGGCCATCGTCGTCGCCTCTTCGTCCGGCAGGTCCCAGTTCATGTGCCGGTTGAGATCGCGGATGGCGACCGTGCCATCCACGTTCACGGTGCCGTCGGCCTGCACGCGGATATGCGCCTCGTGCGTGTCGTGCTCGTCGGCGATCTGCCCCACGATCTCTTCCAGGATGTCTTCCAGCGAGATCAGTCCCTGCACTTCGCCGTACTCGTCCACCACCAGCGCCATCTGTGCCTTGCGCTTCAGGAACGCGTTGAGCTGGTGCTTCACCGCCGTGGTGTCCGGCACGAACCACGGCGGCGTCGCAAAGCTCATGATGTCGAGCTTCGAGATGTCCCAGGCTGACCGGCCGAGCGCGATCAGCAGGTCCTTGGTGTGCAGGACGCCGACGATGTTTTCCGGTTCGTCGCGCCAGATCGGCATGCGGGTGTATTGCGAGTGGAGGATCTCGTCGACGATGGCCTGCGGCGGCTCGTCGGCATTCAACGTTTCCATCTTGGTGCGATGGATCATGATGTCGGCGACCTGCAGGTCGCGTAGGTCCAGCACGCCGCCCAGCATCTCCGCGTCGTGCCGCGCGACCGTGCCTTCCTTCGTTTGCAGATCGATCGTGCCGCGAATCTCCTCATGCGCGGCCAGGATGTTTGCGGCATCGTCCCGCGTCGACGGCGTCAGCTTGAGGATCCAGCGCACGATGAGCTCGATCGTCTTGGTGGCCGGCGTCAAGGCAATGACGATAAGGCGCATCACCGGCGCCACCATCAGCGCCACCTTGTCCGGCGAGACGAGGGCGTACGTCTTCGGCAGCACCGCCGCGAAGACGACGATCAGCAACGTCATGACGACGGTGGCGTAGATCAGTCCCACGTCGCCCACCAGCATGACGGCGAGGCTGGACGCCAGTGCCGACGCCAGCACATCGACCAGCGTATTTCCTAAAAGCACCGTCCCGATCATCTTCTCGGGCGTCGACAGCAGCCTGTTGACGCCTTTGGCTCCGGCATGGCCCTCCTGCTCCATCGCGTGCATGCGTGCGCGCGAGGCGGCCGTCAGCGCTGTTTCACTGCCGTTGAAGAACGCCGAAAGCGCGATCAGCGCGACGATGGCGAGGAGAATGAGACCAAGCTCGAGCGACATGGCAGCGGGTGCGTCCTATGCGTCCGTCGGCGACACGGCCTGGGACTTGACCTGGCGCCGGCGAGTGGCCTCGGCAAACTGCAGCGCCTCGACCGATGGCCGGCGCGTCAGCAGGCTTACCAGAATGATCATAAGGAATCCCAACGGCAAGCCGAACACCGCTGCCGCTGAATTGTGGATTCCTAGCCAGTTGGCCGCGCCGGCCCTGAAAGGCGTGCCGCGAGCATACGTTAGCAACGCCGCCTCGGCGGCGGTCTTGCCTTCCGGGCTCGCCCTTTCCGCGACCGCCGTGAGGTCGGCGAGTTTCTTTCCGGCTGTTGGCCCCGCGTCGGAGAGCGATCCCGTCGCCCCGTAGAACGAGAGCGGCGTCAACTGGCTGCCGCCTATATAGCTCAACGTGACCGCGAGCCCTGTGAGCATTCCCGCGATGGCGCCCGCACGCGTCGCCCGCGTCCACCAGATGCCGAGCACCAGCACCGGAAACAGCCCAGCCGCTGCAATCGAGAATGTCCAAGCCACCAACGCCGTCAGGTCAACCGGCTGCCACAATGCCACGCCGGCCGCCCCCGCAACTCCTACCACCGCCGCCATCCGCAGCGGCAGCGTCGACCCTTCCCGATAGCGCTGGCCGAGATCTCGGCCAAGGCACAGCGCAACGGCCCAGGCCGTCGCCAATGCAGTTGCGACCGCCGCCAAGATGGCCCCGATTGCGAACAGGATGGTCCATCCCGCCGAAAGCCCCACCAGCGCAAATCCGAGGAACGTCGCGCGGGCCGGCTCGATCGCGATTGCGCTTTGCGTCAGCTTGCCGGATTTGTTCCCGGCCGCCGTGGCTGCCACAGGCAGGATCGTGCCGCGCCAGGTTTCGAAGCGCAGCGCCACGCCGTCCGCACCGGCACCCCGGGCGGCCTGAATCAGCGCACTCTTCACCTGTGGCTTCAGCTCAGACCAAGCCGCAAATGTCTCGGGCCACGCATCCTGCAGGTGCGACCCGATCGCAGCCGCATCGCTGGCCTCCGCACGCATCGCATCGACGACGCGATCGTACAGGCTGAAGGAAACGCCATGCACGCTGACGTCGTCGCGTCCAAAGACCTCCGGCACCTCCGCGAACGGCACGCCCTTGGCAATGAAGCTGTAGATCTCGTGTTTCGTCAGCGCCGCATAGGCCGGGATCGCCGCCAGCACCACGGTCGTGAACAGCAGCGCCCAAGCCATCGCCATCCGCGTCTGTCGCACGCCGGTGGTGACGGCCGCCCGCATCAGTACGTGCGGTAGCACCGCCGTCCCTGCCATCAGGCACACGATGAGAGCAAGCGTATTGATGTAGTCGACCTGCAGGAACGGCCGCAGGTGCGGTTTCAAGCTGCGCGCGTCCGCCAGCCCTTCGGAGATCATTTTGACCTCCAGCTGCTGCAGGTCTTGCAGCGTCTGCCCGTAGGCGAGGGGCCCCGCCGGATTGCCATGCTTGACGAGCGTCAGCACGCCCAGCGGCGCCAGATAGGCGACAAGGATTGCAATGAGCAGCCCTGCGCCGAGCCACGTTGCGGCGCGCATGCCACCGGCCGCGAGTACGATCGCAATCACGATCGCGGAGCCGCCGATCGCCGGCACCTCCGGCACGCTCAGCGCCCGGTTGGCGACATCGCCGATGGCTGACAACTGAGCAACCAGCAGCACGAAACTGAGCGCCAAGACGACTGCCGTTCCCAGCAGCGGCAGCAACCGCCCGCCATAGCGCAGCGCCAGGAACTCAGGCACCGTTACCGCGCCGGACGCGCGAAACGACGGAGCAATCAGGACGCCCATCAGCACGAGCCCCGCAGACAGTCCCAGAACCCAGGCCAGGCCGTCGCTCCCGAGTACGAACAGCGTACCGGCCAGGCCAAGAAAGGGGCCGGCGGAGATAAATGCCGCGCTGGTGGCCATGCCGTTGCAAACGGCCGGCACTTTTCGATCGGCAGCCTGCAAGGCATCAGCGCGCCTGCTCCCCGCCATGAGGCCGACCGCCACGACCGCGGCGGCGACCGCGAGCAGTAGTCCGGTATTGAAGTCGATGGCCGCGGACTGCTGCATGGCCCCGCTCACGCCCCGTCCGCATCATCGATGCGGCTCTGCCAGCCCGCGTAGACGAAGAGCAGCGCGACGAACACAATCAGCGCGCCCTGCCCCATGGCGTAGAGACCGAGCGGAAAGCCGGCAATTTTCAGCAGGTTCATGAGTTCGCTGAGCGCCGGCAGCGTCAACGCAATCAGCAGCGTAAGTCCCGTTGTCGCCAGCACGAGGCCGATCGAGCGCAGCCGATGCGAGTTCTCGGAGCGGCGCCGTAGCACCCGATAAATTCCGTGTCCGGCCAGCACGACGCCCGGGATCGCGATGGTCGTTGCCACACCGCTACCGAGCGGAAACACAGTGATGGCGTCAGCCAGACCAAGCGCTATTGCCGCCGCCGCCAGGATCGCCACCAACCCGAGGCCAATTTCGATCATTCGGACTCGCTGAGGTTTATGCCGCGCGGCGAATGCCAGTCGCCGGTGCGCGGAGCGATGCATAAAGCATCGCCCCGGCAGTCTTCCCTAGACTTGGACCGCTTCTTTCGCAGCGTCTCAGGCGGCCCTGCCCGAACGCGGCGCGAGAATGTGAGGGGAAATGTCGCGTGTCAAGAAGCGGGGGGATCGGGTGGAACGTGTCACGACGTTGCAAACCGGCATTCCTCGTCGGCCGGCAGCGGGTCGCAATCGGATTTTACGACGCAACTGCGCATGGCATCGCGAGTAGCCGTCGAATAGACCCCGTCGATGTTCCCCTTGTACAGCCCGAACGTCGCCAAACCGCACTGATACAGCTTGACGATTCGCTCCCCGCCGAATCGCACCGCTCGCTCGTAGTCGGCCAGCGCTCGCGTCGGATTGCCCATCAGCTGATGCACATGCGCTCGCGTATCATGCGCGTGCGCACTGGTCGGCTGCAGCTGGATGGATCTCTCGACATCCCGCATCGCCCGCGTCGTCTTCCCGGTCTTGTAGTAAGCCCACGCCCGATTGTTCAGCGCGATCGCCGAAGTCGGGTCGAGATCGATGGCATGATCGTAGTCGGGCAGCGCCCGGTCGTAGCGCCCCTTCAGCGAATAGGCCAACGCCCGCATGGCATACGCGAGGCTCTTCTCGGCCTTGCTGAGGCCCGGCACGTCGAGCAGGCTGGTGCAACCCGTGATGCGTCGCTCGTTGTCTTCACTGAAGCAGTCGGCAATGGTATCGCTGCGCGCCGCCCCGCCGCACACTGCAGCGATGCCGAGCAACAGGATCACCATCACGGCCGGACTTCGCGACTTCACCACAACGTCGGTCCCCTATGCCTTCCTGCCGACCAAATTAACGCTAAGCAACGGCATAGCGCCATCTTGAAGCGCAAATGAGGCGCCACGCTTCAACTCTGTGCCTCCTAACACTATGCTAAGACTAGTCATTACGTGTCCATCGGAAGGCTGAACGCTTGCCCAAGCGCATCCTGCTCATCATCGGTGGCGGCATCGCCGCCTACAAGTGTCTCGATCTCATCCGCCGTCTGCGCGAGCGGAGCATGTCCGTGCGCGTCGTCATGACCAAGGCGGCCCACGAGTTCGTGACGCCCCTTTCGGTCGGCGCCCTGTCGAATGATCGCGTCTTCACCGACCTGTTCGACCTGAACGACGAACGCGAGATCGGCCACATCCGTCTGAGCCGCGAGGCCGACCTGATCGTCGTTGCCCCCGCAACGGCCGATCTGCTGGCCAGAATGGCCGGCGGCCACGCCAACGACCTCGCGACGTCCGTGCTGCTCGCCACCGACAAGCCGGTCCTCGTCGCCCCCGCCATGAATCCACGCATGTGGCTTCATCCTGCGACGCGTCGCAACGTCACCCAGCTCAAGGCTGACGGCGTCCACGTCGTCGGCCCCGCCGTCGGCGAGATGGCCGAGGCCAACGAAGCCGGGCCCGGCCGCCTCGTCGAAGTGCCGGAACTGGTTGCCGCCATCGAGGCCAGGCTCAGCGAAAAGCCCGCCACGGCACTAGCGAAGTTGCCGCTCGCCGGCCGTCACGTGCTGATCACGAGCGGCCCGACCCACGAGCCCATCGACCCCGTGCGCTACATCGCCAATCGCTCCTCGGGCAAGCAGGGTCACGCCATCGCCGCCGCGGCAGCCCGCGCCGGCGCCCGCGTCACGCTCGTCTCGGGCCCCGTGGCGCTGCCCGATCCCTCGGGTGTCGCGGTGCTCCATGTCGAGACCGCCGCCCAGATGCTGGATGCCGTGCGCGAAAGCCTGCCCGCCGACGTCGCCATCTTCACCGCGGCCGTCGCCGACTGGCGTACTGAAACCGCAGTTGCCTCCAAACTAAAGAAAGCCCGCAACGCCGGTCCACCAAAGCTCCAGCTCGTCGAGAACGACGATATCCTGCGCGCTGTTGCCTCGTCACTGCATGACCGCCCCACCCTCGTCATCGGATTTGCGGCCGAGACCGATGACGTCGTCGCCTACGCCCGCAAGAAGCGCAAATCCAAGGGTGCCGATTGGATCGTCGCCAACGACGTCTCCCCGTCGACCGGCATCATGGGCGGTGATCGCAATCGCGTCCATCTCGTCACTGTGTCCGGCGTCGAGGACTGGCCCGAAATGGCGAAAGATGATGTCGCCGAGCGGTTGATTGCCCGCGCCGCGGAGCATCTCAAGCGAACGCGAGTAGCTTCGTGAAAGCCAAGAAAAAAATTAGAAGTAGCTCAGCCAAGCGTAAGAATGCTGTCGAGGTGAAGGTGGCGCAGCTGCCGCACGGTAACGGCTTGCCGCTTCCCGCATATCAAACTGAAGGCTCCGCCGGCCTCGATCTGCTCGCCGCCATCGACGAGTCCATGCCGTGGGTGTTGCAACCGCGCGACCGCACTGCCGTCCCGACGGCTCTGACGTTCGAGCTGCCGCCTGACACGGAGGCGCAGGTGCGCCCACGCTCAGGCCTGGCCTGGAAACACGGCCTCACCGTTCTCAATTCTCCCGGCACGATCGACAGCGACTACCGCGGCGAGGTCCAGGTGATTCTGATTAATCTCGGTACGGAACCGGTCATGATCCGCCGTGGCGAACGCATCGCCCAACTCGTGATCGCCCCCGTGACCCGCGCCAAACTCGTCGCCACACCGGCGCTCTCGGCAACGAAACGCGGCGCCGGCGGCTTCGGCTCCACCGGAACCTCCAGCATAGCGGACGAAAAGCCCAAATCAAAAAAGGCCAAAAAGAAGAACTCAGTACCTTCAGACGCGGCTGCCGGAGAACGCAGCTCCAAGGCGAAGCGTCGCAACACGTCGCGCACAGCGCGCTGAAGCAGGCCGCCGCAAAGCCATTTTCCCCGCAGCCCTTGAGGGGTCGCCGTTTTCTTGACAAGACAGATGCAGCCAACACGGCACTATCCCTGAGATCGCCACCTAGGCACTGAATGAGGCGCGTTCCCGATGAACGAAATTCCTGACATCAAGACCCTGAAGGCCACGACATCGTGGGGCCGCGGCCGGGTTTACAACGACATAACCGAAACGATCGGCCACACACCCCTGGTGCGCCTGTCGAAGATCGCCAAGGAAGCCGGCGCCAAGGCCGACATCCTCCTGAAGCTCGAATTCTTCAACCCGCTCTCCAGCGTGAAGGACCGTATCGGCGTGTCGATGATCGACGTGCTGGAAGCCGAGGGCCGCATCACGCCCGGTAAGACCGTGCTGATCGAGCCGACGTCAGGTAACACCGGCATCGGCCTCGCCTTCGTCTGCGCTGCGCGCGGCTACAAGCTGCAGCTTGTCATGCCCGAGTCGATGTCCATCGAGCGCCGCAAGATCCTGTCCCACCTCGGCGCCGAACTCGTGTTGACGCCGGCCGCCGGCGGCATGCCCGGTGCCATCGACAAGGCCAACGAGCTGCTGGCGTCCACGCCCGGCGCCGTTCAGCCGAGCCAGTTCGAGAACCCTGCAAACCCCGCGGTGCACGCACGCACGACCGCGGAGGAGATCTGGACCGATACCGGCGGCAAGGTCGACGCCATCGTCGTCGGCGTCGGCACCGGCGGCACGCTGACCGGCGTCGGCCGCGTGTTGAAGCCGCGCAATCCGGACCTGAAGATCATTGCCGTCGAACCGACCGGCAGCCCCATCCTCTCCGGCGGCAACCGCGGCCCGCACAAGATCCAGGGCATCGGCGCCGGCTTTGCGCCGAAAGTGCTGGATCGCTCGCTGATCGACGAAGTCGTAACCGTTTCCAACGAGATGGCCTTCGACGTGTCACGCCTCGTCGCCAAGACCGAGGGCATCCCCGGCGGCATCTCGACTGGCGCCAACGTCGCCGCTGCCATCTCGGTGGCCACGCGGCCCGAATACGCCGGCAAGACGATCGTCACCTTCGCCCCGTCCTCCGCCGAGCGCTATTTCTCCTCGGAATTGTTCCTCGACCCGAAGTAGGCTGTCTCCAGCCTGTTGCGGTCTAGCCAGAGGGCGGGATGCCAAACATCCCGCCCTTTCTGTTGTCTTGTGCTTGGTCTCAAGTGAGGCTAGAATTATGCTCAACTGAAATATGGAACGGATTTGTCTATGCCCGCGCAAGCACTCTCCGAAGCCAGCGAACTCGCCCGCTTTCTCGGCCTGCGCGACTGGCGCAAGACCAGCGAGATCGATCTAGTATCGAAGGTGAAGGCCGGTTTTCCGGCACAGGCGGTCAAGGACGTCTTCTCGAAGGTGCAACTGAGCACCCCCCAACACATCCACGCCTTCATTCCGAAAGCGACGTACGCCCGCAAGCTCAAGGCCAAACGTCTTTCCCTGTCGGAAAGCGAACGGCTGCTATCAATCACCAAGGTCTTCAACGAGGTGCTGCGGATCTACGGCGGCGACTCCAGTGCTGCCGAGCAGTTCCTCACGCGCCGCCATCCGATGCTCGGCAGGCGTGCCCCGGTGGAACTTGCCGTGGAATCCACGGCCGGGGCCGATCTTGTCTTGAAGCTTCTTGCCCGCGCCGACGCCGGCGTCGCTGTCTGATGGCCCATCGGGTGCTTGATGCGCCGATGCGCGTTCATCGGATTGGTGATCCCAACGGTCGGTTCAAGATCTACAGCGGCGAAGGCAGCGCGCTCGTAAAGGGACGCTGGCACGGGCGCGGTCAGGACGTGATCTACACGTCCGAGCACTACAGTTTGGCGCTGCTGGAAAAGCTTGCCCACTTCAACGGCACTTTGCCCGCTGGCCAGCACGCCATCCGCATCAACATACCTGCCGGTGTATCCTACGAGGTCGTCACCAAGGATGTCTTGCCCCGCTGGTGCCTGGCGGGTGATGCCTCGGCACGTGCCTTCGGTTCGGCTTGGTTCAACGAGAGACGCACCGCGATCCTGCTCGTGCCCAGCTACGTGGCGCGGGAAGAACGCAATGTTCTGATCAATCCGCACCATGCCGACGCCAAACGTATTCAGCCCGGTCTGGAAGAACCCGTCGTTTGGGACAATCGCTTGTTCGAGCCCTAGCGGTGCGGGACGACGCGCCGCACCGGCGTTGACCTGATTCCAAGCAAGCGTCACCGCGCAGATACATCTGGGCGCCGCGAATCGCGTTAGCCTTCGTGTCAAGCCTGTGACGGGGGACCTCAGATGCGATCCGAGATCTACACCGATACCAGTGGCGCATGGCGCTGGCGCCTTGTTGCCGACGACGATGTCGGCAGCATGATCGCTGGGTCCGGCGAAGGCTACGCCAACTACGCCGATTGCGTGAACGGGTTGGACCAGGTCAAGGCCTGGGCCTCCGCCTTCCGGCCGCAGAACACCGCGCGCTACCTGCCCGCCGATCCGCGCACCTTCGCCGGGATGTTCGACGCCCCCACTGCTGAGAACTTTGCGCTTCTGTCCATTGTCGACCGCCTGTTTGGACGCTAGTGCCCTAGCCGAGCTCATTTCGCCGTTGCGGCGCGTCTGATACCGTCGGACTGCAACCGACAGACGCCCGAGGCGATGCCATGCGTCACGAAATGGACATCACGACCGCTGCGGCTGGAGCGCGCGCCGTCGATCCCATCGACATCGCCTTGCAGAACTCCGCCAGCACCTTCCGCTCACCGCGCATGACCGAGGCCGACGATACCGATGCAGTTGCCGGTCACGTCGTCTGGAAGCCCGTGAAGTCGCTGTGGATCACCGGGATGACTCTCACGGCACTCATCGCCGGCCCTCTCACGGTCTCATGGGATGCATTCGCGCTGTTCCTCGTCACTACCGCCGTCACTGTTTGTCTCGGCCATTCGCTCGGCATGCACCGGCGCCTGATTCACCGCTCGTTCGATTGCCCCCACTGGCTGGAGCAGGCGTTCGTCTACCTTGGCACGCTGGTCGGCATGGCGGGGCCCTACGGAATGATCCGCCAGCACGATATCCGTGACTGGGCGCAGCGTAAGGCCGAATGCCACCCTTATCTGGCGCACCGCTCGTCACTGCTGCGCGACGGGTTTTGGCAACTGCATTGCGATCTGATGCTGGACCGACCGCCGCAACTCGAACTGGAAAGGCGCACGGCCAACGACCGCTTCTACCGGTTCATTGACCGCACGTGGATGCTACAGCAGTTGCCATGGGCGATTCTCTTCTACGCTATCGGCGGCATATCTTGGGTCGTCTGGGGCATTGCCGTGCGCGTGGCTCTCTCCGTCACCGGCCATTGGCTGGTTGGCTACTTTGCGCACAACAGAGGGCCGCGGTCGTATCACCTCGAAGGTGCCGGCGTGCAAGGCTACAACGTGCCCTACTGCGGCTTCATTACGATGGGGGAAGCCTGGCACAACAATCACCACGCCTATCCCGCGTCCGCCAAACTTGGCGTCAACGACGGCGAGATCGACCCGGGCTGGTGGGTATTGATGACCTTGCGCCGTCTCGGCCTCGTCTGGAACGTCAAGACGCCGGAAGACCTCCCCCATCGCGCCAATCTCGTGCATTTGAGGCCCGGCAACGCGGGGCATTAACCACCGGCCCTTGCGTCGCCGGAGCTGACTGCCACATGATGGGAAACGGCTGCCGCGATCACGCGCGTCGCCACCACCAAAGGTCAGCCATGGCGCTCACGCCGGAAGAGATCCAACGCTACAAGCGCCACCTCGTACTGAAGGAGGTGGGCGGCCAGGGGCAGAACAAGCTCAAGGCGGCACGCGTGCTCGTCGTCGGCGCCGGCGGCCTCGGCTCGCCAGTCATCAGCTATCTTGCAGCCGCGGGCGTTGGCACCATCGGCATCGTCGATGACGACACCGTCTCCCTCGACAACCTGCAGCGCCAGATCGTGCATGGCACGGCCGACATTGGCCGTCTCAAGGTTGAGAGTGCGCGTGATGCGGCCGAACGCATCAACCCGCACGTCGTCGTCGAAGCCATACCCACCCGCCTCGACGCCGGCAATGCCCTCGACATCATCAGCCGCTACGACATCGTCACCGATGGTTCCGACAACTTCGCCACTCGCTATCTCGTCTCCGACGCCTGCTACTTCGCCAGAAAGCCTCTGGTGTTCGCAGCCGTCGGCCCCTTCGATGGCCATCTGACGACGTTGAAGCCATATCTCAAGGATGCCGCCGGTACGCCCTACCCCACCTATCGCTGCCTGTTTCCGGAGGCGCCCGCGCCCGGCACCGTCGCCAATTGCGCGGAGGTTGGCGTGCTGGGCTCCGTCGTCGGCGTCGTCGGCACCCTGGCCGCCACCGAGATCCTGAAGGAAATAACTGACGCCGGCGACAGCCTGGCCGGCCGCCTTCTGCTCTACGACGCAAAGGCCGCGCGCTTCGAAACGTTGAATTTGCGCTGGGATGCCGACAATCCGCTGACAGGCACCTCGCCGTCGATCCGCGATTTATCGATCCACGGGCGCCCGAGCGAAGGCGTCTGCGCGGCCTGAGAATTGGATGCACGCGACAGGCAAGCTCTCGCGCCGCGGGGCGTTTGCCTCTAAGATGCGATCAAGAAACTTCAGATCGACACGCCAAACTGGCCAACGCCAATGACACGACGCTCGACACGCATCGCTTGGGCCTTGACCGGCGTCTTCCTCTTCGTGGGTGCCGCAGCCAGCATCTTGATGTTGGTCGGACCGCCTGATCGTCCCTGGACGCATGTCCTGACGGAACTGTCGGCCTTCGCCGATATCATCGCGATCCTGTTCTGGTTTCTGATCTTCGCGATCTACTGGTCCCGCCGCAACGACGGCGGCAGCTGACGCCGCCGCCTTCTCGCCGCGTCAGTCATCGTCATCGCAGGGGAATTCCACCGTCACGAACGGCGCGTCGACCCGGCACATTTTCCTCTTGTGGGAAGCCGTTTTGACGCGCGGCTTGGCAGCCGGCTCGACCGCGGCCTGCTTGTCGCCCGCCTCCGACGGCACATCGGCTTGAGCCGTCTTGACGCCGTTGCGATCCGGCTCTGACGCCCATGCCTCCGCGCCGGCCTTAGCCTGTTCGGCTGTCTTCGGAGTGTCGATCGGCTTGACGGCCACCTGCGGCACAGCGGCCATTTGTGCGCCCCCACTTTTGGGTGGCGGCGTTGCCGATGTAACAGGCGGCGACTGCGTCGTGGCCGTTTCGATGCCTTTCGCCGCCGGGAGTGCCGGCACGGGAGCGGCCTTGGCATCGACCTGCTGATCGCACCGCTTGAGATCCGCCGGCGCGCGCGTCCAGGTCATCTCCTTGGAAAACAGTTTCGTGCCCGCGTATCCCAGCACCTTGAGTTTACCGTTGCCTGCCGGCGTCAGTTCGACGTCGAACTTGTCGTCCTTCTCTGGACTGTAAATCCAGCCGCCATCCCAACTGTCGCCGGCCTCGACGACGTCGCCGATGATGGCCGTGCCGCAGGCTTTTGAATTCTTTGCGTCCTGCAGCCAGACCAGCTTGCCGCACAGCTTGCCTTTGCCGCACTCGACGATTTCGACGGCCCCACGACCGGTGTCGTCGTACCAGACCCCGAGGGGGCTTTCGGCAGCCTTCGCGGCCCCCGCGAACCCTGCACTCAACATCGCTGCCGTCAGCGCCAAACGTGTTGTCACGCTCATGATTACCTCGTTGCATCACTGCTCGCATGGCAGGTGCCATTCGCGAGCGATTCCACATGCCATTCAGCCCTAAAAACGCGTCTGTAAGGCGACAAAATGTGCGGGCCATCGTCGCAGGCTGCCGCCGCATGGCCACACACGTAAGACACTGCCCGATAAGGATAATCCGAAAAAGGCCGTCAACTCGCAGCCCAGCAATGCAGTCAGACGGCAGATCTGCTGTTATAGTCGCGCCGGACGCCGGCGATCCGGCGAGGCAGAGACGTCGCCGGTGCAAAGGTTTGCATCAGGCCGCAGTGTCCGTCTCGCCGTTTCTGCCCAAGAGGAAAAGATGCGAACCCGCTACGTCGTCATAGCGCTGGCAGTCGGCCTGGTCGCGGCACTGGCGTTGCTCCCCAGGCTGACGGGCAAGTCGCACGACGAACTGGTGGCCTCCGGCAAGGGCTGGTTTGCCGGGGCGAGCGAAAAGGCCAAGGGGTCCGGCGGCCCGGGTAAGGACGCCAAGCCGGCCGAAGTCTCCGTCAGCAATCCGCTTCAGCGCCCCACCATAGAATGGGACGAATACACCGGCCGCTTCGAAGCTGTCGAATCCGTGGAGGTACGCGCCCGCATCAGTGGCTACCTCGACGAGGTGTTGTTCACCGACGGCCAGACCGTCAACAAGGGTGATGTCCTCTTCCGCATCGATCCGCGCCCCTTCGAGCGCGCGCTCGATCAGGCCAAGGCTGAGTTCGAGCAGGCCAAGACCCGCGTCTCGAATGCATCGCTCGACGTCGAGCGCGGCAAGCCCCTGCTCAAGACTAACGTCATCTCGCAGAAAGTGCAGGACGATCGCGAGAATATCATGCGCGACGCGCAGTCCGCGGTCACCGTCGCCGAAGCGCGTGTCAAGACCGCAGAACTGGAACTCAGCTTCTGCAAGGTTACGGCGCCGATTGCCGGCCGCATCAGCCGCAAATTCGTCACGCCGGGCAATTTCATCTCCGGCGGCGGCACGCCGGACGGCACGACCATCCTCACCACCATCGTGACGCAGGATCCGATCTATCTCTACTTCGACATCGGCGAAAACGACGCGCTGAAATATCGCCGTCTCACCGAGAAAGGCGTCAAGGACGCTGCCGGCGTCGGCGCCAACGTCGGCGTGGCCCTGCCCGACGAGCAGGGCTTCCCCCACGCCGGCCGGCTCGATTTCCTCGACAACCGCCTGGACTCCGGCACCGGCACTCTTCGCGCCCGTGCCAGCGTCAAGAACGCAGACGGCCTGTTTGCGGCCGGAATGTTCGCCCGCGTGCGCCTGCAAGGCTCGCCCGAGTACAATGCCGTGATGGTACCGGATGCCGCGATCGGCACGGATCAGGCTAGCCGTTTCGTCTACGTCGTGAGCGACGACAACACTGCCAAACGCCGGCCGGTGAAGCTCGGGCCGTTGATCGATGGCTTCCGCGTCGTCCGCGAAGGCCTGGGGGCGGACGAGATGGTTGTAGTCAATGGCATCCAGCGGGTACGGCCGGGGCAGGCCCTCGTACCCAAGCATGCTCCGCTGCGCGTTTCAGAGGGCACGCCCGCCGCCACCGGCAGCAATCCTGTCCGCACACCCTGAGGCGAGGACCGACGGATGCGCCTCAGCCAGTTCTTCATCTCGCGTCCGATCTTCGCAGCCGTCGTCTCTTTCGTGACGCTGATCGTCGGCGCCATTGGCTATCTCGCCTTGCCCGTTGCCCAATTCCCCGAGATCATCCCGCCGACGGTGTCCGTCACCGCAACCTATCCTGGCGCCAGCGCCGAGACCGTCGCTGAAACCGTGGCCACCGTCATCGAGCAGGAGGTCAACGGCGTCGAGGGCATGATCTACATGTACTCGCAGGCCACCAGCGACGGCACACTGTCGTTGAGTGTCACCTTCGACATCGGTACCGACATCGACCGCGCCCAGGTGCTGGTGCAGAACCGGGTCGCCACAGCCGAGCCGCGCCTGCCCGAGGAGGTGCGCCGAACCGGCGTGACCGTGCGTAAGAACTCGCCCGACCTGCTCGTCGTCGTGCATCTCGTCTCGCCGGACGGCAGCTACGACCAAGTCTACAGCTCGAACTACGCCCTCCTCAACGTCCGCGACGAGCTCGCCCGCATCAAAGGTGTGGGCGACGTGGCCCTGTTCGGCGCCCGCGAATACTCCATGCGCATCTGGCTCGATCCGGAGCGCATCGCCGGTCTCGGCATGACGGCCGACGAGGTGATCAGCGCCTTGCGTGCGCAGAATGTCGAAGTCGCCGGCGGGGCCTTCGGTCAGCCGCCGCAAAAGCAGCCCGGTGCTTTTCAGGTCTCCCTGCAGCTCAAGGGCCGCCTCCTGCAAGCTAGCGAATTCGAGAACATCGTCTTGAAGTCCGGCACCGGCGGCCGGGTCGTCCGCTTGCGCGATGTCGGCCGCGTCGAACTCGGCGCCCTCAGCTATACCACCTACGGCTATCAGGATGAGTACCCGGCGACCGTGATGGTCATCACGCAGCAGCCCGGTTCCAACGCTATCGAGACCACCAACGCTGTGAAGGCCGAGATGGCACGCCTGTCGCAGCGCTTCCCCAAAGGCCTCGAATACCGTATCGTCTACAACCCGACTGGGTTCATCGAGGTTTCGATCCGCGAACTCTACAAGACGATCCTCGAGGCCGTGGTCCTCGTCGTCATCGTCGTCTTGCTGTTCTTGCAGACCTGGCGCGCCACCGTCATTCCCGTCGTCGCCATTCCCATATCACTCATCGGCACGTTCGCCGTGATGCAGGCCATGGGCTTCTCCATCAACATGCTGACCCTGTTCGGTCTCGTGCTGGCCGTCGGCATCGTCGTCGATGACGCCATCGTCGTGGTGGAAAACGTAGAGCGCAAGCTGAAGGAGGGCCTGTCGCCCGAGCAGGCGGCGCGCACCACGATGGATGAGGTCGGTACCGCGCTGGTGGCCATCGCCATCGTGCTGTCCGCCGTCTTCATCCCCACCGCGTTCGTCGGCGGCATCACGGGGTTGTTCTACCGTCAGTTCGCCATCACCGTTGCGACCGCCACGATCATCTCGGCATTCACATCGCTGACGCTCAGCCCGGCGTTGTGCGCCATCCTGCTCAAGCCGCACACCCACGACGCTCATGAGTCGTTCGTGATGCGGCCGGTGCACGCCTTCTTCCGCGGCTTTAATGCCGCATTCGACTGGTTGGCGGCGAGATACGCCGGCCTCGTGCGCTTACTCGTGCGCCATCCCCGCCCGGTGCTTGCGCTGTACGTTCTGCTCATCGCCGCTGCCGTCTGGCTGGTCAGCGTCACGCCCGCCGGCTTCATTCCGGCCATGGACCGCGGCTTCGTCATCGCCTCGGTGCAACTACCCAACGGCGCCGCGCTCGATCGCACCGACGCTGTCGTCAAGCGCTTGAACCATGAGCTTCTTAAGGTCCCTGGCGTCGCCTACATGTCATCGTATTCCGGCCGGTCCGGCGCCACGTTCACCAATGTCACCAATCAGGCCGCTCTGTTTGTCATCCTCGATGACGCGGCTGAGCGCCACGACAAGGGTCTGCCGATCGACGTGGTCGCCGCCGAGGTCCGCAAGGTCGTGGCCCGGGTCGAGGAAGCCAACGTCAACGTCTTCATTCCGCCCCCCGTGCGCGGCATGGGCGGCCAGGCCGGCTTCTCCATGCGCCTGCAGAATCGCGCCAATCTGTCGTATGGCGAGTTCGAGGCCGTCGCTCGCAACTTCCTGGCCGCCGCCAACGCGACGCCCGGATTGACCAATGTCTTCACGACCTACGCCGCGACCACGCCTCAGGTTTACATCGACGTCGACCGCGACAAGGCACAGATGCTCAACGTCAGGCTCGAGGAGGTATTCTCGGCTCTGCGCGTCTACATGGGCTCAGCCTACGTCAACGATTTCACGATGTTCGGCCGCACCTATCGCGTGACCGCGCAGGCCGACAGTACGTTCCGCATCGAGCCTGAGAACGTGAAGCGCATCCAGGTACGCAACGCCCAAGGTCAGATGATGCCGCTCGGCTCCATTGTCACCTTCCGCGAGATCGCCGGCCCCGACCGCGTGCCCCGCTACAATCTGTTCTCCGCCGTCGAAGTCCAGGGGTCCGCCGTGCGTGGCATCAGCTCCGGCCAGGCTCTTGCCATGATGGCCAGGCTCGCGCAGGAGCACCTGCCAGAGGGCATCACCTATGAGTGGACCGATCTCTCGTATCAGGAGGTCAAGGCCGGCAGCACGGGTTACCTCATCTTCCTGCTGTCGGTCGTCTTCGTATTTCTCGCGCTGTCGGCGCAATACGAAAGCTGGTCGCTTCCGCTTGCCATCATGCTCATCGTGCCCATGTGCTTGCTGTCGGCGTTGTTCGGCGTCGCGTTGCACGGCCAGGACATCAACATCCTCACCCAGATTGGCTTCATCGTGCTGATCGGGCTCGCCGCCAAGAACGCCGTCCTGATCGTCGAATTCGCCCGTCAGATTGAGGAACAGGGCAAGGACCGCTTCACCGCCGCTGTCGAGGCCTGTCAGCTGCGCCTGAGGCCCATTGTCATGACCTCGCTCGCCTTCACGCTCGGTGTCGTGCCTCTGTACCTCGCCACTGGTGCTGGCGCTGAAATGCGCATCGCGCTGGGCACCGGTGTATTCTGGGGAATGATCGGCGTCACCTTGTTCGGCTTGATCTTCACGCCCGTGTTCTATGTCGTCATCCGCGGCTTCACCGAACGTCGCCGCCACGCTCGCGCCGAGCTCACGGCGCTGCCCGCCCCGAGAGCCTGATCGTCTGAGATGCGAGCACCTGCGGGTCCCTTCGTGCCCCTAAAGTTCTGATCAGCTGTCTCCGGGAAACAATCGTTCCCCTCGCGACAACACTGGCGCCAAGCCACGTCGATTCAACGCCGCACAATCAGAGCGGGAAGAACATCTGTTGACGTCAGATTATTCAACCATAAGATGTTAATTGTAGAGTATCACAATTGAGAGTTGCCAAGCGCCAACGCGAATTTCGCCGGGCCGCCGGCAGCAGAACTCCACTTTTTCCAGCCCCCATCATTGCCAGTCTAGGAGTTAGACGATGCCCGCACCAATCGACGTGAGGACTGACTTCAGGCCCGATCAACTCCGCGCCTACGCCGACACCTTGACTGATCGCGCCCACGCACGGCGGGTCCGCGCCATTGCCGCTGTCCTGGAAGGTCACACGCGTAGGGAAGCCGCGAACATCGGCGGCATGGAGCGCCAGACCTTGCGCGATTGGGTCCATCGCTTCAACACGGACGGCCCGGCGGGCTTGAAGAGCCTTCGCTCGCCAGGCCGCCCACCGAAGCTCGACGTGGCACAGCAGAACGAACTGGCGGTCATCATCGCCCGCGGGCCGGACCCGCTGGCGCACGGCGTCCGTCGCTGGCGTCTGGCCGACCTCGTCCGTCTCATCCGCGACCAATTCGGTGTCGAGCACGACGAGGTGAGCGTCGGCCGCATCATGAAACGGCTGGGCTACAGCTACACTGGCGTCGAATGGCGCCCAAATTTCGAACCGTCCCCCGCGACCCCGGCCGACCACAGGGACGAGCCGCGAGAAACCTCTGCCTTTGACAAGCATGCCCGGGAGTCTCGCCCAGTTCTCAATTGCTGACGCGGCACTCGACGCTGATTGCGATCTGCTGCACCCTCAGCTGCGGGGGTCAGACCCATGGGTCTGACCCATTTCAACATCACCGCATTGCGCAATGCAGCCCTCCATCTATATCTGCGGAGACCACCAGGGCCGTCGCCATGCATTTCAACGAACCGCTCGCGCACGCATCCTCTCCAGGCCGCATCGACGTTTCGCGTTTTCCAGCGGATCGCATGCCGCAATTGGCGCAAGCGATTGGCTATCTCCTGCAATCACGCACGCTGCGAGCCGTGGTGCGTCGCCTCCGCGCCGGCGGCAGCACCGTCTTCATCGAATTCCACCCCGCGCACACCAAGTTCCTGTTTCGCAATCTCGCCAACCTGCGCATCCAATGGAACCCGCATCTGGGCCTGCTGGATGCCACCGGCTATCTGACACCCGCCCTCCTTCTCGGCCATGAACTCGGTCACGCCCAGTTCACCGCGCAGGAACGCTGCGCCATGCTGGCGCGCGAACGCCCCCAAGGCTTCCAGCACGAAGCCTACGGCGTGGAAGAGGCCCTCGTGATTGCCCGCGTCGAACAGCCGGCCGTCTTGCAGCTGAACGCGGCACGCGCGCGAGCCGGCCTGGAGCCGCTCGAAACGGCCGCCCGCGTCCAACATCAGCTCGGCCGCATGGTGGAAGTCCCAGGTCCGCTAAGTCCCGCCTCCGCACTCATCAGTTAACCCTGTCCAATCGCCATCTGTCGCCGCCGCGCCACAGCGTCGCCGTTGACCGCTCCGCGGTCCCGCCGTACCGTCCGCGCCATGACGTGGTTTCGTATCCATCGCCGCAGGTTTGCCTTTCTCAGCGCGTTCGTTCTCGTGCTGCAGACGCTTGCCGTCACGGCAGCGACCCAGGCCAATGCCGCCGCAGCCAGCGCCGAAGGCTCCAACCTCGTCATGATCTGCACCGCCAAGGGCGTGCAGATGATCGACCTCAGCGCGCCCGACAAAGACCCGGTGCCCGTCAGCGGCCATCACCAGTGCCCGCTCTGCATCGTCGGCTGCGCCAACTGCGCAGCTCCCGCCTTGCCGACGCTGTTGGTCGCCGTCGCCATCGTCTACGAACCCGCCGTCCAGCGTGCCCCGCAACTGCACGTGGAGACGGCAGTTCCCTCACCACCCCTCGACGTCAAGACGTCCACTCCCCGCGGTCCTCCGGCCCAGGCTTGATTGGCGCGTTGCGCCTCGCACCAGCCTAGCTACGCAAAATCCGAGGATTCTTTAGGGGTGTTTTCACATGCCTTCGCGTTTCATCGCCACGCGCATCTCCGTATGCGCCATGGCAAGCGCTTCATTCGCAGGGGCCGCTATGGCCCAGTCGACGGCACCGGCCACCAGCCTGCCGCCCATCGAAGTCACGACCAAATCCGCCAAAAAGCCGACCGCCAAATCGGTGAAAGCCCCGCAGGCCGCGCCCGCCAAGGCCAAGCCGGTTGCCGCCGCTGACACCTCGCCAGCAGCACAGGCTGCGCCGTCACTGACGGGCTCGCCGCTGGAGCGATCCAAGGCCCTGACCTCGCCGAACACGGCCGAAGCCCGCGCCGAAATCCAGCGCACGCCCGGCGCCGTCGCCGTCGTGCCCGACACCGCCTACAAGGCCTCGACGCCCGCCACCACCATCAAGGACGCGCTGGACTTCACGCCCGGCGTCTTCGCCCAGACCAAGTGGGGCGAGGATACCCGCCTCTCGATCCGCGGCTCCGGCCTGTCGCGCAACTTCCACGGCCGTGGCGTGGCGCTGCTGATGGACGGCATCATCCCCATCACCACCGCCGATGGCTCCAGCGACTTCCAGGAAATCGATCCCACCGCCTACCGCTACATCGAGGTCTTCAAGGGCGGCAACGCGCTGCGCTACGGCGCCAATCAGCTCGGCGGCGCTATCAACTTCGTGATGCCGACCGGCTATGACTCCGATGCCTTTGGCACCCGCCTGGACCTCGGCAGCTTCGGTTTCCGCAAGACCGCCGTCAGCTCCGGCGGTGTCTACGGCGCGGTCGACTACTTCGCGACCGGCACTTGGCAGGAACAGGACGGCTTCCGCGATCATTCCGAGGGCCAGAGTGTCCGCGGCGCCATGAACGTCGGCTACCGCCTGACGCCCGATATCGAGACGCGCTTCTACCTCAACGCCAATCAGATCCGCCAGAAGATCCCCGGCGCCGTGACGAAGGACAACGCGTTGAACAATCCGAAAGGGGCGTTCGTTAACCCAACTCCGTCGGTAAACGGCAATGACAACGTCGATCGCGACTTCGAGCGCAACATCGACAGCATTCGCGTCGCTAACCGCACGGCCATCCGCCTGAACGCGAGTACGATGCTGGAAGCCGGCGGCTTCTTCTTCGATCGCCAGCTCGATCACCCGATCTCCATCGTCGTCGACAACGACGTACAGAACTACGGCGGCTTCGCGCGCATCACAAACGACAGTGTCATCGCTGGCTACCGCAACCTGTTCGTCGCCGGCGTCGGAGTCCACAACGGCCAAACGCGTGCGAAGACGTTTACCAATGTCCGTGGTCAGCGCGGCGCGCTGGGCAGCGACGCCGATCAGACCTCGGACAACACGACCGTTTACGCCGAGAACTCGTTCTTCGTCGTTCCCACGTTAGCCCTGGTCGCCGGTTTGCAGTACGTCAACGCCAAACGAGACGCGGACGATTACTTCCTGATCAACGGTGACCAGTCAGCCCACGCCGAATACGACTTTTGGAGTCCGAAAGGCGGACTCGTCTGGGACATCGGTCCAAACGCCCAGATCTTCGGTAACGTTTCCGCCAGCGGTGAAGCGCCGACCTTCAACGAGATCCGCGATCCCAACGCCGTTCTGCCAACGCTCAAAGTGCAGAGGGCAACGACGTTTGAGATCGGCACACGTGGCCAACTGCCGGGTGCTACGTGGGATCTTGCGCTATATCGATCTGATCTCGAAAATGAGTTCCAGTGTCAGTCAAACGGCGCCGCCGGCACCTGCAATCAAGTCAACCTCGACAAGACGATCCATCAGGGCGTCGAGGCCGGTTTTGGTTTGCGTCTTCTCGGCGGGCTACTCGAAACTGGCCTGACGAGGGATGCACTGTGGCTGAACGCCGCCTACACCTTCAGTGATTTCCGCTTCGACAACGATGCAACGTTCGGCGACAACGAGCTTCCCGGTGCCCCAAGGCACTACCTCCGCGCCGAGCTTCTCTACAAGCACCCGAGCGGCATCTACGTCGGCCCCACCCTGGAATGGGTGCCCGTGGCCTATTACGTCGACAGCGCCAACACGCTCGATACCGAGCCCTACGCATTGCTCGGTGCAAAGCTCGGCTTCGACAACGGCGGCCGCATCACGGCCTACGTCGAAGCCCGCAATCTGACCGACGAAGTCTATATCTCCAGCGCCAGCGTCGCGACGTCCGCTAACGCAAACAGCGTACTCTTCGAACCCGGAACCGGTCGCGCCGTCTATGGCGGCCTCAGCGTGAAATGGTAATCACATGCAAAAGCGTACATTGAAGCAAGTCGCCGGACTGACCGCAGCGGTCGTCATCTCCCTCCTCGCCGCCGCCTCGCTCGCGAGCGCCCACGCCGTGCTCGAACAGCGCGAGGCCAAGGTCGGCGCCGGCTACAAGGCCGTCGTCAAGATCGGTCACGGCTGCGACGGCTCCCCCACCACGTCGGTGCGCGTCGACATTCCGGAAGGCGTCATCGGCGTGAAGCCGATGCCGAAACCCGGCTGGACCATCAAAATGGAACGTGGGGCCTATGCCCGTGCCTACAAGCACTATCACGGCGACCTGAGCGAAGGCGTGCGTCAGGTCACCTGGACCGGCGGGCCACTGCCGGACGACTACTACGACGAGTTCGTCGTCGCAGCTTTCGTCGCCGGCGAACTGACGCCGGGCACCACCCTCTACTTCCCCGTGACGCAGACCTGCGAAAAGGGCGAACTCGCTTGGACCGAGATCCCGGCCGCCGGCCAGGACCCCCACGACCTCAAGTCCCCCGCCGCCACCTTGAAGCTCGTTGAGAACGCGAAGACGACTGCATCGCCGGTCGCGTCCAGCGCACAGCCCGCAACGCCCATCCTTGTCGAGCAGCCCTGGTCGCGGGCCACGCCCGCCGGTTCCACAGTCGCCGGCGGCTACGTCAAGCTCACCAACACCGGCAAGGAGCCGGATCGTCTGCTTGGCGGCACGTTCGCGCGCGCCAAGAGCGTCGAGGTTCACATCATGACGAGCGAAATGGGCGTCATGAAAATGCGCCAGGTGACGGAGGGCGTCGAACTTCCACCCGGCGTGCCCGTCGAGCTGAAGCCGGGCGGCCTGCATTTGATGTTGATGGGTCTGACCGAAGGGCTGAAGGCAGGCGAAACCGTGAAGGGCACGCTCACGTTCGAGAAGGCCGGCTCGGTCGACGTCGAGTTCGCCATCGCCCCCCTCGGCGCCGAGGCCCCCCCCGCCGGCGGCGGCCACGAAGGCCACCAGCACTAAGCGCCCTCAGGTGCGCGACCAAATAGGCATCGGGGTTAGCGCCGGATCAGGTGCGGCCCGATGTCGGCCAGCGTTCGGCAGCCGGTCAGCGCCATCGCGATCTCGAACTCGTCGCGCAGCAACCGCAGCACGTGCGAGACGCCAAAGGCGCCGTTGACGCTGAGCCCGTAGACGATCGGCCGTCCCACCAGCACGGCCGAAGCGCCAAGAGCCAGCGCCTTCAGTACGTCCGTGCCGCGGCGGATGCCGCCGTCGAGCAGCAGCGGCACCCGGCCGGCGACGACGGCTGCGATATCCGGCAGCGCCTCGATTGTCGCCGGCAGCGTATCGAGCGTCCGCCCGCCGTGGTTGGAAACGATGATGCCGTCGACTCCCGCCTCCACTGCCGTCACGGCGTCCTCAGGCGACATGATGCCCTTGATGACGATCGGCAGCCGGGTCTGGGCCTTCAACCACGCCAGATCGTCCCAGGTCGGTGCCGTCGCCATGAAATGATCGAAGACCGCGCTGCCGCCATCCGGCAATGGCACGGTCTCTCTCACCGGTAGCCCGCGCAGATTGACCGCCTCGACTCCCGGCGGCAGCTGAAACCCCGCACGGTGCTCCCGGTTGCGCACACCGTTGATCGGCGCATCGATCGTGACGACGAGAACCTCGAAGCCGGCCGCCTCCGCCCGACGCACCAGCTGCAATGTCGCCGCGCGCGTCGGCTGCAGATAGATTTGAAACCACCGGCACGTCGCGCCGGCCTTGGCGGCGTCTTCCAGCGGCACGCTCGCCTGCGTGCTCAACACCATGCAGGCGCCCTGCGCGTCCGCCGCCATCGCTGTCGCGCACTCGCCTTCGGCATGCGCCAGCTTCTGGAACGCCACAGGCGCCACGAAGATCGGATGGGCATAAGTCTGCCCCAGCATCATCAGCCGCGCATGTCCACCCGCGCCGCCCTGCAGCACCCGCGGCTGCAATGCCATCGCGTCGAACCGCTCTCGGTTCCACCGCAGCGTGATCTCGTCCGCTGACCCGCCCGAGACGTACGCCCACGCGGTTGCATCAAGCCGCCCCTCTGCCAGGCGCTCGTAGTCGGCAAGGCAGACAGGATGTGCAGTCGCCTCCGACATGAACCCCTCAAATAGAAGCCTCCGGGCAGCAAGGCCGCCCGGAGGTATAGCAGATCGGAAACTTGGCGCGCGTCTGTCCGTCAGTACTTGTACTTAACGGTCAGGTATCCCGCCCGGCCCGGCGCCACGAAGGCGAATGAATCTGCCGATTGATACAGGGCGTCGTAGTAAAGCTCGTTTGTCAAATTGAGACCCGAAATTTCGAGTTCGATATTCTTCGTGAGTTGATATTCCGCAAAGGCGTCGAACCGCCACCAGTCGACAGTATGATTGTTGTCCTTATTGGCGGCCAGATGGCCACCATAGACTTCGCCGCCATAGGTCGCCTGCCCCCCGAGCGAGAGCTGGTCGGTCAGTTGATACTTCGACAGCAGCGAGAACTGCGTCAGCGGAATATTGGCGAGGCGGCGACCGACATCCTGAAGCTGGTCGGGTGTATTTGACGATTTGAGAACCTCCGTATCCAACAACGTAAGGCCGCCGAACACGCTCCACTCTTTCGTGATGTTGCCTGCTGCACTCAGCTCAATACCCCGAATGCGATACTTTCCCGCATACGCATTGACGTCGTTTGCCGGTGGGTTGCCGCCTGGGGTGATCGCCCCGACCGCGCCATTGGTCCGTGCATTGTCGACATCCGTTTGGAAAAGCGCCGCAGTTGCGAGCAGTCGTCTGTTGAACAATTCCCACTTGGTGCCTACTTCGATCGCGCGGGCCTCTTGCGGTTTAACATCGACGAGGTTTGCGGCCAGACCGTTGTAGGTCGGTCCCGTTGCATCCAGCTCGCTGCCCACCGGACTTTCCGAAGTTCCGTAAGCCGCATAAAGGCTTGCGATGGGAATAGGCTTGTAAACGACACCCACGTTCCAGCTGAACAGATCGTCTTGAACATTAGCAGTGTTGTTTAGGATGGCGGTATTCGCCGCGGGGCTACCGGGCACTGCATTGCCGGGTCCGCCAACCTGGTCGCGCTCGAAGTCGTCGAAGCGGACGCCACCGTTTATGATCCACTGCTCTGAGAGATGGATCGTGTCGGACAGGTAAGCGCCAAGCGTGTCGATCGTGGCATCGTAGACTCTGCCGCCGCCGATGATCGTATCGTTCTGTACGTATGGGTTGGGCGGGAACGGCCGAGTGGTGTCGAAGTTGTTCGTGACGAGGTAGCCCTTTCTGTCGATCTCCTCCCGGGTCGCTTCGAGGCCGGCAACGACGTTGTGCCGAAACGTTCCGGTTGAGAACTTGACGTTCAGCTCGGTCTGATTGGCGTAGAGGTTAGCGGTCTGATCACGGTTCGGATGATGCACGTCGTCTGGGTAACCTTCCGCCGAGGTCGCGACATAAGCCACACGGCTTTGTCCGACCCGCGATTTGTTGGTGAGTGTCACGCCGTCGGCGATCTTTCCGACGATCGTGGCCGTGCCGATATCGGCTTCTTCTTTCATGAAGTCGAGATTCTTCATGCCCCACCACGCATCACGGGAAACCTTATGGAGTTCCGTGACGGGCACGTTGTCTTCATTGTTGAGTGGAACGCCCCAGTCGGGCGTCGCATCGTTGCGGTATCGATAGTAGTCGAGGGTCACGCGCAGCGAGTCGGATGGTCGGGCTGTCGCCGAGATCAGGCCGCCCCATTTCTCGCTGTCGGCAAAATCACGCCCTGCAACGTCGTGCTGATCGTACATCAGGTTCGCGCGAACGGCGAAGTCGCGCGTGATCACCTGGTTGGCATCCAACGTCGTCCGCACCGTCTCGTCGGTCCCGACGGTCGTGCCCACTTCGTAGTGGGACATGTTGAGGTCCGGTTGCTTGGAGATCAGATTGATTGCGCCGCCGATCGTGCTGCGCCCGGCGATGCCGCCGCTCGGACCCTTGTAGATTTCGATCTGCTCGACCGAGAAGACATCGGGAATGAGGTTGCCCGGATTGCGAATGCTGTCGACGAAGATGTCGTTGTTCGCCCGGAAACCTCGGATCGCGAACGCACCGTACGAGTTTCCCCCTTCCGCAGATCCTATCGTCAGCCCTGGCGTTTCGCGCGCCAGATCGCGCAGGTCGCGCGTTTGCTTGTCCTGGATCACTTCCTTCGGAATGGCCGTAACCGTCCGCGGCGTGTTCGCCAGCGGTTCCGTCAGCTTACCGCTCGCAGACGTCTCGACCTTGAAGGGCGCATCCGGATTGGCATACGGATTGCCGCCCGGTCGCGCAGCGCCGTCGGCCGTCGCGTTGGCCAGCGGCTCTGCCGCCTCGTCCGACGGCGGCTGTGGTGACGGGGTCGCCTGCTTCTGTTTGGGTGCCGTTGGCTTCTTGGCGGATACCGGCTTCTTCTTGGACCTCGCCTTCTGGCCCTGCACCACGATCGGCGGAAGTTCGTTCGTGTTCTGGGCAGATTGCGCCAAAGCCAGGGTCGCTGGGCTCACCGCCAGCATGCACGCAGCCGTGATGGCCAGCGTCGTGAAATCTTTAGCTTGTCGTGTCGGTTGTAGACCGTCGAAAACATGCGCAACGGTGTTTGACTTTGCCGAAACAGTCACTTTAGCCCCCAATACGCTAACGAAATTCGTGGGAGATGCCCCCCGCAGCCAACCTAAGGATTGCGTGAGAACAACGTCAATCTACAATCCTGACTTCGCGTGTCGGGAAACAATCCCTGAGACGAAACCGCCACACCTGTCCCGACGGCAACGCTTTTGCAAACAGGCTTGGCGGTCGGGCTGACCGGTGCCTGGACAGCAGGCTGCGGCTGTCAGACGTGTTGCCTCACGCCGAATAATAAACTAGAGCCCTAGAGTAGGATTTCACCCGCCAGACGTGGCGCAAAAGGGCGGTGGGTCGCGCCGGACGTCGCGCGGCTGATGGAAACGTGATCTAGTTATCTTGACATGGATAGTAATGTATAGGCGAAGTCGCCTCGAGAAAACTCACCATGGGTATGCTACAGATATGATTAGAAAAATGCGGACAATGCGGGTCTGGCTGTGCTTGGTGCATGGTCTTCTGGTGTGCAGTGCATTGCTGGTGGCGATGCCGATCGCCGTTTTGGCACAAGACGCTACGCCGCCGCCCGGCACGGCACCGGCAGCCACGCCCGAGGCAACTCCGCAGCCAACCCCGCCCGGCACCGCCACGCCGCCTGCCGCTGATAGCTCGGCCGCAGCAAGCCCGGCTGCTACGCCCGGCGCGCCACTTCCGGTGGAGGATCTGCCCCTGACCGGTGCCGGCGGCCCAGCTGCCACACCCGCCCCTGTCGCCGAAGCCACACCTGGTCCCAATCCCAACCTGCCGCATGATCTGTCGCCCTGGGCGATGTTCATGCAGGCCGATCTCGTCGTGAAGAGCGTGATGATCGGTCTCGCCTTCGCCTCGGTCATCACCTGGACGGTCTGGCTCGTCAAATCGGTCGAACTCTTCGTTTCCCGCGCCCGCCTCCGCAGCGCACTGCGCGCCGTCGCCAACGACACCTCACTTGCCGCCGCGTCGCACACCCTCGGCAACGGCGGCGGCCTGCTGCGATCCTTCATCGATGTCGCCGCGCTGGAATTGCGCATGTCGACTGACACGCCCGACAAGAACGGCATCAAGGAACGTGTCGCGTCGCGCCTTGAGCGCATCGAAAGTGCCGGCATCCGCTCCATGAACAAGGGCACCGGCGTGCTCGCCACCATTGGCGCCACGGCGCCCTTCGTCGGCCTGTTCGGCACCGTCTGGGGCATCATGAACAGCTTCATCGGCATTTCGAAGTCGCAGACGACTAACCTCGCTGTCGTTGCGCCCGGCATCGCCGAGGCCCTGCTGGCAACCGCCATCGGCCTCGTCGCCGCCATTCCCGCCGTGATCATCTACAATTGGTTCTCGCGCGGCATTGGCGTCTACCGTGCGATGGCCGGCGATGCCTCCGCCGAGGTCATGCGCCTCGTCTCGCGCGACCTCGATCGCGTCAACATCCACCGCCACGCGCGCGCAGCGGAGTAACGCCAATGGCCGGCGGACTGCAACACGGCGGCGACGATCTCGACGAACAGCACGAGATCAACGTCACGCCCTTCATCGACGTCATGCTCGTGCTGCTCATCATCTTCATGGTGGCAGCGCCCCTGTCGACGGTCGACGTCGCCGTCGACCTTCCGGTGTCGACCGCCAAGCCGCAGCCGCGTCCCGACAAGCCGCTCTACGTCACCATCAAGGCCGACCGTTCCCTCGCCGTCGGCAACGATGACATCCAGCGTAGTCAGCTTGCCTCCGCGCTCGACGCGCATACGCAGGCTGACCGCAACAAGCGCATTTTCCTGCGCGCCGACAAATCGGTGGCCTATGGCGAATTGATGCGCGTCATGAACCTGCTGCGTGGTGCCGGCTACCTGAAGGTCGCCCTCGTCGGCCTTGAAGGCACGGAAGGTGGCCCAGCGGCCCCCGCGCCGCCGGCCGCACCCTCAGCCGTGCCGACGGCACCTGGATCGACCGGGAGCCCGTAATGCTTGCCTCCGATGTGCTTGAAGCCGAGAAGCGCCGCTGGGCTCGCTGGGCCGGCGCCGGCGCGCTCATCGTCGCACTGCATGCCGGCGGCGCCGCGTGGGCCATCTACAATCCGCCGGAAGAGGAAGTCGACGACGAAGTCGCCGGCGCGATCGTCATGGAACTGGCGCCCGTCACGGCGACGCAGCGTGCCGAGACGCCCGACAGCGCCATCGGCCCGCAGGCCGAAGAGGCCGTGCCCACGCCACCCACGACCGAGAAGGTCGAGGAACTGAAGCCGCTCGACATTCCTCAGTTCGAACAATCGCCGTTGGCACCCGAGCCTGAAGTCGCCTTGCCGATCGCCAAGCCGGTCGAGGAGGTCCAGGAGAAGGAGGAAGAGATCAAGGAGGTTCAGCCCGAGAACCTCGCGCCGCAGCAGACGGCTGCCGCCCAGTCGATGGCCCCGCCACAGATCCAAGCCAAGGATGCGCCGGTCGTCACCGCCCAGCAGATCGGTGACGCCAAGAAGGACAGCAAGGCGATTCTCACCTACCGCAAGTCGCTTCACCTGCACCTGAAGAAGCACCAACGCTATCCCTCCGAGGCGCGCGCGCGCGGCCAGCAGGGCACGGTTGTCGTCCAGTTTTCGATCGACCGCGCCGGCAAGTTGACCGAGCGGTCCTTGCAGAAATCGTCGGGCAATCAGCGTCTCGACGACGAAGCGCTCGCTGCCATCGACCGCGCCAGCCCCTTCCCACTTCCACCCGACGAAGAGTCGGGCGAAGCGCTGAAGTACTCCATGCCGATCCAGTTCAAGATCAAATAGCGGCTCGCACCCTCAAGCTTCGGCACATTAAGCAAGTCCGCAGGGGGCTTTTCCCGGCGGCCGAAGACGGGTATGTAATACAGTAACGTATTCATTCCCGAAGGCTTTGACGTGTCACTCCGGCTCAGGTTGATCCGCACGGTAGCGCTGGTGCTGCTCGCCATCCTGGCGCTCGGCGCGTCGCTGACCTATTGGCACGCCCAGCACAAGATCGAGCTTGAGCTGAGTTCCGGCGTCGCCGTGGCTGAAAGCACGGCGCGCCTGGCTGTCGACGATGCCGCGCGCACTGCTGACCCGCGCGAGGGACTGCGCCGCGTCGTCCACGCCTTCGACGGCAACCGTCACGTACGGGCAGCCCTGCTCGATCCGGACGGTCGCGAGATCGACACCTCGCAGGTGCTGGCCCCGGACGAGGAAGCTCCCGAATGGCTCTTCGGCATCCTCACGCAGCCCGTCAAGATCGTGCGCATTCCGCTGCCAGGTCCGCTGACGAAGTACGGCATGGTTCTGCTGGAGAGCGACCAGCGCAGCGAGACCGCCGAAGTCTGGGGCGACATGCAGTTGAGCCTCACCACGCTGACCAGCTTCTGCGGCCTGGTATTGGCCCTCATCTACTGGACGCTCGGCCGCGCTCTGCGTCCGTTCGCGGCGCTATCGCAGGGCTTCGAGCGCGTCGGCAAAGGCGACTACACCGCCCGCGTGCCCGAGACCGGCGCAGTCGAACTGGCTGCGCTGTGTGCCAACTTCAACGTCATGGCAGATGCTCTGGGGCGTAGCGAGGAGCGCAACTTCAAGCTCAACGAACAACTCACGACCGTGCAGGAAGAGGAGCGTACCGAACTCGCGCGCGATCTGCACGATGAAGTCAGCCCGCTGCTTTTTTCCATCGACGTCGACGCCAGCGCCATCCGCAAATCGGCCAGCGAGCCAAGTCCCGCCGCCGTCCATTCAGAGGCCATCCTCGATGCCGTCGGCCAGATCAAGAGCCAGGTGAAGTCCATCCTTGGCCGGCTGCGTCCTGCAGTCCTGCTCGATCTCGGTCTTTCGAACGCCATCGAAAATCTTGTCGCCTATTGGCAGGCCCGCCGGCCGCAGATCAAGTTCGTGCTCGATCTGCCGGAGGAGAGCTGGGGCACTCCGCTCGACGCCACCATCCACGGCATCGTGCGCGAAGCCCTCAGCAATGCCATGCAGCATTCCGATCCGACGACGCTGGAGATTTCCGTGGCGGCGAACGCCAGCGGCGTGGTCGCCGTGCGCGTCGCCGACGACGGCGGCGGCCTGTCCAAGCCTTCCGTCGAGGAGGGCAGCTTCGGGCTCCTGCACATGCGCGAACGTGTCGTCGCCAAGGGCGGACGCTTTCTCGTCGAGAACCGCAGCGACGGCCGCGGCGTCACCGTCACGGCCGAGCTTCCCTTGCCGAAGTCAACACCCGTCGCCACGCCGGCACCACGCGCGGCGAAAGAAGAGGCCCTCGCATCATGAAGATCCTGATTGTCGACGATCACGCCGTCGTGCGCCAAGGCGTGCAGCGTCTGCTTTCGACGCTGGCCGGCGCCAAGATTTCCGAGGCCGGCACGCCCCATGAAGCCCTTGCCATCTTCAAAGCGGAGCAACCCGATGTCGTCGTGCTCGACATCAATCTGGGCGGCGGCAGCGGCCTGGAGCTTCTCAAGCGCTTTCAGATCGAGAACGCCGCCTCGCGCGTCGTCATGTTTTCAATGCACGCCGAGCCGATCTACGCCTCGCGCGCGATCAAGTCGGGAGCGTTCGGCTATGTATCCAAGAGCGCGGGCGCCGACGAACTCGCCACTGCCGTCACCAAGGCCGCATCCGGCGAGCGCTATCTCGATCGCGACACGGCCTCCAAACTCGCCTTCAATCTGTATCCGGCCGAAGATCCGCTGCAGAACCTCACCAACCGCGAGGTCGAGATCCTGCGTCTGCTGGGCGACGGCAAAAGCCTCTCCGGCATCGCCGAGACGCTGGGCATCGCCTACAAGACGGTCGCCAATTCCTGCAGCCGCCTGAAGGAAAAGCTCGGCCTGGAACGCACTGCCGATCTCATCCGCGTTTCGCTGGAAACCCGCCGCGAGCAGTAGCGGCGCCGCACCGTCCGCCAACATTCCAGCCCGCGATCGGGAACTATTCCCATTCTCGGCATTGGGCCACTTGCCTACTCTGCGTGCTCAACGCCGATGAAAATCACGACATGCCAAGGCGCACACACGCCGTCCAAATGGTCGCAGCCAATTCACATCGCATCGCATTGGCAGGCGGAGGAAATGCCGCGCGTCTACGTGCATCCCGGCCAATCCGGGCGATGCGTGTGACGGGGCCGAAGAAACTGGTGACGTGCGGGCCTTGGACGCTTGCAGCAAGCGCTCGCGTCGTAACCGGTGCGGCGGTGGGCTGACCGGCAACGGTTGGTCTACCGTCGTTATGGCCTCCGCAAAAGCATGCGCGGCGGCAAAGAACGTTCCCGTTCCCACACCGCCGCGCCATGGCACCGGCACGCGAGACTTTGTCAACACGGCACCTGACGTCAGTTGTACGCGAGAAGCGTTAGAAGAGTACGAATATCCCCTCACGCCGGAGACTTTTTCTCAAGCCTCGCCCGTGGCCTCAGCAGCCAGGCCATGAGCGGCACGCTGATCGGATGCGGTAAGACGCGCAGGGCGATGACACTGAGGGTGTAGAACAGGCCTGGCACGATCACGCGCCGGCCGAGCATGAAGTCGCGCCGGGTCGCTGCCGCAACTTTGTCGGGGTTCAGCCCGGGAAACAGCCAGCGATACGGCGCACTCTCCGCACCCATCGCCACATGGAAGCCAGTATCCATGGGCCCTGGCGCCAGCACGGCAATACGTACGCCACGGCCCGCGTATTCGCCGGCAATCGCCTCCGTCAACGAAATAACATAGGCCCGGCTGGCATAATACGCCGCCTGGTACGGGCCGGGAACGTAGCCGCCCAGGGAAGCCACGTTGATGATGCCGCCACGCGCCCGCGCCACCATGTCCGGCAACGCCCGGCGCGTCAGCCGTGTCACGGCCGCCACGTTAAGGGCTACGAGCCGTTCGATGGCCTCCAGCCGGTGCTCGCCGAACTGGCCGCCGAGGCCTATGCCCGCGTTGTTGATGAGGACATCGAGGTAGAGCCCGTTCTCTCGCAACGTCGCTGCAATCTGGTCGAAGGCCGCGGCGTCCGTCACGTCGAGCGCCAGCGGGATCGCCACCTGATCGGGCGCCCCGGCCTTGATGAGCTCGACTGCCGCGTTCAGCGGACCAAGGTGCCGCGCCACCAGGACGACCGCGTCCCCCTTGTCCGCGAACCGTTTGGCCAGCGCCAGTCCGAGGCCCTTCGACGCACCCGTGACGACTGTTGCCGGCCGCAGATCCGCCACGGCCCTCAGCGCCTCGGCCTCAGGCACAGATTTTCGTTTGACCCAGGCATCGGCCAGGGCATGGATGAGCTTGCTCATTGGCGCTCCGCGCGGACGTCACTTCGACCATCAATCCTAAGCACGCACGCGCGGTTCACGCGAGGCCGGCGGAAGTGTCAGGGAAGGTCAAGGACCGAGCGAAGGAAGGCAGAGCCGTCGGCCGTCAGGCCAGCACGCGCCGAGGGCTGCGGTTCGGCGTCGGCGCGCCCCGCCCCGCAAGCGCTTTGCCCCACGTCAACGGCGTCACCGCCGGAGGCCCATCGTAGTCGCTGTGCCAGAGATCGTACTGCACCTGCAGGCCCAGCCAGTAGCGTGCCCCGTGCCCGAAGGCCAGGCCAAGTCGCTGAGCCATCCGCCGGTCAACGCTGCGCCGTTCGGCCAACAGGTCTGCCAGCATCCGCGTCGAAACGCCGAGATGGCGCGCCAACTCCACCCGTGTCATGCGCAGGCAGGGCAGGATGTCTTCGCGCAGGATCTCTCCCGGATGCGGAGGCTCCGGCTGGTATTCGCTCAGGTTTCGGTACATGGGTGCTTACGTTGGATCGGCTGCAATTCAGCCCGTCCGAAGTATCCTAAATCAATTTGCTAAAATTATAGTTGATCGGCGGCATCATTACGGCTGAATTTTCATTCATATTCGGGATGTTCGTGGCTTGGGCGCATCTTTCGCCTGATATTCGTGCGACGGCACACCGGTCGGGACCGCGTCAAAAAGGCGAAGGGCCCGACGCAAGCGCGTTGAGCCCTTCCAAACCAGTGCAAAGCGAATCAGGTCAGCTCGGACGGCACCTTGCCGCCGTTCTCGGCCAGCTTGATCATCACCTGCTTGTGCAGCCAGACGTTCATGGCCGCCGAGTCCTTCGTGTCGCCGGTGTAGTGCAGTTCCTTGGCCAGCGTCTGGCGCGCCTTCAGGCTGGAGTCGAGATCGAGGATCTTCATGAGGTCGACGATGGACTTGCGCCAGTCGAGCCCTTTTTCCTTCGATGCCTTCTGCAGCTTGTCCATGTTGGCGGCAACGTCGACGCTGCCCCCGGAGGCGGCAGGCGCCGCCGGTGCGTTGACAGCCACCTTCGGCTGCTCGACCGGCTGTGGCGTGCCTGACGTTTTCGACCCTGCCGTCCCGGGCTCTTTGGTGCCGGGGCCGCCACCGGATGTTTTCGATCCAGCCGTGCCGGGCGCTGGTGCCGCCGGCGGCGCCTCAGCGTGCGCAGGCCCACCGAATATGGCTTCGACGATGCTTCCGAAAATGCTCATGGCTTTCTCCTGTGTCGCCAAAGGCCGGAGCTTACCGGATCGCCACGGAGCAACTTGCAAAAAACGACGTTAAGAGCTTATTCAGAAAGGGCTAAAGCGCCCTCAACCTTGATGGGTCGGCAAACCTGATTGCTGACGTGGGTCGGGTCGAACATGCGACCCGATTGAAACCGGACCCGCAGCGATCGTTGGCGGGCGGCAGCGCGTGAAGAAGAGTGGTGCCGCTTAGGTGACTTGAACACCTGACCCCCGCATTACGAATGCGGTGCTCTACCAGCTGAGCTAAAGCGGCAAACCGGATCGTCCGTACCGGTTGGTACAACAGTAAGCCCACGCTCGACCGGCCAAGCCGGGATCGAATACGGGAGGCCGTTTACTAGCTGAGACGGTCCACAGGTGCAAGTGCCAGGGCTGGTAGAGGGCTCAAGCGCGACCATATTGGTCCGCTGGCCGGCACCCCATTAGGTCCGCATCGACATGAGTACTGCGACGGCATCGGTAACGATCTTGTTGTGGTCGAATGCCAGATCGAGCGCCGCGAACTCCTTGATCCACGCGACGGCTGCTGCATCGTCCCCGGCCCTGGCGTCCGCCTTGTCGATCAACGCGAGATACGCCACCGACACGGTATGGCCGCGTGGGTCGCGCCTGGGATCGGAGTAGACGCCGAAGAACATCATATTGTCCCCCGCCTCGACACCCGTCTCTTCCCTGAGTTCTCGCCGGCAGGCGAACTCGACATCCTCGCCAACTTTCACGAAACCACCCGGCAGCGCGTAGACTCCCTTGAACGGGGCTCCGGCCCGCTTCACCAGCAGCAATTCGCCCTTGCTGTTGAAGACCACGCAGTCGGTGGTCAGCGAAGGCGTAGCAGGAAGCGGCATTGAGGCGGGGCTCCAAAACATGCCTGGCCAGACAAAAAATGCAGTCAAACAACGCGCAGACGGCCACGAGGCGCCGCAACCAATATGCTATATTGTCGGGTCACAGCCTCGGGACAAGCGCCGATCTCGCTAGCGTACCAATGCGGCGGCCTGTTGTGAGGGCTCGCAGCGCAGCGAAAAGGTGTTTCGTATCGCTGCTATCGAGCGAGCCGTCTACCGATGGCCGCACACGGCGCATCGGATCGATCTCTGCCTAGCCGCGGTCGTATACGGCCTTGCATTTCGCGTCGTTGGCCTCTTTTACCGCCGGATCGCTTTCGATCTTGCCTGCCAGGTGGTCGACGTGACGCTGCCCGCAGAACCGCAGCAGCTTGTCGCGTTCGCTTGGCACGGTGACGCTTTTCGCTTCGCGTTTCGGAGCCACACCGCCCGTTGCCATCTCGCGCACCGGCTGGCAGCCGCCAAGCGCGATCGTCGCAAGTGCCAGTCCTGTGATGCAGAATCGATTGAAGTAGACCATGGCGTTGTCCGGGCGATCTCCTGAAGTTCCGGGCAACGGTAAGGTGATTTGCGCGGCACGTCTGCGTCGCGCCAGCCGAAATGCGAGTTGTCCAGACCTATGTCGCACGCCATCGGCGATCCGAATATTGCGTGAAACTTACGCCCGCGAATCGAGTGTTGCGAGGCGGTGACGATGCAAACCTCAGGAATCACCTAGTCTCGCCTCGATTTTAAAGCGAGGCTTTACATGCGCCTACGTCTCATTCTTGCAACGACGGTTTTGTTTGGATTGCACTCTCTCCCGTCCTTCGCTGATCCGATCGATCAGGTGCTCGCGCGTCTGACCGCACTCGAAAAGCGCAACGAGGATCTCGCTGTAGAGAATGCCGCGCTGAAGCAGCGGGTGAGCCGGCTCGAATCCGGATCATCCGCGGTGGTCGCGGCCGTTCCTCCCGCAAAAGCGCCGGCACCGACCGCGCCAACCGCAATCGCTCCGGATCCGCCCGTCATTGCGACGACGTCCATCACGGCGGAATCGAACAGGCAGGCAACCGCCGCCGCAACGCCGCGAGAACTCAGCCAGGCTGCGTTCTCCTGGACCGGAATGTACGCTGGCCTGCACGCCGGCGGCGCCATCGGCGATCTCGCCTATAAAGACACCGTGTTGTCGGCTCCCATCGTGGAGGGTCGCGGAGAACTGGATGCATCCGGCTTTCTCGGTGGTGTGCAACTTGGGCTGAACAAGCAGTTCGGAAGCGTGGTTCTCGGTGGCGAACTGAGCGTCTCGGGCGGTGATATCTCGGGATCTCAGCAGGGCTGCATGACCGTCTTCCTCGGTCCGATCGACGACAAATGCAGCGCGCGCATCAACTGGCTGATAACGGCCTTGGCCAACGTCGGTTATGCGTACAATCGCTGGCTGTTCACTGGAAGCGCCGGTTGGAGCATCGCCGGAGCCGACTACTCATACGACGTTGGTGCGATCGGCCTGCCGACGCTCCCTGCCTCCACGAACGAGACACTTGACGGCTTCACTTACGGCGCAGGACTGAAGTATGCGCTGACCAATGATCTGTCCTTGGGAATCGACTACGTCCACGCCGATTTGGAGGGAAGAGGAGAGATCTTTATGAAGCCCATTTTTGGCTACGGAAAGGGCGAGCGGGAATTCGATCTCGACATCTGGCGGGCCCAAGTCAACTTGAAGTTGGGACCCTGAGCGGTCAACCGGCAACAATGCGCTAGGCTCAAATGCCGGGGCCATCCCCGCTCAGGCTGCGATGGAATCCGCATCTGCGCGCGGAATTTGCGGAACCGTAACGAAAGTTTGCGCCACCAGCGGCTGCGAGCGCGCAATCAGTCTTAGGTCTTCGGTGCAGAATGCGTACATGTCCGTCGCTTCGGACTGCAGCAGACGCACCCACAGCAAGCGCGCATCGAGCTTCGAAACGACAACCAGCCTGCGATCGTCTCCGTTGAGAGCAACGATATCGCCTGGATTGAATTTCATTATCTTCCCTCACGCTAAACTTGGGGAATTCCGCTCTCGAAATTTACGTGGTGAACGAGGTGTTAACACCCTACTATTACTGCTGCGATGAGGTAATTGGCGAGCAGAATGATGGATCTGTTCTGAACTGTTAAAGATTAAGTTTAACAGGTATGCGACGCCGCACAAGTCTGCACGCGGAATACACCGCAGTCACCATAATTCAATCAGATCGAACGGCGCGGTTCAGTCAGCTTCGGCTGTTCGTCGAAGTCTTCGCCTTCGCCGGGATCGTCGGGCGCCCTAGGGGGCACAAAAATTTTGGGCTGATCCGCGCCACCACGCGCGGAGGTCGGCGAGCTGGCCGCCTCAGTCCGCTGCGGTCGCTCTGTGGCCTCCGGGAGGGCACCATTGCCCGCCTCTGACTCAGAACGTTCCGGCTTGGCAACTGACTTCCCGGCCGGAGTGGTCGGGCCGGATGCAGCAGACGTTGCCGGTGGTTGAGCACGGCCCGCGTCGTCGATAACTCCGTCCGCACCCGCGCGCTCACCCTTTTCGAGGACGACTGGCACCGGCTCCGTTGCCGCCACCGGCCCCGTCAGGACCGCGCCGGTAATGACATCGTCGTCCTCGCCGTCCGTGGACACGAGCTCCCGTAGCCGGTCGTGCAGACGTGTGGCCTCGTCCGTCTCGCCGACACGTTCAACGGGCACTTTCCAGACGAACGCATCCAACTGGCCGGTGGCCGGCGACACCGCCGCCCAGTGTTCCGCCACGATTCCATCGGCTGTCCAAGCCGCATCCCGCTGTGCGGTCGCCGCCCGTGCCAGCCACTCGCGCACGCGGCCCTTGTCGCCGTGCTGTTCGCCTTCGATGCGCGCCATCAGCGTCGCCGTCTTTTGCGTCAGACGGCTTGTATCCAGCAGCGGAGCCAACGCCTGCCGCGCCTGATCCCAGTCACGGGCCTCGATCGCAGCGGTCGCGACCGCGATCGGCGCCTCCACCGCATACGGCCGCAGCGCCGCCAGCTGCTTCACGCGATCGAGACGGTCGCGCGGGCTGTCGCCGATCCGGGCGTAGGCGTAGGCCGTTGACAGATCCGGATGTGGCGCCTTGCTCCAGGTCTTCTGCAGCACCTTGGCGGCGCGAGCCGTGTTGCCCTTGCCGGCCAGGATGCGCCCGGTAATCGCGGCAGCGGGGATGAGATCGGCGGCGAGCCCATGAGCTTCCGATGCCAGCGCCAGCGCCTTCTCCGCATCGCTGTCTTCCAGTGCCTGCGCTTGCGCCGTCAGCAGCACCGCGCGGCGCCGGTCGGCCACCGACTTGTCGACATGACCGTTGCGCCGCGCCGTTGCCAACGTCTCCAGCGCGCCCGCCCAGTTCTCTTCGCGGCACTGCAGGTCGAACAGCGCGTCTACCGGCCAGGCGAGCTTGGGATTGAGCCGCAACGCCCGCTGCGAATATTGCTGCGCCGGCACCGTTGCGCCCTCGCGTTGCGCCTCGACGAACAGTCCGCGCAATCCCAGTTGCTCGGTGTCCGGCGACGCCAGCATCGCCTCGAAGATGCGCCGTGCCGTCGTGCGGTCCCCGGACAGCTGGGCCGCTTGCGCCCGCAGCAAATGCGTCAGCGGCTCGTTTGGCAGCGACTTGCGCGCCTGGATCGCATACCGCGTCGCGTTCGCCCGGTCACCGGCGCCGATGGCGATCATGCCGCTCGACAGGGCATCGAGTCCGCGCCGCTGCCGCCGCTTGTTGAGGAAATGCCCAACCGTCGCCGGGCTGTTCCACATCTGTCGCAGCAGCGACCAGATGAAGATGGCCAGCGCCGTCACTGCCGCCAGGATGACGACGGCGTGGAACACGCTCGTCTCGATCTCGCGGCCCTGCCAGTTGATGATCAACTGGCCCGGACGATCGGCCAGCCAGGCGAGGCCGGAGGCCACGGCCAGCACTGCGAGAAGAAAAGCAACAAGTCGCAGCATAATGGCGTTTCCTTACGGCTGGGCGTTCTCGGTGGGCGGAGGCATCGACTGGCGAACGGACCCTGGTGCCGGAAGCCGGCCGCTCGGCCCGACAGGTGCGTCCTCTGGCTTCTCGGTCGCGGCTGGCGCCTGCTTCCGTTCGACGGAAGGCGAAGATGGCGCTGGGGAGGCGCGCGGCCCGTCCGCGGCCGCAGCCGGTTCGGCCGCCGCCTGCGTCAGCGACGACTTCAGCTGCCGCTCCACCTCACCGATGGCGTGGTCCACCGCATGCCGCGCCTTGACGTTGGCAAGCCAGTCTTGCGCCGGCACCGAAGCCGCGCTCGGCAGCTCGTTGGCATAGGTCAGCACGTCGCCGAGGTTACCCTCCGACAGCGCCACCTGCATGCGGGCCACAACCGCCTCGGCGCTCTTGTCCGCCGGTGACGGGTTGAGGTTGCGCACCCGCACGACGGATTTGGCGCCTGCAACCAGCTTGTCGAAAACGCCCCCAGTCGCCGGCGTCTCCGCGGCGTCGAGGATGGCATTGGCCACGGGGCGGAAATCGCGCTGCAGGTTGGCGATTGTCGGCACGCCCGTGTCCTTGAAGCGTTCCAGCGCATCGAGGTCGAACTTGCCGCTCGACGCTTTGCGCACTTCTGTCAGCGCCGCCGCATAGTTCTGTCCGCCGTCGATCAGCCTCTTGAGGTTGGCCAGCTCCAGCGAGACGACGATGCGCTCTGCATTGGTACGACGGTCCGCCTCGCTCTTCACCACGGACTGCAGGCCCTGCTCCAGCACGGCGATCTTCTTCGATACCGGCGAGATGGCCTCGCCCACGCCGCCCTTCACCTGCGCGGCGACGGTCGCCTTCAGATCGGCAAAGCCGCTTGTCAGGTGTGCCGTCTCTTCCTGCAGCACCTTGACGGTGGCCCCGGCGCGATCGCTGTCGGCCTTCAGCGTCTCGATCCGCTGACCCAGGCGCGCCGCGTCGGTCTTGACGTTGGCGATCTCGGTATCGGCCCGCTGCGTGCCGGCCTTCGCGGCTTCCGCCTGCTCGGACAGCTCGGCCAGTCGCGGCTCGACGTTCTGCGGCACGACCTTGCGCACTGCGTCTATTTCCTTGCCCAACGCCGACTGCACGGCGGCCAGCTTGCCGGTCAACGCCGTGATCTGCGCAACGCTGTTGCCGCCGCCTTGGCTCTCCTCCGCCATCTTGGCGATCGTCGCCAGCCGGTCGTCGAGCGCGTTGAGCCGCTGTTGCGTCTCCGCGCTCAGCGTTTCCGACGACAGCTTGTCGATCGCCGCCTTTGTGTCGTTGGCGATCTGCGTCTGCGCCGATCCCAGCGTCGCAGCCTTGCCTTCCAACGCCGCCAGGCGCTCTTCCGCCTTCACCAGCTTCACGTCCGCGTCCGTTGTGCCTGCGGTCTTCTCCAGGCTGGCGAGCCGTTGCTGCAGTTGCGCCGTCTCAGTTCTCAGTTCCTGCGTCGAGGTGGCGATACCCAGTTGCGGCGCGGCCCAATCGCCGAGCCCGAACGCCAGCACGCCACCGGCAATGCCCGCCAGCAGGTGGCTGAAGATGCCTCCGCCGGATCGGGCGGGACGCGCGGGCGCGACGGGTGGTGATGTCGAAGCCTGTGTCTTTCGGTCCTCGGCCTTGACGCCTGCGTTGGACGCCGCACCAGGCTTTGCCTCGCCGGCTTTGGCATCGGCCTTCGCCTCGGCAGCCTTGGCGTTTGCTGCTGCAGACGACGATGCGGTGCTGCTCGCCGTGCTTGCGTCCGGCTTTTCGCCCGCCTTCGCCTCTGCTGGCTTCGGCGCCGGCGTCACGTCGGTCGCCTTGAGATCCAACGTGGCATGTGGGCGCTTGGCATCGGCGGGCGGGTCTTTTTTGTTATCGGACATGTGTCAGGGGTTCTCCAGATTTTGGGTGCCAACCTTGAGGACCAAGAGGCTCGGCAGGTATCCGGCAAGCGGCGTCGCACGCTTCAGGGATCGCAGCGGGATGAAACCCAAAATTGTCTGTTGTTTCCTAGGCCCAACGGCTCTTACGACTGATTTGACGCCAACTCCTTAACGAGGGCAAGCATTTCTTCGGAGGTGGGCTGATTGGCCACCAGCACGCGCCGCGGCGCCTCGTCCAGGGCTGCCGCGACCGCCGGTGACATGCACAGATGCGCCAGCTGCCGCGCCTCATTCCCAACGCCCGCCTGCCCCGCCAGCCGGACGAACAATTTCGCCGTTCTGGCCGACATCAGTATGACACCGGCGGCCTCGCTGTCGCGAATTGCAGCCACCACGCCGGCAGGCAACGCCGCCGCCTCGACGGCCTCATACACAACCTGATGCCGCACCTGAAATCCGGCACTCCGCAACGCTGATCCCATGTCGAACGCAACGGCATCCCCGCTGAGATACAGCAGCGGCCCGCCTGCGGGAGTGCACGCCTCGGTGATCCGGGGCACGAGGTGCCTGCCCCCGCCCGTTCCGGCGCTGACGCTGGAAAAACCAAGATCGCGTGCAAGGTCCGCGCTTGCCGGCCCCACGACGAAGACCGGCAAGTCCTTCGCTTCGTCAAGCTGCGGTCCGTCGGCCAGCGCCCGCAGCGCGTTGCGGCTGGTCGCTACCACGGCCTGCACGCCGGCAAAGTCCAGCCGCGTCCCTGTCGCGCGCATGTCGAGCAGCGGCGCCAGGCTTACCTGGTGACCCATCGTCTCGATCCGCCGCGCCATCTCGGCCGCGTCCGCCTCCGGCCGTGTGACGATCAGGTGCATCAGGTGTGCGCAGCCAGGAAGTGCGGGCCCGCATCGGCCAGCAGTTTAGCCCCGGCGGTATCGCCGATCTGAAATGCCTCGCTGATCCCGCCCGTCCCGGCGACCTCGCGACAATCCTTGCCGTCCGGCGTCAGCAGCATGCCGCGAAACGTGAGGCCGCTCTCGCTCACCTCGGCCAGTCCCGCGATCGGCGTCCGGCATGAGCCTTCGAGCCTTGTCAGAAACGCGCGTTCCGCCGTCACGCAAAGCGCTGTGCGCTCGTGGTTCAGTGGAGCGATCAACGCTCGCGTCGCGTCGTCGTCCTCACGAATTTCGATCGCGATTGCGCCCTGGGCAACGGCCGGCAGCATCGTCTCCGTGGCGATGGGCGCAGTGATGTGCGCCGACAGACCCAGTCGGTTGAGACCCGCGCAGGCCAGGAACGTCGCATCGGCGACGCCTTCGTCCAGCTTGCGCAGCCGCGTCTGCACGTTGCCGCGAAATCCGACGACGTTGAGGTCGGGCCGGGCGCGGCGAACCTGTGCTTCCCGTCGCAGCGACGACGTGCCGACGATCGCGCCTTGCGGCAGTTGCGCCATCGAGGAAAATTTCAGGCTGATGAAGGCATCGCGTACGTCTTCGCGTTCCAGCACGGCGCCGATTCCCAGGCCCGGCGGCAGCATCGTCTGCATGTCCTTCATGGAATGCACGGCCAGATCGATCGCGCGCGAGTTCAGCGCCTCTTCGATCTCCTTGGTGAACAAGCCCTTGCCGCCAACCTCGGCCAGGGGCCTGTCGAGGATGATGTCGCCCGTCGTCTTGATCACGACGATGGGATAGTCGTCCTCGGCGCCGCCATGCGCCGCCATGAGCCGGGCGCGCACCTCGTGGGCCTGCGCCAGCGCCAGCGGGGAGCCACGTGTGCCGATACGGACGGGAGAACCTTGCAAGCGTCTCATCCTGGATGCTAGGCGGTCAGGTACTGTCAGTGACCGGGCGGCATTAATGCTTCAGACCCGCCCCCAAGGCAAATGTGATGGCCGACGCCGCCCCTGCAACTCCGAAACCCGCCCTGGCGCGGTGCTTGGTGCTCGGCATCGAAACGAGCTGCGACGAGACGGCGGCCGCCGTGGTCGTCCGCGAGCCAGGGAGCCAGGGCCGTGTCAAGGGTCGCATCCTGTCGAATGTCGTGCGTTCGCAGTGGGAGGAGCACCGGGCCTTCGGCGGTGTCGTGCCCGAGATCGCCGCCCGCGCCCACGCCGAATGCCTGGACGAGATCGTCGCTGCCGCCATGGCCGACGCCGGCGTCCTGTTTGAAGACCTGGATGCCGTGGCGGCCACCGCCGGTCCCGGCCTCAACAGCGGTTTGATCGTCGGGTTGATCACCGGCAAGGCGATCGCGCTGGCGCACGGCAAGCCACTGATCGCCGTCAATCACCTGGAGGCGCACGCTTTGACGGTTGGCCTGACCGACCGCCTCGCGCCGCCCTACCTCCTGTTGCTGGTCTCCGGCGGCCATACGCAAATGCTGCTGGTCCATGGTGTTGGCCGCTACGATCGCCTAGGCACGACCATAGACGACGCGCTGGGCGAGGCCTTCGACAAGACAGCCAAGCTTCTCGGTCTTGGCTTCCCTGGCGGACCCGCCGTGGAGGCCGCCGCACGCGGCGGCGATCCGGCCCGCTTCCCGTTTCCCCGCCCCATGGCCGGCCGCGCCGAACTGCATTTTTCATTTGCCGGCCTTAAGACCGCCGTGCGCCAGCGCGCCGAGGCCATGCAGCCGTTGACGAACCAGGACATCGCCGACATCTGCGCCTCGTTCCAGTTCGCCGCTGCCGCCAGCGTTGCCAACCGCGTGGCCCGCGCCATGGCTGTCGCGGTCGAACGTTTGCCGCCGGGCACGTCGCACACTCTCGTTGTCGCCGGCGGCGTCGCCGCCAACCAGGCGCTGCGCACGTCTTTGCAGGATCTCGCCGATCGCAACGGCTTCACGCTTCATGTTCCGCCCGTGGCGCTTTGCGGCGACAACGCCGTCATGATCGCCTGGGCCGGCGCCGAGCGCCTGGCGCTGGGCCTGACCGACACACTCGATGTCTCCGTCCGCCCTCGCTGGCCCCTCGACTCGACGGCGGCTCCCGCCATCGGTGCCGGCGTGAAGGCGTAACGACGCTAGCCCATTACGATGTTGAACACGCCGGCAAGTGCGCCGTGTTCGAGGCGCTCGGCCTCTTCCAGCTTCACGAGTACGCTGGCGCGCTCGCGCTCCGTCAGACCGTTGAGAATGCCGTCGCGTTCGTTACCGGGATCGCCGTCGACGTACATCTGCGTAATCAGTTGCTCTTTGCCGGGCGCGTCGACCTTGAAGTGGATGTGCGGCGTGCGACCGGGATAGGCCACAGGCCGGATCGTGCGAAAGCTGTAGTTGCCTTCCGTATCCGTCACCATGCGCCCGCGGCTTTGGAACCCCGGATCGCGTTTCCGTTGCGAAAACCAGCTCGTGTCGCGCGGGTGGCGGTAGATACCGTTGGCATCGCATTGCCAGATCTCGACCTGCGCGTTGCCCACCGGATGGCCCGCCGCGTCGAGAATTTTCCCTGCAACATGGGTGACATGCCCGAGCGCCTTAGCCGCCTCGCCCTGCACCAGCACCAGGTCGTTATCGATGTCGCCGGTCCAGTCCTTGGGATAGAATGGCCCCTCGGTCTGCTGGGGCGTGATCGTCAGCAAGCTGCCGGCTCGTAGGAGTCGTGGAGCCTGCGGAAGGGCGACGGCCGCCGCGAGACCGGAAATTAACGCTCTTCGCCCAATCCACGGCGTTTTTACGATCCCCATTAACAACTCCGTCAGGTCCGAGTGCGAGGCTAATCGAATGAAACGCTTGTCTCATTCAGATCCGTCGGTGAAACATGAACGCTCCAATGACCCACACGGACTTTCGCCTCGATGAAACACCGCTGAAGCCCTCCGAAATAGGTGGGGTCATTCTGGCTGGTGGCAAGTCGAGCCGCCTTGGCGGCGGCGATAAGGGACTGCTCTCGCTCGACGAGCAGTCGATGCTGTCCCACGTCGTTTCCCGCTTCAGCGGCCAGGTGGCGAAGGTCGTCATCAACGCCGGTGGCGATCCGGCACGCTTCGCCCAGTTCGGCCTCCCCGTCATTCCCGATGCGACGTCCGTGCGCGAGGGACCCTTGGCCGGCGTGCTGGCGGGTATCGTCTGGGCGCAGGCGCAGCCCGGCCTGCGCGCCATCGTCACCGTGTCGACCGATGCGCCGTTCATCCCGCCCGATCTCGTGAAGCGCCTCACGGCAAGTGGCGAGCCGCTGGTGTGCGCCGTCTCGCACGCCCACGTGCATCCCACCATTTCTCTTTGGCCGTTGTCGATCGCCTCCAAGATCAAGGCAGCCCTGGCCGATGGCCGCCGCGAGATGATGGCCTTCGTCGTCGATCATGGTGCCCGGCTGGCCATCGTCCCGCAGACCATCGTCAACGGTCAGTCCGTCGATCCGATGTTCAACGTCAATACGCCCGAGGAACTGGACACGGCACGCCGCATCCTGCAATCCTCGGGGGCATGAAGCGTCCACCTGTTATCGGCATCGCCGGCTGGAAGAATTCCGGCAAGACCACCCTCACCGTGCGGCTGATCGAAGAATTCACGCGTCGCGGCCTGAAGGTCGCCACCATCAAGCACGCGCACCACGATTTCCAGATCGACGAGGGCGAGACCGACAGCGCCCGCCACCGCCGCGCTGGCGCCACCGAGGTCGCCATCGTCTCGGGTAGCCGCTGGGCCATCGTGAACGAGTTGCGCGACGCGCCGGAACCATCGTTCGACGACATGCTGGCGCGCCTGTCGCCTGCCGATCTCGTGATCGCCGAAGGCTACAAGCGCGAGCCGATTCCCAAGATCGAACTGCGCCGCCGCGAGTCCAAGAGCAAGGAAGCCCTGGCCGCCAGCGATCGCAACGTCATCGCCATCGCCGCCGACCACGAGACCGAGTCCCATGGCCTGCCCGTGCTCGCCCTTGACGACGTTATCGCCATCGCCGATGTGATTGCTGAACATCTGAAGCTCGCACAGCAGCGGTAACCGACGAGGTTCGCGTGGTTCGTCAGCTCATCACCGTCCTCGCACTCGCAGCTGCTGGCGTCCTCCCGCATCAAGCCTTTGCCGCCGATCCGAAGGTGCCGCCAGCGAACGATCCAGGTCTCGCGCCAGTCGCTCTCGTCGGCGCCGGCATCGACTATACCGACGCCGGACTTGCTCAGCGCCTGGCCCGCGACGGCGAAGGCAACATCGTCGGCTGGGATTTCGTCGATAACGACATCTTCCCCTACAGCAAAGAGGCAGCCGGGAACGCCCAGGCGAAGTTGCTCCTCGCCAATCCCGGCGTCGAACTCGTCCCCGTACGCGTCGACGCGGCCGACTTCAAAGGTGTGGGCGGCGCCGCAAGCTTTCTGTCGCATACACCGGTCCGCATCGTCGTCGTCACGCTGACGAGCCCCAACAAGGACGACTGGGCAATTTTCACGAAGGCGGCCCAGATGTTCAACAAGCTGTTGTTCGTCGTCGTGGCGGGAGAGGACGCACCGCTTTATCCGGCGGCGCTGAATCTGGACAACGTGATCTCCGTCACGACACCTCTGGCAAAGAACCAGACGGCGAACGTAGCGATGGCCGTCTCGCCCCGACCGGCGGCCGGTAGCCCAGACGCGGCGATCGTCCTGGCCGCAGCGCTTGCGACCTGCCACGCACCCACGATCGGCAGCGGCGATGGCAAAGCCATGAAAGCCGCGGTGATCGCCATGGCCAAGCTCCGCTCGGCCGCTTACATCCCCGCCGTCGAGCCTTGCCCGTAAGGACGATCCTGCGTCGCAGCGACCGCTACTGCTTCGAATTCAGGATCCGGTACACGCCAAACCGCGACGTCAGCATGCACAGCGCGGCGATCACGATCACCACGATGCCGAGCAGCACATAGCCCGCCAGATCCAGCGACCCCGTGCCGACGAGCCGCTGCAGCTCCGCCATCGTGACGGCGCCGCCGCCGACCAGGCCGAGCACGAACGGCAGCAACAGAAACGTCGCCATCGCGCACAGCGCACCGACAAGCCCGGCGCGGATGCCGAGGCTGAGAAAATGCCTCTCGAACTCCCGCGCGATGAAGCGGTCCGTCGCGCCCACGAAATGCAGCACCTCCACGATCTCGCGGTTCGACGCCAGCGCACTGCGCGTTGCCGACACGATGACGGCCGTTGTTGCCGAGGCGACGAGCAGCAGAATGCCCAGTCCACCGAGCGCGAAGCCGTGTGTCACGGTCCTAATCTGCCGCTGCCAGCCACGATGATCGTCCAGCGTCACGCCTTGGAACTGCCCGCTCAGCGAAGCGCGCACCGCCTCCAGGTCCGGCGGTGTCGATCGGTCGAGCTCGAGCGCGATCAGCCGCGGCACGGGCAGCGCCTTCAGCGTGTCGATGCTGCCGAGCCACGGCTCGAGCAGCTGCGCGCTGTCTTCGACGCTCAGGACTTTGACGGCACTGATGCCGCGCTCCTTGGTGAGGAACGCCGAGACGTCGCTCACGATCTTTTCCGCATCTCCCGTATCGGGCGGTTCCACCTGCACGGTTACTTCGCTGGCAATGTCCTTGACCCACGCCTCGGCCGACTGATGGATCATGAAGACGGCGCCCGCCGTTAGGCAGGCCAGGAAGCACATGATGGAGACCACCAGCGTCAGCGAGCTGCCGGTAACCGAGCCGGGCGGCACGATCGCCGCGTTCATCGTCTCCGTCGCCGCGGACGACTTTTTGCCGCCCCGCGCCGGCTTGAACGGCTCCTCCTGGGCATAGTCACCCGGATGCATGTCGAACGTATCCGCCGGCCGCGTGTTCTGCGTCACCGGCGTATCGAATTCGTCGTAGCGGTCAGCCGGCTGCGTCACCGCGCGTGCCCCGCGCTGCGCCGCCCAGCGTGCGTCTCTCTCATACGATCCGGACATGCCCGTCGTGCAGCTCCAGCCGCGGCGCCTTGAACTGCCGCATCAATTGATGATCATGGGTGGCGATGAGAACCGAGGTGCCGAGCCGGTTCAATTCGATGAAGAGCCGCAACAGGCGACGCGCCATCTGCGGGTCGACGTTACCCGTCGGCTCGTCGGCAAGCAGGATTTCGGGCTTGCGGATCAGCGCCCGCGCGATGGCCGCGCGCTGCTTTTCGCCGCCCGACAGAACGGAAGGGTAGGCATGCATGCGATCGCCCAGGCCGACCCACTGCAGCAGGTCCGTCACATCTTCCTTGTCGTCGTTGATGTTGGCCCTTTTGTCGACGACGCGGAGTGGCAGAGCCACGTTCTGCCACGTCGTCAGGTGGTCCAGCAGCCGGAAGTCCTGGAACACGATGCCGACGCGCCGGCGCAGCTGAGCGCGCTTGGACGCCGACACCCGGCTCACGTCCTGGCTGAACATATGCAACTGGCCGCGCGTTGGCCGGATCGACATGAACAGCAGGCGTAGCAGGGACGTCTTGCCGGCGCCCGACGGGCCGGTCAGGAAGTGGAACGAGCCGGGCTTCAGATGGAAATTGACGTCGGACAGGACCTCGGGGCCCCGATCGTATTTCAAGCCGACGTTCGTCAAACGGATCACGGTCGCCGTCCATCAATCCAAAAAAGGCGGATACGCCGCCGGCACGAGTTTTCACGGAGACCCCGCCCCGGCGTTGTTCTCTTTATGCGAGAAACGCGAACCGCGATCAATCTGTTAGGATTGTGGCAGGCTCGTGTGCACAACAAGTGATGATATCGCTAGATTTGGCTCAGGCGTCACTTGGCCGCTAAGGTGCCCCGGCAAACCATAGCGCAAGATGGCACCTCGGACCCTCCTCCGTCTGAGCACTTTATATAGGAAAGGATCGATCAGTATGAACGATCAAACGCCAAGCATTGGGCTTGACGTCATATTCTCCGCCGAAACGATCGCTGGCCGGATCCGCGAGCTTGCCGCGGAAATCCACGCCCGGGGCATCGAACAGCTTCTGGTCGTCGCCGTGCTGAAAGGCAGCTTCGTTTTCGCCGCCGACTTGATCCGTGCCATGCACTATGCCGGGATGGCGCCGGAGGTCGATTTTCTCACGCTGTCGAGCTACCGGAAGAGCAAGGTCTCGTCCGGCAACGTGGAGATTCTGCGCGACCTCGATCTCAGCGTCGACAACCGCAACATCATTCTCGTCGATGACGTCCTTGATTCCGGCCGCACCCTGGCGTTCGCCAAGGATCTGATCTCCGCCCGCGGCGCCCGATCGATTCACACCTGCGTGCTGCTCGACAAGAAGCTGCCGCGCGCCGTCGACGTCCAGGCCGATTTTTGTGCCTTCGAATGTCCTGACGAATTCGTCGTCGGCTATGGTATGGACGTGGCGCACCGCTATCGCGAGCTGCCGTTCGTCGGCCGCGTCGTCTCCGGAGTTTGACGCATGGCACGTATCCTGTTGGCCGACGATGACAAGCCGACGCGCGATCTCGTCAAGCGCGCATTGGAATCCGACGGGCATGCAGTCGAAATTGCGCAGGACGGCAGCGAGGCGCTCGACAGCCTGACCGCAGGTGCCAAGGTTGATGTCCTTGTCACCGATGTCAACATGCCGGGTCTTGACGGTATCTCGCTGGCAAAGCGTGCCGAGGCGATCATTCCCGGCATCCGCGTGTTGATGATGTCCGGCTTCGCCGAAGAGCTGGAACGCGCCAAGGCGGCCGCCGGCGGCCGCGTGTCCGTACTCTCCAAACCCTTCACGCTGGACCATGTCCGCAGCGCCGTACGCGACCTGCTTGCTTAGGTCACTTGCACTAGACCGAAGTCACATTTGCGCTGCGGACAAAGCAAATTTCTAACATGATGTTTCGCTATCTCTACGTGCATCGGGGCGCTGATGCGCAAGGGTGTGGTGTAGGTGGGCGAATGGAGGACAAACATGTCCGACTTCATCACGCAGCTACGTCACGAAGCAGATGAACTTCTCAAGGCTGTCGACGTGTCACCTGTCGGCGCCTTGTTCGACGGAACGGCATCTAAGGATTTGTATATCGCTTTTCTGCAGGAAACTTTTCACCATACGCGGCCGACAAGTGCGAACCTCGCCTTTGCCGGCGAACGTCTCAACAAATCGGGCCAAAGCGGATGGCTCGCCGATTTGCTGATGGAGAAGTCGAAGGAAGAAAAGGGCCACGAGAAGCTGGCCCTGGCTGACCTCGTCACGTTGGGCCTCACGGAAAAAGAAGTCGAGAACGCGCCGGAAAGCCCACCGGTTGCAGCATACAATGCCTACTGCCGGTTCATCGCGGCGAGCCCGTTTCCCATCGCCTACCTCGGACCGGCATATGTTCTAGAGACGTTAGCTGTCGAACGCGGCCCCAAAGCTGCGGCCGGCATGAACAAGACCGCAAAGGTCCCCGACATCGCCAAGGCCAGCGTCTACCTCGGCTACGGCGGTGAGGATGAAGGGCACGTTGCCCGCCTCGACGACAAGCTCGATCGCATCAAAAGTGCGGCCGATCAGAACGCCATCCTCGTCTCTGCCGCGGCGACGCGGCTGATGTACACCGCGATGTGCGAGAACATCACCGAAGTTGCGCGCCTGCGCCGTCGCGCGGCATAGGCTCTCCTACACACAACTGGTTTTTAGCTTGCTGCGGCCGCGGCCCGCCGCGCGCCGCAGCGATTTCCATTCCTTCATCATTTTCATCTGCATGGGTGCCATGAGTGTCATCACCGTTACGAAAGCCATGTCCGTCGCCGATCTCGACGCGGCAGCGAAAGTTCGCTGCGCCGTCTTTGCCGACGAGTTCGCCTACCTCGATTCCCGCGACTATCCCGCCGGCCGCGAGGTCGACGGCTTCGATGTCCTGCCGACCACCGTCAATTTCGTCGGCCGCGTCGACGGCCAGACGGCAGGCACGGTCCGCCTGCTGTTTGCTAATCCGTGCGTTGCCGCCCGCTGCAACATTCGTCATGGACTGAGCATAGAGCGCCATCTTGATCTCAAGCGCTTTCGTTTGAACATGTCGCTGGCCGAGATTCCGCGATCCTCGGTGCTGAAGCCCTTCCGCCGCACGGGGGTGATGCATCACCTCTACTTTGCCGCCTACGTCGAATGCCTGCGCCGCGGCGTCACGCATTGGATCGCGGTCGGCAATACCGAGACCGACTGCGCGGCCGATGCCGCAGTCGTGATGCGCCTTCTTGAAGCACGTGGCTTGTGGCTGAAGGAGTTCGATGCGGAACCACGCGAGGTCGCGGCGCCGGCGCGCGAACCGCGTTACCGCCTCTACACCGAGGCTCATCACAACGAGATCCGGCGCGGCAACCTGAATGCCGTGCCGTTGCCACGTACGTTGGAACTGTTTGCCAAGGTCGGGGCCCGCTACTTCGGGACACCCTTCTATGACGCCGGCTTCCGCATGTTCGCCATGCCGCTCATTCTCGACATGAAGGACTTCGTGCACTCGCCTTACGGCACAGTGCCGCTACAGATGGCGGCGTGAGGTAAGCTGGGGACGGCCGAACCGCCGTCCCCACGCGCTTAGAACAGCGTTAGCGCCTTCTGGAACGTGTTCCAGATGCCCCAGGCCAAGGGCACGCCGACGAACAGCCAGAACAGCGCCGCCTTGACGTCGAGCCCTCCCTTGCCGATGCCGAACGATCCGCTCTGAACGGCCGTCGCGCTGGTGTGCATCAGCTTGGCTTGTTCCTCCGCGACCTCCGCGTCGCTCATGTGCCATTTCGGATTGACCGGCCGGACGAGGAGATTGGCGATGAAGCCGACCACAAGCATGCCAGCCAGGATGTAGAAGATCGGGCCATAGATCTGGTCCGGCGCGATGCCGGACTCCAATCGCGTATCATGCATGTAGTTGACGACGACGGGGCCAACGATTCCTGCAGTCGACCAAGCCGTCAGAATGCGGCCGTGGATCGCGCCGACGAACTGCGTGCCGAAGATGTCAGCTAGGTAAGCCGGGATCGTAGCGAATCCGCCACCGTACATCGACGCGATGACACAGAACGATAGCACGAAGATCGCCAGCCACTTCCCCTCCGCCGCAGACGCCGCCAAAACGTAAAGCGCCGCACCCAAGACGAAGAAGATGGCGTAGGTCACCTTGCGTCCCAGCTTGTCCGACGAAGACGCCCAGGAGATTCGGCCGAAGATGTTGAACAGCGAGATCAGCCCCACGAAGCCCGCACCGACGGCCGCCGCCGCCGCCGCCATCGCCGCATCCTTCTTCACGTCGAGATATCCGAGACTGCCCGCACCGGTCAGCATGCCGCCGAAAGTTTCCTGCAGCATGGGCGACGCGGCGCCGATGATGCCGATGCCCGCCGATACGTTCATGCACAGCAGGAGCCACAGCAGCCAGAACTGCGGCGTCTTGTGTGCGTTATCGAGGTGCACGTTCTTCGACGTAATCATCGCGTTGGCGGATGCCGGAGGCGCCCAGCCTTCAGGTTTCCAGCCCGCAGGGGGGAGCCGGTAGCCAAATGAGCCGATCAGCATGAACACCAGGTAGATCAGCGCCATTGCCACGAAGGTGGCGGCCACGCCGGGATCGGTCGGCGTCTTGAAGTGGCTCATTAGGAGTGTTGCCAGCGGCGAGCCGAGCATGGCGCCGCCACCGAAGCCCATGATAGCCATGCCGGTCGCCATACCGCGCCGGTCGGGGAACCATTTGATCAGAGTCGACACCGGCGAAATGTAGCCGAGGCCGAGACCGATGCCGCCGATGATGCCGGAGCCAACCCAGAGCAACCAGAGCTGATGCAGATAGACGCCGAGGGCCGAGATCAGCAAGCCGCCGCACCAGCACAACGTCGACACGAGTCCGGCCTTGCGGGGTCCGGCGCGCTCCAGCCAGCCGCCCCAGATCGCGGCGGACACACCGAGCAGCACGAAGAAGAAGGTATACATCCAGCCGAGGTCGAACTGGCTCCAGTTACAGTCCGTTGCCGTCAGCGCTCTCAGCGTTCCCGCTGCCTTTTCGCCGAATGTCTGCACACCAGCAGCACACAGAGGCAAGGCTTTGCCGTCCGCACCGACCAGCGCACCCTCGAGTGGCTTCCAGAACACCGAGAACCCGTACGCCATGCCGATGCAAAGATGAATGCACAGGGCCGCAGGCGGCACTAGCCATCGATTGAAGCCCGCGGTCGCGACGATGCGCTCGCGGTCCAGAAGTCCCGGCGGTGTGTCCACCCCGGCTGCATTGTTCGTCATTACTTCCCCCCCAGATGGGACATTTGGCGCAGGCTTTGCTGCAGTTGTCGTTTGCGGTAAGGACTACCCGTTCAATTTTCCAAGAACAAGCGTTTGCGTCGAGCCTCGAGCTGGCTTATCGCTTTGTGAAGGTTGAAAACGACGCCTGCGACCCCAAAATTAACTGTGTGCTTGAGCCGGATACGATGACAGACGCCCAGCAGCCGATCATATTCGCTCCGCAGCGCCACGAGCCGTTGGTCGACTCCTTTGGACGGCACATAACCTACCTGCGCGTGTCCGTGACCGATCGTTGCGACTTCCGTTGTGTCTACTGCATGTCCGAGCACATGACGTTCCTTCCCAAGAAGGATCTTCTGACACTTGAGGAACTGGACCGCGTCTGCTCGGCCTTCGTTGATCGCGGCGTGCGCAAGCTGCGCATCACCGGCGGCGAGCCGCTCGTCCGTCGCAATATCATGTGGCTGTTCAAGAGCCTCTCCCGCCACATCGACAGCGGCAATCTCGAAGAGCTGACGCTGACCACCAACGGCAGCCAGCTCGGCAAATACGCCGCCGATCTCGCCGCCTGCGGCGTCCGCCGCGTCAACGTTTCGATCGACAGCCTCGACGAGCAGAAGTTTCGCACCATCACCCGCTGGGGCGACCTCAAGGTCGTCATGCAGGGCTTGGACGCAGCCGCCAAGGCGGGCCTCAAACTCAAGCTCAATGCCGTCGCCCTGAAGGGCGTCAACGAAGACGAGATCGAGAGCCTGGTCCGCTTCGCCCACGACCGCGGCGCCGACATCACCTTCATTGAAGCCATGCCCATGGGTGATATCGGCGAGAACCGCGCCGACCAGTATTTGCCCTTGTCGATCGTGCGCGCGCGTTTGATGAACACCTTTACGCTTGAAGACAGCGCCTACCGCACCGGTGGTCCCGCGCGCTATGTCACGGTCAAGGAAACGGGCGGACGGCTCGGCTTCATCACGCCGATGACCCACAACTTCTGCGAAAGCTGCAACCGCGTGCGCCTGACCTGCACCGGCACCCTCTACATGTGCCTCGGCCAGGACGACAAGGCCGACCTGCGCGAACCGTTGCGCGCCGGCGTCACCGACGAATTGCTGCAGAATGCCATCGATGGGGCCATTGCCGCCAAGCCTAAGGGCCACGATTTCATCATCGACCGGCGCACGTCGAAACCATCCGTAGGCAGACATATGAGCGTGACCGGCGGCTGAACGAAGCCGAATTCTGCCCTGCAGCCCGATCGGTCTGTGGAAACTGCCGTCGGCAGCCGAAACGATCGGTTAAGCGCGCAGCAAATCCCTGTCACACGGCCCCCCAAATCGTCTAGTCTAAAGCAATCGTACGCGGCTGACGCGCGTGCGCGGATGCGGACGATTGTTGACTCGGCCATGCCAAAAGTGATGCGAGCATTGAAGGTTTCGCTCAGCGCGCTTGCTGCCGCTGTCGTGCTCGGCTTTGTCGCGTTCGCGGTGATCGTCATGCGCACGCCGGACCCCACCCAGGCCAAGGCCGACGGCATCGTCGTGCTGACCGGCGGCCCCACCCGTATCCTGGAAGGCGCCCGCCTGCTGCGCGAAGGCCACGGCGATCGCCTGCTCATCTCCGGCGTGAACCGCCACACGGGCCGCCAGGACCTCATTCGCATCTCGGGCCTTGGCGAGCAGGAGTTCAACTGCTGCGTCGACATCGGCTACACCGCGCTCGACACCATCGGCAACGCCGACGAGACGCGGTCGTGGGCCGAGGCCATGCGCTTCGATACGTTGATCGTCGTGACGTCCAGTTATCACATGCCCCGCTCCATCGCCGAGCTGGCTCGCGAACTGCCGAACACGACCTTGATCGCCCATCCTGTGCAGCCGCCCGGCTTCACCGACGGCGCCTGGTGGCTCCGGCCGCGCACCGCCCGGGTCCTCATGTCGGAGTACCTGAAGTTCCTGCCCGCTGCCGCCCGCTATGCAGCCTCGCGCGTCATCGGCCCATGGGAGGAGAGTTCCATTGCCGAGACGCCTGCACCCGGCAGGCCAAGAGCCAACATTTGACGCCTGACCCGACCGCAGGCATCAACGCGCCCATGCTGATCCTCCGCTCCTACCTCTTCGCCATTGCCTTTTACGTTACGACGGCATTGTTCCTGCTGCTCGGCTCCTGGCTGCTGCTCGGTCCGCGCCTCTGGGCCATGGAGGGCCTGCGCCTGCACGGCCTGGCCAGCCTCTGGCTGCTGAAGCACATCGCCGGGACGCGCATGGAAGTTCGTGGCCATGAACGCGTGCCCCAGGGCGCCTGCCTTATCGTCTCCAAGCATCAGTCGGCCTGGGACACGTTCGCGCTGGTGCCGTTGTTTCGCGATCCCGCGATCGTCCTCAAGGACGAACTGAAGTGGATTCCCTTCTACGGCTGGTTCTGCGTGAAGTTCGAGCACATCCTGGTCAAACGCGACCGCGCCGCCGCCGCCCTCAAGGCCCTCGTAGAGCAGGCCCGATCCCGTATCGCACAGGATCGCCAGGTGGTCATCTTCCCGGAAGGCACCCGCCGCACGCCCGGTGCGCCGCCCGACTACAAGCCCGGCTACGTCGCGCTCTATGAAGGTCTCGGCGTACCGTGCATTCCGCTGGCTCTCAACTCGGGCCTCTTCTGGCCGCGCCGCAGCCTGCTGCGCTTCCCCGGCACCATCGTCGTCGAATTCCTGGAGCCGATTCCTCCCGGCTTGCCCCGCAAGGCCTTCAAGGCCGAATTGGAAAAGCGTTTGGAAGACGCCAGCAGCCGCCTCGTCACCGAGGCGCTGGCGTCACGCGACCCGCCTCCGCTGAAATCGGAAACCATGTCGCGCAGCGATGCGCACGAAAAGCGAACATAATAAGAACATTTGTTTGACGAAAAGCGCCAAGGCCCTTATATTGGGCCCAGAGGTGCACAGTGACGTCAGCGGGCAAAATCGGCGCGGAATTTCCCAACGCAATCTCGGAAGAGATCTGGCGCAGCAAGTATCGGTTCGCCGTTTCCGGCGCGCCGGACGCGGGCGACAGAGGGCTGCAGGACACGTTCACGCGCGTCGCTGAGGCGGCCGCCTCCGCCGAGCGTGGCGGCAAGAAGGGCCGCGCGCGCCACGCCAGGGCCTTCACTGAGGCGATGCAGAATTTCGAGTTCTTGCCCGCCGGCCGTATTCTCGCCGGCGCCGGCACTGGCCGCGCCGTGACGCTCTCCAATTGCTTCGTCATGGGCCGCATCGACGACGATCTGTCGGCCATCTTCGATAATGTCAGGGAAGCCGCACTGACGATGCAGCAGGGCGGCGGCATCGGCCACGATTTCTCCACCCTGCGCCCCAAGGGTGCCCCCGTCAAAAGCATCGGCGCCGACGCGTCCGGGCCCGTCAGCTTCATGGATGTGTGGGACGCCATGTGCCGCACCATCATGTCGGCGGGCGCGCGCCGCGGCGCCATGATGGCAACCCTGCGCTGCGATCACCCCGACATTGAAACCTTCATCGGCGTGAAGGCCGATGCCGTGCGCCTGCGCAACTTCAATCTCTCCGTCCTCGTCACCGACGCCTTCATGGCTGCCGTCAAAGCCGATGCTGCGTGGGATCTGGTGTTCGACGGCGTCGTCTATCGCACGATCGCTGCGCGCGATCTCTGGCATCGCATCATGCGCGCCACGTACGACTTCGCCGAACCGGGTGTCATTTTCATCGATCGCGTCAACAGTCGCAACAACCTCGCCTACTGCGAGGAGATTTTCGCCACCAACCCGTGCGGAGAACAGCCTCTGCCGCCCTACGGCGCCTGCCTGCTCGGCTCCATCAATCTCACGCAGTTCGTCACTAAGCCCTTCGATGAGAGCGCCACGCTCGATACCGTGAGGCTGGAAGCCCGCGTCGCCACGGCAATCCGCTTTCTCGACGACATCATCGACGTCTCCGGCTATCCGCTGGAGCCGCAGCGACGCGAGGCGCAGGCCAAGCGCCGCATCGGACTCGGCGTCACCGGCCTCGCCGACGCGCTCATCCTCCTCGGCGCCCGCTACGGCTCGCCTGAAGCCGTCAAGCTTGCCGGCTCTTGGATGGCGACGATCCAGAACGCCGCCTACCTCGCCAGCGCCGAACTGGCGTCTGAAAAAGGCGCCTTCCCTCTGTATGATGCGAAGCAGTTCCTCCAGCGGCCCAACGTTACGGCTCTGAGCAAACCGGTGCGCGACGCCATCGCCCGTCACGGCATCCGCAACGGTTGCCTCACGTCGATCGCGCCCACCGGTACCATCTCGCTGCTGGCCGGAAACGTCTCGAGCGGCATCGAGCCTGTCTTCGATTTTTCCGCGCGCCGGCGCGTGCTGCAACCGGATGGCTCCGCGCGGGAGCAGATTGTGGAAGACGCCGCCCATCGGCTCTTCCGCCAGCGTTTCGGGGCGGATGCACCCCTGCCGCCGTCGTTCGTCACCGCCGCCACCCTGACGCCGGCGGATCACCTCGCCATGCAGGCCGCGGTCCAGCAGCACGTCGACAGCTCCATCTCCAAGACCATCAACGTGCCCGCCGAGATCGGCTTCGACGCATTCGAGTCGGTCTATCTGGAAGCGTATGCCCAGGGCCTGAAAGGCTGCACGACCTATCGTCCCAACGAGGTCACCGGCGCTGTCCTGCAATCCGCCGCGCCGGAGCTAGCGACTGAGCCCGTCGCCACAGTTCCGGCACCCAAACTCGTGGCGGCCGCACCGCGCGACACGGGCGCTGTCGTCTACATGTCCAAGCCGCTGGAGCGCGATCCCGTTCTCGAAGGCTACACCTATAAGCTCAAGTGGCCCGAGAGCGATCACGCCATCTACGTCACCATCAACGACATCGTCCGCGACGGCCGCCGCTGCCCGTTTGAGATCTTCATCAACACCCGCAATCTCGAGCACTATGCCTGGACGGTCGCCCTCACCCGCATGATCAGCGCCGTCTTCCGCCGCGGCGGCGACGTGGCCTTCGTCGCCGACGAACTGAAAGGCGTATTCGACCCCCAGGGCGGCCGCTGGATCAAGGGCCGCTACGTCCCGAGCCTGCTCGCCGCCATCGGCGAGGTCATCGAGGCGCACATGGTCCGCATCGGTTTCCTGTCTGCGCGGGAGACGCCGCTGTTCTCGCTGGAACAGCCAACAAGCGGCGAAGGTGGTCCAATGTCGTCGTCGTCGCCGGGCGACGGCCCGTCGTCACAGGCGGAATCTCCGCCGCTTGCCCGCCGCGCCGTCGCAGGCACGGCCGGCGCCCGTCACTGTCCGCGCTGTTCGTCAAGGAGTTTCGTGCGCAGCGAAGGCTGCTGGATCTGTCAAAGCTGCGGCTTCTCTCGCTGCGGCTAAAGTGGGTTAATACCCAGATTATTAAGCGTTTTGTGCGTATTGTCCGGCCCGCGTCCCGTCCGTCATCCACAGCTTCGGCCGCAGAATGACTGACTTCAGGCCACATTTTTGCTAGAAAATTCTGGCATGTTGCCTTCAGAGCACACTTTCGCGGCCAGCCTGGCCAGTTCCGAAGGCACCGCAGCAGGGATCGCACGATGGCCACTCGCATCATTGATTTGGCTGAAGTCCGCATGCAGCGCACCGGCGTCCCGCAAGACGCCACGGTAGCCGCCGGCTACGCCCCGCCGGTCTCGGAACGCTTCCATTTCTGGCTCGGCGCTTCCGGCCAGCGCTACGTCCACACCGTCTATAGCCTGATCGACTGCCCCGCCATTCCGGCCGCGAACTATCTGCTCGTGCGCCGTGACGCCTCGGGCATGTGCCACGCGCTGATGGTTGGCCGCGTCGCCGAGGAAGCACCATCCCTCAATCTTGCGCGCATCCGCCAACTCGGCGCGACGATGGGTGCCACCGAAGTGCACATTCACCTGCTCGCCGGCAATTCGCGCCAGGGCAAGCTGATCGAGTTCGATCTGAAGTCCGGCCTGTTGGGCGAAACCGGCGGTCCTGGCTCCCACGTCCGCCACTAGCACGGCCGGCGGCCAACTCTTTACGACAGCCTCTCTCCTGTCTCGACAACGGCAGCACTCGTGTGCTGCCGTTGTTATTTGCACCCTTGCGGTCCAGCCTCCGACTTCAAACTCCCGTCAGCCGCCCGCGGTAGACAAAGCGGTTGCGCTGCTCCAGCGCCCCGCGCGAGATCTTGAGCTGCCGGAGCGACTGCGGCGTCGCGTCGAGCGGTTTGGCCCGCGCGCGATGTCCCTCGACCGCTTCGCCCTTGGCGAAGTAGACGCCCGCCACCGTTAGCAACCGCTCCAACTGCCGGTCGCGGATGCCCAGTTCGCGCAGATGCATCATCGTGTTGATCAGATAGTCCAGGTTCGCCCCTGAGCTGCCGGAGGCGCCGCGGATCACTCTGGCTTGCCGCGCCAATGGCAGCGCGCGCGCAAAACTCGGATGCCGCTTCTCCGCCACGAAAGTCAGCGCCGTGACGATGCGGTGCGTGTCACCCGCCAGCGACAGCCGCACCATCTTCTCGCGATAGACGCCGGACACCTGTTCGCGATTGCGAATATAGGCCAGCGCATCGTCCGCATCCTCCGGTGCGATGCGATAGGCGATGCCTTCGCACAACCCTCCGCGCTCCAGACCGAGCACCAGCCCCGGTCGCCGCGGCGAGCCACGATAATGCACCGAATAAATGCAGAAGCCGCGCCGGTAGCCGTGCAGGCTCGCACGGACCGCGTCCGCATAGCGAAAGCCAGGCCGCCACATCAACGAGCCATAGGCAAAAACCCACGTCTCGTCGCTGGGCGTATCGTCCCCCGGACCGGCTTCGACGGCCGGCTCCTCGGCCGCGCGTCTTAGGCGTGAGAAGAATTTCGTGATTATCAGCACGGACGGCGGGCCTCTCAGCCCGCGGTCGCAGGCACGTCGCAGCCTAGTCGATGAAGCCGGTCATGCAACCGGCCAAAGCGGCGTGTCGGTCACCATCGCACCGCCTTATCCAGCATCTTTTCAACCGAAGTCGCTTGGCAGGCTGTCCCGCGCGTTACGATCTGCTTTTCACGCGCCCGAAGTCCGGCGCCGCCGTCTCCTGCCCGGCCTGGATGATGCCGCGCCGGATCTCTCGCGCCTCCGCGAACGTTTGAAACAGCGCCTCTCCATCGCCGAAGCGGATCGCCCGTTGCAGCGCCGTCAGATCTTCCGCGAAGCGGCCCAGCATTTCCAGCACCGCCTCCTTGTTGTTGAGGAATACGTCACGCCACATCGTCGGATCCGATGAGGCGATGCGCGTGAAGTCGCGGAAGCCGCCCGCCGAGAACTTGATCACTTCGCTGTCCGTCACCCGCTCCAGGTGCGCGGCCGTATTGACGATGTTGTAGGCGATGAGATGCGGGACGTGGCTGGTGATGGCCAGCACGAGGTCATGATGCTCCGGCGTCATGATTTCGACGTTGGAGCCGAGTGCGATCCAGAACTTGGACAGCTTTTCCACCGCGGCAGCGTCGGCATCCGGCAACGGCGTCAGAATGCACCAGCGGTTGTCGAACAGCTCGGCAAACCCGGACTCGGGGCCGGACTTCTCGGTGCCCGCTACCGGATGCGCGGCCACGAAGTGCACGCCCGCAGGCACGTGCGGCCCTACATCCTTGCAGATCGCCGCCTTCACCGAGCCGACGTCCGTCAGGATCGCCCCGGGTTCCAGCGCGTCCGCGATCTCCGCCGCAATCGGCCCGCACATGCCCACCGGCACGCACAGGATGACCAGGTCCGCGCCGCGCACGGCCTCGCGCGCCGAGGCAAAGCCCTCGTCGATGATGCCCAGCCGCTTTGCGGTCGCTACCGTCTCCGGCGTGCGCGCGCTGCCGACGATGCTCTTCGCCAGCTTGCCGCGTCGCGCCGCGTGGCTGATCGACGAGCCGATGAGGCCGATGCCGATCAGCGCGATCTTTTCGAACATGGGTCCGCTCATGACTTTGCAGCCCCCACGAATTCGGCCAAGGCTGCCACGACCGCCAGGTTCTCCGCTTCCGTCCCGACCGTGACGCGCAGGCAGTGCGGCAGCCCGTAACCCGCCACCCGCCGCACGATGATGCCCTTCGACTTTAGGTACGTGTCGCACGCGACCGCGCCACGTTTAGCGTCGTCCGGAAAATGGATCAGAACGAAGTTGCCAACGCTCGGTGTCACCTTCAGCCCCAGCTTGCCGATCTCGTCCGTCAGGTGCTGCAGCCAGATCTCGTTGTGCTGCACGGCCACCATGATGTGCCGCTCGTCGGCGATCGCCGCCGCCCCCGCCGCGATCGATGCGGACGACAGGTTGAACGGCCCGCGAATGCGGTTGAGCACGTCCGCCACGGCAGCCGGGCAGTACGCCCAGCCGATGCGCAACGCCGCCAGCCCGTAGATCTTGGAGAACGTGCGCGTCATCACCGTGTTGTCGGTGGTGGCAACGAGTTCCAGACCGGCTTCATAGTCGTTGCGCCGCACATATTCGGCGTAGGCGGCATCGAGCACCAGCAGCACGTTCGACGGGAGCCCCGCACGCAGCCGCCGCACCTCGTCGATCGGCAGGTAGGTACCGGTCGGATTGTTCGGGTTGGCGAGAAACACGACCTTCGTCCGCTCCGTCACCTTCGCCAGGATGGCGTCGACATCCGCAGTGAAGTTCGTCTCCGGCGCCACCACCGGCGTCGCGCCGCACGCCAGGATGGCAATGCGATAGACGAGAAACCCATGCTCGGTGAAAATGCCTTCGTCGCCCGGACCCAGGTAGGCGTGTGCCAGCATGACCAGCACCTCGTCTGACCCCGCCCCGCACACGATGCGGGCCGCGTCCAGGCCGTAGCGCTTGGCGATCGCGTGGCGCAGGGCTGTCGCCTGTCCGTCCGGATAGCGCTCCAGATCGGCGGCCGCGGCACGATAAGCAGCGATCGCGTGCGGGCTCGGGCCCAGCGGTGTTTCGTTGGACGACAGCTTGATCGGCTTGCCGCCGCCCGGCACGCTGCTTTCGCCCGGAACGTAGGCTTCGATGTCGAGAATCCCTGGGCGGGGCGTCGGCGCGCTCATTGCTCTTCACGTCCTGTTGAATGGGCCCGATCAATAGCGGGCGCCCCGCCGATTTCAAAGCAAAGAAATGATTGACTTTCAGGCGCGAGCGCCTAGCTAACCTCACCTGCCGCCGCCTCTGTTAACGTCTGGTCTGATACGATGCCGCGGCGGCAAGACAACCCCGCGAGCAATGATAACGGAAGCGCGATGAGCACGGCGCCGGGCGAAAAATTAAGCAATGCCGCCTCGACCCGCTTGAGCGAGGTCCACCGCCCGTCGAGCCAGGTGGTGCACTTCGCCGAGGACGCGCCCTTGCGTCTGGCCTGTGACCAGCTGCTGAGCCCTTTTTCAGTGGCCTATCAGACGTACGGCAGACTTAATGCTGCCCGCTCCAACGCCATTCTCATCTGCCACGCGCTCACCGGCGACCAGCACGCCGCCAGCGCGAACCCCATTACCGGTAAGCCCGGTTGGTGGGTCAGCCTCGTCGGCCCCGGACGTCCGATCGACACCGACCGATTCTTCATCATCTGCCCCAACATCATCGGCGGCTGCATGGGCTCCACCGGCCCTGCGTCCATCGACCCGCGCACCGGCCAACCCTACGGCCTCGGATTTCCGGTCATCACCATCGGCGACATGGTGAATGCGCAGGTGCGCCTCATCGATCACCTCGGCATCGACCAGTTATTCGCCGTCGTCGGCGGCTCGATGGGCGGCATGCAGGTCTTGGAATGGGCTGCAAGCCACACCAAACGCGTCCATTGCGCCATTCCCATCGCGACGGCCGCCTATCACTCCTCGCAGAACATCGCCTTCCACGAGGTCGGCCGCCAGGCCGTGATGGCCGATCCCGACTGGTGCCGCGGCGACTACTATGCCGAGGGCAAGGTGCCGCGCAACGGCCTCGCCGTCGCGCGCATGGCCGCCCACATCACCTATCTGTCTGAGGAAGCCTTGCACGAGAAGTTCGGCCGCACGCTGCAGGACCGCGCGCGCGTCACCTTCTCGTTCGACGCCGACTTCCAGGTGGAGAGCTATTTGCGTCATCAGGGCTCCACCTTCGTCGATCGCTTCGACGCCAACAGCTATCTCTACATCACGCGAGCCATGGATTATTTCGATCTCGCCGCCGAGCACGGCGGCGTGCTCGCCAACGCGTTCAAGGACACCGAGACTCGCTTCTGCGTCGTCTCCTTTACCAGCGACTGGCTCTACCCCACGCGCGAAAGCCGCCTCATCGTCCACGCCCTGAATGCGGTTGCAGCCAACGTGTCCTTTGTTGAGATCGAGAGCGACAAGGGCCATGACGCCTTCCTGCTGGAAGAGCCGGTGTTCTTCGCCACCATCCGTGGCTTCATCAACGCTGCTGCCGCCAAGCGCGGCATTGCGATCGCTTGAGGCCGCCGGATATGGACAAGCCTGTGACCAACACCGCGCCGCTGACCGATCGCGCCGACCATCTCTTGATCGCCGACCTCGTAGCCCCCGGTTCTCGCGTGTTGGATGTCGGCTGCGGCGATGGCGCGCTGCTGCAACTCCTTGCCGATCGCCGCAACGTCGACGCGCGCGGCATTGAGCTGTCGCGCGAGCGCGTCAACGCTTGCGTGGCGCGCGGCCTTTCCGTTATCCAGGGCGATGCGGATCGCGATCTGTTGAATTATCCCGACCAGGCCTTCGACTACGCCGTGCTGTCGCTGACGATCCAGGCTACGCGACAGCCGCAGACCGTGCTGCAGCACTTGCTGCGCATCGGCCGCAAGGCCATCGTGTCATTCCCGAATTTCGGTCATTGGCGCATCCGCTCGCAGCTGCTCCTTCACGGTCGCATGCCGATAACGGAGAACCTGCCGGAGACGTGGTACGCGAGCCCCAACGCCCACCTGTGCACCATTAAGGACTTCGCCGACCTCGCCGAGCTGGTGAATGCCGAGGTCGAAACCGCCGTCGCCTTCAACAGCTACGGCCAGCAGCTGCCTATCAAGCGCTCCATCGCATTACAGAACCTTTTCGGCGAGAAGGCCGTGTTCCTGCTCCGCGAGAGATCACGTTAGCCAGCAACCCAGGAAGACGCCGCGTCGCGTGCACCCCTTAAGTTGTTGGGTCGCGCTGCGCTTGACTCAATCTACCGGTCGCCGCTTCGAACTCTATTGTTAGAAACCAGCCGCGCCCCATGCGCCTGTACCAGATCGCGCAGTGCCGTGGCGCGCACGGGTTTGCCGATTTGCGCCGTCATTTCCTTGCGCGCTTCCACCATGATCAATCCGGCGAATGCTGGCGACACGCGCGATCCCAGCCGCTCCATCGCCAACGCCGAACGCATCAGGATGCGCCGGTCGAAGGGAGGCACGTAGAGTGCGCCGGTCCAGTCCACCGGCGTGAACATCGCCCCCGTCAGCAGCCGTTCCAGCTGCGAGCGGCTGTAGGGTCGGCCGACGCCGAACGGCGTTGTATCCAGCCGCGCCCACACGCCGCGTCGGTTCGGCACCACGATCAGCAGCCGGCCTTCCGGTCGCAGCACACGCCAGATCTCGCGCAGCATCAGGTCGGTGCGCGCTGCCACTTCCAGGCAATGCACGACGAGCAGCCGGTCAACCGAGTTATCCGGCAGCGGCAGCCGCTCCTCGTCGACGAGAACGGCGCGCGCCGGCCCGTCGGCCGGCCACACCAGCGCACCCTGCCCCTCGGGCATCAGCGCGCCGACCCGGGTGGCCTCGCCGCAGAAACCGCCGAGGTAGGGTGAGGCAAAGCCAAGGCCGATCATCACACCGCCGCGCATGGGCCGCCAGCGTGCGCTGATGCGATGCCCCACGATCCGGCGAACCATCTGTCCGAGACCGGATTTGTAGAAATCGCGTAGGTCGGCGACGTCGACGTGCATCGTGCATGTAATCCTGAAAGTGCGATGCCGTGCTTATCCTTTAGCACAACATCGCTAAACACATATGCGTGCCCCCTGATGTTGATATGACGCCTCGCGACGTCTAGGGTCGACCCCTCCTGAAACAACCGGCTGCCTGGCTTATGCCTCATCTCGACATTCACCTTTTTCCCTGCCTCAAGGACAATTACGGCGTGCTGATCCGCGACCCGGACCGGGACGTCACCGCCTCGATCGACGCACCCGACGCCGCAGCCGTTGAAAACGCCTTGCGGGAAAAAGGCTGGCGTCTCACCCACATCCTGACGACGCATCATCACAACGACCACACCGGCGGCAACCTCGCCCTCAAGGAGCAGACGGGTTGCACGATCATCGGGCCGCGCGGCGAGGCCGCCCGCATCCCCGGTCTCGACAAGCCGGTCGGCGAGGGTGATGAGATTGCGTTCGGCCAGTTCGCCGTACAGGTACTGGAAACCCCCGGCCATACGCTCGGCCATATCAGCTACTATCTACCACGCGCCGGCGTGGCCTTCGTCGGCGATACGCTATTCACGATCGGCTGCGGTCGCGTGTTCGAAGGCAGCTATGAGATGATGTTCGACTCGCTCAAGAAGCTGACGCGTCTCCCCGCCAAGACCATGATCTACTGCGGCCACGAATACACGATGGCCAACGCCAAGTTTGCCCTGATCGTCGATCCCGACAACGTCGCCTTGCAGGGGCGCGTTGCCGAGTTCGAGGCCCTGCGCGCCAAAGGCGAGCCGACTGTGCCCACGCAGCTCAGCGCCGAACTCGATACTAACCCGTTCTTGCGCGCCCACTCCGCCGCCATTCGCGAACGCCTGAAGCTCGGCGCCGCCGCGGACTGGAAGGTCTTCGCCGAACTGCGCGAACGCAAGAACAAGGCTTGATGCGCCGATGCCGACCGCGGAGCAGCTGTCAGCTGACGACGTCATTCGCCTGCTGCAGCTTCTGCCGCATCCCGAAGGCGGCCACTATCGCGAAACCTTTCGCGATATCGCGCCCGCCGGCGCAACGCGTTCCGCGTCCACGGCCATCTACTTCCTGCTGCGTGAGGGCGAAGTCTCGCGTTGGCACCGCGTCGACGCCGCCGAAGGTTGGCACTGGTACGCCGGTGCGGCCCTCGCTCTTGAGATCGCACCCCCGCTCGGCGCGGCGGCACCCGTGACGCTCGGTCCTGATCTCCTTCGCGGCGAGCGCCCCCAGGCCATCGTGCCGACGGGTCATTGGCAGCGCGCCCGCAGTCTCGGCCCATGGACGCTTGTCGGCTGTACCGTGGCTCCCGGCTTCGACTTCGCCGGTTTTGAGATTGCGCCCAACGACTTCGCGCCGGAACGCGAATCGCCGCCTTGAAACGCAGCGCCAAAAACGGCGTCCCAAAACCTTTTCCACGATATTCTACGCACGACGGACCAACTATCGCACTGTAACTGTTCGCAGTTTTCAAAAGCCGGACAGGTGCGGACTGGCTGCGCTTGTGGCGCCCTGGCGACTCGTGAACAAGCTCATCGAGAGTTGAAGTGCGGCTAGCGGGGGTTTGCCGATTATGAAGGACCAGTCTACTGGCCCAGGGTTGAGCGTCGTCTTCGTCGACTACGACAACATCTATTTGTCGCTGAAGCGCAAGAACGAGGAAGCGGCGCGCCGCTTCGCGAAGGACGCCGGCGGCTGGCTGCGTGGCATCGAGACGGGGCGGCTCATCACCTCGACGCAGGGCATCAGCCTCGACGGGCCGCGTCGCATCGTTCTGAATCGCTGCTACGGCAATCCCTCGCCGCGCCGCAATCCGAACGACAACTCCACCGACATGAACTCCTTTCCGTTCGTGCGCCACCACTTCCTGCGCGCCGGCTTCGAGGTCGTGGACTGCCCACCGCTGACGGCACAACTGAAGAACTCCGCCGACATCAAGATGGTGATGGACGTCCTCGACTTCCTGAAGCACCAGACTTACTTCGACGAGTTCGTCCTGCTGTCCGGCGACGCCGATTTCACGCCCGTCCTGCATCGGCTGCGTGCCCACGCACGCCGCACCGTCGTTTACGCCAACGATCACACGGCCACGCCCTACACCGCCATTAGCGATGGCGAGGTGCGCGAAGCCGATCTCATCAACCTGCTGATGGAGGGTCGCATTGCCTCGGGCCAGGCGCAGCCCGCAGGGTTGATCGAGGCTGACCAGCCGACCGCGGCCCAGCTTGAGCAGCTTGCCAACAAGATCATGGCTGACGTCGCCGGTACCGTGCAGGCGGCCGGCCAGCCGGTTCCCCTGGAAGCGTTGGCCGATCGTGCCGTGCGCACGCTGGGGCATGAACGCACAATTGGCACAAACTGGGCGGGCGCCGGCACCTTCCGCGATCTTCTGTCTCGCCGGTTGTCGGGCGACCTGCGCATGAGCGATCAGCCGCCTTACTACGTCTTCAACGCCGCCCGCCAGCTCGCTCCCGACCCTGGCGCACGCGAGCCGCGCCGCCTCGAAGCGCGCGAGCCATTGCGTGCGCCTCCTGAACTACGCCAGGAATTCCGGCCCGAGCCCAGGCCAGAAGCCAGGCAGGATCCCCGATTGGAGAGCAGGCCAGAGACCCGGCCAGACCCGCGCCAAGAATTGCGGCAGGAACCGCGTCTCGAAACACAGCCGCGTCCCGCGCCACGCCAGCCGCAGAACCCCTTCGCGGCGTCGCCCATGGCCTCAACTCCGGCATCCTACGCGCCCGCGCCGCAGCCTCCGCTGCAGCAGCGCACACCGACGCAGTACGCCCATCAGGCGTCCGCGCCCGCGGCTCAGCAGGTGCCCGATGGCGAAAGTCCGGCCCAGATTCAGCAATCGATTGCCCGCATCCACGAGGCTTGCCAGGCGCCGCCACTTTCGCCGCCCGACTATCGCGCGCTCTTCGAGGCGATGGCCGAGGAGATTACCTCCAACGGCCTGACGGGTGCGCAGACGATCAACAACGTCTCGCAGCGTGCCTTGCAGCACGGCGCCGACATCCATCCTGACGACGTCCGTTTCGTGATGGAAGTCGTCAGCGAGCCCGACCCCTGGTTCGAGCAGGGTGCATCGCCTATCCTCCTCGCCAACCGCTTCCGCAACTACGTGATCTCCCAGTGCCGCCGCCAGCACATGCAGCTGTCGGCCACCGAGATCGACCTGATCGAGATGTGGTTCACCGGCAGCAATCTCATGCCGGGCAAAGACGCCGCACCTCAGCGTGCCGAAGCCGTCGACACTTATCGTCGCCGCAATCCGGCGACAGCACAGGCACCGCAGTCGCAGGCTCCGCAGCCACCCGTTGGTCGCCAGGTTCCGCCCAAGCAGGACCGCGCCGATCGTTGGTGGCACCTCGACAACCCCGGTCATGGCGCTCAACAAACCCTGCACGACGACCGCAGCGTCGACGACTTCCCGCGCATCGTCAGGCCGCGCGTCCGCAGCTGATACTCAGACGTAGGCAAACAAAAACGCGGCGGATTGGACCGCCGCGTTTTTTGTATGAATTGCGTGCAGGCCGATCTAGCGCTGCATCAGCCTTTGCTGTTCGCGCCGGCGCACCACTACTGCAACCCCGGCCCAGGCCCACGACCGGCCCGCGTCACCCTGCACCTGGTGAAAACTGGAGAGGAAGTCCGCGACTCCGGCAGCGTGCTGGCCGTGGCGGCCTTCCAGCACCTCGGCCATCGAGACGACGTCGTACCCTGTGACCGGCGTTGTGTCGGTGCCTTCGCTCATCGTGCTCATAGCGCAGTCCTCGGATCTCGTTTCGATGTCCGTGCTGCAAAAGTCCGGCCAGCCGCCGCAGTGTCGAAATGAGCCACGCAACGCCGTAAAACCGCGAGCGCCGGCGTTACCGTCGCACCGACGACGACGAGTGTGCACGAATGAAACGCCGTTCGTGGCAAGCACCTAGCGAGCGGCAGTCGGGAATGCGCTACTGTGCCTTCGTGGCGGGGGCGGTAGATCCGGCACTGGAGGCTTGAACCGGCTTGTTTTGAGCCGCCGGTTTCGCGGCCCCGCCCTTTTCGCCCTTCTCCGCCTCCGCCTTGGCGCGGCGCGCCTTGGCCTTGGCACGTCGCGTCGCGATCGCGCGCGGCTTGATCGTGCCGCACTCATACGACAGCACCGTCTGGCGCACGCTCACGACGCCCTTGGCGTCTGGCGGCAACGGCAGCGTATCGACGGTCTGCGGGTTGAACACCATCTTCCACGCGTAGGCCGAGAAGCCGTATTCGAGCAGGCCCGCTGCACGAACCGTGCGCTCGCGGCTCGTCGGCGAGCCCAGCACCACCGCCATCAGCCGGCGCCCATCGCGCGTGGCGCTGGCGATCACGTTGAAGCCGCTGTCGCAGATGAAGCCGGTCTTCATGCCGTCTGCACCCTGGAACGAACGCAGCAGGCTGTTGTGCGAGCCAAGTCGCATTTTGCCGAGACGCATCTCTGACATCGTCCACAGCGAGGCGTATTCCGGATAGTCCTTGACCACCGCCCGTGCCAGTTTGGCGAGGTCGCGCGCCGTGGTCACCTGTTCCGGTGCCGGCAGCCCGTTGGGATTGACGAACTTGGTACGCGTCATGCCGAGCCGCTGCGCCGTCTCGTTCATCTTTTGGACGAATACTTCTTCGCTGCCGCCCACGGCTTCCGCCAGCATGACCGCCACGTCGTTCGCCGACTTGATGATGAGCGCTTCCAGCCCCTTCTGCACCGTCAGCTCGCCGCCGATCGGCAGCCCCACCTTGCTGGGCTGCTGCAGGAATGCCTTTTCGCTGCACGTGATCTTGTCGTCGAGTTTGACCTTGCCGGCCTTGACGGCCTCGAAAACCAGGTACGCCGTCATCACCTTGGTCACGGAAGCCGGATGCCATTGGTCGTCGGCGTCCTCGGCGTAGAGAACCTTGCCGTCCACGGCGTCGAACAGCAGCGTCGGCGCCGCTTGCGCAGCCGTCAGGCCGGCCAATGAGCCGGAAAGCAGAGCCGCTACAGCCAGCCAAACGCGCATGATCGCTCCAGTCTTCCTAGTCATTTGTCGCCAGGGTTTGCAGGCGTACCATAGCCCAAAATTGGGCAGCAATCCGCTATGCGTACTTTTGCCTGTTCAGTGTGGGACATCAGCCGCACACGGAGGCCCGAAGGGCAGTTTTACTGCCTGGTGTGGGAATTCAACTGTTGCGCAGGTCGTAGTGGAACACCTTGGAGATGATCTGCCATCGCCCGTCGACGAAGATCAGAGTCAACAGGTCCACGAAGTACTTGGGCGCGATCACGCACTCCACACGTGCGAACGCCGTCACCGGCCCGGCTAGCTCGATCGAAATGATGCGATCGCCGCGCGCATCGTTGCGGCTCGCCGGCGAGGGACGCGCCTCGACGATTGGAAAATACTCGTCCATCGTGCGGTATAGCAGGCTGCCGTCCGTCACGCAGACGTACTGGGCCCGCGGGTGCATCACCTGCGCCAGCCGCGTCGTGTCGCTGTGGTAGAGCCCGTCGAAATAGACGCCCAGAACCTTGGCGATCGCCGCTGCGCTGTTCGCAAAAGCCTCCGCCGTCACGCCTGGCCCCATACCGCCAGCTCGTAGCCGTCGGGATCGACGAAGTGGAAGCGCTGGCCGCCCGGAAAATCGTAGATCGGTTTGGCGATACGTCCGCCGGCGGCCTCCACGCGACTGACGAGTGTCGGCAGGTCGTCGCCATAGAGCACGATCAGTGCCCCGCCCGGCGTCACCGGCGACAGCGTGGTGAATCCGCCCTTCAGTCGCCCGTCGTTGAATTCGCAGTACTGCGGCCCGTAGTCGGTGAACGTCCACCCGAACGCATTGCCATAGAATGCCTTGGCGCGCGCGATGTCGACGACGCCGAACTCCACGTAGTCGATCTGCCGGTCATTCGTCGCGGGCATGCTGGGCCTCGTCGTATCCGATGGTGGCGGATGGTGCCTCTGGCCCGAGTCGAACGGGCACGTCATTACTGACAACAGATTTTGAGTCTGCCGCGTCTACCAATTCCGCCACAGAGGCTAACCGAAGCGAGAAGCCGCGCACTATAGCCAGCACGCCTCCCGCGTCTAGGGGGATGTCGGGTCGATGTGCATGGGGTGACACCATGGGGCCGACACCCAAGCGCCACCCTTGCAGCCAATCAAAGCGCCGGATGTGCGCCCGTGCTTGGTTTGTATACTTCGCGCCGCAAATGCCTCGAGGATCGCAGTTTGCCGATCCGCCGCCCGCAGACATCATGATAAGAAAAAGAGCATGGCTGCAGCGACCTGTATACTTGGCGACCATTTTTAACTGACCTATGGCCGAGCGTTGCCAACGAGGTGCATTGTGAGATTCTGGATTTCCCTCCTGTTCCTGTTCCCCGTCTCAGCCTTCGCCTACTTCGATGCGCCCCTGCTTGCGACGTCCGAGGCGAAGGACGCTCTCCGTTTCACGGCAAAAATCTATCGCGACGGCAAGCCCGCCTGCACTGGTGCCTTGATCGGCTCCCAGTACGTCCTCACCGGAGCGCACTGCTTCGATACGAAGTTGAAATACTCGGCCAAATTTGCCCTGGACGGCAAGGACCAGAAGCTCGAAGACATTGCGATCGTTGACTATCGCCTTGCGAAAGCGGCTGTGGACATGGTGCAAGGCGTCAGCGACAAGCATCATGCGGACGGCGCCTTTCACGACTACGCGGTCGCCAAGCTCAAGCGAGCCCCCAAATTTGCCAAGCCGGTCGCGTTGGTGACTGGCCGGAATCTGCCCGCCTTGCCCGACGCCACCAATGTCGCGCAAACGACGATGATTGGCTTCCAGCACATCAAGCCGACGACGATCAAGGCTCGCTCGACTGTGTCGTTGGCCACCAAGTATACCCCGCACAGTGCATATTACGCGGTCTATGAGATCCCCACCGGAACCTACAACTGCACGGGGGATTCGGGTGGGCCGGTGGTTCTTCCCCTAAATCCGCAGAAAACGGAATTTGGTCTCATCGGCCTGAGCGTCGGCTTCATACGTGGCGTGGAAATTCCCGGAAACACCTGGGTCAATCCGTACAACAAGGCCACGATGCACTACTGCGGCGAGTCAGTTCCTGTCTTCCTCGTGCCCAAGGTGATCCCTGAGATCCAGGGGCTCATTCATGAACTGGGCGGCCCCGACGCGGCCACCGTCGACTTGAAGTAACGCGTGAAAGCCAGGGAACGGCCTGCTGCCGTAACGAGGTCGCCGGTTACTTCCAGGAATACGTTCGCCGCCCGCTGCCGTGGTGATGCTCGGTCACCTCGACGTGCTGGCCGATCGCAGGCGACGTCTGCTTCAGCACCAGCACATGAGCCTCGCGTCCGTCGTCCAGCCGAACGTCGACGGCGAGGCCATTCTGTACGCCTTGTGTGTTAGTGCCGTTATAGGAGCCGATCTTCTCGACGACGCCCGTGACGCGGCGATTTTCCACCGTCGCATCCAGGCCCGAGAGATAGAGGCCGGCGCCGATCAGAACCGCAACCCCGATGCCGGCGGCGCCCCATTTCACTTTCCGCATGAACAAGAGGCGGTCGAGTTTGCTCTTGGTTTCCGTGCGCATTGGTCACTCTCTAAGTCGAGACACGGCCCCGCGCAGAAGGATCAGCGGCTGCTGAGGGCCGGGCCGTAACGATGCAGGTCCATGCCGTAGATCTGCAGCCAGCGCCGCGCCTCATCCATGTCGGGCATGGTGCGGCGGACGAGGGCCCAGAACTTCGGCCCGTGGTTCATCTCGGCGAGATGCGCCACTTCGTGGGCGGCCACATAGTCCAGAATGTGCCGGGGTGCAAGGATCAGCCGCCAGGAGAACGAAAGGGCGCCGGTCGTGGAGCACGATCCCCACCGGCTCGTCTGGTCGCGCACGCTGATCCGCGACGCTTTGACCCCGAGACGCCGGCTATGCAAAGCCACCCGCTCGTCCAGATCCTCGCGGGCCTGCTTGATCAACCAGTCGCCGAGCCGGCGCGACGCGTGCTCGGCATCTCCCGCGACGCTGAGCTGTGCGAACGGGCTCATGGGCGTACGCTGCACCACGCCTTTGCCGCGCCCTGCCCGGCCGGGAAACACGATGCGGTGCGTCTCGCCACGCAAAGGCATGAAGGCGCCGTCGCGGAACGGCACGGGCGCTGGCAGGCTATCGAGCCGCTCACGCACCCAGGCCATGTTGCGGTGAAGGAAGCTTCCGGCTTCGTCGAGGTCGCACTGCACGGGCAGCGTCACGATGACCGCGCGCCGGGTGCGGCTGACGCGCAGCGTCAGGCGGCGCGCGCCGGGATGTCGTCGGACTTCGATTGGAGCATTGAGCTCTTGCATGGAGTGATCGGTGATGGCCTTCGCTGCGGTCGCTTGCTTGCGCGGCATGGAGTTCCTCAGTTCCGCGTGATGCGCACGCGATGCAAAGACAGGATCACTAAGACTGACAGCCGCATCGTTCGCGCGGCTGAGGCGCGGGTTGCGAAGCCATGATGTCTTGAGCACGATCCAACTTTTAGCAAGTTTGCCAACGTGCGCCAGATACATTTTTTCATCACACCCGATGGCAATGCCAAAGGAAGTGTGTGTGTGTGGCGCTGGCGCCCTAGGTGTTTGACGCAGGAATACTGATGCAGCGAACCGCGACGAACGCTACAAAGTTCGCGTCTATAGGCGTCGCAGAGCGCTATTTGGAGGCGTGTGACTCGCCCCTTGCGCCGAACGTGAACGCCACCGAGGCTACGTCATCGTCGCGTGCCGCGGTCTTCGGCGTCTTTGCCGCGGTCGTAGAAGTTGGGATAAGCGCCGTCCGCTTGCCGTCGTGCACGCGAATGAACTGGGCGATGCGTGGCAGCGTATGCGCGTTGAACCGCGACCCGTTGAAGATGCCGTAGTGGCCGACGCCCTCGGCCTCGTAGTGAAACTTGCGCGACGCATCGAGGCCAGATGTCAGCGCGATTGCCGCACTGCATTGCCCGCGCCCGGTGATGTCGTCCTTCTCGCCTTCGATCGTCATCAGAGCGACGCGGCGGATCGCGCTGAGGTCGACGGGCTGCCCGCGGTGCGTCATTTCCCCCTTGGGCAAGAGATGGCGGACGAACACCGTGTCGATGGTTTGCAAATAGAATTCGGCCGTCAGGTCCATCACCGCCAGATACTCGTCGTAGAAGGTGCGGTGCTTCTCCGCGCTGTCGCCGTCGCCGGAGACGAGGCTGTCGAACAGTGCGCCGTGCGCATGCGCGTGCCGGTCGAGGTTCATCGACATGAAGCCCGTCAGCTGCAGAAAGCCCGGATAGACGCTGCGTCCCGAACCCGGCTGCGTCCACGGCAGCGTCGTAATGACGTTGCGCGAGAACCATTCGGTGCCACGCTCTTCCGCCATGCGATTGACGGCCGTTGGGCTCACCCGCGTATCCACGGGTCCGCCGGCGAGGATCAGGCTGCACGGCACGTTGGCGTCGCCTTCGGCTTCCATGCGCGCGACCGCCGCCAGCACCGGCACCGCGGGCTGGCACACCGCGAACACGTGCACGTCGCCGCCGAACGTCTCCAGCATCCGGCGCACATAGTCGATGGTGTCGTCGAGATCGAAGCGCCCACTCGCATACGGTACCATGCGCGCATCACGCCAGTCCGTGATGAAGACCTCGTGGTCGGGCAGGAACGACTCCACCGTGCCGCGCAGCAGCGTTGCGAAATGGCCCGACATCGGCGCCACGATCAGCACACGCGGATCGCGTGCCGCGCGCGCGTCGCAAATGTTGCGCTTGAAGTGAATGAGATTGCAGAAGGGCGCGTGCCAGACGATGTCTTCGCGCACCGCGACGGTGGCCCCGTCGACCGTCGTCGATGTCAGGCCGAATTCCGGCTTGCCGTAGCGTCGCGTGCTGCGTTCGAACAGTTCAAGCGACGCCGAGGCATGGCGCCCCATCAGGGTGTGCATGAAAGGGTTGAACGGATTGTCGAGCATTGATCGGGCGTGACCGGCCGCAGCCCGCGCCGGGGCCATGGCGGCATGGCCCATTTCAAACCAGTGATAGAGCACGGTGTTTCCCTCAGTCGGAACTCTCGAACGCAAGCTGCACTCGATATCATCTCGCGCAGCACAACATCGTTCAATCGGCGCGAGTTCCGGCCTTAACGCTCTCCGTACACGTCGACGCAGAGTCGCTGATTCGCGGCAACTTTGAAAGTTGTTGTGCGGTTACAACGCTTTTTCGAGCTTTGCCGCAAGCTCGTCGACCGTGATGGGATAGGGGTAGTGGGTGACGTACTGACCACTCTCGTCCATCAGATAGATGATCGAGGAGTGGTCGAAGGTGTAGTTGCCGGGTTCGCTGCCCGCCACCTTCTTATAGTAAACCCTGTAGGCCTGCGCTGCCGCCTTCACCTCGTCCGCCGTCCCTGAAAGGCCGATCAGCCTGGGGCTGATGCTCTTCGCATATTCGTCGGTCTTCTCGGGCGGATCGCGTTCCGCATCGAGCGTGATGAAGAGCGGCGCCACCTTGTCGGCCTTGGCACCCAGTTTATCGAGCGCTGCCGCGATCACTCTCAAGCCCCCGGGACAAACGTCGGGGCAAGACGTGAACCCGAAGAACACCAGCATCTTCCGCCCGGCGAAGTCTTTCTCGCTGACGCGCTTGCCGCTGGCGTCCGTCAGGGTAAATGGCCCGCCGACCAGCGCCTTGCCCGTCGTCACGGCGCCCGTCGGCGGCGCCTGTCTGATCAGCACCCAGGCCGATAGGCCGCCCAGTGCCAGCCCCAGAAGGACGATGACGATAGCCTTGAGACGCATGTCCACACCCGATTTGTTGCCGATTGCCGTATGAGACGAAAGCGTAGGCCGCCGCTTTGTCGGATGGCGGACGCCGTCTGGCAAGCGTGCTAGGTAGGGACTTATACGCACAGGGCCGTCCGCCCAAAGTAGACCGGGAGTTTCCTCCCGGAAATTGGCGGGCGTTCCACTCAACATGGCTCCTACCGCCCCGAGCTTGGCTTTGCGATGAAACTGGCCACATTCGAAGAGTTCCGCTCCGCCGGTCACGGCAGCAGCACTTTGCGGCTCAATACCATCGTCCGCCTGCGCTGGTTGGCTGTCGTCGGCCAGGTCATCGCCATCGGCGCCGTATCGCTGGGCATGGGCTTCTCGTTGCCCATCGGCCCCTGCCTGGCGTTGATCGCCGCTTCCGCCTGGCTCAATGTCTTCCTGTCGATCCGCTACCCCGCGCGCTACCGCCTCTCGGTCCGCGTTGCCTCCATCCTGCTCGCCTACGACATCCTGCAGCTCGCAGCCTTGCTGTATCTGACCGGTGGCATCGAAAATCCGTTCACCATGCTGGTCGTGGCGCCCGTGACCGTCTCGGCCGCCACCCTGCCGCCGCGCAACACGCTGGTGCTTGGCATCGTCGCCCTGATTTCCACCTGCCTCATCACGGTCGACCCCTGGCCGCTGCCCTGGTTCGCCGGCCAGACGCTGGAGCAACCGCTGCATTATCGCCTCGGCATGCTCGCCGCCGTCATCATCTCCATGCTCTTCATTGCTCTCTACGCTTGGCGTCTGTCGAAAGAGAGCCGGCAGATGTCGGCGGCGTTGGCCGCGACTGAGATCGTGCTTGCCCGCGAGCAGAAGCTGCATGCACTCGACGGTCTGGCGGCCGCGGCCGCCCACGAGCTTGGCACGCCGTTGTCGACGATCACGCTGGTGACGTCCGAACTTGCGCGCCAGGTGCCGCAGGACAATCCCGCACTGCTCGAGGACATTGAGCTGTTGCGCACCCAGGCCATTCGCTGCCGCGAGATCCTGCAGAAACTGACGCGCCAGCCCGCCGAGCAGGATCCCCTGCATTCCAGCCTCGCCGTGCGCGAGCTGCTGGAGGAGGCCTCCGCGCCCTATCAGGGCGCTCGCGTACCGATTATCACCGTCGCCCGCGCCGAGAAGACGGCCGAGGATGCCGCCGCCCGCGAGCCGATCGGCGTCCGCCTGCCCGGTGTGATCTACGGCCTCGGTAACTTCATCGAAAACGCGATCGACTTCGCCGACACCCGCGTCGATCTCATGGCCGAATGGGACGCAGCCACCGTGGTGTTAACCGTCTCCGACAACGGCGCCGGCTTCAAACCCGAAATCATCGACAACCTCGGCGAGCCCTATGTCACCAGCCGCCCGGCGTATTCTCGCAAGAAGTACGGTAAAGCCTCGGGACTTGGCCTCGGCTTCTTCATTGCCAAGACCCTGCTCGAGCGGTCCGGCGCCCGCGTGGAACTGGAGAACCGCGCTCCGCCCCAGCATGGCGCCGTTGTTCGCGTCACCTGGCCCCGCGACGTCTTTGAGGCCCGGGCCAACAGCCCATCTGCGGCCGCGCAGCAAGAAGTCCGGGAGCAGCTACAAGTATTCGTGTCGGACGAACGGTAACCAGCTAAAACAGAATTAAACCCTGAAGGGCTTGGCGAAAGGCCCCGCACAGATATACTTAGGCTCTCGGGAGGCAAAAGCGTGAACGAAGACCTGTCCTTTAAGCCGGATGAATTGCCGGAAGACCGCTCGCTCATAATCGTTGATGACGACAAGGCATTCCTGCAGCGACTGGCCCGCGCCATGGAGATGCGCGGCTTCGAGGTCCGCAGCGCGCACTCGATCTCCGAGGGCGTCGACCTCATTCGCGTTAAGGCTCCCGCGTTCGCCATCGTCGACATGCGCCTGGAAGATGGCAACGGCCTCGATGTCATCGCCGAACTGACGAAGGTGCGCCCCGAAGCGCGCATCATCGTGCTGACGGGCTACGGCAACATCGCCACCGCCGTCTCCGCCGTGAAACTCGGGGCGGTCGACTATCTGGCGAAGCCCGCTGATGCCGACGAAGTGACGGATGCCCTTCTCGCTCCGGTCAACACCAAGGCCCCGCCGCCGGAAAATCCCATGTCCGCCGACCGCGTGCGGTGGGAGCACATTCAGCGCGTGTACGAGCTGTGCAATCGCAACGTGTCCGAGACGGCGCGCCGTCTCAACATGCATCGCCGCACGCTGCAGCGCATTCTAGCAAAACGCGCGCCGAAGTAATCGGCGCGCGTCGTAAATCCTGAGCCGAACACCCCGTTATGGGTTCGTCGCAGGCGGCGGTGGCGTCGGCGCGGGTGCCGGCGTGGTCACGGGCGCCGGGGTGGGGGCCGTCGTCGTCACCGTGGCGGGGGTGAGCATGACGTAGGCAAGCACCAGGACCAGCGCTAAAACCGCCAGAATTATCATTCGATTGTCCATTACGCTCCTCCATAGCCCTTTTCTATAAGAACGTCCTTGAGCGGGCCAGAGCAACTTAACGCATGTTGCTACTTCTCCGTTCCATGAAAATGCGGCTTCATCCGGCGTCTGTGAATAACGCGGCCAGCCCCGGATCGAGCGCCACGCTCAAACGAAGGGCGGCGGCGCGGGCAAATCGCAGGGTCATCGCCTTGCGCCGCGCTCCCGACAGCTTGCCTTCCGGCGCCTCGCGCACGATCTCGCCGCCGAAACGGTCGGCCAGGATCAGGCCAGCCTCGGCGGGCAGGATCTCGACCGGAAAACCCGGTTTCACCGCGAAGTACAGCCGGTCGCAGAACTCCAGGTAGTCGGGCCATTTCTGGTCCGAGCGGAAGTCCTCAATCGACGACTTGATCTCCACGATCACCAGGTCGCCGCGCGGGTTCAGCGCCGTTACGTCCGCGCGCCGCCCGTTGGCCAGCGACAGCTCCGACACGCACGAGAACCCGTGCCCGATCAGCAGCCGGTTGACGCCGCGGCAAATATCGAGCGCATTTGCCGACTGCCGCAGATCCGGCTTGACGCTGGCCGGCACCTCGCCCGAGAAATCAGGTTGTGGATCGATTTCATCTGTCATGTCAGCTTAAAACCAGCGTGAAACCACGATGAGGTCAATGAGCGGAGCGTCTAGAGTACCGGCGTGCCGCACTCCCGCCGCGTTTTCGGGTTGCACATCTTCTCTCGCCAAATCGCCAGCAGGTCACGCGTCATAACGTCAAGGGTCGTCGATGTTCTTCAAGCGCGCCAAGAAATCCGAAGACGCGTCGGCCGCAGCCGTTGTGGCCGCAGGACCCGTGCCTGCCCCGGCCAAAGACAGGCCGGCCGTTCATGCCGCCTTGGACGTCGACAAGCTAGCGCGCGCGACGAATGCCTCCAAGCTCGGTTTCAAGACCACCGCCGACGTTGCCCGCTCTCCTGCCGAGCCGTTCGAAGCCCGCCGCGTCTGGGACGCTGTTGGCTCTGCGTTCGCGGCCGCTTCCGGGCAGGCCAACGCGCATGTTTTGATCACGGCTCCTCCCGGCTGCGGTGCCGGCCGCGCCGTCGCAGCTCACCTGGCGACGGTGCCGAGGGCCATCGACGCCACGGCATCCGACTGGCTGTTCGTTGCCGGCGAAGGTAGCGCCGCCCAATGGTCCGTCATTCCCGTGCCTGCTGGACAGGGCAAGCGCCTCGCCGCCGGTATCACCGCCGTCGTGGCCCAGTTGCGCAACACGCTACCGTACCTTCTCAAGGGCGAGGATCTTACGCTTCGCCGGTCGACCATCGAGACGGGCTTTGCCGCCGTCCGCGATGATGCGTTCGCCCGCCTGCGCGAGATGGCGCACGCCCAGAACGTGGCCGTCCTGACGACGCCGATGGGCTTTGCCGTCGCCCCCATGCACGAAGGCAAGGTGGTGAAGCCCGAAGTCCTGGCACGTCTGCCCCAGGCCATGCGCGACGAAGTCCGCCGCAAGGTCGAGAGCATCGAGGCGGAACTCCAGACGCTGCTGGCCGACGTCCCCTCTGAAGCCGGCGGTCAGGTCGGCGAGCTCGCCGAACTCGTTGCCGACTATGTGCGCCCCGCCGTCTCCGGCGGTTTTGAAGGGTTGGCCAAGGAGTTTTCCAGCGCCGCCCAGGTCATGGCCTATTTGACGTTCGCGCAGGATGACATCATCCGCCGCGCCTGCCGCGAGGGCGCCGCGCTGTCTCTGCCCGATTACTGCGGGCGTGTCATCGAAGGCGCCGGCAAGACCCTGGTCATGGTCGAGCCGCCGATCAGTGCCGCCGGCCTGTCCGAGGCATTGCTGCGCGCCGGCAAGGGCGCCGTCCTCATTAGCGCGTCGCACCTCGACGGTGTGCCCGGTGCGTGGTCGGCGTTGCGCGCCGCCGTGCAGTCGCGGTCCGTAGAATTGGCCGGCCTGCCCGGGCACGCGTGTCCCATTGCCTCGCGTATCGTCGTGATTGCCGAGGCCACCGTCGAGGATGGCAGCGCGGCCCTGTTCGGCATCCGCACGTCGTTCGCTGATGATGCGGCCCGCAGTGAGGACAGCGAGATCGCTCTCGCCAAGATGATCGCCATCGCCGCCGACGAGCGCGGGCTGCTCCCCCTCGATGCCGCGGCCGTCGCTTTGCTTGTCGGCGAAGCCGCACGCCTGGCCGGCCGGCCCGGCCGGCTTTCCGGCAATCTCACCGGTCCGCTGGCCATCGCCACCGACGCCAGCCGCAAGGCCGCGACGGCCAGTCGTGCCACCATTACTGAAGCCGATGTCCAGGCCGCCCTGGCCGAGCGCCGCCCGGCCAGGATCCAGCCGCTGTTTGCGCCGGCCGCCGCCAGCATCGTCGGCCGCGTCTTGGCGCTCGGCCTGTCGCCCGAGCCCGTCGAAGTCTGGGCCACCGTCCGTCCCGGCAAGGGCACCGCCGCCGACATCGCCCGTGCCGCTCCGGGATCGGACACGGCCGCAGGTTCATCCGCTCTGCTGTGGAGCCTTGTAGCCGGCCGCTACGTGCCGGCCCACCACCTCTCGCTCGCCGCCGCCATCGTTCACGAACCGCCACTGTCGCCGGCCGACGCCGCGCGCACATCTGCCGCCGAGGTCTATGCTCTGTTTTCGGCGCTGGCCGAGGCGCCTATCGCCACCTCGTTCGCGGCTGCCGGCTGGGTCTCGCCGTCAGGCACGCTGCTACCCATCACCGGCATCAGCGCCGCCATCGAGAGTGCATTCGATCACAACGGCGGCCGTGACGCCGCGCGACCCTTGAGCGTCGTCATCCCGCGCGCCAACGAGGCCGACCTCATGCTACGCGCCGATGTGGTAGAGGCCGCGCGCAAGGGCAAGCTGCAGGTCTTTGCTGCCGGCGACGTTGACGAAGGCCTGACGATCCTCACCGGCATCAGGGCCGGCACGCGCACCGATGCGGCGGGCGAACCCAGCCTCAATCGCCAGATCGAAGACCGCCTCGTCGCGTTCTCGCGCCAGCCGGTCGCGGCGGACGCCGTGCGCACGACCGCGAAAGCCGCAACGCCATGATCGCCCACGTCGCCGAAGCCGGTGAAGGCAGCGGCCGCGTCGTGCTGCAGATGGGCCCGCAGCTGTCCGGCATCGCGCTCGATGCCGCGCTGCAACTGGCGCGCAGCTTCCGCTCCGAAGTCGAGGCCCTCTATACTGACGACGGCATGTTGATCGACCTGGCAGCCTATCCGTTCGCGCGCGAGATCTCAGTTGCCGGCGCCATCAAGGGCCCGATCGATACCGGCGTGCTGCAGCGCCGCCAGCATCGCATCGCCGCGGCCACCATCCGCCGCGTCGCCGCGGCCGCTCGCGAGGCCGGCATACGTTTCACATCCAGTGTTCGTCACCACGACGCCACGAGCGCCTTGGCCGACGCCTGCGCCGAGCGCGGCCCCTGGAACATGGTCGCGCTGGGCGAGCCGATCGCCAGTCACGATCGTGTCAAGCTGCGCGAAATGTTCTCGACCGTCTGGGGCACCACCGGCTTCGTTCTCACCGGTCCGAAAGCCCGGCGCACCAGCGGGCCCGTCGTCGCCGTCGTCGAGGATATTGAGCGCTTCTCCCCCCTGCTGCGCACCGCCGAGCATCTCGCCGCCGCCACATCCTCGGCGTGCGAAGTGCTTCTCGCCGGCCACGACGCGCATCAGGTCGTCGAATTGGAACTGCAGGCCCGCCTCGTCCTCAACGATGAGGCGCACGTCAACATGCCCATCACCACCGTATCGCGCGGCGGCGCCTCTGCCATCGGCGCGGCCCTGCGCGCCCTCGGTGCCGGTTTCGTCATCGCCCACTACGACGGCATCGCCATGCCCTCCGAAGGCGAGGACACGTTGCTGGCCGAGGACCTCGAGGGCCCACTGCTACTGGTCCGCTGAGTCTGGAGCACTTCGAAGCTGGAGGGCGCCATGCCTGAGCTCGACATCGCGGCGCTTTCCAGACGAACGTGGAGCAGTACGGCGATCTTTATCGGCGTGCTGTGGCTCCTGGTCTTCGCGCCTGCCCTCACGCTGGACTATCCGCAGGGCTGGGTGTTCTGGGCTGTATTCTCGCTCTGCTGCATCGTGCCGACGTGGTACTTCCTTCGCCACGACCCTGCGCTCATCAATCGCCGGTTGGTCGTGGGCCCGACGGCGGAAACGAAGCCCCTCCAAAAGCGCATCCAGGCCGCGGCGGCGTTGATCACAATCGCGATGTTCGTGCTGCCGGGGTTCGATCACCGCTTCGGCTGGTCGCAGGTGCCCTGGACGATCATTTGGCTCGGCTACGGTCTCGTGGTGCTCGGCTTCCTCATTATCTGCCGCGTGTTCCAGGAGAATTCGTTCGCCGCGGCGACCATCCAGGTCGAGGCCGAGCAGAGGGTCATCTCGACAGGACTGTACGGCCTGGTGCGGCACCCGATGTATTTTGGCGCGGTAGTCCTTTACGCGGGCGTACCCCTAGCGCTCGGGTCGTGGTGGACGCTGCTGTTGCTCGTGCCGTTGATTGCCGTGCTGGCGCTGCGGCTGATCGATGAGGAAGCGTACTTGAGGCGGGAGCTGCCGGGCTACGCCGACTATTGCGACAAGGTTAGGTCGCGACTGCTGCCGGGCATCTGGTAACGCAAATGCCTGTCAACCGTTGGCCTTGGCGCGTGCTTCGCGGGCTGTGGCGAAAGCCGGCGTGAGGTCCTGCGTGACCCATTTCGACAGCACAGCGACCGCGGGCCGTGCATCGTTGCCCGACGCATAGACGAGGTCGTAGCCCAGCCCCTCGATGACAGGACCGAATGGCTGCACGAGCGCGCCACGTGCCAGCTCGGTGGCGACCAGCGCGAGACTGAGTAGCGCCACGCCTTGCCCGGCGATCGCCGCGTCGATGGCGCTCGCCTCGTCGTTGAAGGCGATCCCGCCGTCGGTATCCAGTTGGCTGAAATTGGCGCGCTCGGCCCAGGTGCGCCAGTTGGGCACGCTGAGCTTGATGGCCATGGCGCCCCAGTCGAAATGAATAAGCGAGACGTTCGTCAAGTCGGCCGGCGTGTGGATGTTAAGGTGCGGACTGCAGACAGGCGCGAAACTGTCGTTGAGGAGCGGCAGCGCCGTCAGGCCCGGATAGTGGCCGGCGCCGTAGCGGATCGCGGCGTCCGCCTCGCCGGCCTGCAGATCAACCGGTTCGTCGGAGGCGTGCAGGCGCAGATCCCAACCCGGGTTGAGCGTGCGGAAACTGCCGGCGTGCGGAACCAGCAGCTTGGCGGTGAACGCAACGGTGGCCGACAGCGTCGCGACCTGCCGCGCCGGGCGCCGCTTGATCTGCTCGACGGCCTCCGCCATGGCGTCGAACGAACTGCGCAGGGCCGGATAGAGCGCCCTTCCGTGCTCCGTCAGGCTGACCTTGCGCGTCTGACGGATGAACAAGGGAAGCCCGAGGGCCTCCTCCAGTTGTCGGATCTGGTGGCTGACGGCAGTTGGCGTGACGCCGAGCTCCGCCGCAGCCAGCTTGAAGCTTTCCTGTCGCGCCGCGGCCTCGAAGGCGCGCAGGGCGCCCAGCGGCGGAAGGCGGCGCATGCCAAAATCCACAATAGATGAATCTTACTCATCTATTGGCTGAAAACTTGCCATTTGTCGAGTCGTTCGTTCCGCTACTATCTAGGCACTGACCGCTCACTGTGCAGATACGCATGAGCACAACTCGTACAAAGAGGTCAGTCATGGCTTGGGTTTATCTGGCATTGGCGGCGATATTCGAAGTGATCTTTGCCATCAGCATGAAATACACGGACGGCTTCACGAAGCTCGGTCCGACCGTGGTGACGGCAATCGCCGTCGTGTTTGGTATCGGCTTCCTGACGATGGCGATGAAAACGCTGCCGGTAAGCGTCGCCTATCCGATCTGGACGGCCGTCGGCACGCTGGGCACCGTCATCCTGGGTTTCGTGCTGCTGCGGGAGCCGCTGACGGCGATGAAGATCGTCAGCGCGCTGGCGATCGTGGGCGGTGTAGCCGGACTGAAGATGTCGACAGCTTAAGTCTGGCTGGCGGTCATAAGCTTAGCGAAAACCAAGCGTAGGCCCTGGGCTGCGTGCCGGTAACATCCGGCGCAAACAGCCCGGGAGGCCGCCGTGACCCAGATCAAGCACAAGCCAGAAACCGTAGCCCTGCATGGCGGCTGGCGCGCCGATCCCGCGACGGGCGCGGTGGCTGTGCCGATCTATCAAACGACATCGTACCAGTTCAACGACAGCCAGCACGCCGAGAACCTGTTCGCGCTGAAGGAACTGGGCAACATCTACACGCGCATCATGAATCCGACGACCGACGTGCTGGAAAAGCGCGTCGCGGAGCTGGAGGGCGGCGTGGCCGCGCTGGCAGTGGCATCCGGGCAGGCGGCGTCGGCGTACGCGCTGCAGAACCTCGCGCGGGCCGGCGACAACGTGGTCAGTTCGACGGACCTCTATGGCGGCACCTGGAACCTGTTCGCCAACACGCTGAAGGATCAGGGGCTGGAGGTTCGCTTCGTCGATCCCTCAGACCCGGAGAATTTCCGGCGCGCCACCGACGACCGCACCCGCGCCTACTACGCCGAGACGCTGCCCAATCCCAAGCTCGAGGTGTTTCCGATCGCGGAGGTGGCGGCCATCGGCCGGCCGCTCGGCGTTCCGCTGATCGTCGACAATACGGCGGCGCCCATTCTGACGCGGCCCCTCGACCACGGCGCCGCGATCGTCGTCTACTCCAGCACGAAGTATCTCGGCGGCCACGGCACGTCGATCGGCGGCATCATCGTCGACGGCGGCAATTTCGATTGGGCCGCGCACCCGCAGCGGCAGCCGGCGTTGAATACGCCTGACCCTAGCTATCACGGTGCGGTTTGGGTGGAGGCGGTCAAGCCCCTGGGGCCCATCGCCTATGTCCTCAAGGCGCGCACGACACTGCTGCGCGACCTCGGCGCGGCGCTGTCGCCGTTCAACGCGTTCCTGACGCTGCAAGGCATCGAGACGGTGGCCCTGCGCATCGCGCGGCATAGCGAGAACGCCAGCGCCGTCGTGGACTGGCTGGCCAAGCGCAGCGAAGTGACGCGCGTGATCCATCCCTCGCGGCAGTCACCCGACAAACGGGCGCGCGCCGACAAGTATCTTAAGGGCGGCTACGGCGGGCTTCTGGGCTTCGAGCTGGCGGGCGGGCGCGAGGCGGGACGCCGCTTCATCGACGGCCTCAAGCTGTTCTACCACGTCGCCAACATCGGCGATGCGCGCAGCCTCGCGATCCACCCGGCAACGACGACCCACTCACAGCTGTCGCCGGCCGAACAGGCCGCCACCGGCGTCACCGACGGCTACGTGCGCCTCTCAGTCGGCATCGAACACATCGACGACATCCTCGCCGACCTGGAGCAGGCACTCGCAGCGGTGGGGGCTTAGCCCTGGGCCTGAGCCCCGCATCGTCATCGACAGATTGGCGAGAGATGCCGCCAGTGACTCGTGATCACTGACACAAGATTAGACGGAATCAAACGAATCACGAATAAAGAAAGAGGGCCAGCGTTGATCGCGCTGACCCTCCGTAGTGCGTCACCGCTCGATTCACCCCCGGCGGCAACGAAATCGATGGAGCTTTGTGCTTCTGTTCTCTATTGGCGTCAACCGCTGGGCCAACTCTTCATTGGAAAAGGCCCAACACATGCAGTTCCAACACGCCCGAGAATTTCTTAACAGTGGCGACGTAGCGGTCGTCAACTGTTCGCATCAATGCAACGTCTTGCTGATGGACGACGCCAACTTTGCTCGATTCAAGAGTGGCCAACGCCACAGCTATCATGGCGGCTTCTACAAGAAGTTGCCCGCCCAGATCGCTGCTCCGCATTCCGGCAATTGGAATGTGGTCTTGCACCTTGGTGGTGCCGGCGCCCAATATCGCTACGGCATCCGCTTCATGAAGAGTTAGTCCTGCGTCGCTTGCACTTCGCTTGAGAGCGGCAACTACCAAATGGCCGGTAGTGGGGTGGTCAAGCCATTCCACTACCGATGCTTGAACGCGGCCTTCCGCTTCTCCGCGAAGGCGGCCATGCCTTCCTTCTGGTCCTCCGTGGCGAACATGGAGTGGAAGACGCGGCGTTCGAAGCGGATGCCTTCCGAGAGCGTCGTCTCGTAGGCGCGGCCGATGGTTTCCTTGGTCATCATCACGGCGGGCAGCGACATCGCCGCGATCGCCTCGGCTGTCTTCATCACGTCGGCCATCAGGTCGGCGGCGGGCACGACGCGGGAGACGAGGCCTGAGCGTTCGGCCTCCGCGGCGTCCATCATGCGGCCGGTGAGGCACATCTCCATGGCCTTCGACTTGCCGACGAAGCGCGTCAGCCGTTGCGTGCCGCCGGCGCCCGGCATGATGCCGAGCTTGATCTCGGGTTGGCCGAACTTGGCCGTGTCTGCGGCGATGATGATGTCGCACATCATGGCGAGTTCGCAGCCGCCGCCGAGCGCGAAGCCAGCGACCGCCGCGATGACCGGCTTGCGGCAGCGCGTGACGCGCTCCCAAGTCGCGATGAAGTCGCCGCTGTAGACCTCCATATAGGTCTTGGGCTGCATCTCCTTGATGTCGGCGCCGGCGGCGAACGCCTTGTCCGACCCGGTGATGACGATGCAGCCGATGTTGGCGTCGGCCTCGAAGCCGTCGAGCACAGTATTGAGCTCGGTCACCAGCGCATTGTTGAGGGCGTTGAGCGCATTCGGCCGGTTCAGTGTGATGACGCCGACGCGCCCCTTCGTCTCGACGAGAATGTTCTCGTAGCTCATGACAACGCTCCTTTGCGATGGATGTTATTTCTGGCAGGCGCTGCAGAAAAACGTCGAGCGACCTGCGCTCACGCTGCGGCGCACAATGCCCTTGCAACCCGGCCTTTTGCAAGCTTCGCCGGTGCGGCCGTACACGGAAAACGAGTGTTGAAAGTAGCCGAGTTCACCGTCGGCGTGGCGATAGTCGCGCAGCGTCGAACCGCCGGCCGCCAGCGCTTCGGTGAGGACGGATTTCACCGCCGGCACGAGCCGTTCGGCGCGTTCGGTGGGGCCGCCCTTGCGATCGGCGAGCGACTTGGCGCCGCGGTTGGGGCTGAGGCCGGCGCGGTGCAGGGCCTCGCAGACATAGATGTTGCCGAGGCCCGCGACGATGCGCTGGTCCATGAGGAACGCTTTGAGGTCCACGCCCTTGCCGGCGGCGCGGCGCGCCAGGTAGTCGGCATTGAACGCGTTGCCGAAAGGCTCCACGCCCAAATGCGCGAACAGCGGATGGCTCTCCAACTCCTCCGCGCTCATGAGCAGCATGAAGCCGAAGCGGCGCGCGTCATTGTAGGTGACGACGGTACCGCTCTTGAGATGGAGCACGACGTGATCGTGCTTGGCGTGCTCGCCGGCATCGTGCGCAAAGTTTCCGGGCTTTGTCCGCGCCGTACTCTTGGCTTGCGAAACGGTGAAGCGCCCCGTCATGCCGAGATGCATGATGAGCGTTTCCCCGCTGGAAAGCCGCATCTGCAGATACTTGGCGCGCCGTCCCAGCGACGTGATGGTCTTGCCTTCGAGGCGGGCGGCGAAATTCTCCGGCAGCGGGAATCGCAGATCGGGTCGGCGCTGCTCCAGGCGCACGATGCGCTGGCCTTCGACCAGCGGTTCGAGGCCACGCCGCACCGTTTCGACTTCGGGAAGTTCTGGCATTCACCAACCAACACAAATGTCATCCCCGGGCTCGTCCCGGGGATCCCGCGTGCTGCGGGAGAAACGCATGAGGTGGATCGCGTCGTCAACCCAACGTGCCGCCCGACAAGCGGCTATCGGGATCCTCGGCACAAGTCCGAGGATGACGGTGAGGGTGTGTTTGGTGTCGCGACAATATGGGTGTGGAGCGCTGATCAGCCTCTCTTCCCCAGCCGCCAATGCGTAATTGCCGCCAGCAGGCAGAGCGAGACGATCGCAAAACCACCGCCGAGGAACACGATGTTGGCCGCCCAGTCGGGTCGCGGCACCCAGAATTTCCCGCTGATCAGGAATATCGCCGCCGCCACGGCAGCGACGCCGCCATGTAAGACATTCAGCTGTGCGGCGCGCTTGGCGCCATTCGGCGTGGCAAATCGCCCGCCCGGCCGTGCCATCTGCGACCAACTGAAGAAGATCGCCGCAAACAGCAGCATGCCGCACGCATACTGCAGTCCGTGCTGCCAGTAGAGGCCGGTCAGCTTGTACATCGCCGCCAGCGCCACCGCGCCCCACGCGTAGACGATGGCGCACAACTGCGCATTGCCACGCATCGCATCCAGCTGCCGCTGGCTCACGGACGCGCTTCCGGCTGCGCCCCACAGCGGCGCGTTGACCGCCAGGCCGATCAACGCGGCGAGCACGGCGAACGGCGCGGCGCTCCACGCGGTCGCGGCAAAATCCGCAGCTTTCACGCCCGACCACATCATCGCCGCGCTGCACAGCCCGGCGAGGATCAACAGCAGCCGTGCCAGGGTGAGCGACATCAAATGCAATCCTTCACAGTCGACGGCGAACGTTCAGCGCCAATCAGCGTTTGTCCCTCATCAACGCATAGGCCGAAAGAACGGCAAGCGCCGCTGCCCCGAAAAAAAAGATGCTATTGGCGGCCCAGTCCTCCCACCGCTCGCGAATGATCAGGAAGCGTTTGCCCGGATCGACGGCCAGCCCGATCATTGTGATGACCATGCCCGCCAGTTGCACCCAGGTGAGATTGCGCGCCAGCTTCAGCATCGTCGCGTCTTCCTTGCCGGCCGCCGCATCACGCCCCATCATAACCGCGAACCCCAGGGAGATGATGCCCACGGCGATGAACGCCAGCGCGAATTGCCACCACTCCCGCCAGGTCAGGACGCCGGTGTAGATCACCAGCACCGATAATCCGCCCCACAGCCACACCAGCGCCATCCACAGTGAATTGCTGCTGGCAACCGCACTCCGCGACGCCCCGGCCGCCTCTTGCGCGAGATGGACGCGGTAGCCTTGCAGCGCATAGACCGCCGCCACCGCCGCTGCCACAGCCATATGCACGCCCGGGGCGTTCGCGATCGCGGTCGCGATCACTGCGCCAAGGCCCAATGCCAGCAAAAATATCCAAACGATGTGCGAGTTCATGCGCCCCGGTCCCTGCCTTCACCGCAAGAGACCTACCGCATCACTTGGTGAAGTCCAAGCCTCGCTCGCCTGCACGATGTCAGGTCGGAGCCATAAATCGGGCCGGCATCTGCTCGCGATAGGGGAAGTACGGAAAGTAGGGTCGGGCCTCGGCGATGACACGCTGGACGGAGGCACGCGCCAGCAGCCGCTCGAAGTAGGCGGCGGCATTGCCATGCGTCGCGGAGAACGGCGCGACGATATCAGCGTAGAACAGAGCCGGCGCCGCCGCGCAGTCGGCGATGCTGAACGTCTCGCCGATGGCCCATGTCTTCCCCGCCATCTGGCGCTCGATCATACCATACGCGGTCTGTAGATCGCGGCGGGCCGCCGCAACACCGTGCGGATCCTGGCTGCCGTCGGGACGAATGCGATCAGTCACGATTTTCTGCATCGGCACTTGGACGTAGAGATCGAAGAAGCGATCCCACAATCGCGCCTCGAGACGCTGGGCGTCATCTTGCGGCAGCAGCCGGTTCGGCCCCGGATAGTGACGGTCCAGATACTCGATGATGATCGACGTCTCCGGGATCGTCTTGTCGTGCGCTTCGTCGCGCAGCACTGGCATCTTGCCCACGGGCCACAGCTCGCCGAACGCGGCTGCCTGCTCCGCATCCAGCAAGTCGACGGTGCGCGGGACAAATACGGTGTCGTTCTCGTAAAGCGCGATGAGCACCTTGTGGCAGAACGAGGCCAGCGGGTGATAATAGAGCACGAGCGACATTCAGAGATCCCCAGGCGAGCGAGCTCCTACTCGCCGTCGAAAAAGCCTGGTCCGGAACCTACGATCTTGGGATCGGGCTTGCCCACCACCTTCTTGTCTTTGTCCTTGTAATCGATGGCCGACAGCAGCACGCGAATGGCCTCCAGCCGTCCGCGCCTCTGATCGTTGAAGCGGATCGCCGTCCACGGCGCAGCCGACGTGTGCGTGAAGCGAAACAGATCCTCCTGCGCCTCGGTATAGGCATCCCACTTGCCGATGGCCGCGCGGTCGATGTCCGTCAGCTTCCATTGCTTCAGCGGATCGTGGCGCCGCTCGTGAAAACGCTCCAGCTGCGCCTCGCGTCCGATCGTCAGGAAGAACTTGAACAGTCGGATGCCGTCGCGCACCAGCATGCCCTCGAACTGCGGCGCCTCGCGCAGGAACACCTCGACCTGCTCGGGCGTGCAAAACCCCATCACGCGTTCCACGCCGGCGCGATTGTACCAGGAGCGGTCGAACAGCACCAAGTCGCCCTTGGTCGGCAGGTGCGTCGCGTAGCGCTGGAAATACCACTGTCCGGCTTCCGTTTCCGTCGGCTTGGTCAGCGCCACCGCCCTGGCATGCCGGGGGTTCAGATGCTGCATGATCGCCGAGATGGTGCCACCCTTGCCAGCAGCGTCCCGCCCTTCGAGCAGCACGACGATTCGCTCGCCCTGCTTCTGGACATGCGCCTGCAACTTCAGAAGCTCGATTTGCAGCGGCTCCAGTTCGTCGGCGTACGAGTCCTTTTTCAGCTTCTTGTCATACGGATATCCGCCCGACGTCAGTGCCTTTTCTTTAATCTCGTCAGGCAGTTCCGGGTCATCCAGATTGAATCCCTTATAGCCCCCACCACGCTTGCCCTGGCCCCCGCCGCGTCCTGCCTTGTCCGCCTTCGTCATCCCGGCTCGGTCCTTTCGTCGAACTGTCATGGAACTGTTTAACACTGCGCCCCGAACCGGGCGGGCAAAATTTCTGTGCCTGGGGGTAAGGGTGTTGTGCCTTTGCCCTCTCGCTCCAACCTCAATCTTCGCTAGGACTAGATCTTCATGCGGCTGCAAAGGCATTCGTGTTGTCCGGTATCGCGGAGAAAGTGGAGCGTGGCGCTGCGGACGGTTGGCACCGTCTGCGGGCGGCGTGGTTTGCCCTGCCGCGTTATCGCGCGCTGGCGCAGCGCCACCTGCGTCGTGCGGTCACCACGCGCCGGGGCCGCGTCGTTCTCGCGTTCCTTTTGTTTGCGGCGCTCGTCGCGACCGGCAGGATTGGCTTCGGCTGGGCCGCTCTCGCCTTCCTTGCGGTGGCGGGCATCATGATCGCCATGCCCTCGGAGGACGAGATTTTGGCGCTCGAAGCCGCCGCCCGCGATAGCGGCGACGGCACACTTCGCCCCCCCACACCGCGCGACCAGGACGGCTGGCGCGCCCTCATCGACGCGCTGCCCGAACCGGCCATCACGCTCGATGCCGCCGGCTACGTCATGCACTTCAACGCCCAGATCCGCGATCTCTTCCCTAACGTGCGCACGCGCCGGCCCTTCACCCACGTCTCGCGCGATCCGGAACTGACGGAGGCGATCGACAGGTCGACCAGCGCCCGCGACCCGATCGTCGTCGACCTCTACGAGCGTGTGCCGCTGGAGCGGCGCGTCTCCGCCACCATTACGCGCGTCTCCGCGCAATCCGGCGCGCGCGGCCTGCCCGCCATCCTCATCACGTTCCGGGACCAGACGACGACCGATAAGCTCGCCCAGATGCGCGCCGACTTCATCGCCAACGCCAGTCACGAGCTGCGCACGCCGCTGGCCTCGCTGCGCGGCTTCGTCGAAACGCTGCAGGGGCCCGCTCGCGACGATCCTGCGGCCCGCGAGAAATTCCTCAACATCATGGCCAGCCAGGCCGCGCGCATGACACGCCTGATCGACGACTTGCTGTCGCTGAGCCGGGTCGAGATGAAGGTCCACCTGCGGCCGACCGGCCTCGTCGACCTTAACGAGATCGCCGGCTACGTCGCCCAGACGCTGGAGCCGCTTGCCGAAGGTTCCAACGCCAAGATCGAAGTCCTTCCGCTCGACACGCCCGCCCGCGTCCGCGGCGATCGCGAAGAGCTGGTGCAGGTGCTGCAGAACCTCGTGCACAACGCGCTGAAGTATGGCCGCGAGGGCGGCCGCGTCGATATCCGCCTGACACGCGAGGCCGGCAAGCCCAACCGCGTCTCCATCGCCGTCACCGACGATGGCCCCGGCATCGCCCCGGAGCACCTGCCGCGCCTGACCGAGCGCTTCTACCGCGCCAACGTCGCCACCAGCCGCGAGAAGGGTGGCACCGGCCTCGGCCTCGCCATCGTCAAGCACATCGTCAACCGCCACCGCGGCGATCTGCGCATCGCCTCTCGCGTCGGCCAAGGCTCCACCTTCACCGTCCTCTTCGACGAGCTGTAGGGTTCGATCCCGACACCATTGGCAACCCGCCCCGGCCCGTTATACTGGCGACATGAATATCCTCGCGTTCGATACGTGTCTGGGAGCATGTTCCGTGGCTGTTGGCCTCGACGCCGGCAGCGCATTGGAAAAGGTCGAAGCGCTCTATGAAGACATGTCGACCGGACAGGCCGAGCGCCTGATGCCGATGATCGACGCCGCCATGCGTAGCGCCGGCATCGGTTTCGCCGATCTCGACCGCATCGCCGTGACCACCGGCCCCGGCACCTTTACCGGCACGCGGATCGGCATAGCCGCCGCAAGAGCGTTCGCCCTGGCAACCGCCACCAGCGTCGTCGGCATCTCCACCCTGCAGCTGATGGCCGAGGAGGCCGGACATGCCTTGCACACGACGCGCCAAGGCCGACCGATCGCCGTGACGGTCGACGCTCATCGCGGGCAAGTCTACGCCCAGGTGTTCTCCGCGCCCGACACGGAGCCGAGAACGCCACCGCAACTTCTCACGATCGAACAGGCCGCATGTTTGGCCCGGTCCGGTCCGATGATCTTTGTTGGGTCCGGTGCCGCGGCCGTGACGGCAGCCGCTACTGAAGCCGGCTTCACCGCCGAAGCCGCGCTCCCGCGCCTGCAGCCGAACGCGGCCTTCCTGCTACTCGCCGCGCAAAAATGCCCGCCGCAGGACGGCCCGCTCAGCCCGCTTTACCTGCGCCCCGCCGACGCCAAGCCGCAGGTCGATAAATCCCTTGCGCGAGTTGGCGCATGACCCAGGGTCTCGATCCCCGCCACATCAGTTTCCTCTTGGCGGGACCCGACCGCGCCGCCGAGATCGCCGCGCTGCACGCAAAGCTCTTCGATCCCGCCTGGGATGAAGCCGCAGTCCTGGCGCTGCTGGAGCATCCCGCCGCCGCATCCTATGTCGCGCTGACCGGCAATCCGAAGCAGACGATCGGCTTCGTCATGAGTCAGATTGCCGGCGACGAAGCCGAAATCCTGTCGATCGGCGTGCTGCCGGTCGTCCAGCGCCACGGCGCCGGCAAGGCGACGATGGAGGCCCTCATCCGCTCCCTGAAGCGCGCCGAAATCACTCGCCTGTTCCTCGAAGTCGCCGCCGACAACGAGGCCGCAAAAGCCTTGTACGCCAAGCTTGGCTTCAAGGAGATCGGCCGCCGCAAAGGTTATTACCAGCGAACCGCCGGCCCGCCCCAGGATGCCATCAATCTCGCTCTGGAGATTTGACGCGCCCTCTCCTATAACGCGGTGTCACAATCCGAGATTCGGGACATCGGCGTCATGCCCTCCGGGCAAAGCAAAGACCTCAATCACATCGCCCGGCGCTGCGCCGAGCAGGGTCTGCGCATGACAGGCCAACGGCGCATCATCGCCCAGGTCCTCGCCGAGGCTAAAGATCATCCTGACGTCGAACTCGTCTATCGCCGCGCCAATGCGCACGACAGCCGCATCTCCCTGTCGACGGTCTATCGCACCTTGAAGCTGTTCGAGACCAAGGGAATCCTGGAGAAGCACGACTTCGGCCGCGGCCGCGGCCAGTACGAGGACGCCGAGCGCGCCCACCACGATCACCTCATCGACGTTTCCACCGGCCGCGTCATCGAGTTCCGCAACGACCAGATCGAGAAGCTGCAGGAGGCGATCGCGCACGAGCTGGGCTTCCAGCTTGTCGGTCATCGACTCGAGCTGTTCGGCGTCCCGCGTCCGCGCAAGAAAACGACATCGTGACCTGATGGGCCGTTTGCGCGCCACGCTGATCCTTACGGCCTTTCTTGCCCTCACCGTCCCGCTGATGCCGTTGCAGGCTCTGTTCGTCCGCACATGGCCATCGGCCGCCCGCCGCTTCCCCCATTGGTATCATCGCCAGGTCTGCCGCATCCTTGGCATCCGCCTGCACGTTGCCGGTGCCCTCGCACCAGGCACTCCCGTCCTGCTCATTTCCAATCACACCTCGTGGCTCGACATCCCCGTTCTGTCAGCCGTCGCCCCGGTTTCGTTCGTCGCCAAGCGCGAGGTCGGCACCTGGCCGTTCGTGGCGTCCCTTGCCCGCCTGCAGCGCACTGTCTTCGTCGATCGCGATCGCAAGTCCGCCGCCGGCCAGTCGGCCAACGAGATTGTCGAGCGCCTTGGACAGGGCGACACCGTTGTGTTGTTCGCTGAAGGCACATCCAGCGACGGCAATCGCGTGCTGCCGTTCCTGACGTCGCTGTTCGGCGCCGCCAAGCCGCCCCCGGGCAGCAGCGTGTTGCCGCCGCCCGATGCGGTCGTACAGACGTTGTCGCTCGTCTACACCAAGCTCCACGGCGTACCCCTGGGTTATGCCGATCGCCCGCACGTCGGCTGGTACGGCGACATGGAAATGACGGCCCATGCCTGGGCGCTTCTGCAAGCCGGGCCGCTCGATGTTTCAATTTGTATCGGTCCGCCCATCCCGCTGGCCGACTTCGCCGACCGCAAGGCCCTGGCGCGTCATAGTGAGACGGAAGTCCGCCGCAACGTCATTCGCCTGCTGCGTTCCGCGGCACCCGATGAGGAGATCACGGTCGCCGCCCCACGCGAAACCGCCGCTACGCGGCGCGCTCCGGCTGCGGCGACAAGCAGCAAGTGGCGTTAGCAATAGCTTGATTGCGAACGCTGTTTTGCGTTAATTCGGCGAAATCGCCACTGGACAAGCTTCTGACACAATGCTGCAATGCACAACCAGCTGGGCGCAAGCGGAACGGGATTTGCTTCCCGCTAGTTTTTGAGACGTTCCTCAAGTCACGGCATCGGGACATCATCGTGGATACCGAACTGACGTCACCGCCACTCGATCCTGCCGAGGCCGCGCCGGCCCCCGGCAAGAAGGTGTACGTCAAGACCTTCGGCTGCCAGATGAACGTTTACGACAGCGAGCGCATGACCGAGCTGATCGACCCGCTCGGCTATTCCGAAACGCCCGACATCGCCGAGGCTGACCTCGTCATTCTCAACACGTGCCACATCCGCGAGAAGGCCGTCGAGAAGGTCTACTCCGACCTCGGCCGCATCCGTCAGGTGAAGGACGAACGCCGCGCCGCCGGCAAGGACACCCTCGTTGCCGTCGCCGGCTGCGTGGCCCAGGCGGAAGGCGCCGAGATTGCGCGCCGCGCACCGGTCGTCGATCTCGTCGTCGGCCCGCAGAGCTACCAGGCGCTGCCCGAGCTGCTCGCCCGTGCCAAGTCGACGGGCCGCAGTGTCGTCGAGACCATTTTCCCCGACCAGGACAAGTTCTCGCAGCTACCCGTGACGCGAAGAGCGAACGCGACAACGGCCTTCCTCACCGTGCAGGAAGGTTGCGACAAGTTCTGCACGTTCTGCGTCGTGCCCTACACACGCGGGATGGAATATTCCCGCTCCGTCGCCGAACTGACGCGCGAAGCCGAAAAGCTCGCAGCCCAAGGCGTGCGCGAACTCACGCTTCTCGGCCAGAACGTCAACGCCTATCACGGCGAGGGTCCGGACGGCACGCCCTGGTCGCTTGCCAGGCTGCTCCGTCAGCTTGCCGGCGTCGAAGGCATCGAGCGCTTGCGCTACACCACCAGCCACCCGCGCGACATGACGCCGGACCTCATCGCCGCCCATGGTGATCTGGAAAAGCTGATGCCGTTCCTGCACCTGCCCGTGCAATCCGGCGCCGACCGCATCCTTGCCGCCATGAACCGCAAGCATACCGCCGACGACTACCGTCGCGTCGTCCGGCAAATTCTCGCCGCGCGCCCCGACATCGCCATCTCGACGGACTTCATCGTCGGCTTCCCTGGCGAGAGCGAAAACGAGTTCTCCCGGACGCTCGATCTCGTCGACGAGATCGGCTTTGCCCAGGCCTTCACCTTCAAGTATTCGCCGCGCCCCGGCACCCCCGCCGCCAAGCTGGGCGATCAGGTGCCCGAGGATGTGAAGTCCGAACGCCTCAACCGCCTGCTCGCCCGGATGGAACGCCAGCAGTCGGCCTTTACCGCCGGCCTTGTCGGCCGCACCCTACCCGTTCTGTTCGAAAGAGCCGGTCGTGGCGAAGGCCACCTCGTCGGCCGTTCGCCCTACATGTACCCCGTGACGGTCGAGGCCCACGCCGGCCTTCTCGGCGAGATCGCCCCCGTCCTCATCCGCTCGTCCGGCCCCAACAGCCTCGGCGGCGAGCTGCAGGCTTGATGTTGCGCTGCAGCAATTTCCTCTTTCGACTGACATCTTTCCGCAACCGGCCTTGTGCATGGTGACCTTTGCGCACCGGACGCGAGGCCCTATGATGGGCTATGCTTTCTGCGCGCTTTGAGGTGAGACTCACCATCAGGAGAGACATTTGACAGGATTTCGCGGGCAACCCGTGGCGGGGCCAGGACGTGGCTCCAAACCGTCAGGCACGAAACCCCAAGGCCGGCTTCAATCCGTGGGCAAGGCGCCTCCACCCGGCAGATCCCAAACTCCCTCCAAGCGCACCGTCGTTCCCTTCGAAGACAACCGGTACCTCTCCCAGCTGTTAGGCGAGCATGATGCCAACCTCGCCCTCCTGGAAGACCGGCTGGGCGTCGAGGCGCATGCCCACGGCAACGTGGTGACGTTGAACGGGCCGGAGACGTCGTGCGACATCGCCCGCGTCGTGCTGGAGCAGCTGTACCGCCGCGTCTCCGCCGGCGAACTCATCGGCCCCGGCGACTTCGATGGCCTCATTCGCCATACGCGCCAGCAGCCGGTCACCTCCGACACCAGCGCCGACGGCCAGGCGCAGATCGCCACGCGCCGCAAGGTCATCAAGGCGCGCACCACGATGCAGAGCACGTACATGCGCGCGCTGCAGACCTCCGACCTCGTCTTCGGCATCGGCCCCGCCGGCACCGGCAAAACCTATCTCGCCGTCGCCTACGCCGCCCATTGCCTGGAACGCGGCATCGTAGAGCGCATCATCCTCTCGCGCCCCGCCGTCGAAGCCGGTGAGCGCCTCGGCTTCCTTCCCGGTGACATGCGCGACAAGGTCGATCCCTACCTGCGTCCGCTGTACGACGCACTGTATGACGTCCTGCCGCCGGAGAAGGTCGAACGCGACATCGAGGCCGGGATCATCGAGATCGCGCCGCTGGCCTTCATGCGCGGCCGCACGCTGTCGAACGCCTGCGTCATCCTCGACGAAGCCCAGAACACGTCGAGCATGCAGATGAAGATGTTCCTGACCCGCCTCGGCGAAGGCTCCAAAATGACCATCACCGGCGACCCCTCGCAGATCGACCTGCCGCCGGGCATGACGTCGGGCCTGGAGGAAGCCGTGCGCCTGCTCGATGGCGTGCAAGGCATTGAGGCCATTCGTTTCGCCAATGCCGACGTCGTGCGCCGCGACCTTGTCGCCAAGATCGTCGAGGCCTACGATGCGCTGATCCCGGCCCAGAAAAAGCCCAAAGCCTGACATGCCCGTAGACTGCGACAGTAGTGTATCCCAGCAGCAGGCCGCCGCCGAGGTCGACGAGCCACCATCGACGGGTACGTGGCTGACGATCGACGTGGTGCCCGACGCCGGCGACTGGTCGGCATTCGAACCTGTCGCGCAGCTTGTCGTCTCGGCCGCCGCCGCACTGGCAGATGCACCGCAACTGGCCGGCCATGGCCTCAGCGAAGCCTGCGTCGCGCTGTCTGACGATGCCAACGTCCGCACTCTCAACGCCTCGTATCGCGGCAAGGACCAGCCGACCAACGTGCTGTCGTTTCCCGCCGGTGCCGGCCCGCGCGATGGCATCATCCCGCTCGGTGATGTCGTGCTCGCCGTCGAAACGGTGGCGCGCGAGGCGCAGGATCAGGGCATCGCCCCCGCCCAGCATCTGCAGCACCTCGTCGTGCACGGCCTGCTGCACCTGCTGGGCTACGACCACGAAACCACCGAAGAAGCCGAGCAGATGGAATCGATCGAGATCGCGGTCCTGTCGTCGCTCGGCATTCCCAATCCCTATACGGAGCCTCCAGGCGCCCAAACGTGAACGGTAAAGGTTTAACAGGTTACGGAATGAGCACGGAGCAGAACGGCCGCAGTGAAACGGCCACCACGCAGGTCGCAGAAGATCGCGCACAACAAGGATCGGGCTGGCTTGCAGCCCTCAGATCGCGCCTCGGCATGGCCGATCCCCAGACACTGCGCGACACCCTGGAAGACGCCCTGAAGGGCGACGCGGATTCGGCCTCATCCGCCTTCTCCAACGAAGAGCGCGAGATGCTGCTGCGGCTGTTGCGCTTCTCGGCGCTGCGCGTCGACGACATCATGGTGCCGCGCGCCGATATCACCGCCATCGAGGAGAGCGCACCCGTCTCCGAGCTGATCGACCTCTTTCGCGAGGCCGGCGTCTCCCGCATCCCACTTTACAACGACACGCTCGATGATCCCCGCGGCATGGTCCACATCAAGGACTTTTTCACCTGGCTGATGACGGAAGGCGCCACCGCCACCAAGGCAGCCGAAGACGGCAGCAACGGCAGCGTCAAGGATCTGCGCCATCTCGACATGGCCAAGCTCGACCTGTCGCGTCCCATCACCGTCACGAAAATGCGCCGCCCATTGCTGTACGTGCCGCCATCGATGCCGGCCATGAACCTGCTGATCCGCATGCAATCGACGCGCAACCACATGGCGATCGTCGTCGACGAGTATGGCGGCACGGACGGCCTCATCACCATCGAGGACCTTGTTGAGCAGATCGTCGGCGCCATCGAAGACGAGCACGACGAGGCCGACGCCGATCACATCACCGACGACCCCAAGCTCGGCATGGTCGCCGCCGCACGCACGCCCATCGAGGAGCTCGAGACCCGGCTCGGCATCAAGCTGCTGACCGTCGACGAGGAGGAGGACATCGACACCTTGGGCGGCCTCGTGTTCGCCATCGTCGGCCGCGTCCCCGCGCGCGGCGAAGTCGTCCGCCATCACTCCGGTGTTGAATTCGAAGTCCTCGATGCCGACCCCCGCCGCGTCAAGAAGCTGAAGATCATCGTCCCCGCCCCCGCCACCGACGACACCCCGCCCGGCATCGCGTGACGGCCATCGCGTCCATCGCTGCGTCCGCCTCGCGCCTCGCCGCGCTCCAGCGTTGGGTCGTGGCCCAATCCGGCTGGCGACGCTGCGGTCTCGCCTTCGCGGTGGGCAGTTTGTCCGTCCTGGCCCTCGCCCCATTCTTTTGCTGGCCGATCCTCTTCGCGACGTTGCCTGTTCTGGTTTGGCTCATCGACTCTGCCCCACCACGCACTGAGCAGGCGGCCTCGCCGCACGCGGCACGCAGAAGAAGGTTCGCATTTCTGTCCACCCCCTTGGCCCGCGCGGCTGGAGCGGGCTGGTGGTTTGGTTTCGGCTATTTCGCCTTCGGCCTGTTCTGGCTCGGCGAAGCCTTCCTCGTCGACGCCGCGAAGTTCGCCTGGCTGCTGCCGTTCGCCGTGACCCTGATGCCGGCGGGCCTCGCTCTGTTCTATGCCGCTGCCGCCGCACTGACGTGGCGTCTGTCCGAGCCGGGCCTCTCCCGCATCTACATGCTTGCCGCCACGCTTGGCGGTGCCGAATGGCTGCGCGGCCATGTCCTCACCGGCTTTCCCTGGAACGTGCTGGGATACGCCCTGACATCGCCACTGCCGTTGATGCAGGGCTCCGGCCTCGTCGGCATCTACGGCCTCACGCTATGGGTCGTCGTCATCTTCGCTGGTCCGCTCGTGCTAGTGACGGGTCGTGAGACCACGAGCCCGGCCGGGCGCTGGGCAGTGCCGATCGCCATGGCCCTGGTCCCGCTCGCCGGGCTCTTCGCCTACGGCAGCATCCAACTCGCCCGCCCCACGCCCCCGGACGCCGAGGGCATCCGACTGCGCGTCGTCCAGCCCAGCGTTCCGCAACGCGAGAAATGGCTACCGGAAAACCAGCGCAGCATCTTCGACCTGCACCTGGCGCTGTCACGCACCGACGCCAGGGGCGGGGAGGTCGGCCTCGCCGGCATCACCCACCTCGTCTGGCCCGAGGCGGCCATGCCGTTCTTCCCCCTCGAGCAACCGATCGCGCTCGACGATATCCGCAGCCTCATCGGCTCGGACGTCACGTTGATCACTGGCGCCCTGCGTCGCGCGCCGAAGTCCAACGCGCCCGCTGCCGAAGCCGGCGCAAAGCTGGCACCCACCGACTATGACTATTTCAACGCCATGATGGTGTTTGGCGCCGGCCAAGGCGCCGCCAGCGTCTATGACAAGATCCACCTCGTCCCCTTCGGCGAATACCTGCCGATGCAGACCGCCCTCGAAGCCATCGGCCTGCAGCAGCTGACACGCCTGCGCGGCGGCTTCACGCCGGGCCCGCAGCCCCGTCCCCTCCTCACCGCCGGGGCGCTCGCCGGTGTCGGCCCGCTGATCTGCTATGAGGCGATCTTCCCCGCCGTCATCGTGCAGGGCTCCGCCCGCCCGCGCGTGCTCGTCAACGTCACGAACGATGGATGGTTCGGCAACACGACCGGTCCGCGCCAGCACCTGCAACAGACCCGCGTCCGCGCCGTGGAGGAAGGGCTGCCGATCATCCGCGCCGCCAACAACGGCATCTCCGCCGTGATCGATGCCGACGGCCGCGTTCTGTCGTCCCTCGGCATGAACGTTAAGGGCGTGCTCGATGCAAACTTGCCAGGCGCGCGGCCACCGCCCCTCTATGCCTGGGCCGGCGACTGGCCCTTCGCCGCTAACCTCTTGATTTTTGTCGCGCTGTCGCTGTATGTCAGGCGCAAATCCGCTTGCCCGGCGCCCTGAGGACGGCTAACGCACTTAGCCGCCAGCGGGACTGGCGTTGCCGCAGGTTTATGAGTATAAGGCCGCGACTGCGTCCCGGCGCCGCCGCATTCAGCGTGCTGCCTGAAGACGCGACCCAAGATCAAGCAACATGCGCCAAGGCCCCGGGCCCGTTGGCGCCTCGACTGGAGTTTCGACCAATGGCCGTTCCACGTAAGAAAGTCAGCCACATGAAGACGCGGTCGCGCCGTGCGCACGACGCGCTGACGCCGCCGGCGTACGTGGAAGACAAGGACAGCGGCGAGCGCCGCCGCCCGCATCACATCGACCTCAAGACCGGCAAGTACCGTGGCCGTCAGATTCTTGAGCCGAAAACGGATATTTGACGCTAAATAGGTGGCATGGGGGCTGAGCCGGGGGAACGGCCACAGCTCACGTGAGGTTCGTTGCTGTGGACGCCGGTCGCGATATGCACCGGCTCGTAAGGGGAGAGACCCATGTCACTTCGAGCAATCCCGCTCATTCTGATCGCGTTCCTGCTCTACAATTTCGTCGTGCTGTTCTCCGGCTGGGGTTCTAGCGCTGACGCTGCCGCCGGTGCGGTAGCAGACGGCGCCGCCAACGCCCGCAGCCTGCTGAGCAGCGAGATCTTCAGCCTGCCCATGCTGAGCGGCGCCCGCTGGACGTTCACCATCGGCGATCTGATCATGCTGGTGACGCTGCTGCTGCTCTTCATCGAGATCGTCAAGTCGACGTACACGTCGACGTCCTCGCTGCTCGATCACGGCCTGTCGATGCTCGTCTTTGTCGCCTGCCTCATCGAATTCCTCACGGTGCCGCAGGCCGCCACCTCGCTGTTCTTCCTCATCATGATGGCAGCGTTGATCGACGTCATCGCCGGCTACACCATTGGTATCCGCGTTGCCCGCCGCGACCTGACGTTCGGCGGTGCCGACCAATAGAATTTACGGACTGAGATGCCCGGAAATTGTGCGGACGGTCAATCTTGACCGTCCGCTTTCGTTTTTGGACTGACGAAGTCCCTGCGACTCCTGTATCAGTTTTCAGGTTTCCTGATTTCTGGTCGCAATGGCGTCCGCCGATGAACAAGAATGACCTTGCCAAGGCCATAGCCCAGGATCGCCTGTTCCTGCGTCTGCAGCCCGTCGTCAGCACGCAGACTCATCGCCCCGTCTTCTATGAGGCGTTGCTGCGCCTGCGGACCGACAAGGGTGAAATCGTCCCCGCGGCCGAGTTCATCGTCACCGCCGAGAAGAACAACTGTATCCACGATATTGATCGTCGCGCCTTGCAACTTGCCATCAATTTGATGGAGCAGCATCGCGCCATCGATCTGGCGATCAATATCTCCAGCCTGACGACGGCAGACTTCACGTGGGTTCGCATGCTCGATGAATTGGCGCCCGACCGGCGTCTCACGCAGCGCCTCATTGTCGAAATCACCGAGACCGCGGCAATCGCCGACATCAACCGTACTCTGGCGTTCGTCGACTCGTTGCGTGACCTCGGCTGCCGCATCGCCGTCGACGATTACGGCGCCGGCCACACCAACTTCACCAACCTGAGTTTGATCGCTCCGCACATCGTCAAGATCGATCACAGCTATGCGGCTCGCTACGCCGAGCCGAACGCCAGGGCATTTATCGAGGGCGTCATCGAGCTGGGCCAAGCATTGCGTTTTGAAACGGTGGCGGAAGGCGTGGAGACCGAAGCCGGCGCCCAGGCGCTCACCGATTTGGGCGTGACCTACCTACAAGGGTATTTGTTCGGAGAGCCGCGCGATGCCCATGCGGCACTGGCTCCAAATAACGGGCCGAGCGCCGAATAAGAAACGGTGGAACCTCAGGAGCGGTCCTGAGCCAGCTTCTCGATCTTCTGCTGCATCGCGGCCAGCTGCGCCTTGAGTTCCGTCAAATCCTCACGCGGCGCCTCGACGCCGGTGCCGGTACCCTCCGCAACCTTGCCGTCCTCGACGGTCTTCGACTGCGCCGCAGCCCCGAATGACGTCCACATCGACATCGCCTGCTCGAACATCTGCATGTTCTTGCGGGCTTGGTCCTGATAGGCCTCGAAGGCAGCGGCCGGATTGGAGAATGCGCTCGTGAACTGCGAGCGAAACTTCTCCTGTTCCTTCACCAGATTTTCGAGGCTGAACTGCAGGTAGCTCGGCACCATGCGGCCGATGCTGTCGTCATAGAAGCGAATGAGCTGACGCAGGAACGGTATGGGCAGCAGCGTATGGCCATCCTTGCGGCCTTCCTGCTCGACGATGATCTGCGTAAGAACAGCGTGCGTCAGATCGTCCCCAGACTTCGCGTCGTACACGACGAAGTCGCGATCACCGCGCACCATGACGGCCAAGTCTTCCAGCGTAACGTATGTGCTGGTCTCAGTATTATAGAGCCGCCGATTGGCGTATTTCTTGATAACGACCGCTTCACGTCTTTCGGTCGGTGCATCGGTTTTATTCAGCATCAGCTTGCTCGCTTGGCTCAGCAGCTATATTGCACTGCATCGTAACACTTGGCCACCACGCTGCAAGGCCTAAGTGCTCGTCATCTAGGCATATCGTTACGATCAACGCCTTGTACGAAAGCACTGCGTTGCAGCGTACGCGGCCTAGCTGTTATGCTTTCCCAACTCGGGCATGCGGCGTTTTTTGCAGTATTGCGCGGCATCGCATGCCTTAAGAACCAACAACAATTCGCCCGCCCTCCAAGGAGACGTCCCCAATGGCCGCAGAAGACCAGACGATCGTTATTGCAAGCGCGGCGCGCACCCCCGTCGGCGCGTTCAACGGCTCGCTTGCAAGCTTAAAGGCCCATGAACTCGGACAGATTGCCATCAAGGCCGCGCTTGATCGCGCCAACGTCCAGCCCGGTGACGTCAACGAAGTCATCCTCGGCCAGGTTTTGACGGCCGGCCAGGGCCAGGGCCCCGCGCGCCAGGCATCGGTCGCCGCCGGCATTCCGGTCGACAGCCCGGCTTGGGGCATCAATCAGATCTGCGGCTCGGGTTTGCGCGCCGTGGCACTCGGCGCCCAGCAGATTCAGTCGGGGTCTTCCGCCATCGTCGTCGCCGGCGGCCAGGAGAGCATGAGCCAGTCCATGCACGCCTCGCACATGCGCGACGGCACCAAGATGGGTGACGTGAAGATCATCGATACCATGATCAAGGACGGCTTGTGGGATGCCTTCAACGGCTACCATATGGGCACGACGGCCGAGAACGTTGCCAAGCAGTGGCAGGTGACGCGCGAAGATCAGGATAAGTTCGCGGTTGCCTCGCAGAACAAGGCTGAGGCGGCCCAGAAGGCCGGCAAGTTCAAGGACGAGATCTGCGCTGTCACCATCAAGGGCAAGAAGGGTGACACCGTCGTCGACCAGGACGAATACATCAAGCACGGCGTCACGCTGGAAGGCATCGCCAAGCTGCGTCCCGCATTCGATCCGAAGGAAGGCTCGGTTACCGCCGCCAACGCCTCCGGCATTAATGATGGCGCAGCCGTCGTTGTCCTGATGACGGCCGCAGAAGCCAAGAAGCGGGGCATCAAGCCGCTGGCCACCATCAAGTCGTGGGCCCAGGCCGGCGTTGACCCCTCGATCATGGGCACGGGCCCGATCCCGGCGTCGAAGAAGGCGCTGGAAAGGGCCGGCTGGACCACGAGCGATCTCGACCTCGTCGAAGCCAACGAGGCCTTCGCTGCCCAGGCCTGTGCCGTCAACAAGGGCCTCGGCTGGGATACCGACAAAGTCAACGTCAACGGCGGCGCCATCGCCATCGGCCATCCGATCGGAGCCTCCGGCGCCCGCGTGCTGACGACGCTGCTCTACGAAATGCAGCGCCGCAATGCCAAGAAGGGACTTGTGACGCTGTGCATCGGCGGCGGCATGGGCGTCGCCATGTGCGTTGAGCGCGACTGATCAGAGTTAACACTGAAACAAATATTCCCGGCTGGCCTAGCCCCAGCCGGGCTTCACTCCGCTACACTGTCATCTCAACAACTCAAAAAATCAGAACTCAGGGAGGACTACTTTTATGGCGCGTGTTGCCGTCGTTACCGGAGGCACGCGTGGCATTGGCCACGCAATCTCCATCGCCCTCAAAAGCAAGGGCTACCGTGTCGCCGCCAGTTACGCGGGCAACGACGCCGCCGCTCAGAAATTCCAGGCCGACACCGGCATCCCCGTCTATAAGTTCGACGTCGCCGACTTCGATGCCTGCGCCGCAGCATTTGCGCAAATCGATAAGGCCGTCGGCCCTGTCGACGTTTTGGTCAACAACGCCGGCATCACGGCGGACGGCATGTTCCACAAGATGACGCGCGAGCAGTGGGACAAGGTGATCGGCACCAACCTCAACGGCCTCTTCAACACCACCCGTCAGGTGTGGGAAGGCATGCGCGCCCGCAAGTTCGGCCGCGTCATCAACATCTCCTCCATCAACGGCCAGAAGGGCCAGATGGGTCAGGTGAACTATTCCGCATCTAAGGCTGGCGACATCGGCTTCACCAAGGCGCTGGCGCAGGAAGGCGCTCGTGCCGGCATCACCGTCAACGTCATCTGCCCCGGCTACATCGCCACCGAAATGGTCAAGGCCGTGCCGCAGGACGTGCTGGAGAAGAGCATCCTGCCCACCATCCCCGTCGGCCGCCTGGGCGAGCCCTCAGAGATCGCCCGCTGTGTTGCCTTCCTCGCCTCCGACGACGCCGGCTTCATCACCGGTTCGACGCTAACCGCCAACGGCGGCCAGTACCTGGCGAGCTGACGCCGGCCGCATCGATCCAAACAAGAAGGCCGGACGTTTCGCGACGCCCGGCCTTCTTGTTTGCCATCGACCTTGCGATCGCCCGATCAGCGAATGGCGCGCGCTTGCGCGCCGTCCATCGGTGCGCCGACGACCAGCGTCCAGAACGATTTGAACTCGGTCTTGGGATCTTGCACCAGCGCCAGGCCCATCTCGTTGGCGTCGGCGAGCAGAAGGTTCTTGTTGTGCCCGGGGCTGTCTTTCCAGCCTCTCAGGACTTCGGCGAAGTCAACCTGTCCCGTGCCCACATTCTCCGCCGCGACCTTGGCGGGATAGCCCGCCCGCTTCACGCGATCCCAGGGATTGGATCCGTCGGAACCATAGTGCGAAATGCGGTCCCACTTGGCCAGATCCCGCGAGTGCACCTTCGCCGCTTCCGACAGCAGCGGGTTGAGAGCCAGCGGCTTCAGCCCTTTTTCGCGTCGATACTTGTTGATGAGATCCCGAGCCTTCTGCGGATCGAGGCTGGTATGCGAATAGTCGCGATCGGAAAGGCCGCCACGCGGCGCCTTTTCGAAAGTGCCAGCCGGCGCCTTGTCGGAGAGCGCGGCGACGGGCTGCGTCGGCTTGGTCTTGATCGGAGCCGGCTTGTCGCCGCCGAACAGGCCGAAACCGAAATCTGAGGTGGACTGAGAATTGACCGAAGCGGTCGTCGGACCATCGCTTTCGGCGAAGCCCGAGGAAATGGCACCTGAGTTCATGCTGCATCCGCAAAGTGCCAGAGCGGAACAGACAAGGAGCGCTACGCGATACATGTACAACCTATAATCGCCCAATAAACACGGACTTCAGGTCCGAGCATCGCAGCAATCCGTTAACTCCGCGTTAAAGGTAACGCCTCGCTAACGATCTCACGCCGGTGGTCCAGGAGACGGCATCAGGCACGGCCCCCCGGCCGATCCGAAATTTCCCTCAGAACCCCCAGAGCTTATTTCGTCTGATGATCGTGACGGCAGTGGGGCAATGGCGCCTCTTGCAGCCAGGAAGCTCTGACTTGCCCTTGGAAGTCGGGCCAATCCGATTCAGTATGCCCGAATCGAGCCGGTGATTCGCGCGTCCGGGGTGCTTGAGGATTAGCGCTGGCGGCCGGCTCCCCGTAAGGGGAGTTGCCAGCGCCACTGAACAGAGTCGGCTGGCTCCCCAGCAGGGGAGTTGCCGGCGCCAACAAGAAGTACTCTGTTTCATGTCAGCGCTGACGAGCGAGCACGTGGGCGAGCCGCAGGTCGCCGGCAAATCGCCGGACGGCCTGGCGCAGCTGTTGCTCGCCCGTGCCGCCTGCGAGGGCGGTGCCACGCGCGCTGAAATCGTCCGCGACCTCGCACCGCTGTTCGCCCACAAGCTGTCGCCTGCCGAATGGCGCCAGGCCGCCGACGCCGCCGCGGGCGAGCTGATCGCGATGGGGCTGGCCGCCGAAAAGCGCGGCCGCTTGAAGGTCACTGAGGATGGTGCCTCCCTGACAGCGCGCTATCTCGGACATAAAACCTTCGTCGAGCACGACTGGGCCGATGTGCGCGACATTACCCTCGTGGCCAAGGCGCTGGGCGCCGAGGGTGAAGCCCCCACCCGCCTGAAGTCACTCGCCCGCCCCGAAGCGCTGAGCGCCATCATCGTCCAGAAGGCGTTCGGTCTGCCCATCAAGAAGAACGAGCAGCCGGCCCGCATTCGCGCCCGTCTGGCGCTCATCGCACTGGAACGTGCCTTCGGCAACAAGATCAAGGCCGGCATGGGATCCGGAGCGGGTCTTTCCGCCAAGGCCGGCCGCACGCTCGCTGGCCAGCTGTCGCGCAAGCCGCGCGAGTTCCCGACCGACGCCAGGCTGATCTCCGAACTCGCCGCCGAACAAGTCGATGCACCGCGCGCCGACCTGGAGCAGCTGCGCCTCGCGCTGCTGAAGCGCCTCGGCACCCGCGCCGTCGAAGACCGCCGCGCCGCTGCCCCATCCAAACGCGCGACCATCGCCCCGCCTGCCGCGATGCCGGTCGCCGCCAACGACGCGCCGCCGATGCGCCCCGACATGACCCAGTTTGCTCGCACCGTGCAGGCCGCCGCCCGCACCTGCGCCGATGGCTGGCCCGGCAACCGCAAAGCCTTCATCTCCAACGTCTGGAACGCCGTGCGCCTCGGCGCGCCGCAATGGGGCCTCTCTGAAATCGAATTCAAGTGCATGCTGGCGGAAGCCCATCGCTCCGGCGAGGTCGTGCTCGCCAACGCGGATCTCAAGGACAAGAAGAACATCAAGGAGCTCGAAAGCTCCGCCATCCTCTACAAGAACACGGTCTGGCACTTCGTGCGCGTCGAAGACTGATCACGACCGACTATGCCCGCGTTAGATAAGTGAGAATTGATGCCGCCCGAAGCAGTCAGCGCCGCCACGGAAGCCAGCAAGTTTGCGCAGGCTTTCGAGCACTCCATCACCTGGGAAGATGACCTGTGGCGGGCCGACCCCGTCGACGTCATTGAGGTGCATGCGAAGGCGCGCGCCAAGTTTTCAGACCTGCTCGGCACCGTCACCAGCGGCAAGGGCCAGTCGACGCAAGCCCGCATTCTGCTGTTCCATGGCCAGTCCGGCGCCGGCAAGACCCACTTGCTGCGCGCACTGCGCACGCAGGCCCACCGCGCCTCGAAGGCCTACTTCGGCTACGCGCAGATGACGCCTGACATTTCCAACTACGCCGACTACTACGTGCGCCGCCTCGTACACTCGCTGGAAAAGCCGTACGATCCCGACCAGGGTGGCGAGAGTGCGCTGGCGCGTCTGACGCGCCGTCTCGTCACCGACGCCGAACTGCTGTCGCCCATCATCCTGGAGCAGCTGCGCGAAGCCAGCCTCGGCGAGGAAGGCCTCGCCAAGCTCGTGCTGCAGCTTGCCGACGAGATCATCGCCAGCCCGAAGTATCGCGACCTCGAGCTCGATATCAATATCGTGCGCGCGCTGCTGTACCTCGAGCGCAAGGATCCGCGCATTGATCAGCGCATCCGCCAGTATCTCAACGGCCGCCAGCTGACGCCCCTGGCGCTGCAGTCCGTCTCCGCGCTAGATCCCAACACGGGCGAGGATCGTGCTTTCGAGATTATCACCGCGCTTGGCCAGTTGATGTGGACCGTGGAGCGCGCCGCACTCGTCTTCTGCATCGACCAGGTGGAAGACCTGCGCTTCTTCAACGATCCGGAAGAACGCTTCCAGAAAGCCGTGCGCGATCTCATCCAGATCGCCAACCGCCTGCCCAACGCCATCATCATCATCTCATGCCTGGAAGACTTCTACGGCCAGGTGCGCGGCGTGCTGGCCCAGTCCTACATCGACCGCATCGAGAAGTCGGGCCCCGTGGCCCTCCACGAAAGCCGCACGGCCGAAGAAGCCCGCCTCATCATCGCCAAGCGCTTGGCCCATGAGGCCGATGCTAACGGCGGCGCCAACTATCCCGACCCGTCCCAGTTCTTCGGCAAACAATTCTTCGAGGAATTCGGCGGCCTGTCGACGCGCCGCCTGTTGGAGCATGCCCAGAGCCGCCTGGTTTCCAAGGTCGAGCCCGAAGTATCCGACGAGCCTACCGCGGGAGAGGACAAGGGCGGCTTCATCAACACGCTCGCCGCCGCCCTCGGCTTCGCCTGGGATACCCCGGCTGATGACGCGCCCTCGCCACGTGCTGCCTCTTCGGTCGACTACCGCGACGTATGGAGCCGCTTCCAGAACGCCTCGGAGGCTGAGATTCCGTCCGACGATGCCGAGCTGATGGACGTGCTGTCGTCTGCTGTCGGTCTCGCCAAGGACGAGTGGGGCGGCACTGTCACGGCGTCAATCAAGCGCCTCGAAATCGCCGATGACCTGCCGGCATTCGACCTCTCCGTCCGCCACAAGTCGGGCCTGACGAGCGAGACGCGCGTATTCTTATGCAATCGCCCGACACAGGGTGGTGGCCTTAAGCGTCAGCTCGACAAGGTGCTGGCCAACATGAGCAGCAAGCCTTGCTTCATGCTGCGCGCCTCCGACTTCCCACCCAACCGCAAGAACCAGACCGCGCAGTCGTTCCGCAAGTTCCGTGAAAGTGGCGGCCGCCAGATCATGGTCCCGTTGGCCGACTGGGAACGCATGATGACTGTGCGAGAATTCCACGCGCATCATCGTCACGATCCCGGCTTTGCCGGCTGGTACGAAGACGCCAAGCTCCTCTCTAATCTCATTTGCATCGTGCAGCTGCTGCGCCTTGATCTCGTCGGCGGCCGGCCCCTGCCCAAACCCGCGACCACCGGTGGCGAAGCCGGTCCCACGGCCGTCGCAAGTGCCGCCCCGTCATATGGCGACGCAGCCACGCAGCCCACGGGTACCAATTCCTGGACGCAGTGGACCGGCGACGCGCCGGCCCAGATCAACGATACGGAGGCTGCCAACGACGACGAGCTGCCGCTGTCCGTCATCCTCGATGAAACCGGCTCCAACGGCGAAAGCATCGTCGCCGGCCGCCAGACCGGCTCGGGCGCGCGCAACAAGCCGATCACGCTCAACCGCAACGTCCTGAAGCGCCACGCCGCCGTACTCGGCGGCTCCGGCTCGGGCAAGACGACGCTCGCGCTCTGTCTCATCGAGCAGCTGCTGCTGCGCGGCATCCCCGCCGTGCTCATCGACCGCAAGGGCGACCTGTGCAGCTACGCCAATCCCGATGTCTGGCGCGCCAACGACTTCGAATACACCGAGCGCCGCGGCGAGCGCGAGAAGCTGGCCGATGCCATCGACGTGGCCGTCTACACGCCCGGCCGCTCGTCGGGACGGCCGATCTCGATCACGCTGCTGCCCACCGGCATCAACGAATTGCCCGAGCACGAACAGCAGTTGCTGGCCAACCTGTCCGCCGCCGCCCTCGGCGACATGCTGCATCTGAAGAACTCGGCTACGCATCAGAAGCAGTCGGGCACGCTCTCGGTCGCGCTCCGCATTCTGGGTTCCCGCTCCAGCCGCGAAGTCATGCTCGGCGACCTCATCCACCTGTTGGAGGACGAGGACCCCGAACTGACCGATCTCACGCAGCGCATGGACCCCTCGGGCAAGCTGCGCCGCGACCTCGTGGCCCAGCTCGACAGCTTGCGTCATCGCAACTCGACGCTGTTCGAAGGCGGCGGCGAGAGCCTGCGCATGGACAGTCTGCTCGGCATCGGTCCCTTCGCCCGCGATGGCCGCACGCGCCTGTCGATCATCTACACGGGGTTCCTCGGCGACAACGAGAACATCCTGTTCTGGGTGGCTCAGTTCCTGTCGGAGGCCCTGCGCTTCTGCCAGCGCAACCCGAATGATGAGCTGCAAGCCGTCGTCATGTTCGACGAAGCCGATCTCTACATCCCGGCCAACGCCAAGCCGGCCACGGCCGAGCCATTGCAGAGCCTGCTGAAGCGCGCCCGGTCCGCCGGCCTCGGCATCATGCTGGCCACTCAGTCGCCCGGCGACCTCGACTACAAGTCGCGCGACCAGATCACCTCTTGGTTCATCGGCCGCGTGCGTGAAGACACCGCGCTGCGCAAGCTTAAGGCCGCGTTCCAGAGCGAAAGCGGCCTCGACCCGGCCGCCGTGCTGCCGCATCAGACCGTCGGTGAGTTCCACCTCGTGCAGGAAGGCTTGGTGCGCTCCATGAAGGCGCAACGATCGCTGATCGAAGCCGAGCAGGTGCCCTTCGACCGCATCGAGCAATTGGCGCATGAGACCAAGGGTCAGGACGAGAAACAGCTGAAGCTGTTCGACGTGAAGTAATCGCGGCCAAACTTACTTGTGCACAACTCGACCGCAACTGCTTGCAATTTTCGCGTCGCAGCAGGGGGACAGCGCACGTGCCGCGTTTGTTATGGGTCTATAAGGGATTGGAAAAACTAGATAATACTGCGTCGTTAAGAATTTGGTGTCGATTTGATGACTGTTCGCGCCTGCGAACCCAATTGTGTCCGTAGTAAGAATGTCACGTGAATCCACGGGTTTTTCGTGTATTATGCTCACATCGTCGCGATCTTGAGGGGATTTCGACGATGCTGTTTCGTTGCTTTTACGAAGCTGCCCAGTTGTGAATTTGTATCAAGTAATCCGGGGTAAGCGTCATGGTCGTAAAGTCGTTTGTCATGATGGTGGTCGCGACGTTATTGGGCCCAGTGGTCGGCGTTGGCCTCTTCGTCCTCTTCCACAACTTCTGATCCGGGGCTGATCGAGCGAACCGCCTTCGCAGCTAGCTGCTCTGTCTGAGCCAACGCGGCGCCTTGCCTTTGGCTATAGCCGCGGCCCGACATCCAGCCGCCGCAATAGAGCCGTCGCCGCACCACAAACCCCGGTTACGCCTCCAACGTGGCGACGCTGACAGGCGCGCCCCACGTTTCAGTCCGTTGCCGGCACCAGCATGCTCACCGTCGTCCGCCTCTTCATGCATGCGGTCGAGCTCATGCTCGCCATCCCGCTGCGCATGGTCGGCATGTTGACGGCCTGGAGCGCCATCCACGTCCGCCTCGGCCCTCTCCGTCACCTCGTCACCGCCGTCGGCCTCTACATCGTCTTCGCCATCACCCTCGTCTACATCGTCGCGCCCATCCGCGGCTTCGTCGGCCACTACTACCTGGGCGACAAGCTGCGCTATGACGCCGAACGCTGGTTGGCGACCGCGCTTTACGATGCCAAGGGCAACTTCGTCGGGGTGTTCGACCCGCGCCTGGACTCCAGCCGTGACGTCAACTTCACCGACGCGGCGATCGAGATCGGCGACTACGTAGCCAACCCCGACCACAAGTCGATCCCCGTCCGCGACGTGCCGGAACACTTCTGGAAGTGCCTCAGCTATCACGAGGACCGCTACATCGGCACGTGGCTGAACCCGTTCGGCATCGATCTGCTGGGTGTGCTCAAGATTCCCTATTCCACGATTGAGCGCTCCATCGCCTTGCGCCGTCCGAGCCTCGGCGTTGGCGGCTCGACCCTGCCGATGCAGATTTCCCGCGTCATCTACAAGACGCCGCCGCATGCCGGCGAAGGCGGCTTCACCAAGCTCGCCCGCAAGTTCTCCGAGTGGTGGCTGGCGCCCGTCATCTATCGTGAACTGACCCAGGACGGCGACGACACGCCGCTCAAGCGATGGTCCGCCAATCACATCTGGCTGGCGCAGCGCACGGGCGGCTCGCCGCTGCACGGCGTCGAGGTGACGAGCCGCATCGTCTTTGGCAAGGAAGCCAAGGACCTCACCATCGCCGAGCAGTACGTGCTGGCCTCCGCCGTCAACAAGCCGATCATCCTATTGTCCGGCAACGACCGGCTCAACGCCGTCCGCCTTGACCGCTGGCGCTACATCACCGAAGTGCGCGCCCGCACCTGTGCGGAAAAGCTCATCGGCGATCCCGCACAGCAGAAGGAGGTCGCCTTCGAACTCGTGGCGCTGGCCGGCGGCCCGCCCGACCCGCGCGTGAAGCCGAAACTGCAGGAAGCGCTCGATCGCTTCGCACCGGCGCTCGCCTGGCGCGCCCAGGCCAATCCCGTCATTCGCGCCAACGCCCTGATGCCGTCGGCCCGCTTCGGTATCCGGGAGGAGATGAAACAGACGTACGGCTTCAACTGGCGCAGCCAGGTGCGCGGCGTCACCTCTACGCTGGATGCCGTCGAGAACCTCACGTTCGGCACCACCGTCCAGAACGAACTGGCCAGGATCGACGCGGCCGTCGCGTCCCGCATCGGCGCCGGCTACACGCTCGACCCCCTGAAGGCCAGCGCCGAGCGCAAGCTGCCGAATGTCGTCGTCGTCGCCGCGGATGCTCGCGGCAACATCGTGCGCTACTACGAGGCTGGCGAGATGGCGCCCTACTTCGGTTCGGCCCCGGCCCGCGATACCGAGACCGGCCTCTACGACCGGACCCACGAAGGCCGCATGATCGCCTCCACCGGCAAGATCGTCGCCGCCATCGCCATCGCCAACTCCGGCCGCGACGGTCCCAACTCGCTTTATTTCGATAGCAAGGCTCCAGCCAGCGGACTGGAGACCTGCGCCAAGGGCACCGCGCGCCACGGCCGCCGCGCCATCGTCTCGTTCGCCTGCTCGCTTAACGATCCACTCATCAATCGCACTGCGCTCGCGGGCCAGGGGCGCGTCAAAACCATCATCGACGGCTTCGGCTTCACCATGCCGCCGCGCTCCGCCGCCGGCGAAGACACGCCGCCCTCGACCGCGGCCGTCCTGGGGCAGATCGCCGGCAGCCCGCGCCGCGTGCACCACATGTCGGCCACCGTCCTCTCCGCCATGCTGGGCCGCAACGCCACGCCCGTGCGTGCCCCCACCCTCGTCAAGCAGTATGACTTCACCAGCGCTGCCGCCGAGCGCGCTGCGAAGGAAAGCGCGTCCCAGAGCATCATCCCCTCGAAGATCATTAAACGCTCCGCCGTGCCCTTGCTGCGCACGCTGCTTCAGGCGCCGCTTTGCTATGAGGCCAACGGCACCCCGCAAGGCACGCTCAAGAGTATGAGCAAATGGTGCTCCCTCCGTCGCGGCGACCTGCGCCTGCATTTCGCCAAGACCGGCACCCAGGTCACCGAGGATCCAAACGCCACGGTGGATGTGTGGCTGACGGGCGGCCTGCAGTTCGCCAACGGCGCCGCCTATTCCTATGTGGTTCTCGTCGGCACCGGTTCAGCCCGCGAACCATGGTCGACCAGCCTGCACGCCGCCCAAGTCGCAGCGCCCCTTGCCGACGTGCTGCTCACTGACCTTGCCGCCCACGCCAAACGCAATCCAATGCCATCGCTCCTGCCGCCCAAACCGGTTGCCAACGTTCCGGTGGCGACGGCGACGGCGACGGAGGCAACGGGCCCGCGTTGACCCAACGCAAAAGCCGCCCAGCATCTCTGCTGAGCGGCCCTGGCAATTCGCTTCGGCTGCGCGTGAATCCGCTGGTCCGTTAGTCCACAAGGACCGGAGAATCGCTCCAAAGCTAGGCATTTCGGATCGCTTTACTCGCAGATCCATTCCGAACACTTCCGCGGCGCTTCCGCCATGCCCCAGGATCTACCGCGGAACCGAGTGCCATTCGCGCGTCGTTGTCGATGTCATGGCTCTGAACCGCTGATCCACCTGCGGAAGTGCCTCGATCTCCTCGACGCTGCGATTTCCGTCCTTGGTATACTCCTGAATGACGTCCTCGGCATTGACATCCCCGCCACTGCTACACCACGTCTCGATTTTCCGCACGGAGTCGCCCGACCATTCCCATCTCGGACCGCAATGATAGACGGCGCCGAATATAAAGTCGGCTCGGCTCTTTTCCACTCCGCGTGCAAGCATCGCGTAATAGAACGAGCGATGCACAGATTGCCAGCTGCGCTTGTATGGCTCGGGCCAGGCCGTATCGAATTTCTGGCAGTAGTAGTCATGCACGATGGCGGCGTCGCGATACTTCCCCGTCAGCGGTGAGCCGATAAACGACCAGTACTGTCGCGGTATCGATGCCCCATCGGAAATATGCCCCGCCGGAACCGGCCAGAGATTGTTATTTGGATCGGTGTAAAGAAAATCGCTCTGCAGCTCGACGTCCCGCCCATTGTCCAGCAGCTTGACAATGGGTGATGACGAAAAGCCCCCGAAAGAGTTTCCCAAGCGGATGCCCATGGAGGGCAGCAAGAAATAAACAGCCAACAAGCCGATGGCAGCGAGAACCAAGGCTGCGATCGCAATAATGACCGCTCGAGACATGGGCAAACTCCGAAATGGACGTCAGAAATGAATTTGCGACTATAACGTGTTGTTACTCGCTAATCCATTCCGAACACTTCGGCGGCGCCTCCGCCATGCCAAAGGGCGTGATCGGCACGCTGGCGGTCGAGTTCTCCGGGCTGCCCTCGATGATGCGATCCGTGTAGACGAGGTAGACCAGCACATTGCGCTTGGCGTCGCAGCCGCGCACGATCTGCATCCGCTTGAAGATCAGCGACCGCCGTTGACTGAACGCCTCTTCGCCTTGCGACAGCTTGCGCTTGAACTTGATCGGCGCCACCTGCTGGCACGACAGGGAGGCCTTCGACAATTCATCGGCAAGTCCGAGCCAACCCTTCCACCCGCCCTTTTCCGGCACCGTGAAGTAGCATGTCACGCCTTCGACTTCGGGATCGTCGATCGCGTAGGTGCCGAGCTTGGCGTCAGGCGACAGGAACTTCCACACCGTCGTCTTCTTGAAGATCAGATCGGGATCCTCGGCCCGCGCGCCCCCGGCGGCCGACACCATGAGCAGCAAAGCCAATACCAGTTGTTTCAAATGACGCTCCATCGCCGAAATCCATCTCCGCTGCCGAAATAGGGTCGCACCGGCCATTTGGCAAATCCAGCAACAAAAAAAGTGAGGCGCCCGCAGACGCCTCACTTCATTCTTACGCAGTTACAACTTTACTTCGTCTCGGCCGGCGGCGTGGCCTCGGGCTTCGCATCGCCCGACGCACCGGTGCTGGCGCCCGTCGACGACGGTGCCGGGTCATCGGCGCGCGTCATGCCTTGCGTCTTCTCCTTGACGGTATCGGTCGCCGAATCGGCAGCCTTCTGCATCGAGCCCTTCTCGGTCCACTCGTAGGCCGGAGCAGCGCTCAGCTCCTCTTTGGTGGCGTCGAGCATGAACGCGGGATTGCCGCTCTTGTCGTCCTGGCGCGTGACCGACTTGAACGGTACGCCAATGTTCTTTTCGCCGACGCCGAGGAAGCCGCCGACGCCGATCACGACAGTGGTGACGCTACCCTTGTCATCGAGAACCAGATAGTTCACGTCGCCGATCGTCTCGCCGGCGCTGTTCAGGATTTTGGTGCCGATGAGCCCGCTTGAGCTGGCTTCGCCGGCAGCCTGCTTCGCGATGAAATCTGTCGCCGCCACTGCGGGCAGTTGTACTGCTGCGAGCGCAACACCCGACATCAGCGCAAGGGTCAATGAACGTAGTGTCATGTGAAATCCTCCTCCGAAAGTACGTCTGTCTAAAGAACCCTTCGGCGAGGAGTCCGTTCCAGGAACTTAGCCATTTATTGCGCGTTCGCGCTTAGTTGGTCGGCGTTCGCTTGTCTGACACTTCCGTGATACGTGCCCGTCTCCGACCCTCCTTTCATTCTCAAGGATCTCCAAACCGCATGCGTATTCGCGCCATCATCAACGGCCGCGCCGGCACCGTGCTGGGCCTCGATCAATTGACGTTGATCGAACGCCTGCACACGGCCCTCAGTGAGGGCGGCAACGCCGCTGAGGTCGAGATCGTCGAGCCGGTGGATCTGAACGCCGCCATCGCGCGCGCCTTGGCCGAAGCGCCGGACGCCATCGTCGTCGGTGGCGGTGACGGCACCATTCGCTCCGCGGCGACCCTGCTGAAGGACTCCGACACGGCGCTCGGCATCCTGCCGCTCGGCACGCTGAACCGTCTGGCCCGCGATCTCAACATTCCCCTCGATATCGAACAGGCAGCCTCCGCTCTTGCTCACGCCACCGTGCGCCAAATCGATATGGCTGAATTGAATGGCCGGCCCTTCACCTGCAACTCGCTGATCGGCCTGCCCCCGATCTATTCGCGCCAGCGTCAGCGTCAGCGCGGCCAGCCGCTGATGGCGCGCATCCGCGGCTACGTGTCGGTCCTGCGCCACATCGCCAGGTCGAGCCGCAAGCTTACGATTGTCGTCGACGACGGCTCCGAGCGTCGCAAGGTGCGCGCGCTGTCGATCGCGGTGTCCAACAATGTCTATGCCGATGCCGCCGGTGTCTTGCTGAAACGTCCAAACTTGGATCGCGGCGAGCTCGGCGTCTTCGTCTCGCGACACAAGAATGGCTTGGGAATGGCCTGGGGATTCGTCCGCGCCATGCTCGGTCGCTGGCGCTCCGATCCCCACCTGGAAGTCTCCATCGCCCACAAGCTTGATATCTTTTCGAGAAAATCCGCCCTGCGCGTGTCCAGCGACGGCGAGGTGGAGATCATCGAAACGCCATTGCGCTATCGTTCGCTGCCCAAGGCGCTGAAGGTTCTGGCGCCGGCCCTACCTGAGGACACCGTTGCATAATGCGAGAAGAACACACCGATTCCACCCGCCCCCGAGCCGCCGCACCGCCGCACGACATGTCCGTCCTGTCGCGGCTGCACTTGCTCATCGAGGCTGAGATCCTGATGGGGCTGGCCATCGTCGCCGGCCTGGGTCTGGGCTTCGTCGTCATCGCCGGTTACATCGCCGACGGGTCGCCCTTGCCGCTTGACGAGCGGATTATGCTGTCGATGCGTACCGCCACGGATCTGTCGGATCCCATCGGCCCCAAGTGGCTGGAGGAGGCGGTCCGCGACTTCACCGCGCTCGGCAGCACCGCCGTGCTGTCGCTCATTGTCATCAGCGTTACGATCTTCCTTGCGCTCACGCGTCACACACGCTTGGCCCTCACCGTCCTCGCCTGCACGATATCCGGCACGCTCCTCTCGAGCGTCGCCAAGTTGCACTTTGCCCGCCCCCGGCCCGAACTGGTTCCGCATCAGGTCGAGGTCTACACCGCCAGCTTTCCGTCGGGCCATGCATTGATGTCCGCCGTGGTCTATCTCACCCTCGGCGTTCTCATCGCCCGCACGCAACCGGAGTTCCGCGTCAGAGCCTTCATCATGGGATTTGCCGTCTTCATCGCCCTGCTGGTCGGCGTCAGCCGCGTCTATCTCGGCGTCCACTGGCCGACGGATGTTCTGGCAGGCTGGTGCCTGGGCTCCCTCTGGGCCACCCTGTGCTGGCTGATAACCCGCTCGCCTGGCGTGCTTCCGGACAAAGTGTGAAGGGGCGATTCAACGAAAGCCGGAACGGCGCTAGCGACCCAGCGGGTTCGTGAACAGCGCTTCCACGTCGCGATCACGCCGATAGCTCGTAGCCTTGGGCTTGGTCGTCTCCACGACGGGTCCACCCAGCCCCATCGCCGCCGGCGGTGCAAGCTCGGGTGTCTGCGCCACGGTCACCGCGGGTCCGCACGCCTGCTGTTCGGTCGCCGTCTTGGCAAGGCTGAACAACGCGAAATCGGGCTCGCTGACGGGAATGCGCGCGTTGGCCTCCGTCACGAACAGGCCTGCCGCCCGCTGCGTCTCGGCAGACCACGATCCATCGACCGGCCCCGCATAGCAGCCCAGCCGTGCAAGCTCGGACTGAATGTCGCGCGCCAGTGCGGCGCGTGTCGCCGCATCGAGTGGGCTCGCATCGCCATCCGGCACATACGCCGGAACCTCAGGTGCGGAGACCGGCTCCTCCTGTTGACGTTGTGCTGCGGCCACCTGCAGCGTTGTCTTGAATGGAGCGACCGGCGCCGCAGTCGGCGCGGCCGGATCGGCAGCAGCCACGCTGGAGAAACTGGCCACGCGGCCGTCACCCTGCGTCAATGACGCCATGTCGGTCTGATAGCGCCGCGGCTCCGCGAGGTTGGCGGAGACCGCCGCGATACCCGCCAGCAGGACGAGAAAACTCAGAAAAGCCCGCATGCCCCGTCACTCCTGATTGCACGCCAACAAACGCGCAATAGCTCAATAAGTTCAAAGTACCTGAACCGCCTCTGAACGGCTCGTTCAGGTCCTGATTATGTTTAAAGAATTAGCGTGCGCCTGTTCCCTAGGGGACAAGGACATTCATCTACAAGTCGCAAGCGCCCGAAGGAGATTATCATGCGCTACAAAATGCCTCTCGCTGCAGCCGCGCTGGCCCTGGCCACGCTCGGCCTGCCGGCCGCCTCATCAGCAGCTACCCTTACAGGCGCCTCGCAGGCGGCACAGTCGTATAGCCAGCACGCAACGTTGATGGAGTCGGTACAGTGGCGTGGAGATGGTGATGGTGATGGTTGGCGCCGCGGCGATGGCTGGCGTCGTGGTGGTGGCTGGGGTCGTTGCCGCGCGTGGCGCCATGAGTGCGCCGATCGCTGGGGCTGGGGCAGTTCCCGCTTCTACCGTTGCCTCTGGCGTCACGGCTGCTGATCAAGCCACCGACCCCAATGCAAAAATGCCGGCGCCCGCCAGAGCGCCGGCATTTCATTTCGCCCGCCCGTTCGTCAGGCGGCGACAGCCCGCTCCGCGAACCCGATCCAGCCCTTGATCTTGCCGATGTCCGGTGCATCGCCGTCGCGCAGGATGCTTTGCCCCTCGCGCGTCGTCGCGAACTTGGCGATCGCCGCGCACAGCGCGTCTGCATCAGCCTCTGCGATGGCCCGGGCGTTGCGATATCCCGCCCCCACCAGCAATTGCGCATGCGTGCCGCGCAACCCCGCGACCGCCATCACCAGCCGCGCCTGATCCTGCCAGTCGCGGAGCATGCGGCCCGTTAGCGACCGCTGGCCCAGCATGGTCGCCAGCTGATCTGCATCCTCTTCCAGGAAATCTTCCACCGTCGTCACGCCCACAGTGGCCAGCCGGCGTGCCGTCTTCGCGCCGATCGATGGCGCCCGTTCCACGTCGTCACCAAGCGCGAGATAAACCTTCGGTGCCCTCTCATCTGCCGTTGGCAACTTGACAGGCTGCGCCGCCGCCGGCGCAGTCTGCTCCAACTCGGCCTCGGCTACCTCCGCCACATCGGCGTCGGCCGCGGTTTCTGGTTCCACCACAGAGGTGACATCCTCGGCTACGTCAACGGGCGCCTCGACCAGTGGTTCGGCAACAACCTCAGCCGCCTCGAACGCATTGCTGTTTGCGGCGTTGAGAACGGCCTGCTCCAGCGCCGCGATCGCGACGGCGTTGGGAATGGATACCGGGTCGCCCTGGATCGCGTCCGCATCGTGCACCGGCGCCGGCGGCTCGGGCAGTATGGCCGTCGCGACCGGCCTCTCACGCTGCGGTGGTTGCGGTGCAGGCTGGTTCAGCCGCGCCGTCCGCGCCGCCGCGGCAGCGGTAGCGCGCGGTGCCAGCACTTCGGCGGCGAACAGGTCGCGCACCATGCGATCGTCCTCCGGCAGCGTCTTGTCGACGGTGCCCGTGGCCTTCAACTCGTCGTACATGCGCTGCACCAGGTCGCGATCGACAGCGTTGCTGAGCCGCTTCTGTAGCGTCTTGACCGGGATCTGCAGCCCGGCCAGCACCGTCTCCACCGTCAGGCCGACCTCCGGAGGTGTCTGCCCGCTCGCCGCGAATGCGCGATCGAGGATGCGGGCGAAACCCGCTGCCGCATACATCAGCAGCTCCGCTACGATCTTCCGCCCGATCGGATCGAGGCCCGCCGGTGGATCCACAACGCCGCGCGAGATGTCGTAGTGCGCGATCAGCTTTTCATACGACCGGTTGGAAAACTCGGCGCCGTCCAGCGTCAACTGGCGCAGCCAGTCCTCGCCGTCGGGCACCGCGACGCTTAAGCCCGGGAACGCCTGCTCGCCCTGCTGCCGCAACGTGTCGTAAGAGCGGTTGATGCTCCACTCCACCGCGCGATGGATGTTGTTCTCCGCCTCCGTCTGCCCGGTATGAAACGGATGAATGGGATCGGTGTAGTAATGTGACAGAACGCCGGCCGCATACACCGCCTCGCTCCAGTTCTGCGCCGTCAGCGCCGTCACCAGATGCTGGTACCAGTTCTGCACTTTCTCCGGCGCGCCGCCCCAATAGTTGTCGCGCACGTGCAGCACGTGGTTTTTGAAGTCCTTGAACTTGTTGTCGGGATCCTTCGATCCCTCCATGTAGAGCGCCGCGTGCTTCAGGAAGACGCGCCGCCACGCCTCGGCCTGCGGATCTTCCAGCCGCTGCAGCGCGTCGAGCGCCAGCTTGTGATGGGTGCCGTTGGCGTGGGCGGCGTAGATGATGCGAAACAGCAGGCTCATATCGTCTCCGTGGGATGCGCAAGACGCGCTTCCCGCGAGCTTTTCCGAGTCGCCGCTGCAAGCCAACGGACTACGTCCTTGCCCCGGGCGATTTCAACACCGAATCGTTGTCGCCGCGTGCGTCCGGGAAAGTGGCGGGCGGTCCCCGCGACTGCGCACTAGCGCCCGATGCGAGACCTCGGTTCGGCCAGCCAAACCGCGAAGCTTCTCGCCTGGCGCCCGCGGCTGCGCAGGGCCATCAGTTCCAGGAGGTCCTGCAAGGCGGCGTCGCTGGCCGTCTGCTGCTGTGTGGCGGAAGTAGCATTCATGACACCATCTCCATAACGGAGAATTTACCGTTCTGAGCGTCGCCAAGGCACTGTCGGATGCGGCAGACGGCTGTCGTTAAGAGAAGCAGACAGCGGAGAAATATCGCGAACGCGGTGCCGCCGCTGCGTGATAGCTTCAGCCCACGATGGGCCAGCAGGGAGACGGGACGTGGGGTGCAAGTCGTCGTCCATCGGCACGCTGTGGATCGGCTTCATTGCCCTTTTCGCCATCGCCGCGACGCCGGCACTGGCGACCCTGGCGCCGGCAGGCTGGCAACTTGCCATCGCCGTCGGCCTCGGCCTCGTTCTCAGCCTGCTGAGCGCCATCGATCTCAAGACCCTTCGCCTGCCCGACGTCCTCACCCTGCCGCTGATCATTGCTGGCTTGGCCGTCACCTACGCCCTTGGCATCGATGACGTGCTTTGGCGGCTGGCCGCCGCCGTCGCCGGTGCAGCCTTGCTGTACGTCGTTGCCGAAATCTTCCGCCGCGCGCGCGGCGTCGATGCGCTAGGCCTCGGCGACGTCAAGCTTTTCGCCGCCGCCGGCGCCTGGGTCGGCTTCGACGGCCTCCCCAGCGTACTTTTGTTGTCCAGCGCTTCGGCACTCCTCGTGGCTGCTCTCACGGTCGCGGTCGGCGGCACAATCGACCGAACCACGCGCATCCCTTTCGGGCCGTTCCTCGCCGGCGGCTTCTGGCTCGCCTGGCTCTACGGACCGAACGTCTTGCTGTGATCGATCGTACTACGGCGTACCCTTGGCCTCCGCGGAGGCCGGCGCCTTCAGGATGTACCGCGTCATGTAGTTGATGCCTTGATCCCAGGTTTCGTCCGTGTTGCCGCGAATGTCGACGCTCTTCATGAACGTCACCTTCTGATCGTCGACGTTGGCCATGTACACGTTGATGTTGAGGATCAGGTTGGAGACCTTCTGCACCGTGCCCCAGGCGATGTGCTTGGCACCGAGCTGCTTGCCGTATTCCGTCCCGCAGCCGCCGCACTGTGCGATGTCCTGTCCCGTCTCGATCTTGCTGCGAACATCCTGCGGAACCTCGACGAAGGCGTACTTCCCGGACTCCTGCAGCTTCGCCTTGAGCGTGTTCTCGATCATGGCGAGGCGCTTCGTCTCGTCCTCGGTCGTCGGCAGGCGCCCGTCGTTGATGAAGCGGAATCCCAGAAACGCCGTCTTGGCCTGCGTGGTTTCCATGGAGCCGAGCTGGCTTTCTTTCGCAGCCTGAGGCGTCTTCTCCGGCCCGCCCGGGTTGTCTGCTGCCGTGGCCGGCATCGCGCCGATCACCAGCGCCGCCATCAGCGGCAGGCCCTTGCTGAAATTCATCCGTTGCATCGCATGAGTCCTTTCGGTTTGGAGCGCCGTAAGGCGCACAACCCTTCAGCGTTGCGAACGGGCACAGGCCCCGGAGGTTCCGCTCTCTGTCACCGCATACGGCCTAAACCGTCTCGGAACTTCTCGGGCGGACAGGACTTGCTTTTGGGCGGCCGGCAGACACGCCGGCCATCCAATAAATGCCAACGGTGTGAACTGGAGTGAGAGAGATGATGATCAAATCGACCCTGTCTTCGGCAGCCGCATTGGTGCTTCTGACGTCCGGAGCGGCTTGGGCACAATCGACGGGCGCCTCGCCGGCGGATCCAAACAACGAGCGCAATCAGCGGCCGGCCATGAGCAATACGCAGCCGTCCGACCCCGCAACGGACGACGCATCGGCGCGCGTTCCGACCGATCCGAACGACGCTGCGTCTGCTGAACGTGAAGAAGGCGGCGCCACCGGTGAATCGAGCGGCGATGCTGGCGCAGATGCGACTTTAGAAGATGCACCATCGGCCGTCGCGCCAGAAGACACCGCCCCGCCTCAGGCCGCTCCTTAACGGCAGCCTGTTCTCCTCTTAGTCAACGGCACTCGCGTTCCGTGCGGGTGCCGTTTCTTGCCCGGCCCCGGCCGGCCACTGGACCTACTGGTCGCCGCGCCAGGCAGCCCAGCCGCGCCGTTAACCATTGCCGAGGCATTTCGGAACGATCGCGCTCCCGCGGCATTGATGCATGTGGCGTCGTCCCTCGCCGCACAACCTGATCTCCCTCGGATAACCGTCGGCCGACCATGTGTCGCATCCGATGGACAGCTCAAATTATTCGGTGATGACGCTGCAAACACAAACAACGCTTGAAAGAGCTTTCGAATTGGCCCGCACCGGCAAATGCCGGACGGTGACCGAAGTGCGTTTGAAGCTCCGCTCCGAAGGCTTCGACATCGACCAGATCACCGGCCCCCAGCTGCTGAAGCAGCTCAATCGCATCCTGGGTGCTAGCCAGGCGGATGAGGACACGTCGCCCGCCTCGGAGAAATCTTCACCCGCCTAGAATCGATTTTCGCGCGATACGGAACCGTTTGCCGTCTCCGACGTTCAATATGCAGAGTACTCGCCCGGCCTCCACGGGACGGTCGAGCATCTGAGAGGGCGTCATCTCGCGATGGCGCCCTCGTGTGATTCCATCTCCAGTGGAGCGATGACCACGATAACTTCGCCGTTGGGCGATCGAAGGCAAGTCATGTGCATCTGGCCAGGCGTGAGCGACACGCGCAAAACAACCGACACCGATACCGACGCGATCGGCGAGCGCCTCAAGACGGAATTCTGCGTCGCAGCAGACGGGCTCAGCCCCGAGATGCAGGAAATTCTGCAGCGTCTTTACGAAGCCGAGCAGTCGCACCCCAGGCGTTAATGCACGGCAGGTGGCGGCCCCCGAAACGTAATCCCGGCCTAATAAATATGGCGACTACGCCGTAAATTGAACGCTGTGTCTGTGCCGCAACGTAAACGGCGAAAGTGGACCGCTGCAATGCAGCGAGCATTGCATTCGGGGGCGGCCTGGAGCCTCTTTCGGGTACCCGTTTGTATTGCGTAAGGGATCACATGATGCGGCGAATTCGCGCCCCGCAATTGAAAGCGATAAGCGTCGCCGTTCTTGCTGTCGCCCTGCCGGCTACCGGTCGCGCCGAGATCGGAATTCCCGTTCGCTCGGGCGGCGTCTACATGTCGATCGAAGGCGGCTATCAGAATCTGGATGCCGCCGGCGTGTCGAGCGGCGGCGCGTCCACCTCTGTCAATGGCAATCCGGGTGGTGCTGGTGCGGCGTGTGGTTCACAGAGTCTGTTTTCTACCAGCTGCGCGGTAGGTGCCGGGACGGAGTCGGCCCGGGGGGTCTCTGACGGGGGTGGCTTTGCAAGCGCCGAAGACGGCGCCTTCGGTTCATTAGGGTTCGGATACGTTCTGCCGTCCCCGATGTTCGGCTTGCTCGATCGACTTGAGATTGTCGGCAGTTTCGCGCGCAGCGATGACGACAAAGAATCGTTCGGCGCCTTCGGTATGCGCAGCGTGGACAACTCCTTAACCATAGCAATCGCTCGGGCTCCTATTGAATTCTTGAGAGCGGCAACGGACGTGCGTGAAGAAAGCTCTGAGATTGTGCTGCGCTTCAAGTCCGACACGAAGGTTTCTGGATCATCCCTTTTGACGCTGAGCTTCGAACCATTCTATCGGCGCAGCGAAACGGAAGTTTCGACGAGAGCCGCGGGTGACTTCTTCGGCAAAATTAGCCGAGATACGGATATCGATAGCGATACGTTCGGCGCCTTGCTGGCGCTTGAAGGTCGCATGCCGATCGCTTCCAACGTGTCCATCGTTGGGCGCGGCTATGGGGGCCTCTATCATACGGAAGCTGACGGAAAATTCTCAGACAGGATCGCTACGTTCCTCCCCCTCGCCCACCACGTCGATGACGATGACGGTTTCGGAGGTTACAGGGTAGGTGGCGAGGTCGGTCTCCAGGTCGAAGTGACACCCGGCGCTCGCGTCACGCTGTTTGGAGCAGCTGACTACCTCAGCGACGTGGCGACCGCCGTGCTCCCGCGCTTCCAGTCCGATCGGGCGGCCCACATCGACCAGGACGATCTCACGGTCTGGCGAACCGGCCTGCGCCTGACGCTCTCAGCCGATTGAGCGCCTATTGAGTGAAAGCGTCAGGTCGTGGGGCGCGTGACGCTTGTTCCAGGCTTTGAGCCAAAACGGCAAGCCCGTAAAGACTGGCGACCCCGGCAGGAATTGAACCTGCGACCCCCGGTTTAGGAAACCGGTGCTCTATCCGGCTGAGCTACGGGGCCAACTGGTGGCGATGCGGTTATAGCGGGCATCCCGCTGCTCCGCTAGGTGACTGAGGCGTCTTGCAAAAGAAGCGATTGCAACCCTCTTCCTGCCATACTCCTGGCGCAAGACGAGGTCTCCGAATTGTGCCTGCCGCGGAAAGGGTTGCGTTTGCTCCGCAAGTCGATGGTGTTGAGCCTTTTGCTGGCGTTGCCGGGGCTTTCGGCGCGTGCGGAGAATCCAGCCGCGCTGACCGGTGACGAACTCCGTCGCATGGTCCCCGGCTCGTCCATCGAAATCGACACCCCCCTCAGTACCGTCGTACCCATTCACTTCACCGCAGATGGCCTCATGACCGGCGAGGCCGGCACGCTCGCCTCCGTTTTCGGCGCCGAACGCGACCGTGGCCGCTGGTGGATCACCGGCGATCGCCTGTGCCTGAAGTGGTTCCGCTGGTTCGACGCCGAGCAGCGCTGCCTTGAATTGAGCCAGGATGGCGAACGCGTTTTCTGGCAGGCCGATGACGGCAAGACCGGCACCGCGACGGTCACGAAACGTGGCCAACAGGTTGCGGCCCTCGGTCCCGGCAAATCCGCGCCTGCCGATGTTGCGGCCAAGCCGACGCCCGCCCCGGTCGTCGCAGCCGCCGCGGTACCTCCGCCTGCACCACCGCCAGTGCCTACACCCCCTCCCGTGATGGCGTCGACCGATTTCGGCCCGCTGTTGATCATCTCCCGTGCCGAAGCCGCCACCCCACCCGCCGCGCAGCCGGACGCAGCAGATGCGCCGCAGCCCGCCGCTCCATCGGCTGTCGCCAAGTCGCCCAAGCCGAAGTCCATCGCCAGGAAGTCTTTGCCCGCCAGCAAGTCTGCCGCCACCACCAAGAGTGCCGACGCGAAATCCACCCGGCCGTCCGCCAAGATACCCAGCAAGGCCGCCGCAACGGCCAAGCAACACGAGCCTCTGTATGAGGTTGCCGGCGTGGAGGAGGACGACGTCCTCAACATCCGCAACGGCCCCTCGGAATACCACGACGCCATCGGCGCGATCCCGCCCTCCGCACGCGGCGTCAAGATCGTCGGCGCGTGCGAGGCCGACTGGTGCCCCGTCACCCACGGCTCGACCAAGGGCTGGGTGAACCGCTACTACCTCGCCCCCGAAGCCGCACAGAGTGCCCGCGCGGCGCGCTGATCGCGGTGGAAGGTCTAATTCTTCAACAAGAAAGATTGCACGTCAGGGCGTTGCCAGCGTCGCGCGGGTTGTCCGGCGTTTGCGTTTGGTCACGGCGGCGCCGGCCAGTGCACCCGACATAAGCCAGCCCTGCAGATACTGCGCCGCGCGCAAGGCGGACGTCTCGGGGTCGTCGAAGGTGGCGAGCATTTCGCACAGCACGCCGAAGCGCACGCCGCGCGCGGCTTCGTCCCACATCATCGTCTCCTCCGCGCCGAGGGGACGCAGCATCGGCGACGTCTCCTGCCGCCAGACGAGAAGTTCGGCGCGCGCCGGCTCGGCGGCGGGGACCTCCGCGTCGTCCTTGAGGGCGAGCCAGAGATCCATTGCATTGCTGGCAAGGCTCAGCCGCTGCGCCGAGGGGTGAGGCGTGAAGACGAGCATGTCCCACTGTTCGGGCGGCACCTGCTGCAGCGTCGCGATCGAAACCGGCTCGGCGTCGCGCGCATCGAATGCCGTGTTGAGCGCCGCCTCGATGGCGATGAGATCGCCGACCTGGCGGTGCGGCGCGAAACGCGGCGTGGTGCGGGCGAAGTCCGTCAGGTGCCGCGACACCCAACGCGCATTTTGCGTCGTCGAGGGATGCGCCGCGACATAGGTGCGGGCAAGGTCAGTGAACGCGTCGGGGCCGAGATAGAGTGCCGTCAGCGGGTGATCGTTGCCGATGATCTCGACCAGACGCCCGACGTAGGCATTGCGGTAGACGCCGAACAGCACCCCGGCGTTGGTGTGGGCGTTGGGAGGAATGAGCCGCAGGATGTCGTCACCACCCTTGAGGATGGCCTCTTGAAACATGCCCTGCAGGTCGCTGAGCGACGGCGCGCGCGGCATCGCATCTGGCGCCTCTGGCCGGCCCGCGGACTTTCGCCTGGTTTTTGCCTTCGTCACGACAGCCGCTCACTCTGCTGCGAGCTGCGGAAACATTTCGTCGGCGATGACGCGGGCGCGACTGAGCTCGGTCACCATGTCGGCTAGCGGCGGGATATCGTCGTCGCGTTCAATGATCGTGGAGACGGGTCCGAAACGCTGCAGCGATTTGCGGTACAGGTCCCAGACCGCGTCGCACACCAGCGCATCATGCGTATCGATGATATGGGTCATGTTGTGCTCGTGCCCCGCGAGATGGAACTGTACGACACGATCGGCGGGGATACCGGCGATGAACTCGTCGGCACTGTAGTCGTGGTTGAAGGCGCTGACGTAGACGTTGTTGACGTCGAACACGAGCCAGCAGTCGGTCCGCTTCGTCATCTCGGCGATGAACTCCCACTCCTGCATTTCGGAATGACCGAACTGCACGTAGGTGGAGACGTTCTCCAGCGCGATCGGCCGTTTGAGGAAATCCTGCACGTGCTGGATGCGCGAGACCACATGGTCCAGCGCCTCGCGGGTGTAGGGAAACGGCAGCAGGTCGTGCAGGTTGACGCCATGCACGCCGGTCCAGCACAGGTGATCGGAAACGAACTTCGGCTCGGTGCGGTCGGCGAGCGTCTTGAGCCCCTTGAGATAGTCCTCGTCGAACGGCGCCGTCGAGGCGATCGAAAGGGACACGCCGTGCATGACGATGGGGTAGCGGGCGCGGATCTTGTCCAGCATGCGCAACGGCTGGCCGCCTGGAACGAGGTAATTTTCCGAGATGACTTCGAACCAGTCGATCGGCGGATCGCCGTCAAGGATGTCGGTGTAATGTTGCGCCCTGAGCCCGAGACCAAACCCGAGGTAGGGCGGCTTGGCATTGTTCGGGGCCTGGCGGCGGCCCGGCTGTGCGGTCGATGTTTTGGCCATGACGAGCGGCCCTCCGGCAATGGCACGGTCCGGCAGCTTAGCACCGCCGGACCGCAAGTTCACGAGACGGTACGTTCGGTCTTACTTCTTGTCGCCGGCGTGGTCAGCGGCTTCGAACTTTGCGCCCTGTACCTTCGCGCACTCTTCCTTGGTGGCTTCCGTGAAGCCCGTGCCCTTGCAGGCGTTCTGGCCCTTGCAGGCGTTGTTGGCGGTCTTGCAGGCGCTGGTGCCCTTGCAAGCGTTGGCGCCCACGCAGTGACCCTTGCCGTCAGCGGCAAAAGCAGCAGGGGCCGTAACGGCGCCGGCGATCATCAGCGTGGCGGCGGCAGCGGCGAGCGTAGCGCCGGATTTTGCGGAAAGTTTCATTGGGCTGAGTTCCTCATCATTGATTGTCCTGAACCCCACTAATTTCGCAGGGGACACCACCGCGCGAACGTCGTTCCAGCAGCGGCGTCTTGAAAGGTACGCGTCGAATGCGGCGATCGTTTCAGACGCAGCAAAAATAATCGCGGGGTCGCAGGAACGCGAGGGGAACGGCGGATGACAAGGCGCGGCGCAATGGGATACGCGCAATGCATCAAGGCGTTGTCTGATACAGCTTGCCGGTGAACAGGACCGGTCCTGTCGGCTGTCCCGTGGGCGAGCCGCCGGCCGGCTCCAGGCTGACGGCGAACGTCGCGTTCATGAACATCGTGCGGTCGATGCCGCTGTCGTTCAGCGCGTGCACTTCCATGTCGCCTTCCGGCACGACGCCCAGCGACTTCGGCTGCGGCAGCTTTTCGTGCACGAGCCACAGTTCGTAGGCCTTGCCTTTCTCCGACGGCTTCGACAGCGCCCGCACTGCGAACATTTGCTTGGCGGTATCGACGGTCAGCAGCATCGCCGGCGAAGATTTGTCGGCCTGCAGCACGGCAACGTACGTGGTGGGCATCGGCGTGCGTGCGGTCTCGCGCCAGCCCAGGACGCCGGCGAACGAGGCCGCGAGTGCCGTCATGCCGATTGCCGCGTTGCGCCAGCCGCGTGCGCGCCGTCGCAGCCCGGCTTCGCGGTTGGCGAAACCGATGACGTCGCCGCCCGCCGACTTGATCTCGGCGCGAATGCGATCCAGCAGATGCGGCGACGGAGATGCGTCCGGTACCATCGCGATCATCGGCCCCAACCGGCGCTCCCATGCCACGATCGCGGCGTCGAGCGCTGGCTCGCGGCTGCGCAGCATCGTCACGCCGTCGCGTTCGGCAGCCGTCAGGGTCCCGAGAACGTACTCGGCCGCCAGGGCATCGATGTCGTCGAGGTCGTTCATCCCTCAAGACATCCTTTGAGCTGCGCCAGGCTGCGATGCAGCCATGTCTTGATTGTACCTTCCGGCCGGTCAAAGCGCCGCGCCAGATCTTCCCGGCTCATGCCGTTCAGGTAGGCAAGCTGTACGATCTGCTTCTTCTCCGGTTCGAGACCGTCCAGGCACTTGAGCAGTTTTTTGACGTCGTCCTGCAACTCCAAGCCGGCCAGCGGGTGCTCATCGGCGCTCGGCAGGTTCTCAAGCTCGCTGTCGTCACCGCCCGTCGGACGCGCGGCGCGGCGGCGCAACTCGTCCAAAGCGCGATTGCGCACGATGGCGGCCATCCACGTCAACGGCGCCGCAAGCGCGGGATCGTAGTCGCCGGCCCGCGACCAGATCTTGACGTAAGCATCCTGCACCACGTCCTCCGCCAGCTCCCTGCTACGGACGATACGCAGGGCGACTCCGTAGAGTTTCGCCGAAGTCTGTTGATACAGCTCAGCAAATGCGGTTTCGCTCCCCTCTGCAACCTGGGAAAGGAGCCCGCGCGATGTGCTGGTGGCCGTCATTTAGGGGTGCGAACCTGATCTCTGACTTGAACCGGCGGCAAGCCGGATATACGCGGATCTTACGTATTGGTTTCGTGCGGCCGCACGTTAGGCGGAGCCGCGCTCGGTGTCGATACGTGTCTTTGCAAGCTCCAGGAGGGCCTTTTGCTGAGTTTCATGCAGTCATCCACCGTACTGCCCATCATCCTGCTGGTCGTCTCCAACGTCTTCATGACGTTCGCCTGGTACGGGCACTTGAGCTACAAATCGTCTCCATTGTGGATCGCCGTCCTCCTCAGCTGGGGCATCGCGCTGTTCGAGTATTGCCTGGCCGTTCCCGCCAACCGCATCGGTCATGCCGTCTATTCCGCCGCGCAGTTGAAGACCATCCAGGAGGTGATCACACTGTCGGTATTCGTCGGCTTCTCCATTCTCTACCTGAAGGAGCCGTTGACGTTGAACCACTTCGTCGGCTTCGCCTTCATCGTGCTCGGCGCCTATTTCATCTTCCACGGACCCATCTCGACATGAGCCCAGCCGCAACCCACTTCGATCAGGCGGTCGCCGCCATCGACACCGCCAACGCCGAAGATCCGGCAAGCGTCACCGTCGGCGGGGAGGCCCGCCCTGCGGAGCTTCTCTACGGCGAGCGCATGTCCGAGGTCCTGCACGACCTGCATCCCGGCGCCACCGAGGCGCTGCGTCTGGCCGCGCGCGCCCAGCACATTCGCCGCTGGACCGTGCCGCGCGCCAGCTATCCCATGGACCGCACGGGCTACCTGCGCTGGCGCACGGACCTGAAGCGAAAGCACGCGGAGATGGCCGCCGAAATCATGCGCACCACCGGATATGGCGACGACGAGATCAAGCGCGTCGGCGCCCTGATCCGCAAGGAGCGATTGAAGCAGGATGCCGAAGCCCAAGCTCTCGAGGACGTCGCCTGCATCGTTTTCCTCAAGCACTACATCGACGAATTCGCAGCCAAGCACGACGATGACAAGCTGATCTCGATCCTGCGCAAGACGTGGGTGAAAATGTCTCCGCATGGACACGCCGCCGCGCTGAAGCTGGACCTGTCGCCGCGCGTCGCCGGGCTCGTTGGCCGCGCACTGCAGGGCGAGCCCACATGAAGCTAAGCCCCGCATCGCGCGAGATGGCGGTCGTGCTCGCCGCCCACGGTGATCGCGGGGCGGGGTTCAGCAACGCGGCTTTGCTCTCGCACCGCCAGGCGCTCGATGACGCGAACTGCTTTGCCTGCGTCACAGCCGGCGTGCTTAAGGGCGCCCCGTCCCTGGAGGACGCGCTGGCCGCCGCGGAAGCATCCGCGGCGTCGCGCATCGCCGTCTATCCGTTTTTCATGGCTGACGGATTTTTCGTGCGCACGCGGCTGGCGGAGCGCCTCGCGACCGCCAATCTCACCAAGCGTTGGGAAATATTCCCGCCGCTCGGCGTTGACCCGGGCCTCCCCGCGCTGATGCTCGACCATGCCGAAGCCGCCGCCAGACGCGCCGGCTTCGCACCTGCAGCATCGGTCCTGCTTGTCGCCGGACACGGCTCGAAGCTGGGGCCCGCGTCGGCCGATGCAACGCGGGCGGCCGCGGCCGTCATCAAAGACGCCAATGTTTTCGCCGATGTAGCCACAGCATTCCTCGAAGAGCCCCCGTCGATTGAAGTGGCGTTGCGGACGGCACCCGCCCCCGTCGTCGTCTCCGGCTTCTTCTCGGGCGAAGGAATGCACGCCGGAGACGACGTTCCTGACGCAATTGCGAAGAGCGGAATCTCTGCGATTTACGCCGGCCCGATCGGACGTGAGACGTCCGTTTCCGAGCTGATTTTGAGGCGTTTGCGCGCCTCCCATTAATGAACCGATGTTCATCGGCGGCGTTTAAAAAAGTGCGGCAACGCGCTGACCCGCCCGCGAAAAAGTCCTAATGATATATGACACCTTGATGACAGGCTGCATGACGCTTTCATGACGTCATGAGCGCCCTCAAACGGCAAAACAAGAACCGCACGCAAAACGGCACGCCAGAATGACCGATCAAACAGTTGGCCAACAACGCACCCAGACGCTGACCGGCGCTCTCAAGGCGGCATTGCAGCAGCCCACGCACGCCGGCTTGATCAAGCCCAGTTACGTCTATGCCACCATCGCGGTTGGCGTGCTCGGCGTCGGCCGCTACTTCTATTTGTATGAAGGCGGCTGGGCCAACCAGCTCTTCGTCAATTGCGTGACGCTGATGATTGCCGCCGCAATCGTCCTTGTGACGGGCCGGCTATTGGTCGCCGCGATCCTCGTCCCCTCGATCATCGCTCTCGTCGTCGAGGCGGCGGCCTTCAAGCGCGAGGCCATGGACATGATCGTCCACGCCTACGACATCTTCTTCTATCTGATGTCGTGGTCGACTGTCGTCTTCCTGTGGGAGCACTATCGCCCGCAGCTGTTCATGCTGAACGCAGCGTTTGCCGCCATCGTGGTGGCAACCATCCTGGCTTATCGCTACGACCCGACACGTGTCTCTCGGCGCTACGCCGCCCTCGCCTTCGCGGTGCTCGCATTCCTCACGCCGTACGCCGCCGATATCAAGGGCGAGCGCCGCCACACGCAGTACTACTGGGCCGACCTTGTGGTCTCGTCGTTCTATTCATCCTGGGCCGAGACGGCGCAGACCCTCTGGCGCGGCACGCTGATCGAGGCCGCGCCATCCGGCGCAAACACTGCGCCGTTCGTTATCCCCTCGCGCTGCTCTGCCTACGAGAAGCCGCCGCACGTGATCCTGGTGCATCAGGAATCGCTGGTGCAGCCGTCGATCGTCCCGGGCCTCACCTACGACAAGAGCATTGATCCGCTGTTCAAGTCGGGCGATGGCAAGCTGCATCAGATGCGCGTCGAAACCTACGGCGGCGCCTCCTGGCTGACGGAGTTTTCTATCCTGGCCGGCGTTTCCACGTATTCGTTCGGCGGCATGCGCCCGTTCGTGCAGGCTCTGATGGCCGGTAAGGTGCAGGACACACTGCCCCAGGCGCTCGCACGTTGCGGTTATCGCAACGTCGTCTTCTATCCGATGCTGAAGAATTTCGTGTCCAACGGCCGCTTCTACGAGGCCGTCGGCATGCCCGAGATCTTCGACATGAAAGACCAGGGCGCCAAGACGGCGATGGAGCGCGATCGCTTCTACTACAACAATATGCTGAGCCTGATGGACGAGCACTTCCGCCGCTCGAGCAAGCCGTTGTTCACCTTCATGATCACCTCGTCCGGCCATCAGCCCTACACCAACGTCTTCGCGCCCGAGATGGACGTCAAGGGTGGCGGCCCCGGCACCGATCCGGAAATGAACGAGTTCCTGCGCCGCGAAGCCATTGCCAAGATCGACTTCGAATGGCTGAAGGCTGAGCTGAAGCGCCGCTATCCAGGCGAGCGCTTCCTCATCGTCCAGTACGGCGACCATCATCCCATCGCGACGCGGTCTTACTTCGGTCAGGGCAAGGCCCGCGCCGCAGAGGACGTGCGCCTGGACAAGGATTCGCCCGCCTTCATCACCTACTACGCCACCGAAGGCATCAACTACACGCCACCGGCGTTGCCCGATCTGGAAACGATGGACGTGCCCTATCTCGGCGGCGTGCTGCTGGAGCAGGCTGGCCTGCCGCTCTCCGACAGCTATAAGGAGCGCAAACGCCTCCGGTCCGCCTGCGACGGCCGCTACTACGGCTGCAAGCACCACGACCAGATCCTGAGCTTCCACCGGAGACTGATTGACAGCGGTTTGATGGTCGCGCGCTAAACAAAAAATGCCAGGCCCCGAGGGCCTGGCATCATTGCGCTTTACAGGTCCGACCCTTCGGGTCTGACCCAATCGCTCAATTTCACCGGCGGCCGCGGCCGCCCGAACGCTCGCGATCACGGCGCGGCGGACGCTCGGCGCTGAACACTTCTTCCGGCTCGCCCTCGGCGCGCGGAATTTCCTGCCCCGTGGTTTGGTCGATGATCTTCATCGACAGGCGAACCTTGCCGCGGTCGTCGAAGCCCAACAGCTTCACGTAGACTTCCTGGCCCTCCTTCACGACCTCGCCCACCGTCTCCGGCCGGCCGGGTGCCAGCTGCGAGATGTGAACCAGGCCGTCCTTGGCGCCGAAGAAGTTCACGAACGCACCAAAGTCCATCACCTTCACGACCTTGCCCTTGTAGATCGTGCCGACTTCCGGCTCCTGCGTGATCGACTTGATGCGGTTCATCGCCGCCTCGATCGACTCGCGCTTGGCGGCGGCGATCTTCACCGTGCCGTCGTCGTCGATGTCGATCTTGGCGCCGCTTTCTTCCACGATCGAGCGGATCACCGAACCGCCTGAGCCGATCACTTCGCGGATCTTGTCGGTCGGGATCTTGATCGTCTCGATGCGCGGTGCGTGCTCGCCGAGCTCGTGGCGGGCACCCGTCAGCGCCTTGGCCATCTCGCCCAGGATGTGCAGACGGCCGGCATGCGCCTGATCGAGCGCGATGCGCATGATCTCTTCGGTGATGCCGGTGATCTTGATGTCCATCTGCAGGGCCGTGACGCCGTTCTCGGTGCCAGCCACCTTGAAGTCCATGTCGCCAAGGTGGTCTTCGTCACCCAGGATGTCGGACAGGACGGCAAAGTCGCTGCCTTCCTTGATTAGGCCCATGGCGATGCCCGCCACCGGGCTCTTCAGCGGCACGCCCGCGTCCATCAGCGCTAGCGAGGCGCCGCACACCGAGGCCATCGACGACGACCCGTTCGACTCGGTGATCTCCGAGACGATGCGGATCGTGTAGGGGAACTCGTCGGCTGCCGGCATCAGCGGATGCACGGCGCGCCAGGCCAGCTTGCCGTGACCGATTTCGCGACGACCCGGCGAACCCATGCGGCCGGTTTCGCCGACGGAGTACGGAGGGAAGTTGTAATGCAGCAGGAAGCGCTCTTTCTTCGTGCCTTCCAGCGAGTCGACGTATTGCTCGTCCTCGCCGGTGCCGAGTGTCGCGACCACCAGTGCCTGCGTCTCGCCGCGCGTGAACAGCGCCGAGCCGTGCGTGCGCGGCAGAACGTGCACTTCCGACAGGATCGGACGAACGGTCTTCAGGTCGCGGCCGTCGATGCGGCGGCCGGTCGAGACGACCGAACCGCGCATGATGTCCATCTCGAGCTTCTTGAACGCCGTGCCGAGCAGTACCTTTTCGGCGGCGTCGTCACCGACGTCGATGCCTTCGGTCACCTTCTTCTTCACATCGGCGACGAGGTCCTGGCGCTTGGCCTTTTCCTTCGTCGAGAAGGCGACCTTCAGGCCGTCTTCCGCGATCTTCTTGACCTGGTCGGCGTACTTGCCGGCGTCCGGCAGCTTGATGTCCCAGGGTTCGTTGGCGGCCTTTTCGGCCAGCTTGATGATCGCCTGGATGACAGGCTGGAAGTGCGTGTGGCCGAACATGACGGCTTCGAGCATCAGCTTCTCGGGCAGCTCCTTGGCTTCCGATTCCACCATCATCACGGCGTCGTGCGTGCCGGCGACGACGAGGTCGAGCGAGCTTTCCTTCATCTCGTCGATCATCGGGTTGAGCACCAGCTCCCCGCCGACGACGCCGACGCGGGCTGCCGCGATCGGGCCGAGGAACGGCAGGCCGGACAGCGTCAGAGCGGCCGAAGCCGCCACCATGCCGACGATGTCGGGATCGTTCTCCGCGTCATGCGACATGACGGTGACGACGACCTGCACTTCGTTCTTGAAGCCTTCCACGAACAGCGGGCGGATCGGGCGGTCGATGAGACGCGACGTCAACGTCTCCTTCTCGGTCGGCCGGCCTTCGCGCTTAAAGTAGCCACCGGGGATCTTGCCGGCAGCATACGTGCGCTCCTGGTAGTTCACGGTGAGCGGGAAGAAATCGATTCCTGGTTTCGGCGACTTGGCGCCGACGACGGTGGCGAGGACGCTGGTCTCGCCGTACTGGGCGAACACGGCCGCGTCGGCCTGGCGGGCCATGTGCCCGGTTTCGAGGCGCAGCGTACGGCCGCCCCATTCAATTTCCACGCGATGAATATCGAACATGCTTTTTTCTTTCGTTCTCGGTCTATCGGACGGTTTCGGTCGGTCGGTCTTGTGCGCTTGACGCGCAGAAACGCCGATCGCGCCAGGTATCGTGCGATACCAGCGCGGCGGCTGTGGTCTGGACGTTTAAGGTCATGATCGGCATGGGCGGAGCGTCCTTTGGACTTGAGCCCACCCGCGCCTTAGCGGCGGATGCCGTGCTTCTCGATGATCTTCTGATAACGCGCTTCGTCCTTGCGCTTAACGTAGTCAAGCAACTGGCGGCGCAGGCTGACCATCTTGAGCAGGCCGCGGCGCGAGTGATTGTCTTTCTTGTGGGTCTTGAAGTGCTCGGTGAGGTGCGTGATGCGCTCCGTGAGGATGGCAACCTGAACCTCGGGCGAGCCCGTATCGTTGGCCTTCGTGGCGTTATCCTTGATAACGGCAGTCTTGGCAGCCTTGCGCTCTGGCGCGATCAGCGACATCGGAAGCTCCTTTCGAATTTGGAGAGGGAGGCAGGCGCTACGTGAGCGCCCTATGGCCACAGCCGGGATGTCGTCCAGCAGGGTCGGCGCCTTGATACGCGCTGTGGCTGGAAATGCAAGGAAAAGGCGCGCAGGGCCAAAAAACTGGACGATCTACATCGGCAATGCCGAATTTATGCGCATATATTGCCCATGCAAGTCGGTAAAAGGGGGAACAGTCCTCCGTACGCTGACCCTAACGATGCGCTATCTAGCCGAAGTTGAACACCCGCGTCGGCCGGATGGCGCCGCGGTCCATCTCGCCGAGCGCGATCAACCGCCCTTTCGACATCGCATACACCGGTCCCGACAGCACCGGCGCATCGCGGCCGCGGATCAGCACCGGCTGCCCACTGCACAGGCTCGCGGCATCCGACGGGCTGATGCTCAGCTCTGTCAGGCCGTCGAGCGCCGCTTCCACAGGCTGCAGCATCGCCTCCAGGCTGTCGGCGCCTTCGCCCTCGGCGATCTCACGCAGCTCGTCAATCGTGACCGCGTTGTCTTCGCAGAACGGCCCGACGCGCGTGCGCCGCAGCCCGACCACGTGCCCATAGCAGCCGAGTGCGCGACCCATGTCGCGCGCCAGCGCCCGCACGTAAGTGCCCTTGCCGCAGTCGGCCTCGAACACGGTCGTTTCAGCATCCGTATGCTCGATGACGCGCAGCGCGTCGACAATCACAGGACGCGCCTCCAGCTCGATCGTCTCGCCGTTGCGCGCCAGATCGTAGGCGCGATCGCCGTCCACCTTGATGGCCGAGAACTGCGGCGGCACCTGCATGATCTCGCCGGTGAAATTCGCGAGCTGATCCTCGATCGCCTCGGCGCTGGGCCGTAGATCGCTCGTCTTTGCCGCCGGACCTTCCGCGTCGTCCGTCGTTGTCTCGACGCCCCATCGCACGGTAAAGCGGTACGACTTCTCGCCATCGACGGCATATGACACCGTCTTCGTGGCCTCTCCGAACGCGATCGGCAGGATGCCCGTCGCCAGCGGATCGAGCGTACCCGCGTGTCCGGCCTTCTGCGCGTTGAACAGCCGCTTCACCTGCGCCAGCGCATGCGTCGACGTCAGTCCCAACGGCTTGTCGAGCACCAGCCACCCGTGCACCGGATTGCCCTTGTTGCGCCGTCCCATTTTAAACCCCTGCCGTGTCGGCTGTTGCGTCGAGCAGCGGCCTGATGAATTTTTCGCTGCGGGCACGCGCCTGCGCATTCAGGCGCCCGAAGACGTCGCGAACGAGACCAATCCGCTCGGCCGCATCCGTGAAGGCGGTATTGGGGACCGGAAAGAACAGACTGCCGTGCGAAAATACGATCGCGTCCGGCTCCACCAGCATCTGGCTGATACCGTCCCACTTCACGTAGTACTCGACCTGCGACGTGGCGAAGCGAAGCCCGTCGGCCTCGCGCCGGAAGCGCACGGCGCTATCGTAATCGGCGCGACCCCTCATTTGCTTCAAACCGTAGCGCCGCAGCATCCACAGGCCGAAAAGAACCCCGGAGCCCGCAAGCAGGAAGCCGGAATAATCTGGCACGCCAAGATCGGCTTGCACGCGGTCGAGTGTCGGCGCGAAGATAACGAGCAAGGCAATCGCCGCGATGTACGCCGCGGCCAGAGCCCAGATTGCGTACCACGAGACCGAATACGCCTTGCGGCTCGCCGTCCGGCTGAGCTTCACCAGCCGCTCGAACGGCATCTGGTACGTGAGTTCGCGGTCCAGCACCGCTCACTCCTTCTCGACGTCGGCGCGGACGCGGTCCGAGAACAGCAGCTTGTCGATGCGGTTGACCTCGTCGAACGTCTCGTCGAAGCGGAAGCGCAGGTCAGGCGCGTAGCGCAGGTCCAGCGTCTGCGCCACTTCCGAGCGGATGAATTTCTTGTTGCGCTCCAGCGCCTTCAGCACGGGCTCCACGTCCTTGCCGCCCAGCGGCATCACGTAGGCCGTCGCGATCTTGAGATCCGGCGACATGCGCACTTCCGGCACCGTCACCACGTGCTCGGCCAGAACGTCGTCGTGGATCTCGCCACGCACCAGCAGCTCCGCCACCTTGTGCCGTATCATTTCGCCGATCCGCAGCATGCGCTGGGTCGGGCCTTTGGCATTCTCCGCCTTGGCGCGCCCCGACTTGGTCTTGCCGCGCGGCTTGTCACGCTCGTCGCGCCCGCGAGGCCGATCGCCGGTGCCGGGCCGGCTGGATCTGGATTTGGAAGACTGGTCGCGCATGGCTCTAATGGCAAAAATGGCTCCGGACGCAACAGCGTCCGGAAGCGTTATTCAACGATGATAGGCGGCCGGCCCCGCAGGTCCGGCAGCGATGTTACAGCGTCCGCTTAACGGTCTCGACGTTGAAGCACTCGATCGTGTCGCCGGCGCGGATGTCCTGGTAGTTGGCGAAGGCCATGCCGCATTCCTGGCCGGCGGGCACTTCCTTCACTTCGTCCTTGAAGCGCTTCAAGGTCGACAGCGTGCCTTCGTGGATCACGACGTTGTCGCGGATCAGGCGCACCTTGGCGCCGCGCTCGACCTTGCCTTCCGACACGCGGCAGCCCGCGACCTTGCCGACCTTGGTGATGGTGAACACCTCCAGGATCTGCGCATTGCCCAGGAACACCTCGCGGATCGTCGGTGCCAGCAGGCCCGACATTGCCGCCTTCACGTCATCAACGAGATCGTAGATGATATTGTAGTAGCGGATCTCGATGCCCTGCGCGTCCGCCGCCTGCTTCGCCTGCGTGTTGGCACGCACGTTGAAGCCGACGATGATCGCCTTCGACGCATTCGCAAGGGCCACGTCCGATTCCGTGATGCCGCCCGCAGCCGAGTGCACGACGCGCGCTTCCACTTCATCCGTGCCGAGCTTCTTCAAGGCACCGTTGATGGCTTCGATGGAGCCCTGCACGTCGCCCTTGATGAGCAGCGTGAACTCCTTCTTGCCCGCGGCGTCCTTGATCTGCTGCATCATGTGCTCGAGCGTGCGGGCCGTGCCGGCCGAGCCGAGCGTCTCGCGGCGCTTGCGGATGCGGTAGTCGGTGATCTCGCGGGCCCGCGCCTCGCTCTCCACCACGGCGATCTGGTCGCCGGCTTCCGGTGCGCCGTCGAAGCCGAGCACTTCCACCGGTACCGACGGACCTGCCGTCGGCACGTTGTTGCCCTTGTCGTCGATCAGCGCGCGCACGCGGCCCCAGGCCATGCCCGCCACGACGATGTCGCCGACGTGCAGCGTGCCGCGCTGAACCAGCACGGTGCCCACGGGACCACGTCCACGCTCCAGTTTGGCTTCGATGACGATGCCTTCCGCCGAGCGGTCCGGATTGGCCTTCAGATCCAGGATTTCGGCCTGCAGGTGGATCGCTTCCAGCAGCTTGTCGAGGTTCGTGCGCTTCAGCGCCGAGACCGGCACTTCCAACGTCTCGCCCGAGAGGCTTTCGACGACGATCTCGTGCTGCAGCAGTTCCGTACGCACGCGCGACGGATCCGCCTGGCCCTTGTCGATCTTGTTGATAGCAACGATGATCGGCACGCCGGCGGCCTTGGCGTGATTGATCGCCTCCACCGTCTGCGGCATCACGCCGTCGTCTGCGGCAACCACCAGCACGACGATATCCGTCACCTTTGCACCGCGCGCACGCATTGCCGTGAACGCTGCGTGGCCCGGCGTATCGATGAACGTCACCTTGTCGCCCGCCGGCGTCAGCACCTGATAGGCGCCGATATGCTGCGTAATGCCGCCCGCCTCGCCTGACACGACGTTGGTCGAGCGGATGGCGTCGAGCAGCGACGTCTTGCCGTGGTCGACGTGGCCCATGATGGTCACGACCGGGGCACGCGATTCCAGATGATCGTCGATGTCGGCCGCACCGATGAAGCCGCTTTCGACGTCGGCTTCCGACACGCGCTTTGCCGTGTGCCCGAACTCCTGCACGATCAGCTCGGCGGTATCCGCATCGATCACGTCCGTGATCTTGTGCATGTCGCCTTGCTTCATCATGAACTTGATGATGTCGACGCCGCGTTCCGTCATGCGGTTCGACAGCTCTTGAATCGTGATCGCTTCCGGAATGATGACTTCGCGCACGATCTTGTCGCGTGGCTGCTGAATGCCCATGGCCTTCAGCTTCTCGCGCTCGCGCTTGCGCTTCAGCGACGCCAGTGAACGCTCGCGCTGCTGCTGGTCGAAGGCGTTGTTGATCGTCAGTTTGCCGCGTTCGCGCGCATCAGGCGGCCGTGTGCTGACCGGCTTGGTCGGATGAATGACCTTGCCGCCGGGACCGCGCTTGACGCGGCTCTCTTCTTCCTCAGCCTCGACAGGCACGGGGCGCGCGCGCTGCAACGGATCGCGGCGAACGACGCCTTCCGCCGTCCGCTCCACGGGGCCCGAGGGTAACGGACGCGACGGCGCCGGAATGTTGATCTCCTGAGGACGGCCGCCGGCACGCGGCTGAAACGCCGTGTTGAGGCTGGCCGGGCGATGCGGTGCATCCTGCTGGCGCGGGCGCGACGACCGGGCCGGTGCCTGATCTGATCGCGTGCTGGTGGATGACGGCGTCGCTGCCGGTGCAGCGGACGACTTCGCTGTAGGAGCCGGTGCTGCCTGAACGGCGGTGGGCGCCGCAGCCGCGGGCTGAGCAGGTGCTGGCGGCGTTTCCGGCGGTGGTGCCGCTGCCGCTTCGGCCGCTCGCTCGGCGTCATCCTTGGCGCGCTGCTTGTCGTCGATCTTCGCCTGCGCCAGCGCGCGCGTGCGCGCCTCGGATTCTGCCTGGCGCAATCCTGTCACGCGCGGCGGCACCTCCGCGGCTGCCGGCCGTTCGGCCGGGCGCGTGTCGGCAACAGGCGCTTTCGCGGCGGGCGCCGGCGCCGCTGCCGCGACCGGAGCCGCGGTCTCGCCGGGCGTTGTCAGCTTGCGCGTCTTACGCTTCTCCACGACGACCGACTTCGATCGCCCGTGGCTGAAGTTCTGACGCACGTGACCGGACTCGACAGTCCTCTGCAGGGACAGCGGCTTGTGCGGGGCTCCCCCGCGAAGCGTCTTGTCGGCCGGTTCCTTGGTCTCACTCATGCGATATCCGTTTCAAACCTTATTCGATTGAGGCGGGTGTTGCGTTCATAGGGGTACAAACGGGAAGGCTCACGCCGGTCCGGTAGCGCCTGAGACGCCCGGCCTCGACCGTGAATTTTTCCGTCACTCCGCCGTATATGAGGGCAGCATGTACCACATTTGACCGCCCCATGGCCAAGCTCAATTGTTCGATCGTGAGATCATCGGTGATAGGGGCATTCCTGCCCCTATCTTCTTGAACCGCTATAAACTTTCTGTCGAGTTTGCCGCGTCCATCCTTGGCCGCCTCCGACCCATGCACAAGCAAGGCGGCGTCGCCCTTCGCGATCGTCTCCTCGACTTTGTCGAAGCCCGCGACCGCCAGCCCGGCCTTGTTGGCCAGACCTAGCGTTTCCATCGCGCGCTTAACCATCAGGAATTCAACGGCATCGGCTAGATCGGGCCGGACCTCGACTTGACGCTTGAGGCTGCGGGCGAATGCCTTCGATTTGACCGCCGCCTCCAGGGAGGTGCGGTCGGCCGTCACCCAGACGCCACGGCCGGGCAGGCGTCGTGCCAGGTCTGGGGTGATGCTGCCGTCAGGCGCGGCAACGAAGCGGATCAGGTCCTCGACAGGCCGTTCCGCGCGCGAGACGGCGCACAGCCGGAGGTGATCCCCCGTCCGGTCGTCTTCAGTTGGCTTGCGCGCCGTTTTGGCTGCCACCCGCTGGTCCTCTCCCGCGCCATCACCGTCAACCTTCGGCGCTTGCGGACTGCTCCGCTTCGGCACCTTCGGTCGGCTCGGCTTCGGCGACGTTCTGCACGAGGTCTTCCGGCTTGATCCAGCCGAGCAGGATGCGGGCCGACATGATCATGTCTTCTGCTTCCTTGCGGCCGATCTCGAAACCGTCCAGCACACCCTTGTGGCGCACCGCCTCGGCATCCTTTTCCTTCTTGCGTTCCGTCCAGCCGACAAGATCGTCGGTGGCGCAGTCCGCTAGGTCGTCCAGTGTCTTCACGCCGTTCTCGCCGAAAGCGACCAGCATCGCCGTCGTCACGCCCTCGACCTTGATCAGATCGTCGGAAACGCCGAGTTCCCGGCGCTTGGCGTCGCGTTCGGATTCGATCTTTTCCAAGTATTCGCGCGCACGCGTCTGGATCTCGTTGGCGGTGTTTTCGTCGAAGCCCTCGATGTGGGCGATTTCGCCGATCTCGACGTAGGCCACTTCCTCCACCGAGGCGAAGCCTTCCGTCACCAGCAACTGGGCGATGACTTCGTCGACGTCGAGTGCATCCATGAACGCCTGGCTGCGTTCCGCGAATTCCTTCTGGCGGCGTTCGCTCTCTTCCTGCTCGGTCAGGATGTCGATGTCCCAGCCCGTCAGGTGAGAGGCAAGCCGCACGTTCTGGCCGCGCCGCCCGATCGCCAGTGACAGCTGGCTCTCCGGCACGACGACCTCGATGCGGTTGGTGTCTTCGTCAAGCACGACCTTGGAGACTTCGGCCGGCGCCAGCGCGTTGACGATGAAGCTCGCCGCGTCCGGGTTCCACTGGATGATGTCGACCTTCTCGCCCTGTAGCTCGTTCACCACCGCCTGCACGCGCGCACCACGCATGCCGACGCAGGCGCCGACCGGGTCGATCGAGTTGTCGTTCGAGATCACGGCGATCTTAGCGCGTGAGCCCGGGTCGCGGGCCACCGACTTGATCTCCACGACGCCGTCGTAGATTTCCGGCACTTCCTGGGCGAACAGCTTGCCCATGAACTCCGGCCGCGCACGCGACAGGAAAATCTGCGGACCGCGCTGCTCGCGCCGCACGTCGTAGATGTAGGCGCGGATGCGATCGCCGTAACGCACGTTCTCGCGCGGTATCATCTCGTCGCGGCGGATGATGCCTTCCGCACGTCCCAGGTCGACGATGACGTTGCCGTATTCGGCGCGCTTCACCGTGCCGTTGGCGATCTCGCCAATGCGATCCTTGTATTCGCCGAACTGGCGCTCGCGTTCGGCCTCGCGCACCTTCTGCACGATCACCTGCTTGGCGTTCTGTGCCGCGACGCGACCGAAATCCAGGGGCGGCAGGCCTTCCGCGATCAAGTCGCCGACCTTGGCGCCAGGGTTGCGCTTGACCGCATCAGCCAGCGTGATCTGCGTCGCCTCGTTCTCGATTTCGTCGACGACGGCCTGCACCCGTGTCAGCTTCGTTTCGCCCGTCTTGGGGTCGATCTCGCAGCGGATGTCGTTCTCCGCGCCGTAGCGCGACTTGGCCGCCTTCTGGATCGCGTCTTCCATCGCCGTAATGACGATCTTGCGATCGATCGATTTTTCGCGCGCGACCGCATCTGCGATCTGCAGCAACTCGAGCCGATTGGCGCTGATACCAGCCATCGCCATTGTCAGGCATCCTCCACGTTATATTCGCCGGGCTCGGAACCATCGCCGAGCGGGGCTTTGCCCTTAGCCTTTGCACGGGCGAGCGCCTCGCGCACCAATTCGTCCGTCAGAACCAAGTGAGCCTCGGCGACCAGTCCGACCGGAATGCCGATCACCGTCTCGCCCGCATCCTTGACTTCGATCTTGATCCTGACTTCTCCGTCTTCGAACCCGTCAAGCTCGCCGCGAAATCTCTTGCGGCCCTCGACCAGCTCGTTCAATTCGATCTTCGCTTCGTGTCCCGACCAGTCCTCGAAATCCGAGGGCCGCACCAGCGGCCGGTCGATTCCAGGCGACGAGACCTCCAGCCGGTAGGCGCCGTCAACGATGTCGTTGACGTCGAGCAGTGGCGAGATCTGGCGGGAAATACTTTCACAGTCGTCGATGTTGATCGTTCCGTCCGGCCGCTCGGCCATGATCTGCACGGTTTTGCCGTCCCGGCCGGAAACCTTCACCCGCACCAGCCGGAAACCCAAGTCTTCAAGCACAGGCTCGGCCAAAGACGCAAGCTCGCCTTCGAGCCCTGCCTCTTTGACAAATCTTTCGCTTGCTACCACGCCGTCGCTGGCCGTCATTCCTAACGCAGTCCGTACCGTGAAAAATTGGAAATTCGCTTTCGATCGGAAATCCCAAAACAAAAAGAGCGGACCAAGAAGGTCCACTCCCTAGAGTTGAGATGATCATGAGCAACTGAATAATACGCGAGTGCAACTGCCCGTGCAAGGCCGTTCTGCTTAAATTTCAAGTAAACCCTGTGAAAAAAATCTTGTCTTACCCGGTCAGGCGCTGCCGCCGCGCCATGCGGATTTGGCTGGCGTGCTCGACAACACAGGCGTGCCGATCGGCCAGCGAGGCCATTGCCGCCAGATGTATAACTTGGGCCGGCAATGTAATTCCACCAGGACCCGGCAGGTCTCGTGTGGCGCAGGCTGACGATACCACGGTCGGCTTGAAACCATGTTCGGCGGCATACCGCACGGCCGAGCTCAGCGAAGAATGGCTGGTGCATCCGGCAAAGACCACGTTGACGGTGTTGCTGGCGCGTAGAACCTCTTCCAAGTTCGTGGAAACGAACGGATTGGGCGTCGACGTTGCCAGCACCAGTTCGTTTGCCGCAGGCGACAACTCGGCAATAAACCCGCCGTTCGCATGGTCCCGGTCGAAGAATTGCCCGGGCTCGCCGGCTCGGGCGACGTGAATGACTGGAGCGTTTGCTTGCCGATAGCGCTCGAGCAAGGTGCGGGCTTCATCGACGGCTGCGTCGATGTTGCTTAAGCGGAGTGGCCCCTCGCGAAACTCCATCTGCATGCAGACCAGCACAAGGGCCGAGTCCGGCAGCGTCGCCGGCTCCCACTGCGAATCTGTCAGCGCTAGGATAGTCTTAGCCATAGCGAACTCTTGCTCCAACATCACGTGATGATGCGGGCTTGCCGAACGCGGTACAGCTGTCGACTCCGACAGGTGGCTCAAATGCGAGAACACGAACGATCGAAGAATGGCCCATTCTTATACCAAGCCAATCGATCTTAGTACAGACTAATGCGTGAATTGGGTGTTTCGCTTGAGGCTGAAGAAGTAGGGCTTGCGCCCCTCTCGGCCGGCTTTCCGCTCGTAGCGGGTTTCCGGCCAATCGTCGGGACGCAGGCGCCAGTCTGCGGGGCACTGCGCTTGCCACGCGAAGCTACCCTGATGGCGCACGGCCGATAGCATCTCGCCGGCATACGCGGCGATGTCAGTACCCAGCCGCAGTTCCCCGCCGCTCCGGATGACGCGCGCAAGCGCGGCCAGCAGGTTCGGGCCGACGAGGCGCCGTTTGGCGTGACGCTTCTTCGGCCAGGGATCGGGAAACAGCACGAACGCCCGCGCCAGGCATGCGGGCGGCAGCCAGGCGAGCAACGGGCGAACGTCGTCGGCATGGAGCCGCACGTTGCGCGCCCCGGCCGCCTCGATGCCGTGCAGGGCCTTGACGACCCCCTCTTCGAACGGTTCCGCGCCGATGATGCCGATCCCTGGATTGGCGCGCGCCTGCCATAGCAGATGCTCGGCGCCACCGAATCCGATCTCGAGCCAAAGGTCGGTGACGTCGCCGTCGAACAGCTCCGCTGCATCGGCCGGCGGCGGCACGCTGATGTCGAGAGCCACCCGAGGCAGAACGGTCTCCACCAGCGCTTCTTGCCGTGGGCTTAATTTGCGCCCGCGGCGGCGTCCGAACGAACGCACCAGCTCCCGACGCCTCTCCACATCATCTGAACTCATGCTGCGTTCTGCCTTGGCCGTTACGGCTGCGGCCGCGGTTCATCACCGCGGCCGCATGCATTCTAGTTCGTCGAAAAGCTTACGAAACGGCTTTGCGGATCGTGTCCGCCAGATCTGTCTTCTCCCAGGAGAAGCCGCCGTCGCCGTCGGGCGCACGGCCGAAGTGACCGTACGCCGAGGTCCGCGCGTAGATCGGCTTGTTGAGGTCCAGGTGCGTGCGAATGCCGCGCGGCGTCAACCGCATGCTGTCGCGCAGCGCCTTTTCCAGCTTCGCCTCATCGGCTTTGCCGGTGCCGTGCGTGTCGACGTAGATCGACAGCGGCTCGGCCACGCCGATGGCATACGCCAGCTGGATGGTGCACTTCTCGGCAAGCCCAGCCGCTACGACGTTCTTGGCCAGGTAGCGCGCCGCGTACGCGGCGGAGCGGTCGACCTTCGTCGGATCCTTGCCCGAGAAGGCGCCGCCACCGTGCGGGGCGGCACCACCGTAGGTGTCGACGATGATCTTGCGGCCGGTCAGCCCCGTGTCGCCATCGGGGCCGCCGATGACGAACTTGCCCGTCGGGTTCACGTGCCAGATGGTGTCCTTCGAGATCCAGTCTCCCGGCAGCGTCTTGCGGATGTACGGCTCGACGATGGCGCGCACGTCGTTCGAAGACAGGTCGGGATCGAGATGCTGCGTCGACAGCACGATTTGCGTCACGCCCACGGGCTTGCCGTTCTCGTACTGCACGGTGACCTGGCTCTTGGCGTCCGGCCCGAGCTTGCCCGCCGCGCCGTCGCGGCCCTTGCGCGCCTTGGCCAGCACTTCCAGAATCTTGTGGCTGTAGTAGATCGGCGCCGGCATCAGCTCCGGAGTCTCGGTGCACGCGTAGCCGAACATGATGCCCTGGTCGCCGGCGCCTTCATCCTTGTTGCCGGCCATGTCGACGCCCTGGGCGATGTCGGCCGACTGCGGATGCAACAGCACCTCGATGTCGGCAGTCTCCCAATGGAAGCCGTCCTGCTCGTAGCCGATATCCTTGATGGCCATGCGCGCTACGTGGGAAATCCAGTCCTTGGTGACGTTCGCGGGCCCGCGCGTCTCGCCGGCGATCACAACGCGGTTCGTCGTGGCGAGCGTCTCGCACGCGGCCCGGATGGCCCACGGATCGATACCCGCCGCGGGCCCCTCGCGGTAGAACAGGTCGACGATCTCGTCGGAGATGCGGTCGCACACTTTATCCGGATGTCCCTCGGACACGGATTCACTGGTGAAGAGATAGGATTTGCGTGCCACCGTAGTCCCCTTGGTTCCTTGAAAACCGGCCGGTTCTTGCAGTCTTTATCGGGCCGGTCAAGCAGATGCGCTCCTCAAGGAGCGTCCAAGATAACGACGATTTCGCACAACGGGTCTAGGAGGCTTCGGCCAGGGAGCGGATGAGTTCGATCAGCGATCGGCGCAGGCGCGCGTCGCTGATGCGTACGAAGGCCTTGTTCAACTCCAGGCCCTCGCGAGTTGCCATGAAGTCCACGAGTTCGCTATCGCCGGGGCGCTCGGCAAATCCCCCGTGACTTGCCCCTTCGACGTGATAGGCCGGTGCCTCTTCGTAGAAGAACTGGATCGGCACGCCCAGGACATGCGACAGGTCGAACAGGCGGCCGGCCCCGATACGGTTCACACCCTTCTCGTACTTTTGCACCTGTTGGAACGTCAGGCCGAGCTGTTCGCCCAGCTTCTCCTGGCTCATTCCCAGGACCATACGCCGCAATCGAACCCGGCTTCCTACGTGGACGTCGATTGCATTAGCGCGCCGCGAATTTCTCTCGTCGGCCTCGACGTCTTCCGCCGGATCTTCGATTTTAGCCATGATTGTTCACCACCCCGGCATGCATGGTCTGCTGGAGACCAAACTCCTCCGACCACCCTACTTAATGTAGTTTTTTTCGATCGTCGCCCCGCGACGCCTCAAGGACAGTGGAAGGACGCCCGCTTGGAGGCATCGCGCTGTCCGGCTCTCCCACGTGTGTGCGCCGCTAAACTGCTCCCGATACGCAGCAATAAATTCTCAGTTCAGTCAATTAAAATATGCGATCGCCGCAACGCTCGTCCTGTGGCGGAGCATTGTTAATAAATGGAGAACGTTTATAATAAGTATTATATATCAATAAATTAACATGTCATAAAACTGAAGGCAGCGCCAAGCTATAACCCAGCCGCCGGCGCGTGGGGTGCCGGGCAGGAAACGCGCGCCGAGAGGGCCGCCGCTCCCGCGTACATCTCTCAAGGAGAGTCATTGTGAACATCAGGATCGCCCTTCCAGCATCGATCGCAGCTGTTGGCATGTTGGCATTCGCTGGCACCGCAGTTGCACGCGATCAGATTCGCGTCGTCGGCTCGTCCACCGTCTATCCCTTTACCACTGCGGTCGCTGAAGCGTTCGGCAAGGCCACTGGCAAGACCCCGGTCGTGGAATCCACGGGCACCGGCGGCGGCATGAAAATCTTCTGCGAAGGCGTCGGCGAAGACAAGGTCGACGTGACGAACGCCTCGCGTCGCATCAAGAAGGCTGAACTCGAACTCTGCGCCAAGAACGGCGTGACCGAGATCGTCGAAATCACCGTTGGCTACGACGGCCTGACGCTCGCTCACTCCAAGGCCGGCACGCCCTTCAAGCTGACGCTGGCTCAGGTGTTCCAGGCCCTGGCCGAGAAGGTTCCGGACAAGGACGGTAACCTCGTCGCCAACCCCTACAAGCAGTGGTCGGACATCGACGCCTCGCTGCCCGCCACCAAGATCGAAGTGCTCGGCCCCCCGCCGACCTCTGGCACGCGTGACAGCCTGCACGAACTGTTCCTCGAAAAGGGCGCCGAGACGTTCCCGGCTCTGAAGGCTCTCAAGGAAAAGGACGCCAAGGCATTCGAGGCCGTTTGGAAGTCGATCCGTAAGGATGGCGCCTACGTCGAAGCCGGCGAGAACGACAACGTCATCGTCCAGAAGCTGGAAGGCAACAAGGACGCTGTCGGCGTGTTCGGCTATTCGTTCCTCGAAGAGAACACCGCCAAGATCACTGGCATCGCCATCGAGGGCGTCGAGCCGTCGTATGAAGCCATCTCCGGTGGCAAGTACAAGGGCGCTCGCAAGCTCTATGTCTACGTCAAGAAGCAGCACGTCGGCGTGATCCCCGGCGTTGACAAGTTCGTTGCCGAGTACGTCTCCGACAAGGCGATCGGTGAAGAAGGCTATCTCAGCCAGAAGGGCCTCGTTGCCCTTCCCAAGGAAGAGCAGGAGAAGGTCCGCAAGGCCGCTCTCGCCATGGAGACTTTGAAGCCTGAGCTGATCAACTAAGCCTCGACGTTCGACTGGCCGCCCCGGCAGGCGCAAGCTGCGCCGGGGCGGTTGAACTACGACTAGGTTGACGGATGCGCCGATTGCAGGCGCCCGGTTGGATCGCGAGACAGGTGAACGGGATGGCCGGACCTTATTTTCTAGCTCTGGCTCTTCTGACGGCCACGGCGTTCTTCCTGGCGCGCTCACGCGCTGCCGGCCTGGCAGGCGGACGCGGACGCGACGCCCTGCATTCGCTGCCCATCTATCACGGCATGTTCGTCGCCAGCGGCATTTTCGCCGTGATGCTTCTCCTCTTCATCTTCGGCGCGCCCCTCGTATCGTACCTGGCGCACTCCAGCGCCGTCGCCCAGCTTCCTCCCGAAGTTGTCGCCGACAACCTCAAGTCCACGGTCGCCTTCCGCGAGATCCACAGAATTGCCGCCGGCGAGGCTGCCGGCCCTGGCGCGACTGACGCGATCCGAGCCGCCGCTGAGGCCTATCGCTCCACGACCGCTAGCGGCCACTGGGCCATGCTCGCCACCGGCATCGCCGCCGCCCTCGGCATGATGTTGTTCGGTGTGTCACGCATCTCCAAGAGCTTCCGCGCGCGCAACCTGTTCGAGCGCTTCGTCAAAGTGGTGCTGGTGCTCTGCGCTGCCATCGCCATCCTCACGACGCTCGGCATCGTACTGTCGGTGCTGACGGAAACGTATCGCTTCTTCTTCGACCCGGCCCTGAAAGGCAAGCCGACCGTCCTCGGCTTCCTGTTCGGCACCGAATGGAACCCGCAGGCCGCCATGCGCGCCGATCAGGGCGACATCCAGAGCAGCTTCGGCTTCCTGCCGCTGCTGACGGGCACGCTTCTCATCACCGGCATTGCCATTGCCGTCGCCGGACCACTAGGGCTTTTCTCGGCGATCTACCTCGCTGAGTACGCCACGCCGAAGATCCGCGCCTTCGCCAAGCCGATTCTCGAAATTCTCGCCGGCATTCCCACCGTCGTGCTCGGCTTCTTCGCCGCCCTCACCGTGGCCCCCCTGATCCGCGGCAGTGGCGAGTGGCTCGGCCTCGACGTTGCCTCCGAGAGCGCGCTCGCCGCCGGTCTCGTCATGGGCATGATGATCATTCCTTTCATCTCCTCCCTGTCGGACGATGTCATCAACGCCGTACCGCAGTCGCTGCGTGACGGCGCCTACGCCCTCGGCGCCACCAAGTCTGAAACCATCCGCCGCGTCGTGCTGCCGGCAGCCCTGCCCGGTATCGTGTCCGCGTTCATGCTGGCCATCAGCCGCGCCATCGGCGAGACGATGATCGTCGTCATGGCCGCCGGCCTTGCCGCCAACCTGACCGCCAATCCGCTTGAAGCGGTGACGACCATCACGGTCCAGATCAAGACCATCCTTGTCGGTGACCAGGAGTTCGACAGCGCCAAGACGCTCTCTGCCTTCGCGCTGGGTCTCGTCCTCTTCTTCGTCACCCTCGCGTTGAACTTCATCGCCCTGCGCATCGTCCAGAGGTACCGCGAACAATATGACTGATGTCACCGTATTTTCGGACGCACCCTCCGCGCGTCGTCTCGACTTGTCCTCCGACGCCGCCAAGGCGCGCGTGCGCAGCCGCTATCGCTCGGAAGCCCGCTTCCGCTGGTACGGCATCTCCGCGATCCTTGTCACGGCCGTGTTCCTCATCATCCTGATCACGGACATCCTGATCAAGGGTCTGCCCGCTTTCACGCAGCACTCGATCACTGTCGACGTGCCCGTCACGGCTGAACTGGCCGACCCAGAAGGCAAAGCCACGCCCGAAGCATTGGCAGCCGGCGACTACAACGCGCTGGTGCGTAATGCGGTCAAGTCTCAGCTTGGCATCGACGGCCGCGTCGCGACCAGCAACCTCAGCAAGCTTCTGAGCACCGGCTCCGGCGACGGGTTGCGCGACGCCGTGGTGGGCAACCCGAAGCTCATCGGCCAGACGGTCCCGGTGACCGCCCTGTTGTCCGACGACGCGGACCTCTATCTCAAGGGCACCGGCACCAAGATTGAACGGGCCAACGGCGCGGCTGTCGCCACGCCCAGCGACGTTAAGGGCGACATCACGATCTCCGCACCCGGCGCATTCGCGGCTGATGTCGCCGCACTTCGCGAGGTCATCTCCAAGCGCGTCAGGGCTCTCACGGCGGAAGCCGAACTCTATGAGCAGGCGGCCGACGCCACCATCCGCGATCGCGCAGTTCCCCTGCGCGAGGAACTTGCTCCGTTGGCCGCCAGCATCAGCGACGCAAACGCCCCGGCGCTCCTGGGAACCCATATTCCGAGCCTGCTCGTCGCCATCAACGGCGGTGTCGTCAAGCTCTCGAGCCTGACCGGCGATACCGCGACCGGAACGACGCTGATCCCGCTCAAGTCCGCCGGGGCCGCTCAGCCCGGGTCATGGCAACGCGTGACCTACGTCACGCCCGAAGCCGATCGCAAGGTCGACGACGCCAAGGTCGCGCTGCTCGATCGCCTGCAGGCCGATGGTAAGGTGACGCGCGGCTTCAACACGCTGTTCTTTACTGCTGGCGACAGCCGCGAAGCCGAGCTCGCCGGCATCCGCGGCGCCCTCGTCGGCTCGATCCTGACGCTGGCCGTGACGCTGGCGCTGTGCCTGCCCATCGGCGTCATGGCCGCAGTCTACCTGGAAGAGTTTGCCAAGAAGAACTGGTTCACCGATCTCATCGAGATCAACATCAACAATCTCGCCGCCGTGCCCTCGATCGTCTTCGGTCTGCTCGGTCTGGCGGTGTTCCTGAACTTCTTCGGCTTGCCGCGATCCGCCCCGCTCGTCGGCGGTCTCGTGCTCGCCCTACTCGTGCTGCCCACCATCATCATCGCCGCCCGCGCCGCCCTGCGCGCCGTGCCCCCCTCCATCAAGGAAGCGGCCCTCGGCGTCGGTGCCTCGCACCAGCAGGCGATCTTCCATCACGTGCTGCCGCTCGCCATGCCCGGCATCATGACCGGCACCATCATCGGCATGGCTCACGCGCTGGGCGAGACCGCCCCGCTGTTGATGATCGGCATGGTCGCCTTCATCGTTGATATTCCTGCCGGCTTTACCGACAGCGCCACCGCGCTGCCCGTACAGATCTACCTCTGGTCCGACCTGCCGGAGGCCGCCTTCAAGCAGAAGACTGCGGCCGCCATCATCGTGCTGCTGGTGTTGCTGTTCGTCATGAACGGCCTCGCCATCTGGCTGCGCAAACGTTTCGAGCGGCGCTGGTAAAGCGCACTAAATCCTGGGACAATAAAATGGATATGATGACCGCCCACCAAACCCGCTCGCTGACTGAGGCCGCCTCGGCTGCGAACCCGAAAGTCGTCGCCCGCGACGTCAACGTCTATTACGGCGACAAGCACGCCCTGAAGAGCGTGAATGTCGACGTGCCGGACCGCGGCGTCATGGCCTTCATCGGCCCGTCCGGTTGCGGCAAGTCGACGTTCCTGCGCTGCATCAACCGCATGAACGACACCATCTCGATCTGCCGCGTCACCGGCAAGATCAACATCGAGGATCAGGACATCTACGATCCGGAACTCGACGTCGTGCAGCTGCGCGCCCGCGTCGGCATGGTGTTCCAGAAGCCGAACCCCTTCCCGAAATCGATCTTCGAGAACGTCGCTTACGGTCCGCGCATCCACGGCCTCGGCAAGTCCAAGGCTGACCTCGAAGGTCTCGTCCAGGACGCTCTGACCAAGGCCAGCCTGTGGAACGAGGTGAAAGATCGCCTGCAGGAAAGCGGCACTGGCCTCTCCGGCGGCCAGCAGCAGCGCCTGTGCATCGCCCGCGCCATCGCCGTCAGCCCCGACGTCATTCTGATGGACGAGCCGTGCTCCGCGCTCGACCCCATCGCCACGGCGCGCATCGAGGAATTGATCGACGAGTTGCGCAACAATTTCTGCATCATCATCGTCACGCATTCGATGCAGCAGGCTGCCCGCGTCTCGCAGCGCACCGCCTTCTTCCATCTCGGAACGCTGGTTGAAGAGGGTGCCACGCAGACCATCTTCACCAACCCGACCGACCAGCGCACGCAGGACTACATCACCGGCCGCTTCGGCTAGTGCCAGGAAGTAGCCAGAGAGCAGTCACATGGAAAACGGGCGCAAGGGCATCTTTTCGGGCCTGAGGCTTTGGTCGCAGCCGCCTGCCCCGCAAGGTGCGGTTGCGGCTGTGGCAGTCGCCAGCGCACCGGCAATCGCAGCAACGGTAACGACGAGAGTGGCGCCTGAAGGCAAGCCCTCGCAAGGAGACGCCATGAACGAGCACATCGTAAAGTCCTATGAAGACGAGCTGGCCCTGCTCGACAAGAAGATCGCCCACATGGGCGGCCTAGCCGAGCGCATTCTCGGCCAGGCCTTCGACGCCCTGGAACGCCGCGACCCCAAGCTGGCAGAAGTCGTCGTCCGCTCCGATAAGTCGATCGACGCCCTGGAGCGCGAGATCGAGGAGCAGGTCGTCTCCATGATCGCCCGCCGGCAGCCCATGGCCGACGACCTGCGTCACGTCATGGCCGCCCTGCGCATCACGACCGACCTCGAGCGTGTCGGCGATCTAGCCAAGAACATCGCCAAGCGGGCCCTCGCCATTGCTCACGAGGCCCACCCCAAGCCGCTGATGTCCGGCCTGCGCCACATGGGCGAACTGGCACTGACTCAGCTCAAGGAAGTGCTCGACGCCTACGCCGAACGCGACGCCGAGCGTGCACTCACCGTCTGGCGCGAAGACGAGAACATCGACGCGATGTACAACTCGCTGTTCCGTGAACTCTTAACCTACATGATGGAAGACCCGCGCAATATCGGCATTTCCACCCACCTACTGTTCGGCGCCAAGAACATCGAGCGCGTCGGCGACCACACGACCAACATCGCCGAGACGATTCACTTCCTGGTGCGCGGCGTGAACATCGCCGACGATCGCCCCAAGGGCGATGAGACCAGCACCACCCTGTTCCAAAAGGACTGAGAGGACTGCCGGCAATCCGGCCGGCGGAGGATGAAGAGATAATATGACAGCCAAGGTTCTGATCGTCGAAGACGAGGCCCCGCTCGCGGAGATGCTCCGCTACAACTTCGAGGCCGAAGGCTTCCGCGTCGCCCACGCCGACGACGGCGAGGAGGCCGAAATCCTCGTCGCCGAGGAACGGCCAGACCTTATCGTGCTCGACTGGATGCTGCCGGGCGTGTCCGGCATCGAGATCTGCCGTCGCCTGCGCGCCCGCATGGACACGCGTGCTGTGCCGATCCTGATGCTCACCGCCCGCGGCGAGGAGGGCGACCGCATCCGCGGCCTCGCCACCGGCGCCGACGATTACGTCGTCAAGCCCTTCTCGCTGCCTGAGCTGATGGCCCGCGTGAAAGCCATCCTTCGCCGTGCCGCCCCTGATCGCCTGGCCGACGTCCTGCGCGTGTCCGACATCGAGCTGGATCGTGCCGCCCACAAGGTGGTGCGCGGCCTGCGCGAAGTCCGCCTCGGTCCCACGGAGTTCCGCCTTCTGGAGTTCCTGATGGAAAGCCCCGGCCGCGTCCTGTCGCGTTCCCAGCTGCTCGACGGCGTCTGGGGCCGCGACGCCTACGTCGATGAACGCACCGTCGACGTCCACGTCGGCCGCCTGCGCAAGGCCCTCATCCGCGGCAAGGAACGCGATCCCATCCGCACCGTCCGCGGCTCCGGCTACGTCTTCGGCGAACGCCCCGGGGCTTAGTGGCGTGCTAGACTCTCAGCATGGGCACGATTCGCTATTTCGCCTACGGATCGAACATGCTGACGCAACGCCTTCAACAGCGCTGCAAATCCGCGCGCGCCGTCGGACCGTCATGGGTCGACGGCTATATCCTTGTGTTTCACAAGAGAAGCAAGGATGGTTCGGGGAAAGCCACACTATTAAAGGCCAATGACGCTTCTGCCCGCGTGTATGGTGTCATTTTCTCAATAGATGCCGGTGAAAAGGCCGCTCTTGATCGGGCAGAGGGTGCGGGATACGTCTGCATTGAAGACTTCAACGTCTTTACCGCTCCGGGATTGCGCGTTGACGCTATCACCTATCTTGCCTCGCCGAAATCCAGCGACACCGCACTTGTGCCTTATGATTGGTACCGCGATCTCGTTATCGCGGGTGCCCGGCAAAACGCTCTGCCTGACGACTATGTCCAAGGTCTTGAGGTGATAGCTGTCGAGCCCGATCCCAATCCTGATAGACTTGAGCGGCTTGCGGCCATCGAGCTTCTGGGCAAGGCGGGGACCTGTCATGAGACTTCCTGACAAAGTACGCATCGCAGGCGACAGGACGGTGGGCAAGTGGTTTGCCCTTCGTCCTCGACTACTGGACGGCAATGATTCCGAAGCGTGGCAACTGGCCTTCGATGGGTTTTTCAGAATGCGCCTGGAGTCGCGATACTTTGAACCGATCAGAGCACTTCAGAAGCTGGACAAGAGGAAGGGCGAAGGGTTTTCCATCGTTTCGATCCAATGCTCTCTGATCGAATTCTTCGGCTCTACGTTGGAAGGCAAAAGCTATCGCTTCAACCCCGGCAAAAAGCTTAAGCTAGGCGAGTTTGAGTATGATGGCAGCAAGGAAATGTTTACGCGATTCCTCGTCACGGCAACTCCGTTCGCGTCGGTCTTTAACGACGCACTTGCCAAGGATTTCTATGAAGGGGTGCGATGTGGCCTCCTCCACGAGGCTCGTACCAAGAAGGGCTGGACGATACAAACACGCGAGAAGCCCGGCCCCTTCCTCGATATGAGGACGAGAACCCTTTGGCGTGATGATTTTCAGCGGGCGTTCAATGAATTCGTCGATTGGTACCATGGCATGCTTCTCAGTACCCCGTCGTACCAGCAAGCTTTCATCCGCAAGTTTGACAGCCTCTGCGAAGATTGATTGTTCAGGCCGCCTGTCTCGCCCACCCACCCCAAGCCACCATTCCTGCACACCTCAGCCGTAACTCCGACACGAACGCACGTTACCCACGCAACTGGATCACGACAGCCGGGGGGTGACCGGCAAGCTACGATTTAGAAGAGTTACGCTGGGGATGAAGGCGGGCCTCGAGCCCGGTTTCAAAAGCCAAGTCCTCTGGCATCAGGTGTCAAGGTCTCCCCATGGCGTACGTGTCGGACGATGGTCCAACGCGCGGCTTCAGCACGCGCGCTCTCAAGATGGATTTTGCCCCGGCCGGCGACGGCCCGGACCAGGACCGCCCTCCTCGCGACATCAAGAAGCTCATGCTCGTTGTCGGCCTCGGCGCCCTGTCGTGGGTGGCGACCTACGTCGGCATGCTCGAGCTGATCGAGGCCAACACCGGCGACCTCCCGATCGTCCACAAGGCCATCATCGGCTTTTCCGTCGGCATGCTGATGACGATGATCGTCTGGCTGCTCGACCAGATGTTTGCCCCCATCGGCGCCTTCACCCGCCTGTGCTACGTCGCCGGCTACGTCTTCCTGTCGGTCATCTCGATCGGCTTTGGCTTCGGCTTCTACTGGAAGGTGCTGGAAAGCCGTTCCGAATCCTCGCGCTCTGCCGAGTCCGCCGTCGCCCAGGTGCAGGGCTCGCTGCACGCCGCCTCTACGCGCCTGGAACAGCTGCAGGCCACCCTCGTTCAGCTCACCGACGTCTCGCATCAGAAGGCCGAGCTGGAGCGGACCAAGGGCACCTCCTGCCCGAACAGCCGCCCCGGCGACGGCCCGCGCCGCAAGCTGCGCGAGGACGACGCCGCCCGCTTCACCTTCGCGTCCGACTTCGTCAAGGGCCGTGTCACCGCCGTGAAATCCGAGCTGACCGCGCTCGATACCGACCTCGCCCGCGTCGTCATGCAGGACAAGACGACGTTCGATCCCAAGACCGGCACCCGCAACGAATTCATGAAAGGCCTCAGCCGCAAGCTCGACATGACGGTGACCGGCTTCAACGCCTTCCGCACCGATCCGCAGCTGAAGCAGATGCGCACCGACCTGTCCGATCGCGCCGACCAGACCACGTTCGGCGATCCCAAGTCCGGCGGCTTCTCCTGCCCCGACACGCAGCTGCAGGGCGCGCTCCGTGGCGCCGTGCGCGCCATCGACCAGTTGCCCGAACTGCAGAAGCCGCAGATCGCCGCCGTCGAAGGCTCCGAAGCCACCATCGAAGCCTTCCGCCGCTTGACCGCGACCTTCTACGGCGCGCTCGCCTTCAAGATGCCGCCCTCCGCCGACGAACTGCGCGACCTGCAGAAGCGCGCCGTGCAGTCCGCCGAGACGCAGACGGCCGAACAGCGCGCCATCATGTCCGAAGGCGGTGGCCTGTCGAAGCGCGACTACGTACCCCTCGCCATTGCCATCTTCGTCGACATCTGCCTGCTGCTTGTCTCCATGGGCCGGCCCATGAACCGCCTGCACGGCCTCATGCCGAAGATGCGGGAAGCCGAGCGCGGCCCCGTCATCCAGATCCTGTCCCGCTTCAACGAGATCCACCGCGACCCGCAGATCCGCCAGAACTTCGAGCTGTTCCGCCACGTCGTCTTCGACTGGCATGGCGATTACTACGTCGCCGTGCCCTTGCACGCTCCCGTCCGCTTCATGCCCAAGTACGCCCGCATGCGCGAGACGGACATCGACGATCTCGAACACGAGGCGCATCTGTTGTCGAACCTGTTCACCTCGTTCGAAAAGGAGCGCATCTTCAAGCGCGTCTACAATCCGTTGCTCAACACCCGCGCCATCCAGAAGCGGCTGGAGCGGCAAGGCTCGAAATTCTCCGAGGTCGAAGCCTTCCGCATCTATCGCTTCCGCGACGGCGCCTGGCCGGAGATCATTCTGGGCGCCGTGATGGGCGCTGCCCGCCGCATCGAGACGGAGAAGCAGCGCCAGAGCATCGAACGCGAAATTCATCGCCAGCGCGAACCCGGCTTCATGCCCGGTCCGCCGGTCGCCGCGGCGTCCACGACCCAGTCGAACGCATCCACGAAGGCGCCGGCATCCTGGGGACCGTTGCAACGCTTCCCGACGCTGAACGAGTTCGGCTTTGGGACAAAAGCCACCGCACCGCCTGCCGAAACTTCGACGCCGCTCGAGTCGGAGCGTGCCCCGGCTCCTGCGCCCCCGACCGCCCGCCCCGCCGCGTCCCGGCCTGCCCCCGTCGCCCGAACGCCTGATCCCGAGCCGGCTCCTACGGAATGGGAGGAAATGGATGTCGCCGACGATGAGCCCTTCGAGTCCGAGCAGGATTTCCGCGCGAAGTTCGGCCCCTACGCGGCGCATATGACCACGCGCGGCACTGGCGCCTCGCGCGCCGCAAAGCCCGCGCCGCAACCCGCATCAGCGACCGTCATCGCCTCTGTTCCGACGACCCCGGCCACCGAGACCGTCGTAACCGGGCCCGGCGCGACACCCGCGGCGACTGAGCCTTCGCCCGAGACGATCGACGTTGTGTTCAGCCGCGAAACGGCAACCGTCTCTGTGCCCACGGCCGAGGCGGCGATCCAACACTCCCTGGCCGCCATGATGCGCCGTGCCCTGGGCCGCAATGAGCCGGCCCAGCTGGAGCGCAGCAGCGAGGCGCCGGTGGCCCTCGTCGAGGTTGAGTCGCTGCAACTCGAGCCCCTTTCCGAGGATCGGAAAGAGCGCCGCGGCAAGCGCGAACCCTCGGAGGCGTAGGCCTGGCGCAAGTTTTTCGTGCCTGGGCCAAGGGTCAACCCTTGGTTAACTGTCTTGCGGTCTTATGGTGGGGAACAGTGCGAACGCTGCACATCGCGCCGATGCCGTTCGCCAAAATTTATTTGGAGACTCCGCCCTCATGCGCCCAATGAACTCTCGCATGAATGTCGTCCGCAAGGACGAGAAGGAAACAAAGCTTACGGAGTTCATCGAACGCTTCCTGGCGGGCCGCCGTGCCGAGCAGGCGCTCGACGCGTCGTCTGTTACCGACAGCGCCACCAGTTTTGTCGTCGCGCGTTCGGCAGACAGCCCGGTCGCCAAGGTCCTTCAGAACCTCCTGCCGGAGTTCAGCGCCCAGGACATCGCGATCAAGGCTCTCTACGCTCTGCCCGGTGAGGGTTCCCCGTTCGCCGGTTCGCCGTCGCCATGGGCGCCGCCGCGTATCGAGTGCCGCCGCGCCGGCGATATGCGCCTGCTGGAAGCCCACGAGATCCTGATTCTCGGCCCCCGTACCGCCTGGGTCGGCGATTGCATGCGCCGCGAACCCGACAAGGGCGACGCCTACGAGTTCTACGCTGACGATTGCATGGAGATGGCCGCCGCCGCGCTACGCTCCTTCCACCGCCTCTGGGCCATCGCCAAGCCGGTGCGCCCCCGCGTCGTCTCGGTCAACCTCAACCCCGTGCCGCTGCCGCAGCTTGCCGCCGCCAAGTCTCCGGTCATCGACTTGGTGATGCCGGTCTCCTTCTCGCGCCACTGATCAGTGTCAGACATCGGTCTGACCTAGTGGCGCGACGCGCACACTTGCCAATCAACCGCACTCGCTAACCGGGGGTCAGACCGAGGTCTGATCCTTTGCGTTGCATGTCGTCCGCCCGCGTCCGGAGATTTCCCGGCATCGACCGGCATTTCGCGGAATGTCCTAATTTGCTGCCAACGTTCGGTCATTCGGCCGTGTTGGGCTACCGGCAAGACCTTGTCCGTGCTGTTGTTCGGCTGGTTGCATGACGGCGCCCCAACCCCTGGGGCGCGCTTTCCAAAGGTGATGACGATGCGCTTCCTGAGCGGGCTTGTCCTCGGTCTGTTGAGCTTCTTCGCGGTGTTGCCAGTTGCGTCCCCGGCCTTCGCCCAAGACGCGGCCCCCAAGGCAAACGCTGCGGCCTTCGTTCACAAGGGTGCGGAACGCGACGCCGAACGCTACGTGCAATACGTCCTGACCAACTGGAAGGCCGGCACGCAAAAGGCGCCCGAGCTGCGCGCCGCCGGACAGAAGGTGCTGGCGGCAGACCCGCGCGCCGCCTCCCGCTCCTTCGCCATTGCCGCCGCCACCGAACCGCGCAATCCCGAAAATTGGATCTGGCTCGCAAGCTCCTTGCTCGCCATCAAGCCCGACCCGGAGAAGGGCACCGAGCGCTACGACCTGCCGGTCAACGCCTCCGGCGCCGCTTACCACGCCTACGGCCTGGCCAAGGACAACGCCACCAAGGCGGCCGCGCTCGGCATCCTCGGCGAATCGATGAGCCGCCGCTCCTACTGGCGCCCCGCCATCGACGCCCTGAAGGCCAGTCTTTCCCTCGCCGACAGCACCTCGGTGCGCGACAGCTACGAGAAGCTGCGTTCCGAGCACGGCTTCCGCATGATGGACTACTCCGCCGAGGCTGAACTCGTCACGCCGCGCCTGTGCGTGAAATTCTCCGAGAACCTCGCCCGCGTGCAGACCGACTTCGCCAAGTTCGTCTCGGTCGACGGCAAGGATCCCCAAAGCGTGTCGGTCGAAGGCCCGCGCCTGTGCGTCGAAGGCCTGCAGCATGGTCAGCGCTACGAGATCGCCATCCGCTCCGGCCTGCCGTCCGACGTCAGCGAGGTCCTGCCCAAGCAAGTCACTGTCGCCGTCTACATGCCGGACCGCAGTCCCACTGTCCGCTTTACCGGCAAGGCCTACGTGCTGCCGAGCCGCGGCCAGCAGGGCATTCCCGTCGTCACCATCAACACCGCCAAGGTCGCCGTCGAGATCTATCGCATCGGTGATCGCTCGCTGGCCAACGAGCTGCAGCAGGGCGACGTCGATCGTCAGTTGTCCGGCTACGACATCGACCAGTTGAAGACGACGAACGGCAGCAAGGTCTACGAAGGCGAACTCGACGTCGTCTCCAAGATCAACGCCGAGGTCACGACCGCCGTCCCAGTCAACGAGGCCGTCGGCGACCTGAAGCCCGGCGTCTACGCCATGGTCGCCAAGCCCGCCGGCCCGCAGAAGGAAAGCTACAACAACCTAGCCACGCAGTGGTTCATCGTCTCCGACATGGGCCTCACCGCCTTCTCCGGCGACGACGGTGTCCACGCCTTCGTGCGCTCGCTGTCGTCGACCGACGCCGTCGCCGACGCGTCAGTGAAGCTCGTCGCCCGCAACAATGAAGTGCTTGCCACGCTCAAGACCGATGCCAACGGCTACGCCCGCTTCGACGCCGCCCTCTCGCGTGGCGAAGGCGGTCTGGAGCCGGCAATCCTCGTCGCCGAGAACGGCGCCGGCGAATACGCATTCCTCGATCTGCGCGCCAACGCCTTCGATCTCTCCGATCGTGGCGTTGCCGGCCGCACGGCCCCCGGCCCGCTCGACGGCTACCTCTACACCGAGCGCGGTGTCTACCGCCCCGGCGAGGAAGTCAACTTCACGGCTCTTGTTCGTGACTCAGCCGGCGTTGCCGCGGCCCTCCCCGTAACGCTCATCGTCACCCGTCCCGATGGCGTCGAGTTCGCACGTTATGCCTTAACCGACCAGATCCTCGGTGGCCGCACGCAGCACCTCGCGCTCAGCGGCGGAGCCATGACCGGAACCTGGCGCGCCAAGCTGCACGCCGACCCGAAGGCCGAGCCCATCGCCCAGGTCTCCTTCCTGGTCGAGGATTTCGTACCTGAACGCCTCGACATGACTCTGTCGTCGACGGCCCCCGCACTCTCGCCTGAAGAAACCAAGACCATCGATCTCGCCGGCCGCTATCTCTACGGACCGCCCGCCGCCGGCCTCGCCATCGAAGGCGAGATCGCCGTGAAACCGTCGAACAAGCCCGTCGAAGGCTACCCCGGCTACGTCTTCGGCCTCACCGACGAGCAGATCGACACCACGCGCACCACGCTCTCCGACTTGCCGGTCACCGGCGACGACGGCAAGGCCGCTATCACCATCGCGCTGCCCGCTGTCACCAAGACCGCGCGTCCCCTCGAAGCCGCGATCACCCTGAAGTTGCGCGAGTCCGGTGGCCGCACCATCGAGCGTGCCATCACGCTGCCGGTCGACATGAAGGCCCCGCGCATCGGCATCAAGTCGAACTCCGGCAGCGACGCCGTCAAGGAAGGCGAGACCGCAACGTTCGACGTCGTCCTGCTCGACGCCGATAACAAGCCGGCCTCCGCCACCGGCCTCGTCTGGGAACTGAGCCGCCTCGACACCTCGTGGCAGTGGTACAGCCGTGACGGGTCGTGGAGCTACGACGCCCAGACCATCAAGCGCAAGGTCAAGGCCGGCACCCTCGACATCACCGCCGGCACGCCCGCCAAGCTTGAAGCCGCCGTCGACTACGGCCGCTACCAACTCGACATCACCTCGCCCGGCGCCGACGGCCCTGCATCGTCGGTTGCCTTCAACGCCGGCTGGTATGCCGACCCGGGCAAGCTCGAAAGCCCCGAGATCCTCGACGTCGCGCTCGACAAGCCGAGCTACGCGCCGGGCGACACCGCCAAGCTGCGCATCGCCTCCAAGGACGGCGGCAAGGCCCTCGTCGCCGTCATCGGCGGCGGTCTGCACGGCATGCAGCAGGTCGACATCCCCAAGGGCGGCGGCGAAGTCGCCCTCAAGGTCGGCGACAACTGGGGTCCCGGCGCCTACGCCACGGCCATCCTCTATCGCCCGATGGACGAAAAAGCCAAGCGTATGCCCAGCCGCGCCATCGGCGTGAAGTGGATCGAACTCGACCAGACCGCGCGTACCCTCAAGATCACCATGACGCCGGAAGCCAAGATCAAGTCCGGTTCGATGCTGACTGTCCCCGTTAAGGTCGCCGGCCTGACCGCTGGCGAAGAGGCCCGCATCACAGTCGCGGCCGTCGACGTCGGCATCCTCAGCCTGACGCGCTTCCAGCCTCCCGCACCCGAGGATCATTTCTATGCGCAGCGCATGCTGGGCCTGGAGATCCGCGACTTCTATGGCCGCCTCATCGACGGCATGCGTGCCGAGCGCGGCAAGCTGCGCTCCGGCGGCGACGGCATGGACGGCGCCGGCCTGCAGGGCAGTCCGCCCGTGGAGGAAACGGTCGCCTTCTACTCCGGCATCCTCACCGTGCAGGCGGATGGCTCGGCGCAGGTCGAGTTCCAGATGCCCGACTTCAACGGCACCGTGAAGCTCATGGCGGTGGCTTGGAGCAAGGACAAGCTGGGTCACGCATCGCAGGACGTCATCGTCCGCGACAAGCTGGCGCTGACCGCCTCGGCTCCGCGCTTCATCACGCTGGGTGACGAAACCCGCATCGACCTCGCCGTCCACAACGTCGAAGGCCCGGCCACCGATTATGCCGTGACGCTCGGTCGTCTCGCCGACGACGGCACGTCGACCAAGGTTGCCGAACGCACGCTGGCCCTCAAGGCCGGCGAGCGCAAGTCGGAGGTCATTGCCCTGAAGCCAACAGCCGTCGGCCTCGAAACCTACGACGTCAGCGTCACCGGTCCCGACGGCATCGCCGTCAAGCGCCGCCTGACGCTCGACGTCAAGGTCCCGGCCAACGACGTCAAGCGCACCATCGTCACCGCGCTCGCCGCCAAAACAGGTAAACTTAAGCTGTCGAAAGATCTGATCGCCGGCCTCATCCCCGAGCGCACGCGCATCACCTTGAGCGTCGGCCGCACCGCTGGCCTCGATGTCCCCGGCCTGCTCTCGGCGCTCGACCGCTACCCCTACGGTTGCGCCGAACAGACCGTCTCGCGCGCGATGCCGCTGCTCTACGCCAACGCCGTGGCCGCGCGCATCGGCATCGCCACCGACAAGGAGCTAAAGGAACGCGTCCAGGGCGCCGTCGAGCGCGTCTTCGAAATGCAGGACGCCTCCGGCAGCTTCGGCATCTGGGGCCCGTCCGACGCCGACCTCTGGCTGACCGCGTACGTCACCGACTTCCTGACGCGCGCCAAGGAAACCGGCTACACCGTTCGCCCCATCGCCTTCACCCAGGCGCTCGACCGTCTCGGCAACTTCATCGCCAACGCCAACGAGCTGAAGGAGCCCGGCGGCGAGGACCGCGCCTACGCCCTCTACGTGCTGGCCCGCAATGGCCGTGCGCCGATCGGCGAGCTGCGCTACTACGCCGATACGAAGCTCGACATGTTCTCGAGCCCGCTGGCGAAGGCTCAGCTCGGTGCCGCCCTGTCGATGTTGGGCGATAAGCAGCGCGCCGAGGCGGCCTTCAAGGCCGCCCTGGCCCAGTTCGACGACAAGAAGCTCAACGTCCCGCTGGCCCGCGGCGACTACGGCTCGCAGCTGCGTGACGGTGCCGGCCTGGTAACGCTTGCGGCGGAAACCGGGATTGCCAAGGACCAAGCGCCACGTCTCGTCACAGTCGTGTCCGCGGCCTACCGCAATCGCGCCTACACTTCGACTCAAGAGCAGGCTTGGATGTTGTTGGCCGCCAAGGCGCTGGGTGACGAGCAGGCTGGGACCAGCCTCGCCGTCAACGGTGCCCCGGTTTCGGGGTCCGTCCTGCGCACACTAACCCCGCAGGACCTGGAGACCGGCGTCGACATCGCCAACAACGGCGACACGTCAGTGGATGCCGTCGTCACGGTCGTCGGCGCCGGCCTGAAGCCCGAACTGCCCGCCTCCAAGGGCTTCACCATCGAGCGCACCTACTACAAGCTCGACGGCACCAAGGTCGATCTCGCCAGCGCCAACGGCGGCGCGTCTGAGGTGAAGCAGAACGACCGCTTCGTCGCCGTGATCAAGGTCGCCAGCGACGAGCAGTACGGTCGCGTTCTCCTTGTCGACCGCCTACCCGCCGGCTTCGAGATCGAGAACCCGCGCATCGTCGACTCGGGCGACGTCAAGACCCTCGACTGGCTGAAGTCTGCGATCCCCGCTGAACACTCCGAGTTCCGCGACGACCGTTTCGTGGCGGCCTTCGACTTCTCGCGCAGCACGTCTACGTCGAATGGCGGCGAGAACGAGAGTGAAGGGCCGAGTGACCCCGCAGCGGCTGCCGACGCTGCAGCGGCATCCGCGGAAGAAGCGGCCAAGCGGGCTGAGGCCCCCAAGGCAACTGCCACCGTGGCCTACATCATCCGCGCCGTGACGCCGGGCAAGTTCGTCCATCCCGCCGCCACCGTCGAGGACATGTACCGCCCCGAACGCCACGCCCGCTCCGCCGCCGGCACACTCACGGTCAAGGAGTAGCCCGTGTCCTGGTCCTGGCGCTTCTCGTTCCGCGCGCAACCCTCTCCCAAACCGGGAGAGGGTGAGACGGTCACGATTGTTGAACCCGACAACACCGCAACGCCGGAATTCTGGCTCCAGCGTATCCTCCCCTCGACGTCATCCCCGGGCTTGTCTCAGGGATCCCGGGATCAGCAAGCTGGACAGCCAGGAGATGTTGCGTCGGCTCCAACCGAAAGCGTCGCGCCCGACGGCACGCGGGATCCTCGGGACAAGCCCGAGGATGACAGCGTTGCGACGTCTCGCCTCGCTAAGTTGCGTGGTTTTTCGCAGAAGCTGATCCGTGCGCCACGCCGGTCCCGCTCTCTGAAGCGCACCGCCATCGCCGCAAGCATCATCGTCCTCCTCGCTACTGGCGGCTACGGCTCGCTTCGTCTCGCCATGTCCCAGATGGGCGAACCGCAGCTGCCGCAGGCGTCCGAGCTGTCCACCGTCGTGCTCGACCGTCACGGCAAGCTGCTGCGCGCCTACACCACCCCCGACGGTCGCTGGCGCATGCCGGTCGAGCCCGAAGACGTCGATCCCCGTTATCTCGCCATCTTGATGGCCTTCGAAGACCAGCGCTTCTACGAGCATCCCGGTTTCGAAGCCCGCGCCTTCGTTCGCGCGGCTGTCACCGCCGTCACGCACGGCCGCCTCGTCTCCGGCGGTTCCACTCTGACAATGCAGGTCGCGCGCCTCCTCGACGGCCGCCACGAACGCACCCCGCAAGGCAAGCTGCGCCAGATCGTGCGCGCGCTGCAGCTGGAGGAACGCTTCGACAAGAAAGAAATCCTCCGCCTCTACCTGCGGCTGGCGCCGTTCGGCGGCAACATTGAAGGCACGCGCGCCGCCTCCCTCGCCTACTTCGGCAAGGAGCCGCGTCATCTCTCGGTCGGCGAAGCAGCTCTCCTCGTCGCCCTGCCCCAGTCGCCCGAAGTCCGCCGCCCCGACCGCGGCAGCAGGTACGCCGAAATCGCCCGCAACCGCGTGCTCGACCGCGCCCTCGAGGTCGGCGTCATCACCCAGGCCGAGGCCAATCGCGCCAAGGCCGAACGTGTACCGACCGCCCGCCGCCCGTTCCCCAAGCTTGCGCCGCATCTGTCTGATAGCGAAGTCGCCCACAACCCCGACGCCCATATCGTGCGCACCACGCTCGACGCCGGCATCCAGACCGCACTCGAAACGCTCGCCGAGGACCAGGCCCGCCTGCTCGGCCCCAAGCTGTCGGCAGCCATCCTCGCTGCCGATCACACCACCGGCGAAGTCCTCGCCTACGTCGGCTCCGCCGGCTATCTCGACGGTACGCGCTTCGGCGCCGTCGACATGGTGCAGGCCGTGCGCTCACCCGGCTCGACACTGAAGCCCGTCATCTACGGCCTCGCTTTCGAGGCCGGCCTCGCCCACCCGGAAACCTTCATCGAAGACAAGCGCGCCCGCTTCGGCAGCTACAGCCCCGAGAACTTCGACGAGGATTTCCACGGCACCGTCACCATGCGCGAAGCCCTCGGCAATTCGCTCAACGTCCCCGCCGTGAAGGTGCTGGCCGCCGTCGGCCCCAATCGCCTCGTCGGCCGCCTCAAGCGCGCCGGCCTCGAACCGCAGATGCCGCCGATGACGCAGCCGACACTGGCGATCGCGCTCGGCGGTGTCGGCACCACGCTGCAGGATCTCACCTCGCTCTACGCCGGCATCGCCCGCGGCGGAGAAGCCATCAAGCTGTCCTGGCGCCCGGACGAGATCGCGCCCGCCGAAGGCTCGGGCCTGCGCGCCGCTGCCGCCGCCAAGCGCCGCGTGCTGTCGCCGGTCGCGTCCTGGTACGTCACCGATATCCTCAAGGACGCGCCGCCGCCCGCCAACTTCAAGCGCGGATCCATCGCCTACAAGACCGGCACGTCGTACGGCTATCGTGACGCCTGGGCCATCGGCTACGACGGCCGCTACACCATCGCCGTATGGATCGGCCGTCCCGACGGCGTCTCGACGCCGGGTCTTATGGGCCGCCTCGCCGCCGCGCCCATCCTGTTCGACGCCTTCACGCGCATCAGCGAGCATCGCACCGCCTTCGCGCCCGCCCCGCCCGGCGTTCTCAAGGTCAGCAGCGGCGCCGACCTGCCGCCGCCCCTCAAGCGCTTTCGCGAAGGACCCGACGACGTCGTGGCCTCAGCCGGCCCATTTCTTGAGCCGCCCGTGCTGATCTCTTTCCCGCCCGATCGCGCCGAACTGGAGCGTCAGTCCGAGGACGAACAGCCCGTGATTTTCAAGGCCGAGGGTGGCGCCTTGCCGCTCACCTGGCTCGTCGACGGCAAGCCGATAAACTCTAATCCCCACCGCCGCGAAGTCGACTGGAAGCCCGATGCCTTGGGCTTCGTCAAGCTCTCCGTGGTGGACGCCAAGGGCCGCGTCGACCGCGTGACCGTTCGTCTCAAGCAGGATTGAGGTACGGGGTGGCATCGACCCCGGCCACGGGCTAGTCTCCGCCCGGCTCCAACCCGGGATCGACGGCACGATATGCAGGATACGCAAGGCCTTGTGCGTTATGGCTCGCCGTTGACCGGCCTGCTGATCCTGCTGCTGCTCTATTTCTTGTACGGCGGCACGCCTGGCGGTCCCGGCCAGCCGCCGCTGGCCGCCGAGCTTCCCGCACTCTCCGCGAAACTGGACGAAACGTCCGTATCCGGCATCTCATCCGGCGCCTATATGGCAGGCCAGTTCGAGATCGCCCACTCCAGCATCGTCACCGGTGCGGCCATCATTGCCGGCGGCCCTTACGGCTGCGCGCAAAGCGCCTTCGCCGACCTCATGCCCGGCCCCGGCACGGCGATGATGAACGTCGCCAAGGCCGTCAACGGCTGCATGCTGAACGCCATGGCCATGTGGGGCGTGCCCAACCCGCCGCTATTGGCCGACAAGGCCGAGAACCTCGCCCGCGACGGCAAGATCGATCCCATCGACGGCGTGCGCCGCGACCGCATCTACCTGTTTTCCGGCAAGGAAGACCGCACCGTCATGCCCGCCATCGTCGAGGCCGCGGCCGACTTCTATCGCCGGCTCGGCGTACCGGCCGAAAACATGCTGATGGTCGCCAACTATCCCGCCGGCCACGCCTTCGTCACGGAGCACTCGGGCAGCGCCTGCGGTATCTCCGACAAGCCTTACGTCGTCGATTGCGATTACGACCAGGCCGGAGCCCTGCTGCAGCACATCTATGGTCCCCTGCAGCCGCCCGCCATGCAGCCGACCGGCACGTTCTCAACGTTCGACCAGCGCCCGTTCACCGCCGGCATGGATCGCCACGGTCTGTCTGACGTCGGCGAAGTCTACGTCCCCAAATCCTGCGCAACGGAAAGCTGCCGCGTCCACATCGCTTTCCACGGCTGCGCCCAGAACCGTGCCACCGTCGGCGAGGCTTTCGTCGAGACCACCGGCTTCGCGCGCTGGGCCGATACCAACGCCCTGATCGTGCTGTTCCCGCAGACGGCGGCCAGCGCCATGAACCCGCAGGCATGCTGGGACTGGTGGGGCTTCACCAGCAGCGACTACCTGACCAAGAACGCGCCGCAGATCAGCGCCGTCTACCGCATGCTGCAACAACTCGGCCGGCCGCGTCCGGCATCGTAAAAGGGATTTCACTCGTGGCGTCGATCTCGGCACTCCGTCCACTGCGTCTCGCCGGACAATCCCCACCCGCGTGGGCGCGCGCCCTCGACGTGACCGGCAGCCTGCTCGCCGCCGCTGCCTTGGGCTGGTGGGTCTTGGCCCAGGCGGCCACGCCCGATGACGACGCCGTCCGCGCGGCCGATGCCGCCGCATCGCTGCGTGACCTGCCCCGCGCCCGCGAAACCACGCTCGGCTTCTATGGCGGCGTGCCCAACACCCTTCCGAGCGACGTCACCATCCAGAAATCGGACGCGCACGATTTCACGCTGCGTGACGTGCAATGGGAAGGCAAGCCTTTCACCAATCCCATCTACTACGGCGTTCGCACCGCGCGCTGGCTGACGAACCGCAGCGGGGTCATGCTGGATTTCACGCACTCCAAGGCCATCGCCCTGCGTGACGTGCAGCACACCATTACCGGCACGCTCGGCGGCAAGCCCGCCCCCGCCCAGGGCACGGTTGACGATCTCTTCGGCAAACTGGAAGCCAGCCACGGCCACAACATGCTGACGCTGAACGGCCTGCTCCGCCTGCCCAGCATCACCGCCCGCCTGTCGCCCTACGTTGGTCTCGGCGCCGGGGTGTCGCTGCCGCACATGGAAGTCGACATCAAGGGCGAGCCGCGCACCTACGAGTATCAGTATGCCGGCCCCGTCGGCCAGGCCTTGGCCGGCCTCGAACTGCGCCTGCCGCGCGTCTCCCTGTTTCTCGAATACAAGTTCACGCTCGCCCCCTATGACGTCCCGCTCAGCGGCAAGACGTCGAGCGATTTCCTGCCTCAGGATTTGTGGCGCCAGTTGCAAGCCTGGCTCGACGGCGGCGAACCTCCGGGCGGTCGCCTGGCCACGACCTTCGTCAGCCACCAGGTCATCGGCGGCATCGCCCTGCGCGTCGCCCCCGCCGCGCCCTAAGCGCCAACTCGCCCGCGCCGGGCGTCGACGTTGCGTTGGATGATGTTGATCTTCTGCCAGATCTTCTGGCTGAGACCGGTCGCCGTCCGTTCGATGTCGGACACGCTCTCCGTCACCACCGGATCGGGATAGCTCTGCGCATAGAGCGCCGCCACCTTCGAGGCGAGCGACAACATTTCCGAGCAGTAGTCCAGGTAGCGCAGCATATGCTCCGGCGTCAGCACCCGGTCCGGCGACGACGCCGTCGGCGGTGTCACGCCGATCTCGGTGCTGGGGTCTTTCGTCAGCTGGTGCATGTCGATCACGTGCACGATCGACCGCAGCTCGTGTAAAGCCTGCAGCGACCGCTTGCGCTTGCGCCGATCCTCCAGGCTGACGAGGAAGAACAGGCTCGCGCCCATCAGCACCAGGATGTTGAAGGCGCTGTCGATGCCTTGCAACGTGCCGAACAGATCGTCGCTCGCCCGCGTACTCGACAGCATGATGCCGCCGAGCGTGACCAGGAGCGCCAGCCCGCTCGCCAGCACGGCCCCGACAATCCCGCGCAGCACCCAGTCCGGCCTGCGGATCGCCTTCGCCCGGTCGTGCGTTTCTTTGGCGATCTCCGTCAGCTCCGCGCACACCCCGGCAAGGCCGGCGCCGGGAAAGCGTTCGCTTACCCGGCGCTGCAGCTGTTGCAAGGTCTCGATGATGCGCGTGGCGTCGAGCGTCCGATACATTCGCGTACCGAGTTGGTGGTCCAAGAGCCCGCGAGACGGATGGGTCTAACCCGTCACCGGCCCCGTAGGCTCGCCACGAGTTCCGTATTGTGCCGGCGGATCCAGCCGGGAATGAGGAACGCGTCCACGATCCACCAGATGGTGTAGGCCGCCAGCAGTCCCATTCCGACCAGGTAGAGCGGGTCCGAGATCATGGCCTGCACGGCGGCGGCATCTGGCGGCGGCACCGTAGCCGGATCGAGTTCCTGGCCGCTTTCCGCGGCCTTCCGTGCCGCGTCGATGCCCTGCTGCATCATCGGCCACATACCGCGCAGAACTAGGCCATACCCCACGACCAAAGTTGCCAGCATCGCCAGGCCCGATTTGATGTGACGCGTGTAGAGCCGGTGGGCGCCCAGCCAGCCCAGGAAGATCCACAGCAGATAGGCAACGAGCTTCGATTTCTTGTTGGCATCATAGAGGATCTGGCCCTCTGTGCCCAAGTTCAGCGAGTCGGTCTGAGCCATTTCCATTCCCCCAAATTAAAGGTTTGCCTGAGCGTCAATTGTTATCCCGACACCGTTCTTTATACAGCGCTGCTTGCCCCGGTAAACCTCACCTTTGCGTCAGTCGCGCAACAGCTCGTTGATCGACGTCTTGGATCGCGTCTTCTCATCGACCCGCTTGACGATCACGGCACAATAGAGGTTCGGCCCCGGCTCCCCATTCGGCAGTGGTTTGCCCGCCATCGAACCCGACACGACGACGGAGTACGGCGGCACACGGCCGTACATCTTCTCGCCGGTGGAGCGGTCGATGATCGTCGTCGAGGCGCCGAGATAGACCCCCATCGACAGCACTGAGCCCTCGCCGACCTGCACGCCCTCCGCCACCTCGGCGCGTGCGCCGATGAAGCAGTTGTCCTCGATAATGACCGGCCCCGCCTGCAGCGGCTCCAGCACGCCGCCGATACCCGCGCCGCCCGAAATGTGACAGTTCTTGCCGATCTGCGCGCAGGATCCGACCGTCGCCCACGTGTCCACCATCGTCCCGCTGTCGACGTAGGCGCCGAGGTTGACGAATGACGGCAGCAGCACCACGCCCGGCGCGATGTAGGCCGAATGCCGCACGATCGAGCCGGGCAGGGCCCGGAACCCGGCCGCCTTGAAATCCTCGGCCGTCATTCCCGCGAATTTCGGCGGCACCTTGTCCCACCAGAACGATCCCGCCGGCCCGCCCGAGATCGTCTCCATCTCGTTGAGCCGGAACGACAGCAGCACCGCCTTCTTGAGCCATTGGTTGACCGTCCATGTACCGTCAACCTTCTCCGCCACGCGCAGCTTGCCGCCGTCCAGCAGGTTGAGCGCCGTCGTCACGGCGTCGCGTACCTCGCCCTTGGTCGCCGACGTGATGCCGTCGCGAGCCTCCCAGGCGGCTTCGATCGTGGACTTGAGTGCTTCGGTCGGTGCGGCGGTCGCCATCTGCGCAGGCCCTTTTTTCAACAGCGAATTGAACTGGGCGCCTTTTGCGGGGTGAGCCGCTGCAATGTCAATAAATGAGGCACGTGGGCGCGCAGAAAACCACCGCTCTCGCGCCTTGAGCGTCTGTCAACCTGTTAAAAGTAACGCTAGACCACGATCTAATAGTTACACCATTTTAAGCATCTATTACTATCGTACCCGAGCCGTGATCTCGCCCATCCCGGTGCGTCCCCCAGTCCTCTAGTGCCCAGTGAGTGCCCCGTGTTGAATCCCAACGAGCCGACCGGCAATGTCATTAGCTTGCCGCGGACCGGTGACGGCTTCATCGCAGAAACCGCCATCAAGTTGGATCGCCTGCAGGCGATCGTCTCATCCCTAGATCACGAGACCCGTGAGAGCAAAAAGGCCCTTTCGGAGTTGTCCGAGGTGGCCGACCGCGCACGCCGTACACAGGCGTTCGAGGAGTCGCTACGCAATGCCCGCGAATACAAGATCGACGAGATGGTCCGTGCCTGCAGGGAACTGAAGGCGCGCCTGGACCACATCGAAGGCAATCGCGCCGACTTCATGTCGCTGCCCCACAACACGTTCGAGGCCATCAATGCCAAACTGGCGGACCTCGACGCGGTGAAGGCATCGGCGGAAGCCTCGGAGAAACGCGTGCGCATGAACGGCATCCTGTTTAGCGCCGCGTTGTTCCTGCTGGTCATGCTGCCGCTCTATTCGAAGTTCATTTGAGTTGCGCCGAGATCAACGCTTTGGCTGCCTCGCTGTCCCACTCCGCTGGGCCGGCGAGACGGCCGATCTCGCGTCCCTCGGCATCGATCAGTAGCGTCGTCGGTAGCCCGACCGGTTTCAGATTGAAGCCTTCCTTGCCAGTTGGGTCGATGTAGAAGTTCAGGTGGCTGACTTTGATTTCGCCTAGGAACTTTTGCGCCTTGTCGACGCCGTCCTTGTCCAGGCTCAATGCCACCACCTCGAACTTGTCCGAGCCCATGGCCGCCTGCAGCCTGTCGAGCGCCGGCATTTCGTGACGGCACGGTGCGCACCACGTCGCCCACAGGTTCAACAGGATCGTCTTGCCCTTGAAGTCGGCGATCGTCAGCGCCTTTCCGTCCTTGCCCTGAAAGGTAAACGCCGGCAGCGCCTCGGGGTTGGCTCGCTTTACGAAAGCCGCCATTTCGGTGCCGCTCGAGCCTGCGGCGGGCTTAGTCTCAGGCGCCGCGTCGCCCTGCACCGCCACACGAGCGTTGTCAGGGGGCAGCACCATCACGTATACCGCGCCGAACCCGACCAGCGCCGCCAGCGCCGCCAGCCACAGCGATTGTGCCAGCGAAAGCCTTCCACCTGACGGTGCCTGTTCGGTATTCATGCGTTCGTTATCCTAGAAGTTGCCGCCGGAGCCGCCATCGTGACCGACAAGAAAGCCAACGCGATGTGGGGCGGCCGTTTCAGCCAGTCTCCAGCCGAGATCATGCAGGAGATAAACGCCTCGGTCTCCTTCGACAAGGCGTTGGCTCCCCAGGACATCCGTGCCTCCAAGGCGCACGCCACGATGCTGGCCGACGCCGGCATCATCACCAAGGCCGACGCCCAGGAAATCCTGAAGGGTCTCGACGAGATAGCTACGCAGATCGCGGCCGGCAGTTTCGAGTTCTCCAGGGCGCTCGAAGACGTGCACATGAACGTGGAGAGCCGTCTGAAGGACGCCATCGGCACCCCCGCCGGCCGGCTGCACACCGCGCGCTCGCGCAACGACCAGGTCGCGACCGACTTCCGCCTCTGGGTCCGCGATGCCGTCGACACCTTTGACGCTGGCCTTCTGGCCTTGCAGCGCGCCCTCGTCACCAAGGCCGCGGCGCATGCGGCCACCGTCATGCCCGGTTTCACGCATCTGCAACCCGCCCAGCCCGTCACCTTCGGCCACCATCTGCTGGCGTACGTGGAGATGTTCGCGCGCGATCGCGGTCGCTTTGCCGACGCCCGCACCCGCCTCAACGAAAGCCCACTCGGCTCCGCCGCGCTGGCCGGCACGTCGTTTCCCATCGACCGGCATCAGACGGCGCAAGCGCTGGGCTTCGATCGTCCCATGGCCAACTCGCTCGACGGTGTCTCCGACCGCGACTTCGCGCTGGAAACGCTCGCCGCCGCCACCATCTGCGCCGTCCACCTGTCGCGGCTGGCCGAGGAGATCGTGATCTGGATGACGCCCCAGTTCGGCTTCATCCGCCTCAGCGATAAGTTCACCACCGGCTCCTCGATCATGCCCCAGAAGCGCAACCCGGACGCCGCCGAGCTGGCGCGCGCCAAGGTGGGCCGCGTCGCCGGCGCCTTCCAAGGGCTCGTGATGGTGATGAAAGGCCTGCCGCTCGCCTATTCCAAGGACATGCAGGAAGACAAGGAGCAAACGTTCGACGCGCTTGCCAGCTTGCGCCTCGCCATCGCCGCGATGACCGGCATGGCCGAAGACATGGAGCCCAATGTCGAGACCATGCGCGCCGCCGCCGGCCGGGGTTATTCCACGGCCACCGACCTCGCCGACTGGCTCGTGCGCGAGTTGAAGTTGCCATTCCGTGACGCCCACCACGTCACCGGCAGCATCGTCAAGGCGGCGGAGGACAAGGGCCTCGACCTGGAAAATCTGCCGCTGGAAGTCATGCAAAAAGTCGAACCGCGCATCACCAAGGCCGTGTTTTCCGTCCTCAGCGTTGAGAATTCTGTGAAAAGCCGGGTCTCCTATGGGGGAACTGCGCCACAGAACGTCGCCAAAATGGCCGAAGCCTGGTCGAAGCGGTTGGAAAAGGACGGCAAGACCGGCTAGACATGATGTCCAAGCCGTTTGCGCCCTCTGGACTGCAGGGGTCGCACGTTCTGCCTTGCTAAAGCCCAGTTGATGGGCAAGTTGGGCTGCAGGATCAGGGACTTGATGCTGAAGCGCACGCAAATCGCCGTTGTTGTCACCCTTGCCGCCCTTGCGCTGGCAGGTTGTGGCGTGCGCGGCCCGCTGGAAGCCCCGCCCTCCGCCAAGGCCGAGAACGCTGCTGTCGCCTCCGCCGAATCCGGCCAAGGCAAGCCCGAAGGCGCCGCCCCCAAGGCCCACAAGCCCTTCGTCCTCGACGGCTTGATCCGCTAGTTTACTAGCTCGCCGGTCCTCCACGGCTTTTCTCTGTCGGCCAACGACTCCGCCTTGAATGCGGTACGTCTTGATGCTCCATGTGCTTATTTGGCAGGAGGTTAGTTTGGGTGACCCAATTTTTCTGACAACGATCATATTTTCAGTTGGCGCCGTATTGGTGCCGATCCTCGGTCTGATCCACCGAATTGTCACAAAAAAGGGTATCGGTTGGCAGTTTATTCGGTACACAGTTCTAGCGATGGCCCTGCCCGTAATTGTTGTTCTGGCACTGAATAAGCTTCTTTCCACCGAGGCAATCGCCACCTTAATCGGGGCAGTCCTTGGCTACGCTTTTGCTAGGACAACTGATGGTAGGGGCGGTGAGGTCTGACGAAAGCTGCGTATCTTCTGGCGGCGCCATAGGGATTTGCTTCATGGCAAACGCCACCCCGTTTGTGACCGCCATCATTCACCGCGCTTTAGATAGCTTCGGTGTCTCGTTTCCTGATTTGCCTGGATGTGTCGCTCAGGGCAGCACGGAGCAAGAGGCCCTCGCCAACTCCGCCGATGCCGTTGCGCTTCATATCGAAGGCCTCGTTACCGGTGGTGACATTGCCCCAGTTCCCCGCTCACTCGATGATCTGCGCGCCGATCCTGAATTCGCTGACGACTTCGCTGGCGCCGACGCCTTGGCCCTAGTCCCGATCACGCTTCCGGGTCGCTCGGTCCGCATCAACCTCACGATGGACGAAAACCTTCTGGCGGCCATCGATCGTGCTGCGGAGCGCAGCGGTGCAACCCGCTCCGGCTTCCTAGCAGATGCGGCCCGCGCCAAGTTGAGTGCAGGCTAGTCAACCGCAAGGGTCCGCTGCCATGCCCTGGATCATCCTCAACCGCGTCCTCCGCGCCCTCGGCCTGATCGGCATCCTCCTCTTCGTCTACATGGGTGTGGCCGGCATCTACGGCGCCTACTACTCTGCCGGAGACGGCCGCGAGCTGAGCATGATCGTCGGCGCCGCCTTTCTATTCCTGGCCGCAATGCTGTTCTGGTGGTGGCGCCTGCCCTGGGATCGCTGACCCGCGCCAGCAAACCGCCAGCAAAGCGGATGACACGTCCTCCGCGCGGCGCTAGGACAACACTCCTTTCCGCCCGGACAATCGCAATGCATCACTTCACCTATAAGAACGGCCAACTCCACGCCGAGGACGTCTCGCTGTCGCGCCTGGCTGACGACGTCGGCACGCCGTTCTACTGCTATTCCACCGCCACCATCACGCGGCACTATGAGGTGCTGGCCCACGCCTTCCGCGACCTCGACGCGCTGATCTGCTTCGCCGTCAAGGCCAACTCCAACCAGGCCGTCCTCGCCACGCTGGCCCGCCTCGGCGCCGGCATGGACGCCGTCTCCGAAGGCGAGCTGCGCCGCGCCCGCGCCGCCGGCACGCCCGCCGAAAAAATCATCTTCGCCGGCGTCGGCAAGACGCGCGAGGAGATGGCCTACGCCCTCACCCAGGGCATCCACGGCTTCAACGTCGAAAGCGAGCCGGAACTCACCGCTCTCAGCGAGGTCGCCCACGGCCTCGGCCGCACCGCCAACGTCGCCATCCGCGTCAATCCCGATGTCGACGCCAAGACGCACGCCAAGATCTCCACCGGCAAGTCCGAGAACAAGTTCGGCGTCCCCTTCCTGCAGGCGCAACGCCTCTACGAGGAAGCCCGCGTCCTTCCCGGCATCGCCTTGACCGGCATCCACATGCATATCGGCAGCCAGATCACCGACCTGGCACCGTTCCGCGACGCCTTCCGCCTGATGCGCGATCTGACGCTGAAGCTGCGCGCCAGTGGCCACGACATCCGCCATCTCGATCTCGGCGGCGGTCTCGGCGTGCCCTACCACGGCCAGTCCGACGTGCCGCCGCATCCCGACGCCTACGCCGCCGTCATTCGCGAGGAGCTTGGCGACCTTGGCCTGAAGTTCATTCTCGAACCCGGCCGCATGATCGTCGGCAACGCCGGCGTCCTGGTCACCCGCACGATCTTTTGCAAGGAAGGCGCCGACCGCACCTTCACCATCGTCGATGCGGCCATGAACGATCTCATCCGCCCCACGCTCTACGAGGCCCATCACGAGGTCTGGCCCGTCGAGGAAGCCAAGGCCGGCCTGCCGCCGGTAATGCAAGACATCGTCGGCCCGGTCTGCGAAACCGGCGACTACCTCGCGCTCGATCGCACGCTGCCCCCCTTCGCCGCCAGCGACCTCATGGCCATCATGACCGCGGGTGCCTACGGCGCCGTGATGTCGTCAGTCTACAACACGCGCCGCCTGGTGCCGGAGGTACTCGTCAACGGCAAGGACTACGCCGTCGTCCGCCCGCGCCCCAGCTACGACGACCTGATTGCGCAGGATCGCCTGCCCGCGTGGCTCATCTCAAGCTAAGTGCCCGCATTGGTGCCGCAATCTCCCGCACATAACATGAACGTTATTTCACGTATTGGGCTCTTCCTCGCCCGGGACGCCATGTTAGGTTTGCGCCATGAGCCAAATTCCGCCCATCGTGACCCCTGCGCCCTTCGTGAATCGGGCGTTTGAGCGCAAGATCGATCGCGCCCGCTGGGCTGGCCTATTCGAGCAGCTGTGGCTGCGCTTCTGGATCGTCGCCGCCGTCGCCGCCGTTTTCGCGCTGGTCTCGTTCGCGGGCTTGTGGGACGCCCTCTCCACGCCCGCGCACATCATCACGCTTGCAGTCTTCGCCATCGTCCTGGTCGCCGGCCTCGTCTACGCCGGCCCGTTGCATTGGCTGACGCGCGACGAAGCCCTCCGCCGCATCGAAACTGTCTCCGGCATCCCGCATCGCCCCGCCTCATCTTACGAAGACACGCTCTCGTCCACCGAAGCCAGCAATCCTGAAACCGCCACGCTGTGGCAGGCTCACCGCCTGCGCATGCTCGCCATGCTGCAGCGCCTGCGCGTCGGCCCGCCGCGCCCGCGCACGCACCGCTTCGATCCCCTCGCCGTACGCTCGGCTCTCGTGCTCGGTGTCCTCGCGCTCGCCGGCTTGAGCTGGGGCAGCATCGGCGACCGGCTGGCATCCGCGTTCGACTTCGGCCCAGGCGCCCTGGCCACCGCCCGCCTCGACGCCTGGGTTTCTCCGCCACCCTATACGGCACGCCCGCCGATCATGCTGGCCGACGGCGCCAAGCCGGTGACCGATCGCGCCGACGCGGCCGGCAAGCCAGTCGAAGTCCCGGTCAACAGCGCGCTGATCACGCGTCTCTCCGGCGTCGAGAATGCCAGCCTCGCGCTCGAAATCCTGGCCGAGGGCGCCAAGGCTCCCGTGCGCGTCGAACCGGAGCCGACACGCGCCGCCGTCACGCGCGACAGCGCCGAACTGCGCACCGACGTGAAGACCAATGCTACCGTCCGCGTGCTCAGCGGCTCCACCGAACTCGCGTCCTGGAAACTGATCGTCATCCCCGATGCCGCGCCCACCATTGAGATGAGCAAGCGGCCCGAGGTCACGCCGCGCGGCTCGATGAAGCTCACCTACAAGGTCAAGGACGACTACGGCGTCTCAGCCGCCGAGGCCAAGGTCGAGCGCGTCAAGCCTAAGGCCGCCGATCCGGCGAGGGCCTGGGCCCAGCCTGATGCCCTGAAGGGCCCGCGCTGGCCCAAGGAGCGTCCGCCGCAGCTCACGCTGAAAGTGCCGCCCGGTAACGTCAAGGAAGGCGAGGCCTCAACCTACATCGAGTTCGGCTCGCATCCCTGGTCGGGCCAGCGCGTGCAGCTGACGCTCGAGGCCAAGGACGTCGCCGGCCAGCTCGGCCGCAGCCCCACGATCGAGATCATCCTGCCGCAGCGCCGCTTCACCAAGCCGCTCGCCCGCGCCGTCATCGAGCAGCGCTCCAAGCTGGTCGAGGATCACCGCTATCGCGACCAGGTCGTCACCGCTCTCGACGCCCTGACGATGGAGCCGGACGGCTTCATCGAGGACACCCGCGTCTATCTCGGCCTGCGTACCGCGTCCTACCGCCTGCAGGGCGACCGCACGCGCTCCGGCATGAAATCCGTTATCAAGCAGCTGTGGGACGTCGCCCTGAAGATCGAGGACGGCGACCTCTCGGATGCCGAGAAGGCCCTGCGCGAAGCCCAGGACAAGCTGTCCAAAGCGCTCGAGGAAGGCGCCTCGGAAGAAGAGATCAAGCAGGCGATGCAAGAGTTGCGCGACGCCATGAACAACTACATGGAGCAGCTCGCCAAGGACCAGGGCGAGCAGCAACCCTTCGACGGCCAGAACGAAGACATGCAGACCATGTCGCAGCAGGACATGCAGCGCATGATGGATAACCTCGAGGAGATGGCCAAGAACGGCTCGCGCGAGGAAGCCCAGCAGATGCTGTCGGAAATGCGCGACATGATGGAGCGCATGCAGCAGGGCAAGCAGGACAAGGAGCAGGCGCAGAAGAACGAGGAGATGCTGAAGCTCATGGACGAGCTTGGCGGCGTCGTCGGCGACCAGCAGAAGCTGATGGACGAGACTTTCAAGGAACGCCGCGAGCAGGGCCGCGCGCCGAAGAACCCGATGCAGAAGGACCAGCAGCGGTTCGGCGCCGAGAACAACGAGGGCCGCCAGGAGCGCGGCGAGCGCGGCTCCAAGTCGGGCCAGCGTAAGAGCCAGCAGGGCCAGGGCGAAAAGGGCCAGCAGGGCGGCCAGTCGCAAGGCCAAGGCTCGCAGCAGGGCCAGGGCGGCGAGGAGGGCGAAGGCCAGCGCGGCCAGGGCCAGGAGGGCCGTCAGGGCTTGAGCCAGCGCCAGCGACAGCTGCGCGATCGTCTCGGGCAGCTGCAGAAGGGCATCGGCGAGCAGGGCGGCCAGCCGTCCGAGCAGCTCGAAGGCGCCAAGGAGTCGATGGAGAATGCCGAGAATGCTCTCGGCCGTGGCGATCTCGAAAGCGCCACCGACGAGCAGGCCCGCGCCCTAGACCAGCTGCGCCAGGGCGCCCAGTCGATGGCCCAGCAGATGCTGAAGAACATGCCGCAGCGCATGGGCCAGAACGGCGACACCCCGCGCGACCCCCTGGGCCGCCCGCAACGCTCGCAAGGCCCCGACCTCGGCACCGCCGTCAAGGTCCCCGAGCAGATCGACATGCAGCGCGCCCGCGAGATCCTGGAAGAACTCCGCCGCCGCCTAGGCGACGCGCAACGCCCTGCGATGGAGCTGGATTACCTGGAACGCCTGCTGAAGCGGTTCTGATACCCCTCGGCGGTCGCAGCGTTCCCGCCGACGCCACGGCAAGTCGTCGCTGACCGCCCGTTACAGCGATGGTACCTGCCTGCAGCGGGTCCGCCCCAACTGCCGTCATCCCCGCGCAGGCGGGGATCCACGCCACGTCTCCTCACGACGACGACAACGTAGCGCAATCCGGCTGCTGCGAGTTCCACTGATGTCGAGGGCTGGATGCGAGCCGTGGATGGCCGACTCCGCGGCCATGACGACACGACGAGAGCGCTCACAAATTGAGACGCTCTCCTCACTCTCCCTCTCCCCGTCCTTACGGGGAGAGGGCCGGGGTGAGGGGCAGCATCCGCACCACGCGAAATAAAACGAGTGACTTGAAGACCTTCGAGTTCATCCACACCTTATCAACATGTACCCGTATCGTCCCAGGGACGAGTCAGCGAAAAGGAGTGCGGCCGTCCTTCCCGTGCGCGTGATGGCCTCACGGGGACACTCCATGATCGCCTACACCGCGATTTTCGCGGCCGCGCTGAGCGGCTATGCGGGCGTTGGAATTTGGGCCATCGCGCTGACGGCGCTCGCGCTAGCCTCCCTCTCCCACGCCGAGTACGGCGGCCTCTACCGCCGCGGCAAGGACCTTGGTCTCATTGGCCTGACGCAGTCGACGATGCTGCAGAGCGTGTGCAACGCGCTAATTGCTAGCGGTGGCGCCTACGCGGTCGGTTTAGTGTTTCGGTTATTCTAGGGTTGGCACAACCAACGCCAATCAAACACCCCATTGTCTTGGGCGGTCTCGACGCGAACCAATCCCTCGACCGCTCGTTGGCGAAGGCGGCGCTTTGATCTCCGGGTCCAAACACGAACCGGCGAAGCTAGTACGCCCTTATAGGCGGTACGAGCCTCTTCCAACCTAGCCTGTCTCTGTAGATTGAAGCCGAGGTTGTGAGCAACGAAGGCGGCCAGATAATTGAGGTGGCCTTCATCCAGCAAGTCCCAGCCACGGAACGGCGCAAAGTTTTTTCGGATGGCTAAAGCACTCTCGGAAACGTTTGGGTTCACGAGCGCCCAAGCGTTTTGGCTGCCGTTGAACTGACGTCCGCCGCCGGGCAAGGGCACGCTCCATTGGGCCTGAATTATTTCGGCCTGATGTTGCTTGGCTCTAGCCGCTGCCAAGCGCTGCGTCCGGTAGTCATTCGTTGTCGCCGCGAGGCGTTGAACGTCTTCATAAGCTTGCTTGGCCTGAGCGAAGAATCTGAGCTTCCGCAACTGGTGAGCCTCAAGCTCCTTCGCTGTCAGATTTCGATCATGTCCAGGAATTTGGAGTGCGGATCGAAAGGACGTCAACGCATCGAGGCTGCCCTCTATTGCTCCGCCGTCGCTCGACGCCGGCTCGCCACTCGACGCAATAGCGCCCTTTATGATGTGGGCAGTCGCCAACTGTTGCCGCAAGGATCCTACTGTCTTGTCGGCAGCCTCGATCCTTCGCTCGATCGATTCAATTGCTTTAGAGAGTTGCCAATCCGCGCTTTGGCCGACATTGGCCGCGACAAGCGTTCGATCCCAGTTGCGTTCGCGCAGAACGTTTTGAAGGGCCTTACTCGCAAACAATGGAAGCTTGAACCTTTGGCCAGGCGCTGGTCTCTGTAGAGCTTGGAGCACATAGGTTTGGCCATCCAATAGTCGACGATCATTCTCTCGCAGGTACTCTTCCAATCGCTTGTGAAGGATGGTTTCGCGGTATCGCCACCATTTGTAGATACCGAATGAAAGGCCTGCCAAGCCAATCAGCTTTTCCCCGTGGTCTCGCAGAAATCCGGAAATCGCTCCCAGTACGCCAGTCTCGCCTAGCCACTTGGCTAGAACCGCTGAGGCGAATTCATTGTCGTGAAACAGCACATTCAAAACCTGACACAGCCCGCCATCCGCCCCGCAATCCATCCCCACACCCCAACGCCACGCACAAAAATTGGTAAACAATCCGTTAATGCATCTTCTTCCGGCCGCAATCTGTCAAGCTGCCGTCGCGATGCTGCGTTGCGATTGCTCCAGCCGCCGTCGCCCGGTAGCCTCCGAACCACGCGCACTCGCCCACAAAAACAATCCCCGCCCGCCACACGCCCCGTATCCTGCTCGCATCCTTTTCGAGCACGGGGCGCGATCGATCCGTCCGGCAGCGTGAAGGGGATGCGGCGCCTGGAAGGCAAGCCTGACGCGAGGCCGAAACTCCAGGAGGTCTGCGCTCGCCCGTCGCGAGTTGCGTGTCGGCAACGGCATGGCGATCACGGCCGCCACAGGGCTAACCCCGCTACGCCAGCAACCTGAACAAGGCCAGAGGCAACGCAGCCGCGGGAGAAACGTGAGCCGGATCAGAAATCGCCGCGACGCGGGCGCTCTTGAGCGGCGCTCCACTACACAGATGAGCTGTTCAAGCGCGCCCGCGCCCGTGCAGTTTTGTTTGCGCCGAATTCTGTTGGCACCGGCGACTCCCCTGCGGGGAGCCGGCCGCCGGCGCGTGGGCGTCAGCGCATGCCGCCGTTCGCAATCGCGGCTCGCCCTCTCAGCATGTCATCCCCGGGCTCGTCCCGGGGATCCAGCCATCAACCAGCGCGGCAGGCAATGCTCGATCTCCGACGCGCCAACCCGGAACCCGTCATACCCGGGATGCCCGGGACAAGCCCGGGCATGACGTTGTGGGCGAGGGGTTCGGAGCCACCACGTCGTAGTGACGCTGGCGGCAAACCCGCTCACGCCTACTGCCTACTGCCTACTGCCTACTGCCTACTGCCTACTGCCCCATGCCCACTGCCCACTCACGACTCCCCACTCACCACTCACGCTCCTTACTTCAAATACCACCCCCACGGCTCGCCGCTGGTGTACGTCGTCACCTGCTTCACCTCGAGAAAGTTGTTCAGCCCCCAGGTGCCGAGCTCGCGGCCGACGCCGCTTTTCTTCATGCCGCCCCACGGCGGCTCCAGGAAGTTCGGCTGCGAGCAGTTGATCCAGCACACGCCCGCCTCGAAGGCTTCCGCCACGCGCTGCGCCCGCGCCACGTCGGCCGACATCACGGCCGCCGCCAGTCCGAACTCGCTGCCGTTCGCCAGTGCCACCGCCTCGTCTTCGTTTCGGAACGTCGTCACCGCCAGCACGGGGCCGAAGATCTCCTCGGTCCAGATGCGTGCGCTAGGCTTGACGTCGGCAAAGATCGTCGGCTCCAGGAAGTAACCGGTGTTGAGATGCGCAGGCCGCCCGCCACCCGTAACCAGGCTCGCCTCTCGGCGCCCCACGTCGATGTAGCCGGCGACTTTCTGGTACTGCTGCGCGCTGACGAGCGGGCCGAGCAGCGTGCCCTCCGCCATGCCGTCGCCGATGGTGATCTTCTTGGCTTCCGCGCTCAGCCGGTCGATCAACTTCGGCGCGATGGCCTCCTGCACGATCATGCGCGACGTGGCGCTGCACACCTGCCCCTGGTTCCAGAAGATGCCGAACATCACCCACTCGACGGCCTGCTCCACGTCGGCATCGTCGAACACCACGATCGGCGACTTGCCGCCCAGTTCCAGGCTGACGCTCTTGACGTCCTGCGCCGCCGCCGTCGCCACCGAGATGCCCGTCGCGACCGAGCCGGTGAACGCCAGCTTGCGCACGTCCGGGTGCGTGGCAAGCCGCGCGCCCGTATCGCGGCCGAACCCGGTGACGACGTTGAGCACGCCACGGGGCAACCCGGCCTCGTGCGCGATTCGCGCCAGTTCCAACGCCGTCAGCGGCGTGAACTCGGACGGCTTCAGTACCATGGCGCAGCCCGCCGCAATCGCCGGCGCCACCTTCCACGCTGCCATCAGCAGCGGATAGTTCCACGGCACGATCAAGCCGGCGACGCCGATCGGCATATATCGCAGGCGGCAGTCGAAGCGCGCGTCCGGCACCGCAATCGCAGCATTCTGCCGCTCGTCGAGTTCCTCTGCGTAGGTGGCGTAGAGATTGAAGCAGTAGGCGGCGTCGCCCACGTCCCACAGCGCCTCCGGCAGCGGCTTGCCGTTGTCGCGCACCTCGATCTCGGCCAGCGTCTGCTTGTCGCGCTCGATGCCCTCGCCGATGGCACGCAGGATCTTCGCCCGCTCGCGTCCCGTCGTCCGGTGCCACGGCCCCGCCATCGCCGCCTTGGCCGCCGCCACCGCCGCATCGATGTCGGCCGCATTCCCCGCGACGCACTGGTGGAACACCTGCTCGGTCGCCGGATTGATGACGTCGAGCAATCCCCCACCCCTGGAATCCTGCCATTGTCCGTCGATGAAGAGCTTGCTTTGCATAAGGGAGGTCTCGTGTTGTGAGTTTGCAGTCCTCAAACGTAGCCGAGCAGTCCGGCCCGCGCGAGCACCCACTTCTCCTTCTCCCCGTCCCCCACTTGCGCAGCAACGCATCCCACCGCTAGGGTCGCGCCGACCTTGATCCGGAGCTCCGCCGCAATGCCCGCCGCCACACCTTGCGATCCCGTCGCCCTGACGCAGGCGCTGATCCGCTGCGAAAGCGTGACGCCGGCCGAAGGCGGCGCTCTGACGTTGCTCGAAGGCCTGCTGACCGGCAACGGCTTCACCTGCCACCGCATGACCTTCTCCGAGCCGGGTACGCCGGACGTCGAGAACCTCTACGCCCGCATCGGCTCGCACGGCCGCAACCTCTGCTTCGCCGGCCACACCGACGTGGTTCCTGTCGGCGACGCCAAGTCGTGGACCTCGCCGCCGTTCGGGGCGGAAATCCGCGACGGCGCGCTCTACGGCCGCGGTGCCGTCGATATGAAGGGCGGCGTCGCCTGCTTCGTTGCCGCAGCGCTGCGTCACCTGAAGACAAACCCCCAGCCGGAGGGCTCGCTGTCGTTCCTCATCACCGGCGACGAGGAAGGCCCGTCCATCAACGGCACGATGAAGGTGCTCGACTGGCTCAAGGATCGCGAGGAACGGCTGGACGCCTGCCTCGTCGGCGAGCCGTCGAACCCGCAGGCATTGGGCGACGAGATCAAGATCGGCCGCCGCGGTTCGGTGGTGGGCGAACTCGTCGTCTACGGCCGGCAGGGCCACTCGGCCTATCCGCAAAAGGCCGACAACCCGGTGCCCAAGCTGGCGCGTCTGATTGATCGCCTGTCGAGCCAGACGATCGACACCGGCACGCCGCATTTCCAGCCGTCGAACCTGCAGGTGACGGTGATCGACGTGCCCAACACCGCCTCGAACGTCATTCCGGCCGAGGCGCGCGCCGTCTTCAACATCCGCTACAACGACATCTGGAATCGCCCGAAGATCGAAGACTGGGTGCGCCTGCAGTGCGAGGCAGCTGCAGATGGCCGCGACATTCGCTACGAGGTGAGCTTCTCCGGTACCGGCGATGTGTTCCTGACCGAGGCCGGCCCGCTGGTGACGACACTGGTCGACGCCGTCAAGGCCGTCACCGGCCGCACGCCGCAGCTGTCGACCGGCGGCGGCACGTCGGACGCCCGTTTCATCAAGGATCACTGCCCGGTGGTCGAGTTCGGCCTCGTCAACCAGACCATCCACCAGGTCGACGAGCATGTCCCCGTCGCCGACCTCGAGCAGCTGACGCTGGTCTACGAGCGCTTCATCGCCGCCTACTTCGCCGCCGCTTGAAAGTTATCAGCGTGGTCGCTGGCTCGCGTAACCTCACCCGATCGGCGCGGTCACCTGCTCCAGCCACGCCCGTGTCTCGGGATCGACCTCCGGCCCGATCACCTCGCGCACGGCCACGTGATAGGCGTTGAGCCACGCAAGCTCGGCGGGCGACAGCAGCTCCGCTACGACCAGACGCCGGTCGATCGGCACCAGCGTCAGCGTCTCGAATGCCATCATCTCGCGATCGCCGCCGGAAATCTTGGCCGGCGTCTTGATGAGCACCAGGTTCTCGATGCGGATGCCGTAGGCGCCTTCCTTGTAGTACCCGGGCTCGTTGGAGCAGATCATGCCCGGCTCCAGCGCCACCATGCCACCGCGCGAGATCGACTGCGGTCCCTCGTGCACCGACAAGTAACTCCCCACGCCGTGGCCCGTGCCATGATCGTAGTCGAGCCCCGCGTCCCATAGCGCGCGCCGCGCAAACGGATCGAGGTCGATGCCGCGCGTGCCCTTGGGGAACACGGCGGTGGCAATCGCGATGTGTCCCTTCAGCACGCGCGTGAAGCGCTCGCACATCTCGCGCGATGGCGTGCCGATGGCGATCGTGCGCGTCACGTCCGTCGTGCCGTCGAGGTATTGCGCGCCACTGTCGAGCAGGAACAGCTCGCCGGATTTCAGCTTTCGGTTCGTCTTGCGGGAAACCCGGTAATGCACGATCGCCCCATTCGGCCCCGCACCGGAGATCGTGTCGAACGAGATTTCCTTCAGCGCCTGCGTCTTCGCGCGCTCTGCCTCCAGCTGCGTCACCGCCTCGATCTCGTCGATCGTGCCCTTCGGCGCCTCGCGGTCGAGCCACGCGAGATAGCGCGCCAGCGCCGCCCCGTCGCGCACATGCGCCGCCCGCGCACCGATGATCTCCGTCTTGTTCTTCACCGCCTTCAGCGCGATGCACGGATCGCCGCCTGCGACATACCCCTTGGCACCGCCGAGCGCGCGCCCGAACCAGAACGCTGCAGATCCCGTATCGAGCCGCACGCGCTTCTTGCCGGACTTCAACGTCGCCACGCGAGCCTTCAGCGCATCGGGCGCCCTGACTTTCGCCACGGCCGCCAGGTGCGCCCGCACTTCGCGATCCAGCTTCTCGGCCGCAATGAAAATCTCTGGCTTGCCCTTCGCAGGCACGATGGCGAATGCCAATGGCACCGGATTGTGCGCGATGTCCGAGCCGCGGATGTTGAACAGCCAGGCGATACTGTCCGGCAGCGTCAGGATGACGGCATCCTGCCCGTCGTCCGCCAGCTTCTTCTGCACGTCCTGCAGCTTCTCCTCGCTGCTGCGCCCGGCAAAGCGCGCCGGATGCACGATGACCGGCCCCAGCGGGGCCGCGGGCCTCTCTGCCCCCCACGCCTTGTCGACCAGATTGCGCGGCAACGGCTTCAGCTTGATGCCCTTGGGCTTCAGCGCCGTCTCGAGCTGCGCGACGCCGGCAATCGGATGCAGCCACGGATCGAACCCGACGACGCCCCCCTTGGGCAGCGCTTCGATCAGCCAGTCGACGATCTTCTCGCGGCCGAAGCCCGGAAACGCGAACACCTCTTCGTCGCACTCGGCCCGAACCTGCACCGTGTACCGTCCGTCGACGAACAGGGCGGCCGTCTTCGCCCCGATCGCCGCCAGACCCGCGCTGCCCGAAAAACCCGTGAGCCATTTCAGCCGGTCGGCCGATGGCGCCACGTACTCGCCCTGGTGCTCGTCCGCCCGCGGCACCAGCAGCATGTCCACCTTGGCCGCAGCCATCAGCTGCCGCACATCCTTGACCCGGTCGCTCGCCGCCCCGGGACTTGCCGCATTGTCGAACGTCTGAAACATCGCCGCGCTCTTGATTCTTGTTGGCAGCCCAAGGCCTACCACGAAACGGTTTCCCGGTGGTTGGGTCAAGCGCAGCGCCCTCAACAGCTTGGGAAGAGCGAAGAATCCCGGTTACCGCCGCACCAGCGTCAGCGTCGACCAGCCGTGGATGCGGCGATGCTCCGTGAGCTGGAACCCGGCCGCGACGTAGGCCGCGATGACCTCGGCCGCCTGGTGCACCAGAAGGCCGGACAACACCAGCATGCCGCCCGGCGCCACGGCGCGGCGAATGTCCCGGGCCAGCATGATCAGCGGCGCCGCCAGGATATTGGCGATCAGCAGGTCGAACCGCCCCGCTCGCCGCAGCTCTGGCGCGGCAAGTCCGTCCGCGACCAGCGCCGCGATCCGCCCGCCAACCCCGTTCAGCTGCATGTTGCTCTTCGCCACCACGATCGATTGCACGTCGAGATCGGTCGCAAAGATGCGTGCTCGCGGCAGCATCCGCGCCGTTGCGATGGCCAGCACGCCGGATCCGCATCCCAGGTCGAGGACCTTGCGAAACCGCCGACGGCGGGTCAGCCGGTCGATGGCCGAGAGGCATCCAAAGGTGGTCGCATGATGCGCCGTGCCGAACGCTTCGCCCGCATCGATGAGTATGGCATTCGGCCCCCGCGCGACCCGTCCTGCATCGTGACTGCCGTGCACCGTGAAGCGCCCCGCGGCCACCGGCGGCAGCGCTGCCTGCGACATGGCCACCCAGTTCAGCTCCTCGACGGGTGCAACGGCGAGCGGTGGCACCGGCACGCCTGCCACAGCTCGCAGCTCCGCACTCAGTGCAGCAGGATCGGGCGCATCGTCATAGTACGCCTCGATGCGCCAAGTCGCGGCCGCGCCGTCGGCACCGGGCTGTTCGAACAACGTCAGGGCATGCGGTGCCGGCATCACCAGCTCCTGCAACGCGCCTGCAAGGGTGCGCGCCACATCCCGGTCGGCCACGTCGCACGTCAGCTTGTGGATGGTCACGCGCGGATCACCGTCGGATCGCGAGCCACTTCGGTGCCCTCGTTGTCGCCGATGTCCGGCAGGTTATCGAGGAACGTGTCCCACATGGTGTCCAGATGCGTTGCAGCCTCGCGCGGCATCAGCGCCGTCAACGTTCCGTCCTCCGCTTCCGTCACCAGCCCGTCGGCGAGCAGGCGGCTCAGCGCGTCCGCCAGATCGAAGTCGACGGTCACGCCGAAGCTACCCTTCAGGTACTCCTCAATGGCGCGGTCGATGGCCGGCAGGTCGCGGCGGTTGGCCTGTTCCTTCACCAGCACCGTGTACAGCAGCATCTCCTCCTTGACGTCTTCCTCTGCCGCGCGATCGGTCAGCTTGATCATCACGCCGCGATTGTCGGCCATGGCGTGGAAATACAGGTTCTGCGCCAGCACCACCATGTAACGCTGCTTCTGGTTGAGAAAGTTGAAGAACTGCCGGAAGGCTATACCGCCGAGGCCCACGGCCGCGCCCGCTGCGGCCAGCGGATTGCTCGCCACGAGCGCGATCTTGCCGGCCGCGCCGACCAGCCCCATGCCCAGGCCGCCACCGGCCGTTACACCCAGTTTCAGCTTGTCGAGCGGCCGGAACCGCACGCGCGGATTGGGAAAGCACATCTCGATGTCGGTGCGCGGAATGTTCTTGAACAGCTTGAGGTAGATGTTCTGGTCGTTGACCGCCGGCGGCAGTTCCGCCCGCAGCTTCCTGACGATCTTCTCCGCCTCTTTGCGGCTGACCATCTTCTGCAGCATGATCTCGCGCACGCGGTCGTCGAACGGCTTCAGCTTGAACACCAGGCACAGCCGCTGGAAGATCGGAACGTCGAACTCTTCCTTGCGGTAGAACTTGCGGTACGAGCGCCGCTGATCACGCTTGTTCGAAGCGCCGCGGTAGTAGATAAGGCACTCTTCGAACGCCGTGAAATCGACCTGCAGGTCGAGGCCGTAATGGCTCTCGCGCGTCAGGATCATTTCGACGTCGGTGGGGTCGATCCGCTCATAGTTGGCCTGCACCAGGATCGATTCCACCTGGCGGACGACGCGCGACTGCATTACGCGCCGCTCTTCCTTGGTGAAGGTGCGTGTCATCAGCAGGTCGGAGTCGGGGCTGAATGGCTCGTACGTCTGCAGCAGCTCGATCAGGTTGGCATTGTGCTTGTTGCGCCGCCAGTAGTCGAGGTAGCGGAAGAAGCGCCGCACCGCCGTCGCCTCGCCGCGCGGCCAAGCCCGCGTCGCGGTCAGCCGGTCCATCAGCGCCGTCGCCGTCACGGGAATGAATTTTTCGCGGCCGCGGGCCTCTTCGGGCAGCACCTGGTCGAACCCGGAGACGCCCAGGCTCTTGTCGGCCACCGGATGCTCCGGGACGGGCAGCGGCTGTTGCCGGCCGGCTTTCGCCGCCGCCGCAGCCAGCGGCGCAGACACGCCGATCGACGTCATGCAGTCCTCCCCATTCTTACGCCGGCGTGCGTGGGCCACCGTCACGAAGCGGAGCGGGTCGGGCGTCGTCCCATCCTTACCCACCCGCGCCAGCAGTCTTACGGCCACGGTCACCTATTTGTCGAGCCTAAGTGCTTATTCGTTCAGCATTTTGACAAATCCTTGCCGTCCACCCTCGACCCGGCGAAAATCGCCGACTACTCTGGGTCTAGGGCTCAAGGGGAATTAGCGGTGCCGGGCCAACGGCACCGCGCGAGGGAGCAAGTCATGACGTCTGCGCTGCCGCCGCCTGCGCTCGACGATTTGTCGGAGGCGGAGCGCTTCCTTGTGCAGTCGACAATTCGCGGCGAACCCGCTGACCTGCGCCGCCATACCGTCCGCGGCAGCATCGTTCGCGACCTCCTGTTGGAGGCCCGGCCCGGCTGGGTTCTGCCCGCGGCCGGCCTGCGCATTCACAAAGCGATCATCGAAGGTGGCCTCGAACTTGAAGGCTGCACCCTGTCGAAGCCGTTTCTGCTGTGGCATTCGCGTGTGCAGGGCGGCGGCGAACGCGGCGCCGTCCTGGTCCGCGACGCCAAGCTGAAACGTCTCGGCATTCACTCCTGCACCATTGAAGGCAGCATCATCGCCGATCGCGTCCAGGTGGAGAGTGGCATATTTCTCGGCGGCGGGCTCATCCGCGGCGTGCTGCAGATCCGCGGGGCGGACGTCAATGGCGCACTCGCTGTCGAAGGCTCGGAAATCGGCAACGGCAAGGCGGCGATCATGGCTGCGGGTCTGCGCCTGTCCGGCCCGCTCATCGTGCGGCGGGCCAAGATCAAAGGCGAGCTCTCGTTTCCCCGGTCACAGCTCACATCGGGCATCTATGGCGAAGACGTGGTCATCGTTTGCGAAGGTACCGCCATCAATGGCGAGAGCGCGCGCCTTGCCGGCGACCTGCTGCTCGACCGCGCCAACGTCACCGGCGCCGTGCGCCTGGCCAACGCCCGCATTGGCGGCAAGTTCGCCGCCGACCACCTTATCGTTGCCGCCTCGCCGTCGGCGATCGACGCCAGTAACCTCAACGTCGAGAATGGCCTCAGCCTCTCGGGCGCGCGCATTGCCGGGTCGATGTCGTTTGAAGGTGCCGATGTCGGCAAGCATTTCCGCGCCGAAGGTATCGAAATCTGGGGCGGCGACATGGCCATCGCCGCCGATGTCATCCGCATCGGCGGTAACTGGGATCTGGCGCGTGCCAAGGTTTACGGCCAGATCAGCTGCCCCGGCGCCAAGATCGTCGGCCATTTGCGCCTGACCGACGCACGCCTGCAATCCTCCGACATCGCGCTCCGCGGCGACAGTGCCGAGATCCGCGGCGGCTGCTTCATGTCGCGCGCCAAGGTTGCCGGTCTGGTGCGTTTTCCCTCAGCCGTGATGGGCAACCAGTTCCGCTTGCGCGGCGCCTCGATCAAGGTCGATCGCGGCGCCGCCGTCCTGGCCAGCGGTGCCACCTTTGCCCGCGACGTCGAACTGGGGGACGGCTTCGAAACGTCGGGCGCGGTCGTACTTGATCAGGTGAAAATCAGCGGCGTCTGCGACCTGAAGGGCTCGAAGCTGATGAGCGCCACCTTGTCGCGCGGCGCCGCGGGGCCCGGCGGTGATTCACCCGCGCCCGCGGCCAGCGAGTCGGAAGCAACAGCCACGTCGGCCCTTGTCGTGGTCGAGCCGCCCGACGAGATCGCGTCGTCGAGCGAAGGCATGGCCGCGCGCTATGACGACACCGTCCTCAGCCTTGTCGATGCCGAGATCGGCTCGCTGGAAATGCCGATGACGGCCCAGGACCGGCCGCGTGGCATCGTCGACCTGTCGCGCGCCCGTGTGGGCTCGTTCCTCGACTTCGCCGCCGCCTGGCCGCCGAACCCGGGGTTCCGTGGCTGGAGCGCCGGCCGCGAGGTCGATCACCTCGTGCTCGATGGGTTCACCTACGCCCATCTGATGAACCCATCCGGCGCCATGTTCGGCGCCACGGCACCACTGCGTTACGAAGATAGCGTCGGCGAACGCCGTGTCGCCTGGCTCGAAGCGCAGGACCTCCCCGACATCCGCGACCACTTCAAGCCGCAGGCGTGGGTGCAACTCGCCGCCCGCCTCTCCGGCCAGGGCTATCACGACGACGCTCGCGCCATCACAATCGCCCGCCGCCGCCGCCAGGCCGGCGCCCGCTCCACCACGCGCGGCCAGCGCTGGCAGGCGCGCATCCTCGATCTGTTCGCGCTCTACGGCTACAACCCCTGGCGCACCGTGCTCTGGATGGCGGTGATGATCCTCGCGTTCGCCGGGCTGTGGACCTGGGCCGCCAGCCACTGCGCCGAGCAAGGCTGCGGCGACGAGACGGTCTTCGTCGTCTCCAACCGCGACGCCTATTCGCCTGACAAGTTCGCGACGAGCTATCCCCCGTTCAACGCCGTCGGCTATTCCTTCGACGTGTTCGTCCCCTTCATTTCCTTCGGCTATGAGGATCATTGGCGGCCCAACATCAACTGGCGTCCGTTCGCCAGCGTCCCGTTGCCCGACATCGGCAAGCTGACCGGCACAGGTGCGGCCTCCGAGCCGCCGGTGCTAACGCTGACGCTGGGTGGCGTGCTGTACCTCGCCACCGTTCTGGAAATGCTGATCGGTTTGGTTCTGGCATCGCTGGCCGTGACCGGTTTCACCGGCATGCTGCGCTCCGACAGCGAGCACAGCTGATACTCGAATGCAAAAAGGCCAGGCTTTCGCCTGGCCCTTGCATTGTCCTCGATCGATCAGGAGTGCAGCGGCCGTGCCGGCGCCGCAACGCCGAACTGCGGCTTGGGCGCTTCCGGCGCCCGCTGCGGCTGCCCGGCCCCGGCAGGCTGCGCCTGATGCACCGGCTGCTGGTACACGGGCTGTGCCCCGGCTCCGCGCTCGAGACGGGGCGCGACTTCCGCCAGGTCCCGCACTTTGCGCGACCGGCCGTCGAAGCTGGCACCTTCCTGGATGGTCAGAAACTGAGTGTGGATGTCGCCCTGCACATCCGCTGTGTTGTGCAGCACGACGCGTGCGCTGTGAATAGCGCCGTTGACCTTGCCGTGAACTTCCACGTTCTCGGCCGAAACCGAGCCGACGATGTTGCCGTCACGGCCGACGTCGAGCTGCTTGGAATGCACGTCGGCGTTGATATCGCCGTTCACCGTCAGCAGGCCCTGGCAGCGAATTGTGATGCTCTGGCCCTCGATCGACAGGTCGTTGCCGATGACGGAAGCGGGCTGATAGCTCTGCGCCGGAATTTGCGGCGGCTGCGCCGGGCCGGCATCGCTACCGCGCAGTTGGAATGGTACGGTATCCTTCGGACCTTGGTCCTGCTTCCGGTTGAACATTACGCTAACTCCCTCAACTCTGTGACCCCGTACGAATTCGTGACGCGGCGCCGTGGCGGTATTGTGTCGGAACACCGAATTGCCGCGAAACCCGCACTCCCATGACGCGGTTTGACCATCATGACAGCACCACGCGGCATCTGACAACTCAAACGACGAACCCGAGCCAGGCCCGGCAACATGCCGTCCACTCCCAGGCCCGCGACGCAGCGGCAACGGATGATCGAGACGATCCGGCGTCAGGCGAAGTCCTTGGCGCGCGACGGCGGCGGCTCGCGGCTGGATCCCCGCGCGCTCGACGTCATGGCACGGATTCCCCGCCATGCCTTCGTTCCCAAGGAGGGTGCGGACGATGCATATATCGATGCGCCGCTCGGCATTGGCTTTGGCCAGACCATTTCCCAGCCGTTCATTGTCGCCTTGATGTCGAGCCTCGCCCGCATTGCGCCCTCCGATCGTGTCTTGGAGGTGGGAACGGGATCCGGCTACCAGACCGCGGTGCTCGCGGGGCTCGCAGCACACGTTTACAGCATCGAGTTCGTAGCGCAGCTGGCCGAGCGCGCGGCGGCAGCACTCGCGGACCAAGACATCCTTAACGTGACGGCGCGCGTCGGCGACGGCAGCTTGGGCTGGTCCGAACACGCACCCTACGACGCGATCGTCGTCACCGCCGCGCCGGCCGCGGTGCCTTCCGCTCTCGTTGCTCAACTCGCACCGGGCGGCCGCCTCGTGGTGCCGGTGGGCATCGGCGATCAGACGTTGACCCTGATCGAAAAGTCGCCGGCCGGCGTCATTCACCAAGACCAGGTTATCGGCGTGCGCTTCGTGCCGCTGCTAACGGCGAAAAATTCCCCTTAGCCGGGCCGATTCCCCTGGAACAAATTTCCGTGCATTGTGTTGCGCGCTGAGTCGAACTGCGAAACCCGTAGTATCGTAAGGTCTGGAAATACAACGCGGGCCGGGAGGAAGAGATGTCGGAAGTCGCTCGTCTTGTGACGTCGGAAGCGAAGTCCAATCCCGAACGCTTTTTCGCACTGCCTGGCGATCTGGTCGAGGAAGTCATGCTGACGCGTGGCGAAAAGCTGGCGACGCTGGAGCGCTGGCGTCTGCACGTGCTGCAGGAACTGGCCGCCGCCAGCGAAGGCATGCAGACACATGGCGTGGGCCGCCAGGCCCAGCTGCTGGACGAAATCGAGACGGCGCGCCAGCGCCTCTCGTCAAGGTAAACCATCGAAAGGGACGCGATGCCGTCGCGTGCGGCGCGCCCGGGCAGCGAAATCGCTTGCATCGGGTGCGCCGCATTTTGCATGACTACGCCACGCCGCCTCAGCGGCCCAGCACTCACATATGGACCAATCGAGAATGGCGAATAAGGGCGCCGACACCCTGTCTCGTCCTGCGCCCGATCCGCAGTCGGCGCCCGCGCGCCTGGACCTGATCGAGATGCCCGGCTTCGACGGTTACGCCCTGCTCGACAGCGGCGCCGGCCGCAAGCTGGAACGCTTCGGCCCAATCACGCTCGACCGGCCTGAACCGCAGGCGCTCTGGCGGCCCCGCCGCCCGGATGCCTGGAAAGCCGCGCATGCCGTCTTCTCCGCCAGCGGCGATGACGAGGAGAAGGGGCGCTGGCGCATCGACAAGCCGGTGCCTGAGAGCTGGCCTGTCAAGGTCGGCGCCGCCACCATGCTGTGCCGTCTCCAGGGCCTGTGGCATGTCGGCCTGTTTCCAGAGCAGAAACCGCACTGGGATTGGATGCTGGATCGTATCGCCGCCGTGAAGGACGAGCGTCCCCGTGTGCTCAACCTGTTCGCCTACACCGGTGCCGCCTCGCTGCTGGCCGCCGCCGCCGGTGCCGAGGTCACCCACGTCGATGCCTCGAAGAAAGCCATCACCTGGGGCCGCGAGAACCAGGCGGCATCGAAGCTGAACGACGCGCCCATCCGCTGGATCCTCGACGATGCCGCCAAGTTCGTCGCTCGCGACGTTCGCCGCGGCAAGACGTATCATGTCATCCTCGTCGACCCGCCGAAGTTCGGCCGCGGCCCCGCCGGCGAGGTTTGGGATCTCTTCACCAGCCTGGCCCCGATGCTGACCGACTGCGCTAAATTGCTCGCGCCCTCGCACGCCGCGATGGTGCTCACCGTCTACGCCATCCGCGCCTCGGCCCTCGCTTTCGATCAGCTGAGCCACGAGACACTCGCTGGCCGCGCTGGCACCTTCCACTCCGGCGAACTCGCCATCCGCGCTGAGAATGGCAACGCGGTTCCGACGTCGCTCTTCACGCGCTGGACATCGTCGCCATGACGCCGAGCGACCGCGTCGGCGCCATGCGCAGCCAGATCAAGCCCATCACCAGTCTGCAGAACGATCGCATCAAGGCGATCCGCGCCCTCGACATGCGCAAGACCCGCAAGGAGACGGGGCTGTTCGTCGCCGAGGGGGCAACGTTGCTCGTCACCGCGCGCGATCAGGGACACGTTCCCGAGACGCTGGTGTATCGCGCCGGTTCGGCGGGCGAGGGCGTTGCCCGCGGCCTTGTCACCTGGGCCCTTGAGCAAGGTGTCGAGGTTCTCGAGGTCTCCGAAGCCATCCTGGAAAAGCTCGCCGCCAAGGACAATCCGCAAAGCCTGCTCGCCGTCTTCCGCCAGCAGTGGGCCGAGCCGCCTGTCCCCGCGAAGCTCAGCCCGCAGGCCGCCTGGGTCGCGCTTGAGGAAATTCGCGACCCGGGCAACCTGGGAACCATCCTGCGCACGGTCGATGCCGCCGGCGCCGGTGGCATCATCCTCGTCGGCACCTGCTGCGACCCCTTTGCACGTGAAACAATCCGCGCCACCATGGGCTCGATCTTCGCCGTCCCCCTCGTCCGCATGGACCGCGAAGCCTTCCTGCACCTGTGCCAGGCTTGGCCGGGCGACATCGTCGGCACGCATCTGTCCGCGACCTCGGACTTCCGCAAGGTCAGCTACCGCGGCCCCAGCCTGCTCGTGATGGGCAGCGAGGGGCCCGGGCTCAGCCAGGCCTTGGCCGCCACCTGCACCCAGCTCGTGAAGATCCCCATGGCCGGTCGTCTCGACAGCCTCAACCTGGCTGTTGCCACTGCCCTGACCCTGTTCCAGATCCGCGGCCCTCACCTGACTCTCGACCGGCAGCGGCCCTGATGCGCATAGAATATCATCGCACCCTGATCGCCGACCGCGTCCGCAACGAAGCCTTTCATCGCGCGCTGGCCAAGAGCATCGTCAAGGGCAAGACCGTCGTCGCCGACATCGGCGCTGGCACGGGCCTCCTCGGTCTCATGGCCGCCAAGCTCGGCGCCCGCGAAGTCTTCCTCTATGAGGCGGCCGAGGTCGCCTCGGTGGCGGCCGCCCACCTCAAGGCCAATCGCGCCAAGACCTGCCACATCATTCCCTGTCACTCGACCGAGATGCAGGATCCGCCCCGCGTCGATCTCATCGTCTCCGAAACGCTTGGCAACTACGCCCTCGAAGAAGACATCATCGAGACCCTGAACGACGCCCACACCCGCTTCCTGAAGCCCGGCGCCACTGTCATTCCCGCCCGCATCACACAGATCGTCGCGCCGGTCGTTTCGGGGCGCATCGCCAAGGAACTTGCCGCCTGGGACGATGTCGGCTTCGATCTCGATCTGTCGGTGGCCAAGACCATGAGCCTCAACAACGCTTACGTCCGCACGCTGAAACCGGCGGAGTTGCTGGACGGCGGTGCAAGCGCCAAGGTCTGGGACACCGTCGACCTCACCAGTCCCGCCAAGGCCAACCGCAAGGGCGAAGCGGCGTGGAAACTCGACGCGGCCACGACGGTGCACGGCTTCGCCGCCTGGTGGATTGCCGAACTCATCGCAGGCGTCACGCTGTCGACGGCCCCCGGCGCCCCCGCGACGCACTGGGAGCAGCTCTACTTCCCGCTGCTGCGTCCGCTCGACGCCAAGGCCGGCGACACGATCGCTATCGCCCTGCGCTCCCGCTCCTCAATCGCAGGCGGCACCCACCTCGCCTGGACCGCGACGCACGCCGACAAGTCCGGCAAGCAGAAGGACAGGCAGGCGCTGGACCTGGACAAGGGTTGGCTGCCATAGAGTACTTTCGGACAAAGTGTGAAGCGGTTTTCCGAAAAGAAGCACGGCAACAAGAAGCTGGAGACTTTCCGCGATTCAACGAAAGTCGGAAAGACTCTAGCGGCCCGTGGCGTTCAGCATCAGCCAGAACGTGGCCCACAGGCTGAGGTAGGCCAGCGCCGCCAGCGCGTACGGCCCATAGATATCCATCGCCTCGCCCAGCTTGGCCTTGCGCACGGCCCGCTTGTCGTTGCGGTGCGCCTGCGCCAGATCCAGATCGACGGCTGAGTGATTGAACGGACAGCGCGCCTCGATCTCGTGATATCGCCGACGGTAGTCCTGCAACTCCGCCACGGTGAGCGGCATGGCGATTTCCATCTCGCGCGCGAGATTGGCCAGGTCCATGGCACAGCGCTGCAGGAACACCGCGCGCGTCTGGTAGTTGGCAAGGCCGACGACGAGGCCGAAACCGAACAGGAACAGCCCCGTGACGATCGCCGCGTAGTCGATGAACGAGCGCACGTCCGGAGCGATGTTGGCGCCGTAGACCACCGGCAGCAGCGACAGCGAGATCTCGAACACGGTCGCGAACGTGAACGCCGCCACACTCATCACGTGTTTCGATTCCAGCCGCTCGTGCGCATTGAAGCGCGCCCGCTTGACGAGCCGCATGGCCTTCAGCAGGCGCTCCGCCGAGCCCCGCGTCTGGCCCTCAGACTTGGTTGCTGCAGATGGTCCAGCAACCCGTTCCGGCGTTGGCGGCAGTGATACGATCTGCGGCTTGGGCCTCAGCTGGAGCTGCGCTGTGTCCTGCATGCGTTCCCATCTCGACGCGCGCCCGCTAACCCTCTGATCGCGAGCCCATATACGGCGCATACACGATTCGTCCGGGTGCGGCACGCGCGCGATCGGCGACAGCGAATGGCTATTGCCGTATTGGCGCGCGGCTGCCGCACCTTCGCACTTGATCCCGGCAGCCCGCTTACCTATACGTAGCGGCTTCGAGAGCTGCCCCGTTCGTCTAGTGGCCTAGGACACCAGCCTCTCACGTTGGTAACAGGGGTTCGAAACCCCTACGGGGCGCCATTTATATCTAATAACATCTTGATTTAATTAAATTTTATTTGTTCTAGTAATTCTTGGCCCCTCCACTGGACCCGCCACGGCACCCTCATTGATGATTTCGCATTGGAGGCATTTCTCGACCAAATTCTGCGAGCTTCTTTGCATCAAGCTCCCTACTTGATCTTAAGCGCGACTGGAGCTGAGCAGCGTTGGCTCGTGCAGAGTGACAGTCCTACGGCGATCTTTGAGTCCTCACAGACTCTTAGCTGTCACGCATCGTGCTTCGAGGCGAGACAGTCACTGTCGACCTTCGCAATCGACAGTCATCCCGCCTACCCCACATCTCGACTGCGCTTGCGAGATGTCCCGCGAGGCTGATGCAAGTGCGATACGATGCTCTTCGAACTCGCGCTCGTGTCACTGAAACCAATGCTCAGTGCGGCGGGCCTCACTAGGTTACGCAGTGTTATTTCAGCACGTCGTTTCGACATCAGCTCTTCGGCCTTCCGCCAAACGATCATTGAAATTGAAGACTTGGCGCCGGAGCTGCGGGCCAAGAGTCGCGAGGGCGCGGCCTTTCAGTTGGGAATGATCACCAGCCTGGCTGATTCAATTTTCTCGCTCGTCCCAGAGACATCGCCAGGATCGGTTGAAGCCGAAGCGAGGTTGGATCAGATCAAGCGAATGGTCCGATCAGTGCAGGCCGCGGTGTTCGCGGAGCCTACGACGCCGGCAGAGCGCGCGATCTTTGACTTTTATCGCTGAGCAGTGCCCCCGCTTGGGCGGGCCTCTCTTAGATGATCGCCAAGCGCTGGTGGCAACTCCGTTCCGGAGAAGTACATGACAGGCAGGATCGTGACTTCGTGCTCTCCGCGCCATCGAGAAGGTCGACGCAATGTGGAGCGCAGAGCAACGGAATGAAAATAGTCGAGCTCGAATTTCCACTTGAGCACAACGGATCAGTAGTCAAGGCGCTGGCGTTGCGCATGCCGACGCGCCAGGATTTCGAAGGGATCATGTTGGACGGCGTCGGGGAAGAGGTCGTTCGAATGCTCGCACGCCTCGGAGACCTCCCCGAGGAACTGATCGACGAGCTTGATGCCCGTGATCTCCTGGCCGCCCTAGGCGCGGTTGTCGAAATGGTTGAACCCGCGAAGGCAGGTCAATTCCCACATCCTGCGTCACGTGATCGATGAGAGCGACGCGGGAAACTGGTTCAAGCACTGCCCACCGAGGCGACGATAAATCTGCGCACCAGCCAAATAGTGGGCGAGGACGCCACCTGAAGCGACCCCGCCGTCACGGAGTGTGGACAGCTCGGCCCTTCTGAATTCGCAACATCCTGAGCTTTACCAAGCCATCTACTAAAGAGGTAAAAAATGTCGTCACTGCCGAAAACGATCACGAGCATTTTGGACGTCCCCGCTCACACGCGCGCGCTCTACGACGCTGCCGGCGACTACTATTCGCTGACACCCGGCGGCCAGCACCTTCGCGTCGTGCGTGAGATCACCATGAGTGAAAGGGAGGAAATGGGTTCGAGCTACGTTCCTCCACAGAGTGTGTTCGAAAAACGTGTCGCGCAGCAAAAGCTGCCCGAGATCCCTCTTCGCGATTGGACCAGCACGATTAGCGCGGCTGTCCCGTCTGAACGCGTCACCCTCCTGCAGCTCCTAAGCGCTGGCAAAATCAAAGTAGTGCGCTGAGCATTCGGATCAGCGAAGGCGCGAAAAACGCTGTGTGCAAATGTTCCGATTATCCAAATAATCGGAACATTGTCGCACTTGCGAACAGTATCCGGAACTCGGCAAAGCCGACATCGGGGTACGTCCGCTATATCCCATTAGCGGACTTCCGCCCCTCCGTGGTCGGCGACCCTATGCACTCGCCGACCAGGTCTGCTCATAGGCGCAATGCTGCCATCAGATGTCGATCTTCTCAGCGATCTCGATCGCATCGTCGACTTCTATTCCAAGGTAGCGAACAGTGCTCTCTACCTTCGAATGTCCCAGCAGGAGCTGTACGGCGCGAAGGTTGCCGGTGCGCCGATAGATTACTACTGCCTTGGTGCGCCGCAACGAGTGCGTGCCGAACTTGGCTGGATCGAGCCCGATGCTGCCGACCAACTCGTGAACGAGCCGGGCATACTGTCTCGTCGTCAGCCCGTGTGACCCTCCTCGACCAGCGAACAGAAATTGACCCGACTTTCGTCCGGTCATCCTAAGATAGTCGTCGACGGCCGATCGTGTCTGGTCTGTCAGTTCGAACCGCACCGTCCTACCCGTCTTCTGGCGGATGGTTGCCCGGTCCATCGCATGGCCGCTTGGCGCCACGTCACCCACACACAGGGCGACGACATCGCAGCCGCGAAGCTTGCTGTCGATAGCAAGGTTGAATAGCGCCAAGTCTCGCTTTCGATCAGCCATCTGGAGCTTGGTTCTTATCGACCAGACGTGACTTGGTCGCAGCGGTGGTTTGGCGCCAATGAGCTTGCCTTTGTTCCAGGGCTCTCGGCGAACAAGCTTCAGGTCATCAATTACGGGATTGTGTTCCATTGTCGGCCTCCTTTTCTGAGAGACAGACCAGATTGCGCCCACGCGACCCGACAAACGGATCTGACGACCGGAATCGAGGCACTCCTTCCCGTGCCTAGTTGCTATTCGTCGATAAAGAGCCGAAGCGGCAATCATGCGCATGCTTGGGGGCGAATTAATCCACTCAGCGGACCGGGCTAGGTCGAGATCCGACGATTACCCGCCGCAGTGGTCTCAGAAGCGCACCGTGCCGGACATGATGGTCATGTTGCCATCCATGCGGCGGTCCGCGTTGTATTCCTGGTAATGCCGGGCACTCAGGATCAGCGGCGTTGTTCCCACGACTGTCGTGTAGGTCAGCCCGCCGCCGATGGCATCGACGCTTCCTTCGAACGGGCCAAGGATGGCACCGGAGCCGGAGTCGCCCGTGAGCTGGCGGTAATCATAGCCGACAACGCCAACCGTCAGGCCTTTGCAGATTTCCCGCCCAACGGCCCATTCAAAATGGAAATCAGTTCCGCTGTCATAGTCCGTCTCGTCATTCTCGAAATTGAAAGTAACGCCGAGCGCGCCATTGAATTGCAGCTGCGATTTGGGCTCCAGCCACGTGAAGGCCCATCCGGTATCGATGCCCGGCCTGTTGAGACCAATGTTGGGGGCGAACGTGGGCGAGTACCTGCCGGTGGGAGCCACGGCCTGCACGTACGCGGTATGTGCGAACGTGCCTCGCTGCCAACCCAGCTGCGCTTTGACAGTAATGTCGCCAAGCCCCGAACCGGACGTTTCACGGCCAATCGTGTTGCCGAGGGGGCCGGTGACTCCGGCCTCTAAGTCGACATAACCGACGGGAACAGTCGCGGACAATCCGAGATGTCCGTCGAGGACTTTGCGTTCGGCGACGTAAAGGCCGTTTACGGCTGCCTGGAAGAAATCGACCTTGAGGCCGACATCCAAGAGCGCATTGCCGAGTGTGACCGGGCCCTTAATCTCGCCCTGGTAGTAGCCGGTCACAAAGGTCACGTATGTCCCCGGTGGCGGCGTCGCGCCCGCGCCGAACGCGGAGCCACCCAATCCGTACGACGAAAATGCGAACTCATCGGCAGCCGCCTCACGCGCCGACACAGTGATCGCAAGAACGAAAATGGCAGCGGATAGACGAATGTGGCTCCGGACGTGCATTTGGAGGTCCCCGTCGGCGGCGGAGTTTTAACCGTGATTGATTCTACGCCCAATTAGCAAGAGCTGATGTACCCGCCTTGTTACATAACGGCAGGAACGAATCCGCTATCCTTTATCGAACAGACTGTTGTTGCCATAAGATAATTTATTTCTTAGCCGTTAATTATAATTGATCTGTTCCGGATGATTTGTTTCCGTTTATTTTGACAAGGGTCTTTGTTGGGCGCAGGATTTTCAAGTGATAAGAATGTCGCAGGCTTAAATCAAATGATTGACCGCCACTCGACTTCTGAAATGCGACAGCTCAATCAGGCAAGAATGGTTTTTTTGCCCGGCGGATCCTTCAAAATGGGATCTGATAGTCATTATCCAGAGGAAGCCCCTCAGCACCAAGTTTCGGTCGGGGAATTCTGGATAGATGAGACGCCCGTAACGAATGCGCAATTTCGCGAATTTGTCGAAGAAACTAACTATCTCACATTCGCCGAAATCGCGCCGCTTGCCTCGGACTATCCTGGCGCCTTGCCCCACATGTTGAAGGCGGGTTCGCTCGTCTTCCGGGCTCCTGACCGGCCGGTCGATCTCCTAGACTGGAGCCAGTGGTGGCAATTCTGTTTCGGGGCGAATTGGCGCCGCCCCGAAGGCCGGGGCAGTTGGATCAGGGAAAAGATGACCACCCCGTTGTCCATGTCGCCTGTGTCGACGCCCAGGCCTACGCAGCCTGGGCGAACAAGGATCTGCCGACTGAGGCAGAGTGGGAATTCGCTGCGCGTGGCGGCCTTGATGGGGCAGAATACGCGTGGGGCAACGAGTTCATGCCGGGTGACAGGCACCAGGCAAATACCTGGCAGGGCGAATTCCCGTCGGAAAATCTAAAGCTGGACGGCTATGAGGGAACGTCGCCCGTCAAAGCTTTTCCTCCCAATGATTTCGGTATTTACGACATGATCGGAAATGTCTGGGAATGGACATCCGACTGGTATGCGCCAAAGCACACCGCGAATCCGGCAAAAGCCTGCTGCATTCCGAAGAATCCGCGGGGTCCTGCCAAGGAACTCAGCTACGACCCCAATCAACCCAACATTAAAATTCCGCGCAAGGTGTTGAAGGGCGGTTCTCACCTTTGCGCGCCAAATTATTGCCGCCGGTATCGCCCTGCGGCGCGGCATGCCGAACCCGTGGATACATCCACGAACCATGTGGGCTTTCGATGCGTCATTCGGGAGCCGGCAATCAAAGAAAATTAATGCAGTGAAAGGGAGTGCCATGACTGACAAAGCCGGGAACAGGCCACCTCAAACTCCGCCGCAGATCGATTTCAATCGCCGTAACGTTTTGATGACTGGAGCCTCCCTAGTCGCACTCGCAGCCGCCGGGACACCCTCGGCAGACGCTCAAGAAACCAAGCCTAGCATCGGCGCTGCGCCAGCGGCGTCAGGTGCCGGCAAACCCAACATCCTCGTGATCTGGGGCGACGACATCGGCCTCGCCAACATCAGCGCGTACTCGCACGGTCTGATGGGGTACCAGACGCCGAACATCGACAGTATCGCCCGAGACGGCATGATGTTCCTCGATTACTACGCCGAACAGAGCTGTACGGCCGGCCGGTCGGCGTTCATCACCGGGCAAGCGACACTGCGCACCGGTCTTTCCAAGGTCGGCGTGCCCGGCGTCAAAGTCGGATTGCAGGCGCGGGACGTGACGATTGCGGAGCTCCTGAAGCCGCTCGGATACGCGACCGGTCAGTTCGGCAAGAACCACCTGGGGGATCGCAATGAATTCCTTCCAACGGTCCACGGCTTCGATGAGTTCTTCGGCAATCTCTATCATCTCAACGCCGAGGAAGAACCGGAGAACTTCAACTACCCGAAGGACCAGACCTTCAAGGAGACCTTCGGTCCGCGCGGAGTCCTGAAATGCAAGGCGACCGCCAAGGACGACGCGACCGAGCATCCGCGTTGGGGACGGGTCGGCAAGCAGATAATCGAGGACACTGGCCCTCTAACGAAGAAGCGCATGGAGACCGTCGACGACGAAACGTCGGCGGCGGCGATCGATTACATTGGCAGGCAGGCCAAAAACGGCAAGCCGTTCTTCTGCTGGTGGAACGGGACGCGCATGCACTTGCGAACCCATGTCCGAGCGGAGCACCGGGACCAACCTGGCCTGACAGCTCGCACGGAATACGCGGATGGCATGATCGAGCATGACAACCATGTGGGGTTGCTGCTCAAAAAGCTCGCCGATCTCGGCATCGCCGACAACACCATCGTGATCTACGGAACCGACAATGGCGTGCACATGAACTCTTGGCCGGACGGGGGCATGACCTGGTTCCGCAGCGAGAAGAACACGAATTGGGAAGGTGCCTTCCGTGTTCCGTGCATGGTCCGGTGGCCGGGCCGGATCAAACCGGGACAGGTCTCCCACGAAATCGTTGCCGCACTCGACTGGTGTCCGACGCTGCTGGCTGCCGCCGGCGATCCCGATATCGCGGCCAAGTTGCTCAAGGGTCATCAGGTTGGTGACAAGACCTTCAAGGTGCACCTCGACGGCTTCAATCAGCTGCCCTACCTCACGGGAGAGCAGGAAAACTCGGCTCGTGATCACTTCGTCTACTTCAATGACGATGGAGATCTCGTCGCTTACCGGTTTGAAAACTGGAAAGCCGTCTTCGAGGAACAACGGCAACAGGGAACGCTCTTAATCTGGGGCGAGCCATTCACGAAACTGCGGCTCACCAAGATCTATGACCTGCACGCCGATCCATTCGAACGCGCTGACATTACGTCCAATACCTATTGGGATTGGTTGATGGATCACGCCTACATCGTCTATGGCGCCCAGGGCTCAATCGCGAAGTATCTCGAGAGCTACAAGGAATACCCGCCGAGCCAGCATCCGGCGAGCTTCACCGTCCAGGGACTGATGGACAAGATGCACGAGGCCGTTGATCCGATGATCAATAACTAGCGGCGAAGATGGGCCGGCTGGCTTTCTTCTCCCTGCGGAGTTCACGCGACCCGGTTGATTTGTAGGAAGACTCTCGTGCGTTCAATCGCTCAGACGCCACCGGTCATCTTGGCAATGTTGTTTGCGTCCCTGGCGTGCGCGCCATCGTCAGCCATTGCATTCGATGATCCCCTGCCGTCCTGGAGGGAATCGGTACCGAAAAGCACCATCATCGAATTCGTCGGCAAGGTTACGTCCGACGGCTCTCCCGACTTTGTTGGGCCCGCTGAGCGCATCGCCGTCTTCGACAATGACGGCACGTTATGGGCCGAGCAGCCGGTCTATTTTCAGGCGCAGTTCCTCGTCGAATGCGTGAGGACCCTCGCGGCAGGACATTCCGAATGGAAGACGGAGGAGCCGTTCGCGTCGGTTCTCAAAGGTGACCCGAAAGGCGTTGCTGCAAGTGGCGAGTCCGGAATTGCCGCCCTCATGACGGCCACGCACTCCGGCATGACGACGGACGAATTTGCAGCCACGGTCAGCGAATGGATCGGCGCTGCGAAGCATCCGACGACCGGCCGGCTTTACACTGAGATGGTGTACGAGCCGATGCTGGAATTGCTGGCCTACCTGCGAGGCAATGGCTTCAAGACCTATATCGTTTCGGGTGGCGGCATCGAGTTCATGCGCCCCTGGACCGAACGCGTCTATGGCATCCCGCCGGAGCAAGTCGTCGGCACCACCGGCGGACTGAAGCTCGAGATGCGCGAGAACGGTCCGGTCATCGTAAAGCTGCCGGAGCTTGTCCTCAACGACGACAAGGCAGGCAAACCCGTGGGCATCCAGCGCCACATCGGCCGGAGGCCGATTGCGGCCTTCGGTAACTCGGATGGCGACCTGCAGATGTTGCAATGGACGTGCAGTGCGCCGGGCGCTCGTCTTTGCGTCTACGTGCACCACACCGACGCCGAGCGCGAATGGGCTTACGACCGCACGTCGCACATCGGCAAGCTCGATAAAGGTCTCGACGAGGCGGCGTCCAAGGGCTGGACCGTGGTCGACATGAAGCAGGACTGGAACAAGGTCTTTGCGTTTGAGAGATGAGAAGCCAACAATGAAAAAGCTTCTGCTGTTTCTTCTGACTTTGACACTGGCGGGACCGTCGCTGGCCCAAGCGCCTGCGTACTCTGACCAGGACATCAGCGACGCATATATTTACCTGCTCGGCCGCTTGCTGATAACGCGCCAGCAACAGCTCGACTTCAAGGAGGGCTTCAAGTGGAACGAGCTGGTGCATCGCAAGCCCGGCGAGGTGGATTGGCCCAATCCCAATCTCGACGTGGCCTACTCCGAAGCGTGGGTCGCGGTCGATGAGGCCAGTTGCACGATCGTCAGCGTGCCAAAGGTCGAGGGACGCTATTACACGGTCCACTTCCTGAACGGCTGGGGCGAGACGATCGCCAACATCAACGAACGTCTCTTTCCCAAGCGGCCATTCGGAGAGTTCGCCATGTGCCTCAGGGGCGCGAACGTCGCGATTCCTGCTGGAGCAACGCGCATCGATCTGCCGGTGAAATACTCTCGCGTGCTCGCGCGGGTCGAGCTTGGCGCAGATCCAGCCGCCGCCATCGCCCTTCAACATCAATTCGCGTTCCGGGCGACAGGCACGCCGAGACTGCCGGAAATTCCCAAGACGCCGATATTCGAGCTGGAAGCGTTGCCGGGCGTCGAAGCCTTCGAGGCCGCCGACATCGCGCTCGACAGTGAGCCGGACCTTAGCGTCGGGCTCGAGGCGTTGGGCGAAAAAGCCCGCGCCATCGCCAAAGTCATCAAGGATCCAGTCGAACGTGCTCGTGTGGATCAGGTGATCCGCGCCCGCGCCTTCGCTGATATCGGCAAGGCCAGCGCACGCATCGGCCACGGTACAGTGCAGAATGGATGGGCGCGTCCCGGTGTGGTTGGGGAGTATGGCCTCGATTATTTGGCGCGTACGATGGTCAACAACGGCGGCATCTGGGCCAACATCAAGCCGGAAGTTCTCTACTATCGCGGCAGCTTGGACCATGCCGGCGCAGAACTTTCGAGCGACAACGTCTACACGCTGACATTCCAGAAAGATGGTTTGCCTGCCCAGTACGCAACATTCTTCTGGTCGGTCATCGCTGTCGACAGTCACCGTTTCCGCGTGCTGCCCAATCCGCTCAACCGATTTCTGATCAACAACCAGTCCAAGCTGCAGTACGGCGTGGACGGCTCGCTCACGCTCTATTTCGCCGATCAGAAGCCCGCCGAGGCGCCTGAGGGCAACTGGCTGCCGACGCCGAAGGGGCAGAAGTATCGCCTCACGTTCCGCTTCTACCGACCGACCGAAGGTGTCGCGAACGGCACCTATTACCCGCCGCCGCTGATCAAGCGGTAACGCGATAGGAGGGAGCGACAATCCCATGAACAGGCAAATCGCGATAACCGCCGCTATGATCGTGGCTTCGAGTGTCGCCACGTTCGCCGACTCCATTCCCGTCACCGTTGATAATTTCGTGCGCGCAGAGACGGACCTCTACTTCGGCAACGCTATCAGCGACGCTGGTGGACCGGGCAAGTTCCACCATCGTCGCGAGCCGATGCAGATCGACAAACAGGCGGTCATCCGGGCCAATCGCGATACCCTCTATTCGGCGGCCGTATTCGATCTCGACGCAGGACCGGTAACAATCACGCTCCCAGATGCTGGACAGCGATTTATGTCCCTGCAGATTATCAGCGAAGATCAATACACGACGACAGAATACGGCGCGGGCCCGCATGCGCTCGACAAGGCGAAAGTCGGCACGCGTTACGCGCTAGCCGGCATCCGGGCTCTCGTCGATCCAAACGATCCTGACGATCTAGAGCGCGTCCATGCGTTGCAGGACTCCATCGAAGTGTCGCAACCCGGAGGACCCGGCACATTCGAAATTTCGCACTGGGATAAGTCGAGCCAGAAAAAAGTGCGTGACGCTTTGCTCGTGCTAGCGAGCACGGTCACCGACACGCGGCGCGCCTTCGGTACGAAGGAAGAGGTCGATCCCGTTCAGCATCTGATCGGGGCTGCTTCAGCTTGGGGCGCCAACGCACCGCGCGACGCAATCTACCTCAACGTCGTCCCGCCAAAGAACGACGGGATGACCAATTATGCGCTGAAGGTTGGCGACGTACCCGTCGACGGGTTCTGGTCGATCAGTCTCTATAACGAGCAAGGGTATTACGAAAGGAACGCGTACGACGCCTACACCCTCAACAACATCACAGCCAAGAAAGATCAGGACGGATCGATAACGATCCAGTTCGGCGCGTGCGACGGCAAGCTGCCGAATTGTCTGCCGATTATGAAGGGATGGAACTACATGGTTCGGCTCTATCGTCCACGAGTGGAAATCTTAACCGGCGGCTGGAAATTTCCGGAGGCCAAGGCTCGGTGAATTGCGGACGCTATGCGAATTGATGGCGGCCTCGCTTACCCCGGAGGGCGTAAGTGGAGAGTACGATGACCTATTTTCTATCGGTATGTCGCCGTAGTGCAGCGTGTGCGGTAGCCGTGGCACTGCTGATTGGCCAAAGCCCTATGGCCGGTGCGGAAGCGGTCTCAGAACAGGAAGCGTACGGGATTGCCAGGGACGCTTACGTCTACGCCTATCCTCTGATGTTGACGCACGCGACGCTGCAAAAGCTGAGCAACTTCGCCGAGCCAAAGGAAGGCGACGCCTTCGGCCCGCCCAACCGCTTCAATCACGCGCGCGCGTTTCCGAATCCCGACGACAAGATCGTCATTCGCGAGAACGTCGACACGCTCTATTCCGCTGCGACACTCGATTTGAAGACCGAGCCGATCGTTCTCTCGGTGCCGGCAACCGACCGCTACTTCCAACTGCCGATGCTCAGCCTTTGGACGGACGTTTTCGCTGTGCCCGGCACGCGCACAACCGGCAAAAACACGGCGCGCGATTTCCTTGTTGTCGGCCCGCAGTGGAGCGGCGATGTTCCGGCCGGGCTGGAGGAAATCAGGAGCCCGACCCGCTATGTGTGGATCATCGGGCGGACTCAGACCAACGGCGCGGCCGACTACGCTAATGTTCACAATGTCCAGGATGGCTACAGGCTGACGCCACTCTCCGCCTGGGGCAAAGGCGCGTATGTGCCGCACAAGGGCAAGGTCGATCCCTCGATCGACATGAAAATGCCGCCTCCGGTGATCGTGGACAAGATGGACGCCGCGACCTTCTTCGGCCGCTTCGCCGAACTGCTCAAGGAGAACCCGCCGAACCAAGTCGACTATCCCACGATTCACCGTCTGGAACGGGTGGGCTTCCAGGTCGGTCAGAGCTTTGATCTTGCTGCAGCCAGCGATGGCGTTAGGCAGGCCATCGAGCGCGGCTATACGGACGGCAAGGCGCTGGTGGTGTCGGAAGGAAAGAAGGCCGCAGGCATCGGCGGAAAGGGCTGGATTTACACCACGCGCAGCGGCGCCTATGGCGTGGACTATCTCTACCGCGCCGCCATCGCGCAATGTTGCGTCGGCGAAAACCTGCCGCAGGATGCTGTCTATCCCGCGCTGTCAAGCGACAACCAGGGGCAGCCGCTGGACGGCAAGAACGCCTACGTGCTGCACTTCGACAAGGGCAAGGTGCCGCCGGTGGACGCGTTCTGGTCGGTGACGGCGTATGACATCGAAGGCTACTTCATCCCAAATTCGCTGAAGCGCTACGCCATCGGCGACCGCGACAAGCTCGTGTCCAATGCCGACGGTTCGGTCGATCTTTATATCCAGGGGGATTCGCCGGGGAAGGAGAAGGAGGCGAACTGGCTCCCGGTCGGCAAAGCGCCGTTCACTCTCCTCATGCGCCTCTATTCGCCGCGCGAGGAATTCCTTGAAGGCAACTGGACTCCGCCGCCGGTAAAGCGAGCAGAGGACGCTGCGGGCGACGCAGGGAGGTAGCCATGGCTTTCATCGATTACTTCGCGATCTTCATCCTCGTCGTCCTAGTCTTGTGCGGCGTCGTCGTCTTCGTCGGTCTGGGAATGGCTCCGGGACACTTTGCCAAGCAGCGGAACCATCCCTGGGCGCAAGCCGTGGAGGTTGCCGGGTGGGTCACTCTGATCTGCGGCTTCGTCTTGTGGCCGCTGGCGTTGATCTGGGCTTTTGTCGATGCTCCCGTGCCTGACAGGAGGCCGCCTCAGTCATGATCATCTTCCTGCTTCTCGCCTACCTTGCGACACTGTTCGTGCTGGTTCGCTTCGAGGTCGTTCCGTTCAATCTCTTTTGGAAGATCTCGCCGCTTCTCTGGCTGCTCTTTCTCAATATAGCTCTCTTCATCCCGATGGGTTGGGGCGCTCCATCGGGCCCGGTCCTTGTCGCGCGGCATGCCGTACAGATCGTGCCCGATGTCTCGGGAGAGGTTGCCGAAGTGACTGTGGAGGCGAACCGTCCGCTCAAGTCCGGGGACGTTCTCTTCCGCATCGACGAAACCCCCTTCAAGGCCCAAGTAGACGCGTTAACCGCGCAACTGAAGTTTACCGAGCTGCGCCGAGAGCAGATGACGCAGCTGCAGCGGGGAGACGCCGGCCGCGCGTTCGACGTACAGCAGCGCGAGGCGGAAGTCGCGCAGCTTAAAGCACAATTGTCAGGCGCACAGTGGAACCTCGACAAGACAGTCGTCCGGGCCCCGGCAGACGGCTATGTCACCAACCTCGCGCTGCGCAAAGGCGCAAGAGTGTCCAACCTTCCTATGGCCCCGGTCATGGCCTTTATCGATACCTCGGAGACGATCATCGGCGCGGAGATAGCCCAGATTGACGCTCGCTACATCGAACCTGGTCAAAAAGCGGAAGTGACTTTCAAATTGCTGCCGGGCAGGATTTTCGCTGCCGAGGTGCAAACCATGCTGCAGGCGGTCTCGAGCGGCCAGGTCAACCCGACCGGTCTTGCCGTCACGCCGCCTTCGGTGACAGCGGCACCATTCGTTGTCCGCATCAAACTGGACGATGCCGAGACCGCCAGAGCACTTCCTGCCGGAAGTACCGGAGAGGCCGCTATCTTCACCGAACATGTGAAGGCCGCGCACATTGTGCGTCGCGTCATGCTGCGAATGACGGCGATTTTGAACTACGTGCTGCCGTTTTGAGTAAGTCCGAGTCAGTGAGGTATCGTCATGCGTGGAACATCTTGTCTTTGCACCACAGTGCTCCTTGCCTGGGCGAGTGTCGCGATCGCAGAAGAGCCCCGCCTGAAGACGGAAGAACTCGCGCAGCTCGTCGCGCCTGTCGCGCTCTATTCGGACGAACTGTTGGCCAACGTCCTGGTCGCGGCGACCTATCCGTTGGACGTGGTGCAGGCCGCGCGCTGGACCAAGGAAAAGAACAACGCGAAGCTGAAAGGCGACGCGCTCGCCAAGACTTTGGAAGCCAAGGAGTGGGATCCCAGCATCAAGGCGCTCGTCCAGTTCCCCGATGTGTTGAAGATGATGAGCGAGCAGCTCGACTGGACCCAGAAGCTCGGCGAAGCCTTCCTGGCCCAGCAAAGCGACGTCATGGACGAAATTCAGTCCCTGCGCGGAAAGGCCGACCAGGCAGGCAACCTCAAGAGCGACAAGCATCAGAAGGTGACGAAGGATGTACCGTCCGGAAGCGGTCAACCCGTTTACACCATCGAGCCGGCTGCCCCCGATACGGTCTATGTCCCTGTCTATCGACCAGCGGACGTCTATGGCCCCTGGCTCTACCCGTCGTATCCGCCCTACTACTGGCCCTATCCCGGCGCGACGTTCGTCAATGGTTTCTTCTGGGGAGCAGGGTTCGCAGTCGCCGGTTCGATTTGGGGTTGGAACCATTGGGATTGGCACCACCATGACATCAACGTCAATGTGAACAAGTGGAACGAGATCAACGTCAATCGTGGCAGGATCACAAACGACCGATGGGAGCACCGTGCCGATCACCGCGGCCCGGTACCCTACCGCAACAAGGATGTCCGGGAGAAGTTCAAGCAGGGTGATCGCAGACAGATTGGTGACAGCGAATTTCGTGGCCGCGACGCGTCAGCGGTCAAGGAGCGTCTCAAAGATAGCGATCATTCGCGCGTCGAGGACCGCGCGAGGGACGTTGCGCCCGATCGCGATGGCGACAAGGCCGAGGGCCGCCGCCCTGACAGCGCGCGTGAGCCGATCCCCGACAGAGCGAAGTCGCGGGATGCGGGCGATCGGATCAACCGCGAAGCCAGGAACACGGCCCGTGGCGCATCGCCGAAGGCGCTCGACGTCAAGCGCGGGTCCGACGTGCGACGGGCGGCAGAGCGCGGCCGTGCCAGCCGTGTGGCCATGGCCCCGCGGCCAAGCGTTGGGGCTATGCGTGGCGGAGGCGGGCGCCGCGTCGGCGGCAGGCGTCGTTGATCAATGAGGCAATCCATGACTAACACAAGCAATCGTTACACCGCGTTGATTCCGGCCGTCGGGTTCGCGCTGTACCTTCTGATCTCGGCACCGCCGAGCCGAGCCGAGCCGGCAGCCTTTGCCTCGGCGCAAGAGGCCGTCGACACCCTCGTCGCCGCGATCCGCTCAGACGACAAGGCCAAGATCGTATCGGTGCTGGGCCGGCGCGGCCGCGACCTAGCCAGCTCCGGCGATAGCGTTTCAGATGCCGCCACACGCGATCGGTTCCTGTCCGCCTACGACAAGGCACATGAGTTGAAACACATGGCGGACGGGCCAACGGTTCTCTTCGTGGGGTCGGAAGAGTATCCGTTCCCGATTCCCTTGATCGAGACGGCGGGCCAGTGGCGCTTCGACCCCGACGCTGGCGCCCAAGAAATTCTCGATCGGCGTGTCGGTCAGAACGAGCTGGCGGCGATCGGTGTCCTTCGCGCCTATGTCGACGCGCAGCATGAGTACGCCATGGAAGATCGAGACGGCAAGGGGATCCAGTACGCGCGTCGTCTCTTAAGCCAGGATGGTACGAAGGACGGCCTCTACTGGCCAGCGGCGACGGGCGATTATGAAAGCCCGCTCGGCCCGCTCATCGCCCGGGCCCGCGGCGAAGGCTACCGCCGCAAGACTGGACCGACGCCCTATCACGGCTACCTTTTTCGCGTCCTCACCGCGCAAGGCGACGCGGCGCCCGGAGGCGCCCACGACTACATCATCAATGGCCGGATGATCGGTGGCTTTGGCCTGATCGCGACGCCCGCCGAATACGGCAACTCCGGTGTGATGACCTTCATCGTCAATGATCGGGGCGATATCTATCAGCGGGATCTCGGTCGCGAGACCGCGGGGCGCGCGATGGCGATTTCGGCTTACAACCCTGATCAAGACTGGACTGCTGTGACGAGTGACTAGCTCGGTGCGTTTGCTCCAATAACGGCGTGATGCCGAGACCGCAGCGGGCAGAAGGCGTCGAAATCAATTACGGCCCGGCACATCAAGAGGCCGACGACCGCTTTTCCTTGAACTGCCGACCCACTGCTGTTCGGCGCTTGTGAAGCTACAGACGCAACTGAAGCGTCTGCTTTCTCGGCAAAACAGACATTGATGAAAGTCTGCATCATCCCATTAGCGGACGTCGCCGATATTTACGATAGAGCCTTGATCCAGGCAGAGACCCACGTCCGCTTTCAGGTGATCAGCGGACCATTTAGCCTTTGGTGCGCCCAACGAAGAGGCAACGTTTAGCAAAGGTGCCTAGGATCGGCTTTCCTCTCCTTCATTCGGCGCCTCATTCACGAGCCAATTGATTAAGTGTGTCAGCGACGACGTCTTATTTGCGTCGAAGGGGATAAGGGCTACGTGGCCCGTTCGCGGCACACGGATGTCTGGAAGAGGGGCGAGGAGACGACCAGATGCAACGTCAGCTTGAAGAACCGCTAAAGGTCCAATGGCCACAGTCGATTCTTCTAGTGGGTCGAATGCGAGCTCCGATGTTGGGCAGGAGCTAGCACACTGAGTTTACGGCGCGTTCTGCTGCTCAATTCAATGGCAGCCGCAACGCCGCGCGTCCCGTCCATGCATCGTAATCGCCGGCGCCGATGCCGTCGTAGCTGCCGGAGACATCAAGGCCGAGGCCACCGGTCTTCGCCCTGATACCGAGTTCGGCAAGCCCACGCGCGCCGGTCGGACCGACCAGATCGCCGTCGATCGCGCCAACGCCTGCGGCTGACACGTCATCGGCGAAATTCCAGATCACTTGCGCTTTGGCATACGGCTCCACCACCGCGCCGCTGGCACTCACCCAGCGGTAGCTGACAAGCGGTCCCGCCTTGGCCTGACCAAGTTGGCTTTTCACACTGGGGATTAGGGCGCCGAAGGTATCGCGATAGCTTTCCGAATTGTCTTCCATGTAAGCGATCGACGCCGACGGCATGAAAGTCCATGGCCCGTAGTCCCAAGATCCATGCAGCGACGACGACACGAGCCACCGCTCGGTGTCGAAGCTGTCTGTGTAGGTGAGATAGGGGCTCACATCGTTCCAGGAACGGCCCCACGCCGCGCGGCCATCGAGGAATAGGCGGTCGCCGAGCCGAACTGTCATATAGGGTCCAGCCAGATAACCCGTGCCCTCAACCTCCGAGGCGTCGGTATCGGAACGCTGGTGCGTGCTGTCGAATTGAACCAGGGCTCCAACCAGCAGATTGCGATTCAGCACGTAGTCGGCGCCGAGCCTCAGCAAACCGAAGTGGCCGTCGAGACCCGAACTCGATCCGTTCGTGTAGCCCGCGTACCGGCCGTCGACCCAGATGTCGAACGGATTGAAGGGCGTCGTCGCGCCGGCTTCCTGATCCGACAGCCCGAGGCCCATGGGAGCCTGCGCGACCTTCTCTTTCTGCTTTTCGGACGCATAGCGTGTAATCGCGCTGAGCGAGGTGGAAAAACCCATCTGCGATGAACCGCTCACACTGTCCCGGTCGAAAGAAAATGCGCCGGCCCGAGCCCCGCGCGCGACCTCCGGCATGCCATCCTCATCGAGTGTCTCGTCATCCAGTGCCGCAGCAGACGGCGCATGCATCCGACCCCGCCCAAGCAATCCCATACGCGCCGAAAGCAGCTCACGCGAAGGGTCGGCTGCTTGGCCAGGCCATGCGTTGTTCGCAAAGCCGCTTCCCTCGGCTCCGCCACCACCCGCGCCTCGACCGAACGCCATCAGCCGGTCCGCTTGCCGCGTCGTATCCATCTCGTTGGTGAGGATCTGATTGTTGCGCTGGCTCAGGAAGGCGCCAATGATCCGTGTCGTCTTGGTCACTTGATCGTCGATGGTCACGACGGCGGAGCCAGAGCTTTGCAATAGCGGCCCCGAGCCGCCGAACGTCGCCGTGATCGGATGCGTGCCCCCGCTTGTAAAGCTCGTCGTGCAAGTCGCTACGCTGCCCGTGACGGGAATGGCGCCGCCGCAAAGCACGGTCGCCCCTTCGGTGAACTGCACGGAGCCGCCGCCCGGCGTCGGCGCAACAGTCGCCGTCAATGTCACCTGCTGGCCGATGAAGGCGTTGGCGGGCGACGCCACAAGCGACGTCGTCGTCGCTTCGCTGATGGTCAGTTGGAATTGCGCGCTCGCTGTCACGCTGAGGGCGTCGGTCACCGTCACCGTGAAGGCAGCTGGCGGTAGCGTCACGGTCGGCGTGCCGGTGATCGCACCCGTGGCGGCATTGAATGACAGCCCGGCCGGCAGCCCCGGCAAAACCGAATACGTCAATGGCGCCGTGCCGCCGCCGCCCTGCACCGGCACAAAGCTGGTGACGGGAACGCCGATCGCCAGCGTCGTGGACGGAATGAGCGCAGTCGCGGTCAGCGGACCAACGACGGTGAGGGCGGTCGGCGTCGTGCCCGCGGTTCCGGTCCTCGCTGGCGTCGCCGAAGAAATGACGCCTGTCGTGTAGGTGTAGCTGCCAGGGCTGTTCGAGGTGACCTGGGTGGCCACGGTGCAGCTCGCGTTTGCTGCAAGCGAGACGCCTGTAACGCTGATCCCCCCGGCCACGATCGAAGCCGTACCAGCCGGGCAGGTCGTACCCAACGATCCTGCCATGGGGAAGCTCAAGCCCGGTGGCAACGCGCTCGCCGCCACCGATATGCCAGACAACGGCAAGGGGTTGGGGTTCGACAGCGTAAGGACGAGGCTGGACGTTCCCCCGGTCGCGATCGTGTTCGGAGAGAACGCGGCTGTGACGACGGGCGCAACGGCAGAGATCGTGTACTCGAAATAGACGATGCCGGAAGCTCCAGTACCGCCAATGAGTCCTCCCCCACCGCCAGCGCCATAGCCGGCCCCGCCGTTGGCGCCATTAATGCCGGGCGCGCCGTTGCCGCCAGAACCAGCGATCAGAATGCCACCGCCGCCGCCGCCGCCCGCATAGGGCGACAACGCGGCCAGTCCCCCGCTGCCCGAAGAACTTCCGGCGAAAAGCGAAAGCAGCCCTCCCAGATCGCCTTGGCCCAATCCGCCGGCATGTGAGCCACAACTGGCCCCATCCGCGCCGTTTGATCCGCCGTCCCCGCCTCCAACGGGCACGCATGCGGCACCGCCCCCTGATCCGCCCGAGCCGCCCACAAACCCGAGACCCGCTGATCCGCCCGTCGCCTGAAGAACTATCACACTGTTCAACAACACGACCGTGTTCGAACCATTGCCGTCCGACGTGCCTCCTACGCCGACTGTGTAATCGATGGTGTCTCCGGGAGCTACGGCAAGGACGAGCGTTGCCAAGCGGCCTGAGCCGCCGCCGCCACCACCACCTGCGCCACCTGCGCCTCCGCCGCCACCTCCGACCACCAGGACCCTGATAGACGTCACACCAAGGGGGACGATGAACGTCCCTGGCCCTGGGGTGGTACCAGTGAACGTGTCGGCGCGCGCGCGCTCAACAATGCCTGGAAGAATGAGCCCGATGAGTGCGCAAGCCAGCAGAAACGGCGCACGTATCCCCAATGTTCGCCAAGCCGGTTCGAAACACGCACGCATTACAACCCACAGCGTGTCCCGCTGCCCCCAATTACGCGATAATTGACGCTGTCAGCTAAAGAAGGGGGAGCTCGCTTGAACAGCGACTTCTCAGTCTGCTGAGAGAATAAAGACCCGTCTGTAGCGCAATAGCTACAAACCAGCGCCAAGAGGCATGGCAGCACAGTGTCCCCCAAACTCATTCAGATCCGGCTTCGGGCCAGTGAGCCCTCCGCAAGCGCGTCCCCAAGTGGTGAATTTACAGTGGTGCTCTCGGCGGCAAAGCTCGAACAGGGTAAATGAGACGCCACGGCTAAAGAATGAGACGCCTTGCAAACATCGGTCGCCCGGGTCACGATGTCTTGTGCGGAAAACTGGCGAGGGGTCACCGTGGAATCGCAGTCGGATCAGCGGAGTGGGACGTCAGCGCAATTTCGCCTGGATGTCTCGGTTTCGCCCGGCAACGCACACGAGTTCGATCTTTGGCGCTTCGGCCTGTCCTCTTTGGTAGACTTGGACGTTCGCGACCAGGACGCACGCGCCTCGTTCGCGGTAAATATGACAAGCTGGCAATTTGCCGACCTCGCCATTTCTTTCGGCGCCTCCTCGGCGGCCACGTTCGACCGGAGCGAGCAGACAATCGCGCGCAGCGGGCTCGACCACATTTCTGTGCTGGCCTACCTCGTGGATGGAAGCGTCGAAATCGACGGCCGGGAGACGGATCTCGGGGCCGGGGACATTTTCTTTTTCGACTTGACCCGCCGGTGCACAATCCGGGTTCCCGACTACAAGAGCATTTCGCTCATATTGCCGCGAGCGATGCTCACTCCCCTGGTTCCCAATCTCGATAACCTGCACGGTTATATTCTGCGCAGATCGAGTCCTCTGAACCACATGCTGTTCAGCCATTTACAGACGCTGTATGCGGAGGCTTCCGCGCTCGACTTGCAGGATGCGCGCACCGCCGCACGCGCAACGGCATCTCTCATCGCAACACTTGCTCATGCGATCACAAACGGACGCACCGCTGCCGGCCCAAATGCATCCTTTGGCTCTCTCCATGCCTTGCGGCGGGTCGTTGACGCCAACCTCTCAAATCCTGATCTCGGTCCGGAGTTTCTCTGCCAGCAACTCGCCATGTCCCGCGCAACGCTCTATCGGCTGTTCGAGCCGCTAGGGGGCGTGCGCCGATATATACAGCAAAGAAGGCTGACGCGCGCGTATCAGTCGATCACCGATCCCTCACACGCTGGCGATCGCATCGGTACGATCGCTGCCCGCTATGGCTTCAGCAACGATTCCGTGTTCAGTCGTGCATTCCGTGAAACCTTTGGAATGTCTCCGTCCGATTTGCGGGACGCCTGGAGAGGTTCCAATTCTGCCAACTTCGACCATTCGAAGGAAAGCGATTTCCTAACGATGAACCGATGGTTGCTTGGCCTTGAGACAGCGGGTCGGTAGTGCCTTCCGTAAGCGGTTTCTGAGCATGCCGCGGGATTGGGATGTGTGGGGTCGGGAATACATCGCAGACGTCGATCGACATGGTCTTAGGCTTACTAACCTTCGCACCTCATGACCATCAGGGCCATCGAGCGGAGGGTTTAGGCGACCGAACAGCTGGCGGAATATTACTGTCCACCTCAAGCGACCAATCCCACTCCAAGCGCTAAAGCGGACCGCATTTTATTGAAGCTGTTCGCGAGGGACGTTTACTGCTTACGTCTGCTTACGTCTGCTTACGTCTGCTTTCTCGGCTTTGCGACGCTGGCGGGCAATGCAGCAATGTCCCAATAGCGGACGTGCCCGATCTTGTGGTCGCGAGCGCTATGTAATGTCCGCTTTCAAAAGATAAGCCGACGGAAATGCCTCGGGCAGCCTTCTTAGAACGGCGTGGCGAAGCTGCCGCGTACGGTCCAGGTCTCAAAGTCGTTGCCAAGTCCGCCAAGCTCACTATCGAGTGCGAGCCGTGCGCCATCCTTTGCTGTGACCGCCACGCCGGAGACGATACGCGCCGCCGCGCCGTCGACGAACTCCTCCGGCGACCGTACAGGGCTGGCGAGGGCAGCTGCGTTGTCGGACGAGAAGTAGTAGTCGGCGTAGGCGCCGGCATAAGGCAGGACGGTGACAATACGCGACCAAGCCAACGGATACCCGACCTTGAGGCCGGCGCTCGCGCGACCCGTGGAGAAGTCACGCGCATCCTGTGCTGTGCCGAGACTATCCACGTAAGCACCCTCGTGCTCCCACACGGCGAATACGCGAGCTGATGGCTCGAACACGAGGCCCGATCTGGGATAGGAGCCGGTAAGGCCGCCGGAGACGAGCCAGCGATCGCCGGTGAAGGAGCCTACAGCGGTGCCAGCGCTGGCGTCGTAGTCGATACCTGAGCGAGTGCCACCCAGATCGAGCATCAGTCCCGGCGCCAGACGCCAGCCGAGATAACCGCCGACCGTCCAGCCGTCGCCGTCGAGCTTGCCGCTCAAAAGGTCGGAGCTGTAGTTGAAGTTTTCATAGCCGGTGAGCACGCCGACGAGGAAGTCCGAGGCTGGGCGCAAGGTGAGGCCCGCCAGCACGTTGAGCTGCGTGCCGTCGATGTCGGCTTTGTTTGTATCCGTGTCCCAGCCGGTGCCGCGAACGTCGACCCACGGCATCCACCTGGACCGCGATGGCGGCGTTTGGCGCGCGGCGTTCAATCCAGCGCCGAGAGCCATGCGGTTGTCATTCGAAGCGGCGCCGAAGGCGGCGATGGAAAGGGGCGTGCCGTTGACACCGACCTGGAACGGGGCTCCGGCAAAGCCTTGTCCGATGGCGGAGCCGATGGAGCCGGAAATGGCCTGGCCCGAGGTCAGCGCCTCGACCTTGGTTCCGAGAACTTGCATCGAGCGCAACAAGAGGCTGTCGGCTGCAGTGCCGACGACCTGAATCAAGGCGGCGGAGGTAGCTGGTCCGTTGTTGGCGTCGCCGCCGTACTCGGCCGTGATGGAATGCGAGCCAAAAATAAGTGACGAGGTGGTCAGCGTTGCAACGCCGCCGCTGAGCGAAGTCGTACCGAGAACCGTCGCCCCATTTTTGAATGTTACCGTGCCCGTTGGCGAAGTGCCCGTCGCTGTGGCCGTGAACGTTACGGGCTGACCAACACTGCTGGGGTTTTGGGAAGAAGTCACGCTTAGCGAAGCCGTCGGAGACGCCGCCGGAGCGCATGTCACGGTGACTGTGCCAAGAACGGCGCCGACCATAACAATCGTATCGCCGTTGTTCCCAGTAATTGTGTAAGTTCTCGGGCTGACGACCGAATCGATCAACAGAAACACGGTTCCTTAGCTGTTCATAAGCCTGTAACTCGGCGAGCCGACGGGAAACATGGGGTCAGGAGCTCCTGCCACGTAGGACAGCGTCAGTGCGTCGCCGACAGCAAATCCGCTGACGGTAGCTCCGTAGTTTCCCAGGCCACTGGGATTTGACAGGTTTAGCCCGCCGCCGTTTGTCGCTGTACAGCCGGCTGATGCCGCTTTTGCAGCGGTCGATCCCAAAAAGCAGGCGAAAATCGCGACACCCACGCTCAGACAGCTAAGCAGCAGTCGTGGCCGAAAAGTTTTTGCCGACTTATCTCTGCACGAGGGAGCCTGCTGGAGCCGCGGCTTATCCGTTTGCTGAAAGAATATCAGACCGTCTGTCGCACATGGCAGCACAGAGTCCCCCCAACTTGATTATCAGATGCCCACTTTGCGCCCGAGAACCCTGCGCAAGCACTCCCCCGAGTTTTGGCAAATTGACAGTGGCGGTCTCGGCGGCAAGCCGGAACAGGGTAAATGAGACGCCACGGCGAAAGATTGAGACGCCTTGCAAACACGCGGTGCTCAGGGCACGTTGCCCGCGAAATCATGCTATGGGGCCAAATTAAATGGAGAGGGAGCGACGCGGCGCGCCGTCGGCATCATTCCGATTGAACTTTTCAGTGACGCCAGGGAACACGCACGAGTTCGATCTTTGGCGCTTCGGCCTGTCTCCGCTGTTCGCCATGGACGCGCGCGTTCCACTTGCGCGCTCCTCGTTCGCGGTCGAAGCAACGAGCTATCAATTCGCCGATGTTGCCCTTTCCCTGGGTTCCTCGTCGGGCGTCACACTGAAGCGGACGACGCAGACGATTGCGCGTAGCGGGCTCGACAACATTGCTGTTGTCGTCCACCTCATCGGGGGATGTGATCTCAACGCCGACGGTCTTTGCGTCGATGTCCTGGCGGGCGACATCTTCTTTCTCGACTTGTCTCGCCGCTCCACAATTGAAGCCCCCGACTACCGAAGTCTCACGATCGTATTGCCGAGGGTATCGCTCGAGCCCTTCCTTCCTAATCTTGATCGCCTGCACGGGCTCGTATTGCCAAGGTCCAGCCCGCTCAACACGATGCTGCTCAATCACCTGCAGACACTCGCGGCCGAGGTGCCTGGGCTTGGCCTGCAAGATGCCAGGGCCGCAGCACGTGGCACCGCAGCGTTGATCGCCGCCCTGGTCAGCACGAGCAGTAATGGACGCGGCGCTCCTTCGGGGACGGCAAAGATCGCCTCTCTGCAAATGTTGCGCTCCCTCGTCGAGAGCAATCTCGGAAAGCCCGATTTGGGGCCGGAGTTTCTTTGCCGCGAACTCGGCATGTCCCGTGCGACGCTTTATCGTCTTTTCGAGCCGCTCGGAGGCGTGAGCCGGTACATCCAGCAAAGGCGGCTTACGCGTGCATTCCAGACGATCACCGACCCGGCGCATGCGGGCGATCGCGTCAGCACCATCGCCGGCCGTTACGGCTTCCGCAATGACACCGTGTTCAGCCGCGCGTTCCGCGAGGCTTACGGCATGTCTCCAACCGACTCGCGCAATGCGTCGGGACGTTCCGATCAAGCGGAGCCCGGCGTCTCGAACGACAGCAATTTCATTACCATGAACCGCTGGCTCCTGGGCCTGGACGCAGCAGGACGATGAGAGACAGTGACCGCGCCTGCCCAAAGCTGCGCGGGGCCGTGAGGTAGCTGCTGATGATAGAGCGGACGGATCAGTCCTTTATCGATAAGCCGTACTAAGTCGTGTTCCGACTTCCGCTTTCTCGGCACAGCAGACACCGCCGTTCCAGCAATGATGTCGGTTTCGGATGTTGCAGAGCTATCGACCGCCGCTAATTGGTGTGCTCGAGACCGTCCATAAAACTACACTTTTGTGGACATAACAGTTGACATCCAAAAACTCATCCATAAACTCAATTCCACAAACATCTTATCTTTTGTGGATTGGGAGGAGATGATGGGTAAGGCCGTAGCGTATATCCGCGTCAGCACAACAGGCCAGAACCTGAGCAGTCAGCGCGAGGCGGTTCGAGCCGCCGGTGCAGAGAAGATATTCGAGGAAAAGAAGTCTGGCGCCGACGACGAGCGACCGAGCTTAAAGGCCTGCCTCGCGTACGTTCGGGAAGGTGACGAATTGATCGTCACAAAGGCTGATCGCATCGCTCGAAGCTCGCGGCACCTATTTAACCTGCTTCACGAACTTACCGAAAAGGGGGTCGCGGTGAAGTTCTTGGATCAGCCCTCACTTAGCACGGGCGACAAGTACTCGAAGTTCATGCTGACGGTCCTGTCCGGTGTAGCGGAACTGGAACGCGAGCTCATTCGCGAGCGCCAGGCGGCCGGCATCAAGGACGCACAGTCTCGGGGAGTAAAGTTTGGTCGGAAGCCCAAGGTGACAGAGCAGACGTCGAAGATCGTGAAGAAGCTGCGCGATGAGGGCCTGAGCGTACCTGAGATCGCACATCAAGTCGGCCTGAAGCGGTCGTCGGTCTACAATGCATTGAAGCTTTAGCTGATGGCCACGACGAGCGGCTACCTTCACGCCCGGCCCGATAGCTCGAGCGGTCTTCGATTAGATCCAGGGATATTCAATGAAATCGGAGCTCGCGACGCCAACTTCGTGATACAATAAGAACGCGTGGTTGATCCACGTGGCGTACACAGATGCGCAACCCGCGACGCATCTTGAGGCCCGACGCGAGGAAGCAGCGGCAACTCCTTTTGGAGAAGCCAATGAACCTCAAAACGTTAATTCCTGTGGAGATGCATAGCATCAGCGTCATCGACTTTGACAACGGCGATGAGTCGATCGTCCTAAGTCGAAGCAACTCTAAGCCAGGTGTGTTGATCCTTACGGTCACCACATCGCGCACAACGAGATGGTTTGCGTTGGACGAATGCCAGCTGCGACCTCTTCTGGAGCTGAAGCCGGACGACGACGAGGAATTTGACTAGCGGAGCAAGTAGCTTGCATGCAGGCTAGGCAGGGTCGTCCTTCGGGGCGGCCCTTTCTCGTGCCACCGCCTTTTCAACGTTGCCATTTTCAGTCTGGAGATTAGCAAATGAGACTGTGGATCTTTATTATCGGCGTGTGTGCGATGGCGTTGCCGACGCTCGCGCTGGAGCCAAACGATCCGGCTCAAGCCTGGCTCAAAGCTCCGGACGTTGACCGGGCTATCTGGTCCGCACGGGTGGCGGCTACCAGCAGATCGAGGATCGAACGCAGAGCGCTGTTGGGGAAGATCATCAGTTGCCTCAACGAGGCAACCGATCTTGGCGACGTGAAGGGTGTTTCACTCGTTGATATTTCCGTCGTCTGCGTCGCCATGATCGATAAGACCGCAGAACGATAACTGGAGGACCGGCATGGCTGGACGGAGCGGACCCCGCTGCGGCGCGCGCACGCGGCGCGGAACGGCATGCGAGGCCAAGGCACTCACGAACGGCCGATGCAGAAACCATGGCGGCCTCAGTACCGGGCCGTCAATGGCCGGGCGGAACCGGATCTCGATATCGCAGAAGCAGCGATGGGCTAGGTGGCGAGCGCATAAGAGCCCATGACGCGCACGTGCGTGACGCGAGGCGAAAGTGGACAAAGCGGGGGCGCTCAGCATCGTCAGCTTGTCGGCTGACTGAAGTCCCGATCGTATTCGGCCATGGCAGACTTCAGCTGTTTGCGCGGAGCCCAATGTAGGGTTCCATACCCGTCTGAGACGCCTACCTGAGCTAAGTCCTTCTCCTTCAGGAAACAGTCCGAATTAAATGGGATCACGAATATCGCTGTATCCCCTACTTCGATGCGCGCGGCGCTCTGGACGTTGGCGATGTGCTGCCAGTCCGGCATAATAAATGCACTCGGCTTGCGATGCCACTTCCGGTCCCACCAGGATCGTCGTACGAACACCAATCCAATTCTGTTAGGCTGAGGTCCGAGGTTCAGGACTTCTACGCAGATGTGGGGACCATCTTGTCGACCGCCCTGCCACATCGACTTGATCGCGATTGAGGTGCGGAATTTTGGCTTCTGAACCGCGTCACGATAGATCGTCCAGCCTGCAGTAAATGCGGACATTACTAGTGACATTATTGCTATAACAATCGATGGGTCCACTTCGGTCTCCGAACGGCCACGCGTGCATGTGGCCATCCTATCCGAATGCACAGCAAGCGGACGAGATCGCTGACGCTGTCCACAGTTCGCTCTGCATTGCTACGTCGGCAAGCTTACGGCGCCATTCGCGATAGCTCAGCAAAAGCGGGAGCATAAGCAACTTACGTACGCTCATTAGAAGTCAACGTTGCAGCATAGTCGCAGCTTCGGCGAATTTGCCCTCGTTCAAGCGCTGTTCACTCGATATATTGTACCCTGAGATTCGAATTCCGCTCAAAAAGCGCTCAAAAGATATGGCCACGGCCCATCAAATCATTGCGCTGCTAAACAGCCACGTTCGAGGTGACCGGGAGAAGGTTCTCTCCATCGCACTCCAGGTGGCTGCCGGCGAAGCGCGCTCTGGGCATAGGGACACCGCCGAGCAGTTGAGGAAGTTGGTACAGGCCGCTCGCAGCGCGCAATCCAGACAAAAGCCAGCCAGCGACACTGGCGCGGCTATCCCGATAGCTCGACCCAAGGGCGAGTTACAGGCTCTGCTCTCGGTCCAGTATCCCAAGCTACGCCTCGACCAGATGGTGCTCGATACGGCGACACTTAGCCGTCTAGAGGACGTGTTGGAACAGCAAGCGCAGCGCGAACTTTTGCGGTCATTTTGCAAACTGCCGACGGCTCGCTTGTTACTGGCGGGACCCCCGGGTTCGGGCAAGACCATGACAGCAGCAGCCCTGGCAGGCGAACTGCACCTACCATTGTTCACCGTTCGTCTTGACGCTTTAATCACACGCTATCTCGGCGAGACGGCTGGCAAACTGCGCCTGATTTTCGATCATATCGCCATTACCCGTGGCGTCTTCCTGTTTGACGAGTTCGATGCCATTGGCGGATATCGCGGTGCCGACAACGATGTTGGCGAAATGCGCCGCATCCTCAATTCCTTCCTTCAGTTTATGGAGGAGGACAACGCCGCGGATAGCGTCATCATTGCCGCGACCAACCATCCGGAACTACTCGACCCTGCGCTCGCACGCCGATTTGACGACGTGATCGTTTACGGCATGCCCGACCGCAAAGCCGCTCAGATGGTGATCGAACGCCACCTCGGCCTATTCAGGCCCAAGCAAATTCAATGGTCGAAGGTTCTGCTAGCGGCCGATGACTTGAGCCACGCCGAGATCGCGCGTGCGGTCGATGACGTCATCAAGCGCACCATTATGGCGGGCGGAACTGTCGCATCCTGGGCCAAGCTGGTAACCGCTTTGACAGAGCGCCGCTCTGCGAAGCATGCCCTCTCGGGAATGCGTGAAGCTTAGCGACCCATACTTATTGTTTTTACGTCGCTCTTCTCGCGCATTTCTCGAAAGTGACCTTTGCCATGGCTGACAAGCCTGATTTGCCGAAATCTGCCTTTTCTAAACCGCATTTGCGTATCGATCGCTTCTGGACGCGAAGTGACTATAAGCCACCGAGCCGGAACTTTTCATCCAAAGAGTCGGGACGCGAACGCTTCTCGCATGGTGGCAAGCTCACGGCCGAGCTAGCGCAGGCTCTAGCCGCGGCACATCGCATGCTACAGCAACGTGATCCAGACGCGGCTGCTGGCAAACCTGGCGTATATGTGGAAATTGCTTCGGAGGCCGACAAGCTACTTCCCGATACAGCCTGGCCGCGCGAAGGGATTCGCATCGCTGCCGTCCGCACGGACGAAACAGGTGCTCAGATCGGTGGTCTCTTCGTTCCGCATGATGCAGAACAGTTTCTGCAGAAGACACTTGCCGACTACGCGAATGACGGCGGCACGAACGTCGCACGAAAGCGACTCGAACAGATCGATCGCATCACCGCGGCCAGTGTCGAAACTCTTTGGTTCGATCGACGGCCCCTGCCCGACAGCTCACAGCGTATCTGGTGGGAATGCTGGTGCTGGAAGGACCGTGACGGAAACCTAGCCGGTCCTGCGGAGAAGCTGGGGTTACGCGTCAGCGAACAGCGCCTGATTTTTCCTGATTGCGTTGTCATCCCGGTTTACGGCACTCGCGATGATGTGGAGCGACTCCTTGTTCACACAGATGCAGTCGAGAAACTTCGACATGCGTCCGATAGCCCTCATGTATTCCTCTCCGAAATGGCGGAAGATCAAATTCCACTGCTGCGCGATCTCGCTAAGCGAGTGAAACATGCACCTTTGAGCGCGCCAACGGCCTGCATTCTCGATTCCGGAACAAACCGATCGCATCCGCTTCTAGCTGACTCGTTGGCGAGTAATGATCAGCACGCCATAAATGATGATTGGGGCGTCGACGACCACTACGATGGAGGCCATGGCACTCAAATGGCCGGTATGGCACTGCTTGGCGATCTCACCCATCCCGTTGCGGACAGCCGACAGATTGAGCTGGTGCACCGGCTGGAAACTGTGACGCTCCTTCCCCCCAAGAACTTCGACCCGACCGAGCCAGCCAACTATGGCTATGTTACACAGCAAGCCATCAGTCTTCCAGAGATCGCCGCGCCCGGCCGCACGCGGGTGTTCTGTATGGCAATTACAAACCGCTCTGTTCCAGGCGATCGTCCTACGAGTTGGAGCGCGGCTATGGATCAAGCTGCTGCCGGGAAAATGAATGGTGAGACGGACGATCCTACGGCTCCAAAACGACTAATCATGATTTCTGGAGGCAATATCCAAGACGACGTCAAGGCCGACGACCTAGCCAATCCCGATCTCCATCCAATGGAAGATCCTGTTCAAGCTTGGAACACCATCGGGGTCGGCGGTTTCACCGACCGCGATACGGTCAAGGGCAAGTACCTAAATGGTTACGCCGCAATTTCGGCCGTTGGCGATCGCAGCCCCTATAGCCGTACATCGACTTCCTGGCCCAAAGAAATGCCCCTTAAGCCGGAGGTCGTCTTTGAGGCGGGCAACCGAGCCATTAGCCCCAGCGGCCGAGACATAGTTCCAGGCGTTCCATCACTTTCCGTCCTCACCACGAACAGCGATTTCGTAGCGGATCCTTTAACTGCATTTTGGGCCACCAGTGCTGCGACAGCAGAGGCGACGCGGTTTGCCACTACCCTTGCGGCTGAGGGACCAACCTATTGGCCGGAGACGGTGCGAGGCCTAATTGTGCACAGCGCGCGTTGGACGCCGAAAATGCAGGAGCGCATCGCCGGCGCAAAGAGGCGCAAGGCGGCGCACATCGCACTATCACGCCAGTTCGGTTATGGCGTGCCGCAGCTGGATCGCGCACTATCTTCTGCCAGTAGTGATCTTGCCCTGATCGCCGAAGCGGCGATCCAACCATTTTACCGGCCGACCAAACAGGGCAAACGCGGCAAGCTGATCGAGGATGGCCCGCCGAAGTTCAGAGATGTTCACATTTATGCCCTGCCTTGGCCAGTCAGTACGCTGGAGCAGCTCGGTGAGAAGCGTGTCGAGCTCAAAGTTACCCTCTCCTACTTCATCGAGCCTAGTCCCGGCCAGCTGATGCCAGTCACACCAGCTCGCTACCGGTCGCATGGATTGCGTTTTGACTTGCAACGGCCGCTGGAATCTCAGGCCGACTTTCTTTCCCGCATCAACAGTTTGGCTGCTGCTTCTGAGGTGGAAGAGGACGACGTCACCATCGACGAAGGCGGGGAAAGTCTCGACGACGTCGAAATCGAAAAGGAGGGGGATACGGGCTGGATGTTCGGTGCCAACAGCCGATCGCAGAAGTCGCCCGGCTCATTGCATTGTGATGTGTGGCAGGGGTCCGGAGCAGCGCTAGCGGAGCGGCGTACGCTCGCCATCTATCCCGTCTCCGGCTGGTGGAAGTATCGGCTTCCTCAAAAGCGGTACAACGATAAGACACGGTACGCTTTGATCGTGACACTCCGCTGCCTCGATGAGGATGTCGACTTGTACGCGGAGATCGCGAACGCCATAGCGCTGAAGGCGTCCGTTCCGCAGATCAAGATCTGATACGCAGATTTCGCTTGGTTGTTACGCTTACCCGCACGACCGGTTCCGCAGCGCTCTCATGGGAGCCAGCCGAGACCGTCTCGTCTAACTAGGGTTTCAAAGCTGACTTCGCTTTTTTGGCGTTCTTTCGCGTTGAACCCTTCTTCTTGTTGATGCCGGCCGTGAGCTTCAGCAGGCGCTTGTCGCGCTTCACGTAGATTTGCTCGATCGCATGCTCGAACAGCTCATATGCGTCCAACAAACCGTCTAGTCCGAGCGGGCTCGCGGTGGCGTGGCTGCCCTCGTTGCCTAGCCACTTGATGGCAAGTAATGTTTCTGCCGCAGTGGCATCTTTCGTCGTGAACTTGATGATGCGGCTGTGCAGCGACATCCTTGTGCGCTTTTTCTTTTTGTCAAGAACCGTGCGGGCAATGCCACGATTCGTCAGCAACGCCTCAACGGCCGAGCGGACGCAATTGCCGGCCGATGCAACGTCAGACCAGATCAGCATGAACGAACGCTTCAGCTGCTCCGTCACCTCCTTCGGGCATTCATGAGCGATCGGAAATACTGGTAGAGCATCTTGAAAGAAGGTCGGCAGATAGATGGGTATCACATCGCGCTGTGTCTTACCGTCGTGGTCGTAGTACCAGTGCTCCTTACTTTGTACCGTCCCACACGCGACCACGACGTTGCGGCATGATGCGTTCCCACAGACTAGCTGCGCTGTGAAGCGGTGGTCCATCCAGTCGACTTCCCACGCATCTTCGCCCTTCAGCTGCTTAGACGGTCCGGTCTCGATGCTGGCTAGCGTATCGTGATTTAGTGCCAAGGCGGCGCTTCCGCAGTGCGGACACGGCCACACCGGCCAGGTCATAAAGCTTGGCTTCCAGATCGCACGGTTGATCGCCATCCACTGGGGCTCCCGCAATTCACACACTTGGCAAAGACGGGCGCCCACACTCCGGACGAAGCTGGAGGCCGCAGTATTTGCCATCTTAGGGCGATCGAGGCGAGTATCCAATGTAGGGCCGGTGCTTCGTCGATGCGATCGCCAGGAAGGCGCCGAAGCGGTCGTTCCAGGCGAACGACAGCCAGAGGTCAGGACGCCTCATGCCGCCCCGTGAGCTTACCGTCACAGAAGGTCGCCCAGTCTTGCATGAGAACCCTGCGGCGCTCCAGAGCATCTGAGCGGCGATAAGCTCGCTCCACCTCGTCGCCCACGACATGCGCGAGTGCTGCCTCGGTGAGCTCACGTGGGAACTCGGTGGCGTCGTGCGCCCAGTCGCTGAACGTCGAGCGGAAACCGTGTACAGTCGCATCGTCGCCGAGCTGCCGCAGACACTCGGTCATCGCCATGTTCGATAGCGTTTCGCGCGGGTCGCGCGCCGGAAACAGCCAACCGTAACGAGCTGAAAATTTTTCCATTTCGTCGAAGATCTCGATGCAGCGATCTACCAAGGGCACGCGGTGCTCGCGAGCCTCTTTCATCCGGTCGGGCGGAATCGTCCAAATTTTAGCTGTGCGATCGATTTCGTTTCGCGGGCAACCGATCGTCATAGCGGTGCGTGCGCAGGTCAGTATCGTCCACTCCAGCGCGAGCGCGGAGATGCTATCGCGGCCACGGAGCCTCGCCATGAAACCTGGCAGCTCCCGCCACGGCAATGCCCGGAAATGCCCCTTCTTGGCCGTCTGGGCCGGCAGCATGAGCTTCAGATGCCCCTTCCAATGCGCTGGGTTGTCGCCCGCCCTGAGCTTCTTGGCTTTGGCGACGTCCAGCACCCGCTCGATGCGCTCGCGCACCTTAGTCGCGGTCTCAGGCTTCGACTGCCAGATGGGTCGCAGGATGGCGAGCACATCGTCTGTCGTCACCTGGCTTCTTGCGGATCGATGCGCAATAAGCATCAGAAAGCGTTCGCCGCCAGTTGCGGACCGTGATCTCGCTCTTGAAGCCCGGGGCGATATCGTCAACTAGCTGTTCTGCCAGGAACCCGAATGTCGGCACCGCGTCCTTTGTGCGGTTCACTGCCAGTCGTGGATCTTGACCGCTCGCGAGCGCTTCGCGGCATTTGCGCGCGAGCTCCCGCGCCTGAGCCAGAGACACATCGCGGACAGGCCCGAGGCCGATCCAGTGCTCCCGCGTGGCGCCGCGCTCACCGCGCTTGTACTTGAAGACCCATACGCGCTCGGCCTTGTCTCCACGCTGTCGAATATGTAGGAACAGTCCGCCCCCGTCGGCATGCCTGCCGACTTCCGCAGCAGTCGTGACGAACCTTGCCGTCAAGATATTTAGCTTGGACGCCATCGGCCCCTCCACCGGGTCGGCCCCTCCACCGGCCCCTCCACAGACGTGAGCTTGCCTGTTACAGCTTGCGACAGCCTGAGACAGTTGTCGTGGTCAATGACCGAAAGTTGCAAGGGAATTTTCGATAGGTGAGACAGCTTGAGACAGAAGTGCTAATCCCCTACGGGGCGCCAATTCGTTTCCTAATTTATTGTTATATTTCAGCTTGTTTCGATCTCACTATTTCGAACCCCCTACCGAACCCCTCTGCTTCACCTGCTGGTGAGTGAGGTCCTCGGTTGAACGGCAGGGACGAGACCTAGTTCGCAGCTGAGGCTGTCGCCGGTTGCTTGCGCGGGATCAGGTCCATGCGGGGGTCGTATGTCGCCGACCTGACCTCGAAGAAGCCCAAGAGCGTCGCAAACACATTGTCCTGCGACCAGGGTTGCTTGCGTCGCTCTTCCATGCCTCCGAGCTGCAGTTCGCTCTTGAACCGTTGCCCGAGCCAGATAACGGCCGGCACGTGCTTCTGGGCGTCGGGAGCCAGGACGTACGGCATGCCGTGGAGATAGACGCCGTATTCACCCAGCGACTCGCCGTGGTCGGCGAGGTACATCATCGCCGTCTCGAACTTGGCATCATTCCGCTTCAGGAGCGAGATGACCTTCGAGAGAAAGTAGTCGGTATAGAGGATGGCGTTGTCGTAGGCGTTGGTGATCTCTATCGACGAGCAGGAGCCGAGATCGTTCGTGCGGCACACGGGCGTGAACCGCTCGAACGCCTTCGGATAACGCTTGTAGTAAGCAGGGCCGTGATTGCCCATCTGGTGCAACACGATGAGGATGTCGCCCCTTTGCGCATCGATATACTCCTGCAGGCCGTGCAGCATCCCTTCGTCACGGCACTCACCCTCCTCGCAGACGGGATTCAGGCGCGGCGATTTGAAGTCCTGATACTCGACGCGGTCGGCGACGCCCTTCGAGTTCGAATTGTTGTCACGCCATAAGACGCTGATACCTGCCCGCTTGATGATGTCGAGCGCGTTGTCCTGCGAACTGGCAAGTGTCGGGTCGAAATGGGCCCGGCCCAGGTTCGAGAACATGCACGGAACCGACCAGGACGTGAAGGTGCCGCAGGACCAGAAATCCGGGAAGTTGATCACGTCCTCCTTGGCAAGGAGAGGATTGGTTTCGAGGGAATAGCCATTGAGCGACCAGTGGTCGGCCCGGCCGGTTTCGCCCACGACCATGATGACGAGGTCGCGGTCCTTGTCGGTGGGAGGGATCTTGGCATCGGACCCCAGTAGAACATGGGCCCGGTCGATCGCAACTGGAGCAGAACGCACGGCGAGCTTTGCTGCCGAATACAGCGCATAAGTGGGGTTGGTCTTGGCGACGATTTCAAAGTGGTCGCGCATCAGGCTGGCGTAGCCGGCCCCGAATACCAGCTGGATGAGTACGAGCATCGCCAAAGCGCCGCCGACCAGTTTGAGCCGGGAAATTGTCTCCACCTTCCAGGGTGGATGTTCAAGCTGCACTGCGTAGACGACGAGGGACGGCAGAATGCCCAGAACGACGACATAGGACAGCAGTTTGAAATTGAAGAGATCCCGTGCCTCCGCGGTGTCCGTCTCCAGGATGTTGCTGATCATGTGGTAGTCGAACACGGTACCGTAACGGCTGGTGAAGTACGCGATCACCGAACTCAGCAACAGGAACGTTATGACGATGGGTTTGACTGCCCTTCGATGACATACCGCCGACAGCACGAGCACGAAGATCGATGCAATGAAGAAGAAGAGCGAGCTGATGAATAGGGCATTCCCCGCCGAGACGCCGTACGTGTCGACAGCCGCGGCAAACAGCGGCAAGTTCGCAAACAGGGCGACGAACAGCGAGGCCGCTACGATGATCGAATTGGTCGAGCGTTGATGGCTTAACTGGAGCATCGCGTCCTGCGCGGGGGCGGGCAGCGAAGTGGCCCGAGGTGTGGTCACAAACCACCCCAACCTGAAACGCACCTGAAGACGGCCGCCTGGCCCGAATTGGACCGTGGAACCAGCGCTATGGCTACTTTCGGCAGATTCTGGTTGCTGTTGTGGGGCTCGCACCGTAACGGCTAGAATGCTGAAAACGACAATCGGTTAACTGTAACGGTCCATGCGCGTACTTCTGATTGAGGATGAGTTCGGCGTCGGTGACGTCGTCAGTGCCTACTTGGCAAGGACGGGACGGAAGGTCGAGTGGGTCCGCAACTTTGCCGACGGCGCAAAAGCAATCGGCGAGAATGCCCACGACCTTCTGCTTGTCGATTTACGTCTGCCGGACGGTCATGGTCTTGATCTCGTCGGCAGCCTGCGCGAGGCCGGGGACAACAGGCCTATCATCATCATCAGTGCCCAGGATCAGATTCGCGATCGCATCAAGGGATTGAATGCCGGAGCCGACGACTACATCGTCAAGCCTTTCAACCTCGGTGAAGTCGAGGCACGCATCAACGCGGTCGAGCGGCGCTTCTACGGCAATCCAAGCCCGAAGATCACGGTGGGGGATGCCTCTATCGACATCTCTGCCGAACGCGTCTCGGTCAAGGCGCAGGAGGTGGATCTGTCCAAGAGCGAGTGGTTGCTACTGCAAAGGCTGTGCCGGCCCGCCGGAAAGGCCGTGACCAAAGTTGACCTCATGGAGGTGCTGTTCGAGAGCGACGTGAAGGAGGGCAGCAATGCCATCGAGGTCCATATCAGCCGCTTGCGCCGCAAGCTCGGTCCAGGTGTGATCCTGAACAAGCGCAATGTGGGATACCGCCTTGCCGTCTAAAGGGCATCTTTCAGAAACCGGGGCCTGGAGCCTCATCGGCGATCTGCGATGGCGGCAATTGGTGCTGCTCGGCACGCTGTGGCTCGGCGGTGCCGTGCTGGCGTCCACCTTCATCATGCATGAAACGAATGAGATGTTCGACAACGCGATGACGGAGGCGGCCAATGCCGTCCTGATGCTCAGCGAAGACTCTGGTGATGCCGCGAAAGACACCTCGCGGCTGGAGCGCCTGGCCTTTTCGGGCGATCGTCGCAAGTACATGTCGTTTCAGATCAGGGATGCGGCGGGCCGGGTAGTCAGACGCTCATCGGCAGCGCCAACCGAGGCCTATCCCGTGCCATTGGAGGTCGGGTTCGTTGGGCGTGGCGCGATGCGTTATCTGACGCGGCGAATGTCCTCTGGCGACGGCTTCGTGCAGATCGCCGAGTTCTACGACGAGCGCCGCGACGCCTTTCTCGGTCTGCTCGCAGGTTTCCTGCTGCCGCTGCTGGCGATGATCGCTGCCGGTGGCTACGTCCTGTCGCGCGGCGCCGCCAGGGTAGGCAAGCCAATTGCGCAACTCGGCCGTCAGCTGCAGGCGCGCAGCGGGGCCAATCTGGCGTTGATCGATCCAGTCGGCGTGCCCGTGGAGCTTGAGCCGATCATCGTCGACATCAACCGGCTGTTGTCGCGGCTAAGCGAAGCGTTTGAGGCTGAGCGCGCCTTCTCGGCGAACTGCGCGCATGAGTTGCGCAATCCGATCGCGTCGGCTCGAGCCCAGATCGAGTACATGGCAATGTTTCCCGACGATGAGACAAATCCAGCGCGGATCGGATCTGTCGGGCGGTCCTTGAGCGAACTCGGCCACCGCATCGAGCGCCTGCTGCAATTGAGCCGAGCGGAAGCCGGCGTCAGCGTCTCGACGCAGTCGTCCGACTTGATTGGGGTCACAAAGTTGCTGGTCGACGACTACGTGCGGCGCGGAAAAGTTGTCGCCTTCGACGCCGGCAGCAGGACGGACTTGCCGGTCGCAATCGACAAGGACGCCGTGGGAATCGCCGTGCAGAACCTGATCGACAATGCGCTGTTCCACGCGGACGCAGCGGCAGAGGTCGACGTCAGCATCGATGGCAACGGCGCGCTGCATGTGGTCAACGGCTGCGACGCCATCCCGCCGGACGAACTCGCCCGGTTGAGGCAGCGGTACCAGCGCGATCGTGACGCCAGGCTGGGCGGATACGGCCTCGGACTTGCCATCGTGGGCGAACTCATGCGGCAGGTTGGAGGTCACCTGGAGCTGCGCTCGCCGGCCACCGGCCGCGTGGACGGGTTCGAAGCCATTATGGCGTTGCCGGCAGTGACTTCCGGCAACGCAGCGCGCTGAACCTTACACGAAGATAACAGAAATCACCGAAAAGTGGCGCCGGCGCACCAACGGCGACATGCGCGCCGCGCGTGCGCCGCTCAAATATTGATTATCGAAGTCATGAAAACTTAGTGTCCCTTCGCGCGACGGCCAAGCCGGATTGCCAGGTCCAGTCGCGTGTCACACGGCGCTTTTGCCGGTGCGATCTCCTGGGGGACAAGAACGCATGTCGATGAGTTTAGTGCGGCGGGCTGCGTTGCTGACGACGGCAACGGTTATTGTGGGTGCTCCGTTCGAAGTTTACGCGCAGCAGGCGGCCGAGCCGGCGCCGCTACCGCAGATCACGGTTGAAGCCGCGAAGAAGAAGGTGGCCGTGGCGGCCAAGAAGAAGTCCGCGCCGAGCGCTACGAAGGCGAAGGCCGCGCCGCCTCCAGCCGCCGAGCCGGTCGTCGTCGAGCCGTTCGACGCCACCGCGACCAGCGAGGGGACAGGGCCTGCCGCGGACGCGCAGGGAGATGTTGGCTACAACGCCACGCGCACCGGCACTGCGACGAAAACAGATACGCCGCTGCGTAATATACCGCAATCGATCAGCGTCATCACCGACAAGCAGATCAAAGACCAGAACATCAAGAGCATCGGCGAGGCCACCAAGTACGTTCCGGGCGTGACCACAGGCACGGGCGAAGGCAACCGCGACCAGATCTCCATCCGCGGTCAGAACACGACGGCCGACTTCTTCGTCGACGGCGTGCGCGACGACGCACAGATTTTCCGCGACCTCTATAACGCTGAACGACTGGAAGTGCTGAAGGGACCCAACGCATTGACGTTCGGGCGAGGCGGCGGCGGCGGCATCGTCAACCGCGTCACCAAGCGGGCGGAGTTCTTCAACCTGAACGAGGGTACGATCTCGGTCGGCAGCTATGGCTACAAGCGGGCGACGGCCGACACGAACTATGTCGTCAATCCCAATTTCGCCGTGCGCATGAACGGGATGTACGAGTATTCCGACAGCTTTCGCGACGACGTGAACCTGGAACGCTGGGCGGTCAACCCGACATTCACGTTCCGGCTGTCGGAGCGCACCAGGGTACAGGTCGGCTACGAGCATTTTGAAGACAACCGTACCGCCGACCGTGGCATTCCCTCCTTCAACGGCCGTCCTGCCGATACAAGCAAGTCGACGTTCTTCGGCAATCCGGATCGCAGCTATGCCGATGCTAACGTCGATAGTGTCTTCGCCACGGTGGAGCACAGGACCGATTTTGGCCTCAAGGTGCGCAACCACACCCTCTATGCGAACTACGACAAATTCTATCAGAATGTGTACGCATCCGGTCCGGTCTCGAACACCAACACGGTGCCGATACAGGCCTACAACAACCTGAACGACCGCGAGAACATCTTCAACCAGACCGATCTTACCTACAAGATCGATATGGGAATTATGCGGCACACGCTTCTGGGCGGCATGGAATTCGGCCGTCAGGAGGGAAGAAACTTCCGCCAGAACGGCTTCTTTTCAGGTGTTGCCACCACGATCAACGTTCCGTTTGGCAGTCCCAATATCTCGACTCCGAACATCGTCTTCCGCGGTGTGGCGAACCAGACGAACAATGCCGTAGAGGCGGACGTCCAGTCGTTCTACGTTCAGGATCAAGTCGAGATTACGCGCTACCTCGAACTGATTGGCGGCGTGAGGTTCGACCGGTTCGAGTTGGATGTCGAAAACTTCAATGCGGCGCCAGGTACGGCTAATCGAAACTTCAATCGCGAGGACAATCTCACCTCACCGCGCGCCGGCATCATCATCAAGCCCACCGACTATTTGTCGGCATATGGCAGCTATACCGTGTCGTACCTGCCGTCCTCTGGCGATCAGTTTGGCAACCTGAACAGCCTTTCGGTGACGCTGGAGCCGGAGAAGTTCACCAACTACGAAATCGGCGCGAAGTGGGATATCACACCCGCGCTGTCGCTGGCGGTCGCACACTATTGGTTGACGCGCGAGAACACACCATTCGCGCTAACGCCGGACGTGACAATCCAGACCGGCGAAACCCAGGTTGAGGGCACCGAAGTTACGCTCACCGGCTATATCACGGACCAGTGGCAGGTTGCGGCGGGTTATGCACATCAGAAGGGCGAGATCACGAGTCAAACGGCGCCGAACGTCGTCGTCGGAACCGACCTGCCGTTCCTGCCCAGCGACACGTTTTCGCTTTGGAATAGATTTCAGTTCAACCCGATGTGGGGCGTGGGCGTAGGCGTCGTGCATCGCACCGACATGTTCGCAGCGCTGAGCACGGTTACGTTGCCAGGTCCGCCGATTTCTCTGGGAAGGCAGGCAACCATCGTTCCGGAATACACGACGGTGGACGCCGCGATCTACTTCAAATTGAACGAGAACCTGCGCGCGCAGCTCAACGTCGAGAACATCCTCGGGGAGGACTATTTCCTGTCCGCGCACAGCAACGACAATATCGCACCGGGGGCACCGACGACGGCCTACTTCTCGATCACCTCCAACTTCTAGACGACATTGGCCGGCGGCCATTGCGTCCGCCGGCCACCACACTTGCCGCGGGAGAGCAAGAGATGAAACGGCACGATGCTGCAGAACTCAAACTGAATAGGCTCAAGGCGCTCATCGAGAACGACTTTGGCGCGCGTTGGACGGCGAGCACTCTGGCCGCGGCCGTTGGCCTCTCAGTGGCGGACGTGCGAAGCGGGTTCCCCCGGATGTTCGGCCGCACAGCCCTGTACCATCTGCGCGACGTGCGTCTCAGGGAAGCCGCCGATCGGCTCGTCGCGGGAAAAACCGTTTCCGAGACGGCCGAGGCCTGCGGCTTTACCACATGCGGCAACCTCAGCCGCATGTTCCACAAGAACACGGGTATTTTCCCGAGCCACTATCGCTTCAAGATCGCCGGTTGGAAGTACGCCGGAATCGACCAGCCGTCTCAGCGCTAGCACAGGAGATCGCTAGCCGGCCGGTGAGCGAAGGATGACGACCGCTTCGAAGCCGTTGTCGCGATCGAGCGCCGGCGAATGAAGAGCCAATGTCCCGCCGGCTTCCTTGACGATCTGCTGCACGATGGACAGCCCGAGGCCGAAGCCCGACGCCTTGGATTGGCTGCCACGTTGAAACCTTGATCGGATCGAGACCAACTCGTCGGCAGGCAGGATCACGCCATCATTGGCGATGTGGACGGCCGGTCCCTCTTTGACAGCGACGCGGATCGTCGACTTCGGCATGCTGTAGGCGATGGCGTTGTCGATGAGGTTCTGCAGCACGATCGCTAGCGCATCTTGGTTGACGGCGACCGGCAAGGCCGTGAACCCACCGTCGTCGAAGGCGATGCGCTTTTCGAGCGGGAGATAGTAGTAGGCGTCGATGACCAGTTCGGCGACCGAGACGAGATCTGCGGGCTGCGACGTGATGACCGGGCCCGCATCGGCCCGGCTCTTCTGCAGCAACCGCTCGATGCGCAGGCCGAGGTTCTGCAAGGCGCTCACCACCATGCTTGCGCGATCGTGATTGGCCGCGCCATCGAGGTCGTTGGCGATGAGTTGCGCCTGGGCGTGGGCGGCCGCGACCGGGTTACGCAGTTCGTGAGCCCAGTTCGTCGCAAAGGCGCGCTCAGCGTCGAGTGCCTTTTTTAACCGGCTCAGCAGACGGTTGGTGTCGGCAACGATCGGCTTCAGCTCTATGGGTGCGTCCTCGGCGGCGAGAGGGCTGAGGTTCTGCCCGTCGCGACTGCTGATCTGCAGGGCAAGCGCGCGCAAGGGCTCGGAAACCTTGCCGACGGAGCGCCAAACGATGATCGCGCCGACGAGAAGCAAGCCGAAGAGCGGCAGCACGAAGCCCAGCAACAATCCATAGAAGGCCTCCCGCCGTTCGTCTGGCTCCTCGGCGACCTGGACGAAGGTTCGTCCATCCCCCATGGCGTGAGTGTAGTAGCGGGTTGAGCCGACGTTCCTAAAGCCGCCTTTCATCGCGACGGGATAGGGTTCGGCCGGCGCATTGCGGGATTTTTCCTGTATGGCGCCATCAGCAGTGCGGATCTGGTAGGAGATATAGTCGGCACGCTCTCCCGACAGCGCGAGGCTTTCGAGCAATCGCGCGGCGTCTCGCTCGATTTTCGAGGCATCACGCGGCACCAGCGCGGCCAGGATCTTGGCCGTGCCCTCCAGGGCGTTGTCGAACACCTCGTCGGTCTCTTCCGTCACCACGGCGATGGCGACTAGGGCACCACTGATCCACAACGCACCGAACAACAACAGCAAACGACGCAAGAGCTGCTGCGTGATGCTCCAGGACTTCATCAACGGTCTCGCAGGCGATAGCCGAGGCCGCGGATCGTCGTGATCAACGTGCGGCCGAGTTTGCGGCGAAGGCGGCTGACGTACACCTCCACGGTGTTACTTTCGGTTTCCGCGCCGTAATCGTACAGAGCGTCCTCGAGCTGGGACTTGCTGACGATGGCCCCTGGCCGGTCGGCGAGCCGCATCAGAAGCGCCCATTCGCGACCCGTCATCGCCACTTCGGCGTCATCGAGCCAGACCTGGCGCGCGACCTTGTCGATCACGAAATTGCCGATCGTGACCTTGGGGTTGGGATCGCCGAGGCAGCGGCGCTGCACGGCTTCGATGCGCGCGACCAGCTCATCAAGGTGAAACGGCTTCAAGATGTAGTCGTCGGCCCCGGCGTTCAACCCGGCAAGCCGGTCGGACAGCTGATCTTTTGCCGTGATGATCAACACCGGTCGAAGATCGCGATCGCCGCGCAACGTCGTCAGAACGGACATGCCGTTGCCGTCCGGAAGGTTAAGATCGAGCAGGACGGCCTCATGTGTCTTCGTCTGCAGCGCCTCGTTGGCAGGCTCCAAGGAGCGGGCCCAATCGACAGCGTGACCCGCGGCATTCAGCTTGACGCGCATGGCGTCGCCGAGGGCAAATTCGTCTTCAATCATCAGAATGCGCATGGGGCAACTTATCCATCCTGCCTGGGTGGCGCCATGACTTGATTTCAGTCGCTTTCAGGTAGGGTTCAGGTTCGCCGGCTATCCGTTGCCGTTCGCATCTTACGGGCCCCGTCGACGGTACGCCACGGCCTTGAAAGTGGCCGTTTCAGGTGTGTTTCAGCCTGCTCCACTACGCCCTCAGCAGACGCGAGTCAGAGGCTCGCGAACGACAACCTGCTCGGGGAGATCGACGTGGATCATTCGACCGTCACCAGGCGCAGACCAGCCGATCGCGATCCGGTCGCACGCGGATCTGGGGTATGGCTCGACAACGTAGGTGGCGAGACGTGCTTTCTCCGCGCCCAGCAGAAGTTCGGATCCGAACTGGCCTCAGTCCAATATCCTGACGGCTATCGCGACGATCTCAAGGGGCGGTTGGAGCGGCGCGCGGTCTTGAGAATGATCACGGCGTTTCCGTCTGGTGGTCATATCCTCGACTGTCCGTGTGGCACGGGGCGCGTGATGCGGCTGCTGCTGGAGAGGAACTTGCGCGTGACGGCTGCGGACTGTTCCGCCCACATGGTGAGCCGTTGCCGCGAGAACATGACGGCTAGATTTCCAACCCTGTCGAACAGGATGAACTTCTGCGTCGAAGACGTGATGGGCACCACGTTTGCCGACCGCAGCTTCGACGGCGTGATCTGTAACCGGCTGCTGCATCACTACGAAGACCGCGAAACGCGTATTCGGGTGCTGCGGGAGCTGGCGCGCGTCAGCCGCGGTCTCGTCATCGTCTCGTTCACGGACGCACGTTCTGTCTCGGGCCTCCGCAAGAGATTGTGGGCAGGCATTACCGGACAATCCTATCGCCCCTCCAGGACACCGACACGGGCGCAGATGGCCCACGAGTTTGCCGAGGCTGGCCTGACATGCGTCAAGTCCACAGGCGTGCTTCGTGGCCTATCCCGCATGTCCTACATGGCCGGAATGCCAACGGGGATCATGTGCGATCTGCTGACGGCCGCGTTGGGCGAGTAGCCTGCTCTCTCGGAAGGTGCAGTCCGAGCCGGCCCTTGTGATGCTTGGCGTGTGTGGCTTGCCGCTGACGCCTTAAGGTCATGCACCCTAAACAAACGGGTTTCTTCTTGCCGGACGTGCAGCAGTCGTGCGGGGTGGCCGCGGGGACACTGCCCTCAGCCAGCAACGTGCGATCACGGCCAAGACTGTGTTAGAAGGCTATCGCCCTTGGGGACACGCCATTAGGGTGGACCTCTCGTGCGTCAGTTCACCCCATCTCGTTCAACGCGGCGGGCAAACACATGTCAGTCCTGAAACCCAAGCAGCCGATTCAACCGTACCAGTCCGGCTACACGTCGGGCCCGACGCCAATCGCCGACTTTGTCGAGTCGCTCATCAGGGGCGTCGTCATCGTCGTCATGGGGCCGATCTTCGTCCTGGTCATCGTCATGGCTCCCGCGGCTTTGTTGGTCTACGGCATCGGCGGCGTAACGGGTTTGACGGACGCATGGGCTCAGCTGGTGCTGCAGGTCAGCACGACTCCCGGAGGGGCGGCTGATGTCGCGGCGATGCTGTTGCAGAATGTCATCGGCGGCGCCGTCGTTTCGCTCGTTCTCGCCATTCCTACGATCAAGCGCTCTCTCGCCAGCTACAATCTGCGCGATACCGCACAGTCGCTCGGCACATCAACGGCCGTTGCAGCCTTGCAGCTCAGTGCGACAGCTCTGCTGCTGCATGTTGCTCTCGGCATATTGGTGGCAGCCATCATGACCGCCCTCGGCATGCTGCTGCCGATGCCTGGCGGATACGGCACAGCCGTGGCGCCGGAGACGTTGGCCTACTTCATCGTATCGGGTGGTGCCGGCGGTGGATGGCCGCCGACGGTCGATACCCTTTCCGGCTTCGCGATCCTGGCTTTGACCGCCCTCGCGATCCTCGGTGCTGTGCTCGGGGCGACGTTGTGGCTGGTGCTCGGGTTCGTGGCTCAGCGCCTCTTGCCGGCGAGTTCTGTCGAGGCGGCCGGTGGAGGTGCGTCTGCACTCGGAGCCGCGCTCTCCAATGCTCTCACGCGGGGAGAGGACAGCCACATGCGGTACAGCTGGCCGGGCAGCACAATCCGCACCGGTCTCGTCCAGGGCGCGCTGACGGGAGCGGTTTTTGCCACCCTTGTCCTGGCCGGAGCAGCGGTCTTTGGTGTCGGCTGACCTTTCGCCCGGACCGGGTCAACCGGGGCACTTGGAGGGCGTACTCGGGGTCGCCTTCACACTTCGATGAATTTCGTTCCACTGCGCGATGTCGCCGCTAAGCTTGCCTTGCACTAGGAGGAACGCGGCAAGGTCCAAGAGTTTCCGGTCGCTGGGGGCTAACGTGAAATCCGTGGGAATGCTTTGCAGGCGCCGGCTGAGATGTCTCGGAAGCTGGCCAATGCCGTCCACAATCGCATTGTCGTCGAGCAAGGGCACAAGCTCAGGCCGACCAGCGAGGCCAGCGCCATAGGTCGATGCGAAATCCGGATCGATCACGTCGCGTAAGCCAAGGCGGATGATCAGCGGACGCATGGCAAGGCCGCCCGATGCAAACAGATTGTTCCATGAAGCCTTTGCTGTTGGTCCGCACGTACCGGTACGCGACGTGAGATCGTTGGCCCAGTTCATATTGAGCTGGTCCGTCACGACCTCCATCCCCTCGATCTGCTTCCAGCCCAGATCCTGCAGCAATGCGACAGCCCCGAAGATCGACTCGATGGCGTGACCGGCGACAGTGTTGCTCCAGGCATACTGCTCTTCGATACCCATTTGCTGGAACTTGCTGCCGTCGGTGTCGATCCGGTCCACGCTGGCGTCGATGTAGATCACGACGACTGTGGAGCCTCTCGCCTCTGCATCGAAGCCGGCCTTCAGTTGCGTCATCAGCGTGATCAGTCCGGAATTGTCGGCAAGCGCTCCGTCCGCTAGGAAAATCTTCTGTCCCTGAAAGAGAATCTTCGAGCCACAGTGCTTAAGGGCGAGGTTCGGGTACGCAATCGGGAATGCGGAAGACGCAAATGCGCCCTCGGCGAGGCTGACGCTGGCGGGATCGATTCGTGTGAAGCTCAGATCATTCGCGCTGAGGAGCGTTTGGGGAGCGCTCAATTTTCCCCACCAGTACCGGTCCTGAAAATAGGTCGTATCGACATAGTGCTTCGACATCACGAAGCGCACATGGTTGGCGACATCGAAGGAATTCACATAGAGGGCGGGTCTGTCGGGCAGGTCGTGAAAGGACTTCCCCTTGAACAACTCCGCATCGTAGTCGTCCCGCGCTAAGACCCCGCGATTATAGTCGGTGAACATCGAGCGGACCCAAACAGCCGGGTTCAGAACCGCCTGCCGAAACCATTGCCGCTTGCGGTATTCGATCGCCATCTTGTCGAGGAATGCGCGCCAGGCGTCGGAATCGAACTCGGCCTGTTTCAGGTTCTCCGCATTCAACGTGAAATAGCTGGCAGCAAGCGCTCCACCCGATACCGACGAGATCGCATCGATTTGATCGAGCAGGCTTCCTTCGCGATCCGACGATAGATCGAGCCGCAAGGTTGATCCTGCGCGGCGGATCTCGCGGAGGATTGCGGCCTCGAAGTACGCAGCGCGACTGCCACCACCTGATGCTGCCAAGCCGACCACGCTCCCTCCAAAGCGTGCACGCGTAAACGGTGCCGGGTCATTCAGGTCAATCCCGCCTGCAAGGCAGCGCCCGACTGGTCCAAGCGTATGAACCGGCCCGAACGCCATCCGCCCGGCCACGCCGACCGCCGCCAACGCAACGGCACCAATCAGCAATCGCCAACGCTTGCGCATGACCACTCCCGTCAACTAGCCGAATTCCCTAAGTCTGATCGCCCCGGTATATCTTCTATTGCCGAAAGGCCGAGCGCAATGCCATCGAATGTTGGTGGAACGGCGGTCGGCTCTTGCGCAAATCGGTTCCGTCATCGGCGCTCAGCGCCTCAGGCGTCGAAAACGCTTCGAACCAGGTTCCTGCGGAACGTCTGCCAGGGCGTCGTGTCCGATGGCCTGATGGGATGCACTCTGTTGGACAGGAAGACGACGGCCGTCCTCGTGGTCATGTTGCCGATCATGAAACACCCGGTAAACCCGCCCTTGGCAAGGATGCCCTTTCCGCCGGCGCCATCGAGCGATTGATGTGTAGGGCCGTCGCCCCACCCGAGCGCGCTGCGAAACGCCTTTTCCGGATAATAGTCCCGCGTCATGAGGTCGATTGCGCGCGGGCTGAGCAACGCGCTGCCATTCACGCGACCACGGTCAAAGACCATCTCGACCCAGCGGAGGATGTCGGGCACGGTCGAGAACAGGCCAGCCAGGCCGGACTGGACGCCGGAGGCGTATGCGACATCCGCCTTTTCGTCGTTCGGGATGCGCCAAATGAGCTTGCCATCGGGCCTGAATCCGGTCGGTACGATGCGATCTTTGTCTCGCGACAAGGGGTCCAGCGTGCTGTCACCCATTCGCAGCGGCGAGAATATCCGCTCGTCGGCCAGCCGATCCAGATCGCGGCCCGTGATCCGGCGTATGAGCTCTCCCAGCAACATGGCCGTCGTGTCGGTGTAGAGATAGGCCTCGCCTGGTGGCGCCTTGAGTGAAGCTCCGTAGAATAGCTGTAAGAGCTCGGGAAACGTCCACAGCGACGTGTCCCCTTGCCAGTCGTCGGTATAGCTGTACGCGAGCTGCACCGTGTAGCTCATCAAGTGCTCGATCAGCACGGCATCTTTGCCGTTTGCAGCGAACTCCGGAATATACGTGCACACCGGCTCCGCAAGACCGCAGCGTCCCTCATCGATCAAGAGATGCATCAGCGTGGCGGTGACGATGGTCTTGGTGAGCGAGGCGACGTCGTAGATGCTGCTGTCGGTAACGCGCGATCCGCCGTCATAGGTCGGCGTCCCGAATGCGCGCACATCCGTACTATCGGCGTCCATCACGCCGACGACGCAACCGGGAAAGATCCGCTCCTCGATCGCCCGTCGCGCCAACGCCGCTACATGTTCGCCTATCATCATGCGCAATATCGGGGGGACGTCGCCGATGCGTCAAGAAGCGACGTCTTCCGCTCACGCGATCCCTAGATCGCCGTGAAGCAGTTGTCGACGAACAAGTGCGCGCCGTTGATGAAGCTGGCTTCGTCGCTGGCCAGAAATAGCGCGGCTCGTGCGATCTCCTCAGGTTCAGCCAACCGCCCCTGCTGCGCGGCGATGATTTCATCGGAGGCGTCGACGCCGAGCGCCGTCAGCTCTTTCACCTCGCGCAGGCCGTGCGGTGTCTTGACGAATCCGGGACACACCGCGTTGCAGCGGATGCCCTTGTCGCGGAAGTCCACCGCGATCGAGCGCGAGAACGCGTGACACGCGCCCTTGGTCGTGCAGTACAGCACCTCCAGCGGCGTCGAGGCGACCGCCGAGATCGACGACGTGCACACGATCGACCCGCCGCCCTGCGCCAGCATGCCCGGCAGCACCGCCTTGGTCATCAGGAACATGCTGCGCACGTTGATGCCCATCAGCCATTCCCACTCTTCCAGCGTCGTCTCCAGAAACGGCTTGATGACGATCGTGCCGGCGTGGTTGAACAGCACGTTCGGCGCTCCCAGCGTCTTGGTCACGTGCGCTACGGCGGCATTCACCTGGTCTTGGTCGGCAACGTCCGCGGCGGCGAACACGGCCGTGCCCCCCGCCTTTTCGATCGCCGCGACCATGGCGCGGCCCGCCTCCTCGTTGCGATCGACGACGCCGACCTTCGCGCCCTCTTCCGCGAACAGTTTGGACGATGCCCCACCCATGCCGGTCGCCCCGCCGGAAATCAGGGCGATCTTGCCCGCAAGCCTGCCTGCCATATTTCGTGCTCCTATCTGTTCGCCAGAGCCGCCGCGATCTCGTCGAGAATGGCGGGATCGTCGATCGTCGCCGGCATGCGGTAGCTTTCGCCGTCGGCGATCTTTTTCATCGTTCCCCGCAGGATCTTGCCGGACCGCGTTTTTGGCAAGCGCGCCACGGTCAAGGCCGTCTTGAAAGCGGCGACAGGTCCGATGCGGTCGCGCACGAGGGCGACGGTTTCCTGTTCGATCGTGGCAGGTTCACGAAGTACGCCGGCTTTCAGCACGAGAAAGCCCACGGGCACCTCGCCCTTCAGGTTATCGGCCCGGCCGATGACGGCGCACTCTGCGACGTCGGGATGCGAAGCCAGCACCTCCTCCATCGCCCCCGTCGAGAGGCGATGGCCGGCGACGTTGATGATGTCGTCTGTCCGGCCCATGACGAACATGTAGCCCTCTGCATCGATGAAGCCGGCATCGGACGTGCGATAGTAGCCGGGAAATTCGTCGGTGTAGCTCGGGCCGAAACGGTCGTCGGCATTCCACAGCCCCACGAGGCAAGCCGGCGGCAGCGGCAGCTTGACCACGATGTTGCCCAGCGTGCCCGCCGCTACCGGATGCCCGGCGTCGTCCAGTACCTGCACGTCATAGCCCGGCATCGGTACCGTCGGCGACCCATGCTTGACGGGCAGCGCGCCAAGCCCAAGCGGATTGCCGGCGATGGCCCAACTCGTCTCCGTCTGCCACCAGTGGTCGATCACCGGAATTCTGAGGTGCTGCTCCGCCCACTTGACGGTCTCCGGATCGGCCCGTTCGCCCGCCAGGAACAGGGCGCGCAGCCCCGAAAGATCGTAGTCACGGATCTTCAGTCCGTTGGGGTCTTCCTTCTTGATCGCCCGCAAGGCCGTGGGAGCCGTGAACAGCACGGCCACCTGGTGCTCGCTGGTAACGCGCCAGAACGCGCCGGCATCTGGCGTGCCGACCGGCTTGCCCTCGTAGAGAATGGTCGCGCTGCCGTTGAGCAGCGGCGCGTACACAATATACGAATGACCCACCACCCAGCCGACATCCGACGCCGCCCAGAACACCTCGCCGGGCGCGACGCCGTAGAGGTTCGGCATCGACCACTGCAGCGCCACCATGTGCCCGCCGTTGTCGCGAACGACGCCTTTGGGCCGCCCGGTGCTGCCGGACGTATAGAGAATGTACAGGGGATCCGTGGCCGCCAGCGGCACGCACGCGGCTTTGCGCGCAGCACGCCGCGCCTGATCCACCAGCCCGGACCAGTCGAGGTCACGTCCGTCATGCATAACGGCGGTCGCCATCGACCGCTGCAGGATGACGCAATGCTGCGGCGTGTGCGCCGCCAGATCGATGGCGGCATCCAGCAGCGGCTTGTAGGCGACGATGCGGCCGGGCTCGATACCGCACGACGCCGACAGGATCACCTTGGGCTGCGCATCGTCGAGCCGGGTTGCCAGTTCGTTGGCGGCAAAGCCGCCGAACACCACGGAATGGATGGCGCCGATCCGCGCGCACGCCAGCATGGCGACGACGGCCTCCGGCACCATCGGCAGGTAGATCACGACGCGATCACCCTTGCCGACGCTCAGGTCGGTCAGCACGGCGGCGAACGTCGCGACCTCGTCCGTCAGCTCCGCGAAGCTGAACGTGCGCGCGCTGCCGGTCATTGGGCTGTCGTAGATCAGCGCCGTCGCGCCGCCGCGACCGTCAGCCACGTGGCGATCGAGGCAATTGTAGGCGGTGTTGCACACCGCACCGGGGAACCACCGACCGTAGTGGCCCAGAGTTGGATCGAACACGCGATCGAACGGCTTGATCCAGTCAATCCGCCGCGCGGCCTCCCCCCAGAACGTGTCCGGATCGGCCCGCCACGCCGCGTAGGTGTCCGCGTACCGACTCATCGCCGCTGTCGATCCGAGTGCGAGGCCAGCGCGTCCGACAACGCCATAACGAGCATGTCGGCGTCCTCGCGGCTGAAACACAGCGGTGGGCGGATCTTGAGGACGTTGCCGAATGTACCGGCCGTGCCGATCAACACGTTGCGTTCGCGCATGCCGTTGACCGCCGCCGTCGTCGCGGCCTTGTCGGGCAACCGGGCATCGGAATCGGTGACGATTTCGACGCCGACATAAAGCCCCGCCCCGCGGACATCTCCGATCGCTTTGTGCCGCCGCGCCAGGCCCGCCAGCTGCTCGCGCAGGTACGCACCGGTCTCGCGCGCGTTCTCCTGCAGCTTTTCCGCCGCGATCGTTTCCAGCACCGCCAGGCCCGCAGCCGCCGCCACCGGGTTGCCCCCGAACGTATTGAAGTAGCCGTTCTGCGACCCGAACACCTCGAGCAGGTCCGGCTTTACCACGACACCGCCCATTGGAAAGCCGTTGCCCATCGGCTTTCCCATCACCACCATGTCCGGCACCAGGCCATGCGCCAGGAAACCCCACATCGCTTCGCCCGTCCGCCCGAAGCCCGGCTGTACCTCGTCGGCAATGTAGAGGCCGCCGGCCGCCCGTACGATGTCGGCGGTGTCTCTCAGGTAGCCCGGAACCGCCGGATAGACGCCGTCGCTGGACAGGATGCTGTCGGCGATGAAGGCGGCCGGCTTGATGCCCTGGACCCGCATTGCTGCGATCGCGGCGCGCACGTCCGCATTGAACTTGGCGACGGCTGCCGCTGTACCGAGCCGGTAGGTATCGGGCGCGTCCACCAGAAACACAGCCGGGTTGCGCGCCTGGCTGCTGGCGGACGATGGCGAGATCTCGGTCACCGCCGACGTGTTGCCGTGATAGGCGTTGGCTGTCGCGATGATGCCGCTGCCGCCGGTCGCGGTACGCGCGATGCGCAGCGCCAGATCTACGCCCTCGCTGCCGGTGCACGTGTACACGATGTTCGACAGCGCCGCCGGATAGGTTGCTAGCAGCCGCTCCGAGTAGGTGTAGACGATATCGGTGAGATACCGCGTATGGGTATTGAGCGTCGCCATTTGCCGGCTGACGGCCTCGACCACGCGCGGGTGGCAGTGTCCCACCGACGGCACGTTGTTGTAGGCATCGAGATAGCGCGACCCGTCGGCGTCGATCAGCCAGACGCCCTCGCCGCGCACCAGGTTCAACGGCCGCTCGTAGAACAGCATCGACGTCGGCCCAAAGGCGCGCTTGCGGCGCGCCACCAGCGCGGCCGTTGCCGCATCGAGGTAACTCGCATCGTCCATGTCGAAGGCGTTGAGTTCGAGGATTTTCTGTGTTGCTGTCATCGTCACTCCCGGCGACAGCACACGCCGTCGGTGGGCCGCCATCAAGTCTACGATCAGTCTAGTGCAACGGGCGCAGCAGCGACTTGACCCGCCATCGCGGATGATGTCCGGTTTGCCGCCAGCCCCGTCTGCCTGTCAACTTTCGGCCGTTGCCTGCCAACCGGCTTTCCGCCATCGTACCATAGGGTACCATCGCCTTCACGGCCACAGCCGGACCTACAGGTAGGAGCCCATGACGCAACAGCCGCCGAATACGGCCAACCGCTGGAAGCGCTTTTCGGACTGGGACGAGCGGCCCCTTCGCCTGGACAAATTCGCCGCCGAGGACCCGGCAAACGGCTTCGCGGCTTTCACGAGCCCCTACGATCCCAAGCCCGCCGTCGAACTCGGACCTGGCACGTTCGGGCGTGGCACGATCACATCAATGGACGGCGTCGCCGCTGCCGACTTCGACATGATCGACACCTTCATCGCCCGCTACCACCTGGACCAGGACATCGTCGCCGAGGCGATGGCGATGCCCTCGCTGCAGGTCGCCCGCATGCTCGTCGACATGCACGTTCCGCGCGCCGAGCTCGTGCGCCTCGCGCACGGCATGACGCCCGCGAAACTGGCCGATGTCGTCTCCTGCCTGTCCTCGCTGGAGATCGCGTTTGCCTACAGCAAGATGCGGGCGCGCCGGACGCCCGGTAACCAGGCCCACGTCACCAATGCCAAGGATGATCCCTTGCAGATGGCAGCCGACGCGGCGACCGCCGTCGCGCTGGGTTTCGACGAGATCGAAACCACCATGCGCGTCGCCCGCAACGCCTGGTCCAATGCCGTCGCCTGCGCCGTCGGCGCCTCGGTGGGCCGCTGGGGCGCCCTGTTCCAATGCTCCAGCGAGGAAGCCGAGGAGCTGAAGATCGGTATGGCCGGCTTCACCTCCTATGCCGAGACGGTGTCGGTCTACGGCACCGAGAAGAGCTTCATCGACGGCGACGACACGCCTTGGTCCAAGGCCTTTCTGGCGGCCGCCTACGCCTCCCGCGGCATCAAGATGCGCTGCACGTCGGGTGCCGGCTCCGAATTGCTCATGGGTTTCCACGAGAAAAAGTCGCTGCTGTACCTGGAGGCGCGCTGCCTCTGCCTGCAGCGGGCCATGGGCGTGCAGGGCACCCAGAACGGCGGCATCGACGGCGCACCGGTCACCTGCACCGTGCCGGGCGGCATGCGCGAGCTGATGGCGGAAAATCTCATCGCCGTCTGGCTGGACCTGGAGTGCGCCTCCGGCAACGACGCCCGCGCCACCGAGTCCGAGATCCGCGTCGGCGCCAAGATTCTGCCCTACCTGCTCGCGGGCTCCGACCTCATCTGCTCCGGCTTCGGTTCGATCCTGAAGTACGACAACTCCTTCAACGCCTCGCTGCTGAACGGCGAGGAGCTTGAAGACTACCTCGTTCTGCAGCGCGACTTCGAGGCCGACGGCGGCCTGACGCCCATCGGCGAGCAGCAGATCCTCGACCTGCGCATACGCGCCGTCGACGCTCTGAGCGCAGTGTTGGAGGAACTGGATCTCGGCAAGCCGACGGCCGAGATGAAGAGCAGCGTCGTCACTGCCTCGGGCTCGGACGAAACGCGGAGCTATCTGCCGCGCGATGCGACGCTGATCAGCGAGGCGATCCAGCAGCGCGGCATCACCGTCGTCGACGTCATCAAGGCCCTGCACACGCGCGGCTTTGTCGAGGAAGCCGGGCACCTGCTGCAACTCGTTCGCCTGCGTGTGTCCGGCGACTACCTGCAGACCTCGGCACTCGTGCGCAAAGGCAAGGTGCTGAGCGCCATCAACGACGCCAATGACTATCTCGGCCCCGGCACCGGATACCGTCTTGATGCTGCGCGCCGCGACGAGATCGTCGCCATCCGCGATGTGCTGACCCGCGAGGAGGTCCTGCGCGAGGAAGCCATGCATCGCGCCGGCGAACTGAAACGCGTGAGCTATCGCCTCAAGGGCACCGCCAAGGCCGGCGGGAACGCACGCGAGGTCGTCATCGGCCTCAGCCCGGCATTCGGCCTCAAGCTGTTCCGCACCGTCGCCGGACACCCGTTGTCGTCGGTCTTGCGGGAATTGGTCGATGGCATCGAGAGCGGCGGCTGCAATGCCCGCGTCGTGCGTCTTCGCCACACGGCCGATACATCTTTTCTTGGTCTCAGTGCCGCGATGCTGTCGGGCTCAGGTGTCGGCATCGGCATCCAGGCCAAGGGCACCGCTGTCATCCATCAGAAGGATCGCTTGCCGCATAACAACCTGGAGCTCTTCTCCAACGCGCCGATTACCAAGCTGGAACACTACCGCCGCATGGGCGCCAATGCGGCGGCCTACGTGCGCGGCGAGCTGCCCGAGCAGGTCGTGGTACCCACGCGCGGCGAGGCCATGGGCTCGCGCTATCACGCCCGCGTCTCGCTGATCTACGCCATCGAGACCGAACTGACCGGCGAGAACGCCGAGCCGGAGGAGATCGAACTGGCATTCCTGGAGAGCAAGCGATGACCGGGTCGGATACCAAGCTGACAGCCGCCGACTATCCCCTGGCGGAAAAGCGACCTGATGCCGTGCGCGGCCGTCGCGGCAAGAGCCTGGACGAGATTACGCTGCAGGCCGTGATGGCGGATCAGGTCACACTGGAGGACCTCAGCATCACGAGTGGGGCCCTGCGCCAGCAGGCGGATATCGCGCGTGCCACCGGGCGGGCGACGCTGGGCCAGAACTTCGAGCGGGCAGCCGAACTCGTCGATGTGCCCGAGGCGACGATCATGCGCATGTACGAGCTACTCCGCCCCGGCCGCGCTGGTTCAGCCGACGAATTGCTGGCCGTGGCCGAGGAGTTGCGCAATACCCATGCCGCGCCGCGCATGGCGGACTTCGTCACCGAGGCCGCCGAAGTCTACAGCCGGCGTGGCTTGTTCCGCCGCCGGTTCTAGGGGCCCTTGGGAGTAGTCATGTCCTGGAAGACGTCTTTTCGCTCGATCTACTACGACGGCGCTCCCGAGCCTGCCGACCCGGATTTCACCCCGGCCACCACGGCACTTCTGGTCATCGACGTGCAGAACACCTACCTGGAGCGGCCTGACCGCGCGACCCTGCCGCCGGACGAGCAGCGCCGCTACGATGCCTGGACCCCGTTTCACGACCGCATGCATCAGATCGTGTTGCCGCGCACCAAGGAGCTGCTGCAGCTCTGCCGCCAAGGGAGCATCGAATGCCTCTTTGCCCGCATCGCCTGCCATACGAAGGACGGTCGCGACCGTTCGCTCTCGCAAAAAATGCCGGGGTGGAACAACCTGCTGCTGCCCAAGAACGAGGCACCCTCCCAGCTGGTCAACGGGCTCACCCCGCAAGGCGACGAGATCGAGGTGACCAAGACCACCGACAGCGCCCTGACCGGCACGAACCTGCGGCTGATCCTCACCAACCTGGGCATCAAGACCGTGATTTGCTGCGGAATTTTCACCGATCAGTGCGTGTCCTCGACCGTTCGCAGCCTCGCCGACGAGAGCTTTGCCGTGGTCGTTGTCGAAGACTGCTGCGCTGCGGGTTCCGATGAATTGCACCGCAAGGAGCTTGAGATCATGAACATGATCTACTGCCACGTGATGGCCAGCTCGGATGTTAAGCAAATTATGGCGCTGCAATAATCAAGCAACAGTCAACTTCTCCCACTTGCGGGTCAACCCTCCCCTATGCAGAACATGTATTTCTCATAGGGGACTTGTCGGCTTGATTTGGGAATTGAGCCGCCACACCGAGAGAACTGAGTAGAAATTCGCATCCGGGTACGCGGTCGGCGTTAGAGCGCTCGCTGCTAGGGAGCATTGGGAAGGGAAGTTGCAATCGTGACCCAGAATGTATCCGCTGGCGCCGCAGCGCCCGAACAGTTCGACGTCAGCCGCGAGGCCGGCGTCAACAAGCTGCACGGTGGGGCCGTTGGCCTCATCGGCGTGCTCTTCCTGACGGTCACCGGCGCCGCGCCGGAATCGGCCATGCTCGGCAACGTGCCGTTCGCGGCGGGCTACGGCAACGGTATCTACGTGCCGGCAGCCTTCCTGCTGGCGACGATCGTGTTGACGATCTTCTCCATCGGCTACGCCGCAATGGCCCGCAAGGTCTCGGCGGTCGGCGGCTTCTACTCGTTCATCAGCCAGGGCCTCGGCCGTGAAGCGGGCATGTCGGCCGGTTTGGCCTCGCTCGCTTCCTACAGCGTCTTTGAAGCCTCGCTGTACGGGCTCTTCGCCTTCTTCGGCAACGCCTTCGTCAAGACCCACTTCGGCGTCGACGTATCCTGGCTTTGGTTCGCCCTCGGCGCCGCCGCTCTGTGTGCCGTGCTCAGCTATCGCGACGTCCAGGTATCGGCTGCCATCCTCGGCGTTGCCCTCATCCTTGAAGTCATCATCCTGTCGATCTTCGACTTTGGCGTCATCACCGCCGCCTCCGGCACCAACTTCCAGTTGGAATCGTTCAACGTTCTCGCCGTGACGACACCCGTTACGGAACAGAAGGTCGGCGACATCGAAATCGCCGCCGGCGCCGCCGCGGTGGGTATCTTCATGGCCTTCTGGTCGTGGGTCGGCTTCGAAATGGCACCCAACTATGCCGAGGAGTCGAAAGATCCCAAGCGCATCATTCCGCTGTCCCTCTATATCTCCGTGGTAGGCCTCGGGTTGTTCTACATCTTCACCAGCTGGTGCGCCGTCTCCGCCTATCCCAATGAAGGCGAAATGCTCGCCAAGGCGACGAAGGACTCCAGCAACTTCTTCCTGGAGCCGCTCGGCAAGTTCGTCGGGCCCTGGGCCTCGGACCTGATGGGCTTGCTCATCCTGACCAGTTCATTCGCCTGCGGCATGGCCTTCCACAATACCGCTGCCCGTTACATGTATTCGTTGGCTCGCGAAGGCGTGCTGCCGCATGCGCTGGCGCGCACGCATCACTCGTTCAAGAGCCCCCACGTCGCATCCTTCACGCAGTCCCTGCTGGCCGTCTTCTGGATCGGCCTCTTTGCTTACTTCCTTGGCACCGATGATCCCAACGCGCAGGCCTACGTGGCGATCTACACGATGCTCGCCATCCTTGGCACCATGCTCCTGCTGATCCTGCAGGCTGTCGTTTCGATCGCCATCATCGCCTACTTCCGCGCCAACCCCAGCGACGACGCCGGTGTATTCTCGACCGTCATCGCCCCGGTCATCGCCTTCGTGGCCCAGGTCTATCTCGTCTATCTCCTGGTGCAGAACCTGGCGACCTTCGGCGGCAGTGGCAGCTTCGGCAGCAACATTCCCTGGATCGCCCTGGCCATCATCGTCATCGGCTTCGTCTGGGGCATCGTGCTCCGCGTCGTAGCGCCGAACGTCTATGCCCGCATCGGCCGCATGGTCTTCAACGACTGAGCTGGCCGGAGCTGGAACACTGACCCTCGCGACGGGCGGCGCACCCAGTGTGTCGCCCGTCGCCGTCTCAACCATCGAGACCATCCGTCGTCTCAATAGGAGTTCATGATGCTGACATCGCTCGCAGGCCGGTCCGTTCTCGTCACGGGCGCTAGCAAAGGCATCGGCAAGGGCATCGCCCGGGTCTTCGCCCGCGGCGGCGCCAAGGTCGCCGTCGTGTCGCGCAATCTCGCCGAGGCGCAAGCCACCGCGGCCGAGTTGACCGGCACCGGCGCCACCGCCAAGGGCTTCGCTGCCGATGTCAGCCTGACCGAGGACGTCGAAGCGCTCGCCGCCGCCGTCGCCGCCGAGTTCGGCGGCATTGATATCCTGTGCTCGAACGCCGGCATTTTCCCGCAGGCCAGGATCGAGGACCTGTCAGTGGAGGAGTGGGACCACGTGATGGCCACCAACCTCAAGGGCACTTTCCTGTCGATCAAGGGCTGCCTGCCCTATCTCAAGAAGTCGGACCAGGGCCGCGTCGTCATCACGTCCTCGATCACTGGCCCGGTGACCGGCTTCCCCGGTTGGACGCACTACGGCGCCAGCAAGGCCGGCCAGCTCGGCTTCATGCGTACCGCCTGCATCGAGCTCGCGAAATACGGCATCACCGTCAACGCGGTCCTGCCCGGCAACGTCTTGACCGAAGGCCTGATCGATCTCGGCGAGGAGTATTGCAAGTCCATGGCTGCTTCCGTGCCGCTGAGGAAGCTCGGCACCGTGGAAGACATCGGCTATGCGGCGCTGTTTCTAGCCTCGAAAGAAGCCGCCTACATCACCGGCCAGACCATCATCGTCGACGGCGGACAGATCCTGCCGGAAAGCCTGGACGCACTGAAAGATTGAGGGGGAACCCGCGCTAGATCCCGCCCCTCGCCGAAAGCTCCTTGCGTAGCGCACGCGGCGACTGCCCGGTCCAGCGCTGCACCGCGCGGCTGAAGGCCGAAAGCTCCGAGTAGCCGAGCAGGAACGCGATCTCCGAGAACGGCAGCTGGTGCTGGCGCACGTAGGACAGCGCCAGATCCCGCCGCGTCAGTTCCACCAGCGTGCGATAGCTCAGCCCTTCGCGGTGTAGTTCGCGCTGGATGACGCCCAGCGGCAGGCGCAGTTCGGCCGCCACGTCGTCGAGCGGCGGGAACCCTTCCGGCAGCCGCGCGCGCACGACCACGCGGACGCGATCGGCCACGCTGACGCGCAGATCCGTGCGTTCGGACAACCGCTCGAGGCATTGCCGCATGGCGGCCATCAGCCGAGCGTCGCGGGCCGGCATCCGTGTAGTCAGGACTTCCGGCTTGAGCAGCAGCGCATTGGTCGGCTGCGAAAAGAACACCGGCGCACCAAACGCCCGCTCGTGCTCGCGCCAGCCCTCGGGCCGCGGGTGCTCGAAGTGCACTTCCTCAGGTGACCAGGTCGACCCCAGGCATTCGCGCATGACGTTGAGGAACATGCCCAGCGACAGTTCCGCATCCTGTCGGCGCTCGATGATTTCCGGCGCCTCGATGCGGTATTCCAGTTTCGAAAGCCCGTCCACACCCAGGCCGAGCCGCATCGATGACGATTGCTGGTGCAGGGGAAACAGCTCCACCATCGTCGACAGCGCCGAGCCGAGTGTCGGGCCGGAGATGGTGGCATAGCCCCACAGCCCCAGGTCGCGCGGATTGAACTGATTGCCGAACCACAGGCCGAAGTTGTCGTTGTGCGTCAGTCGCGAGCACTGCTCGAACAACTGACAGTATGAGGCCAGGCTCAGCTGCAACGTCGGCGAGCCGGCCATCTCAGGGGCCAGCCCCGCATGACCGAAAATACGGTCGACATCACCCTTGTTGCGTTCGATGCAATCGACAACCCCGGTCGCCGCCGCAGCAAGTACGGAGGGATCGAACGGTCGCTGCTGCGCAGCGCTGGCCTGCGCCAGAAGCGATATGGGGCTTCCAACCATGGTGGTTGTCACCGTTCTTGTTGCAGCCGAAAAGGCTAGCAGAAGCGCCGGACCCGTCAAGCAGAGTAAATCGTGCGGGGTTAATCGGTCGGCAGGCTCCGGCTCCAGCGCCCGCTACAGCGCAAAATCGGCGAGGTATGCCTCGCACAGCGGGACGGTCCCCCGCGTGTAGTCCTCGCCCATCGATTGCGCCAGCTCGGTCTCGCAATGCGAGCCGATCCAGGCGACCAGCAGCAACCGCCGTAGCATCACGAAGGTACCGATTTCCGCCTCGTCGGCCGGGTCCAGCTCGCCGATGCGCCGGTAGCCGCGCACCCAGGCCTCGATCAATTTCGGCACGCGCGGTTCGTGTTCGAAGAACGAGACCGTCGTCGCGCAGTCGTAGAGATACCAGGAGAAGCCGCAGTCGTCGAAGTCGATTACCTTCACCTGCGGGCCATCCACCAGCAGGTTGGCGAGCCGCATATCGCCGTGGACAAGGCCGAAGCGTTCTGGACCCTTGCCGAACCGCCGCAGCCGCTCGTCGATCAGCGACACCGTTCGCGCAAACAGCGCCTCGATCTCCGGCGTCAGTCCCATCCCCGCGCGCCACGGTCCCCAATGCGGTGTGCCACCAAGACTGGTCTCGAAGTCCCAGGTATGCCGCTCGAACCATGCCGGTCTCTGCCAGGCCCGCACGTGGGCATGCATGCGCGCTGCCGTCTCCCCGAGAAGTTCGAAGCCCACGGCGTTGGTGGCGTCCGGCTCGGCGCCGGTCTCCCAGGCAAACAGCACGACATTGCGCGGCTCCAGGCCGGGCGCCTGAACGGACTGAATAAGCTGGCCGTTATTGCCCGCGATCGGTACGGGCGTCAGCGCTGCACCGTCGGCTTGCAGCGCGATCAGCCATGCCAGTTCGCTTTGGATGGCCGTCGCCGAATGGTAGCCCTCGCGGTGCACGCGCAGGGCCCAACGCCCGCCACCCGCGGCATCCTCCACGAGGTACGTCGCATTCTCGGACAGGTTTATGAGGCGGACGCGGACTGCGGCGGGCAGCGCGTAGCGCCCGACGGCCAGTTGCGCCAGGACCAGAAGGCGATCCAGTAGGATTTGATGCGGGATTTCTTCAATAACCATTGTCATGTCACGAGTGTAGGCCGCATGCCGCGATCGCAACTTGACTGCGTCGCATCCTCAGTTGACTGAGCCCGTGCGTGTGCGGGATCTGGCCGCGAACGTCCGGCCGGTGCATCCCGGCGCCCCGCCCGGCACGAAATTCTCCATACAGGCAATGTTTCATGCAACGCCTGGTCCACGATCCCGCTCACGCGACTGCGATCCGGGCGGTCGCCATCACGCGCTTGAGATTGTCGTAGATCGTCCGGGCATGCGCATTGAACCGCGGCATCTCGCGGCCGACCGTGTCGCGCAGACCGTCGACTGCCCCTGCCCCGAGCGCCCGCTCCAGCGCCTTGGCATATTCCGGGATCGCCGCCCAATCCTCCACCGTGCTGTTCGTCGCCTCCACGTGGTATTGCAGGCCCCAGGCGTGGGCGCCGTACCGGAATGCCTGGATCGCGCACGCCGGCGATGTCGCCAGCACGGTCGTCCCGGCAGGCAGCGACTTCACCTCCGCGCCATGCCACTGCAGCACCGGCTCGGTGTCCCCGACACCGGCCAGCAGCTTATCGGACTTCCCGGCCTCGGTCTTCTTGACCTCTAGCACCCCGACCTCCGGCGAACGGCCCGGACCGACGTCGCCGCCGATCGCGCTCGCCAGCAGCTGATGGCCGAGACAGATGCCGAGGTAAGGCCGCTTCATGTCGACGACGAAGCGGCGGATCGCGGCCTTTTCGGCCACCAGCCACGGATACGCGTCTTCCTGCCAGACGTCCTGTGGGCCGCCCATGACCAGCATCAGATCGTAAAGGGATAGATCCGGCACGGCCTCGCCGGCATCGATCTCCACTGTGTCCCAGGCTTGCCCGTCCTCACGCAGGAACGAACGGAAGATCCCCGGGTGCTCCACGTCGAGATGCTGCAGCACGATAATCTTCATGGGGGTCCTTCGTTTACAAGCGGTGCACTGCCGCGATTTTGCGGCTTTCGATCCCGGCGCGCAACCACCCCGGCGATCACCCATCCCAGCGGCGGCTCTAGTCGCCCGCGACGATGGCTTGCATTGGTGTTAGTCTCAACCCAGATGTCTAGCGAACGCAACGCCGTCGCGGCATTTGGACCGCTTGCAGTGAAGCTGCCGCGGCGAACGGCGTTCTCTAGCGACGGACTATGCAGCGGTGCTGCGAAAGGGCGCTCCCCGTTGAGGCGGGCCTCGTCGTTTGCCGTTACCGCCGACGCAGTCTCTGACCAGCACAGGAGCACGCCCATGCTTGTTTCAGACATTCTACGTTCCAAAGGCTCTTCGGTAAAAATGGTCCAGTCATACGACTCGGCGATCAGCTGCGCTCGGCGCCTCAAGGCGGAGCACGTCGGCGCCCTGGTGGTCAGCGATGACGGGCGCTCGTTGGATGGCATGATCTCTGAACGCGACATCGCCTATGGCCTTGCCACCTTTGGTGGCGAACTTCACAACATCACCGTGCGCGATCTCATGACGCGCGCCGTCGTCACCTGTACGCCGCACGACACCATCCTCAATGCCATGGGCGTCATGACCAGGCGCCGCGTCCGCCACCTTCCCGTGATGGACGGCGACAAGCTCGTCGGCCTCGTCAGTACAGGCGACGTGCTCAAGTATCGCCTTCAGGAAATGCAGCTGGAAACCAACGTGCTGCGCGACGCCGTCGTCGCGGCCCGTTGATCTGTCACGAACGGCGTCTTAAGTCCGACGCCGTTTCTCTGACCGCCCGCGACTCACTTTACGCCCAGCAACTCGACTTCGAAGATCAGCGTCGCATTCGGCGGGATCACGCCGCCCGCTCCGCGCGCGCCGTAGCCGAGCTCCGGCGGAATGATGAGGGTGCGCTTGCCGCCGACCTTCATCGACGCCACGCCCTCGTCCCAGCCCTTGATCACCCGCCCGGTCCCGATCGGAAACTCGAACGGCTCTCCGCGGTCCACCGAACTGTCGAACTTCTCGCCCTTGGCGCCATTCTCGTAGAGCCAGCCGGTGTAGTGCATGACGCAGATTTGCCCGGTCTTCGGCGCGTCGCCGGTTCCGGCCTTGGTGTCCTCGATTTTCAATCCCGATGCTGTGGTCATTTGCTTTCCAGATGATTGCGCTTTGGCCTCGCCGGCCGCCTGCAGAACGACGCCGCCGGCAAATAGCCCAACGAGGGCGATCGCCATGGTCGCAAGGATACGAAGGTGCAGAACAGCCCACATGCGTCATCTCCCAGGGTACGTTGTCCGGCAGTCGAGGCCGCCTTCTAGCGCACTGGGCCCGCGTTGACACCTTTCGTTTTCCTCATCAGCCCGCCCGCAAAAAGAAGCCCATGGCGCCGGCCTACTGTGGTGCCATGGGCAGTCAGGGGAGGAAACGAAGTCGGTACACCCTGGCGGCGGGGATCGAACGCGCGGTGATGGGGGAGGGGACCGCCGCGCGCTGCTACCAGATGTGTACCGAACGGTACTCATGTAGGCACGCCAATCCCACAGTCAATAGCTGACCGTAGCGACGAAAATAAAACGCGCAGAGCCTCACGGCCCGCCGTCGTTTCACTCTGAACTCGCTGAGAAAACTAGAGCCGACCTGCAAGCGTCGGGGTCGCGCTGACAACGAGCCGGTAGCCCGTTTCGCTGCCTGCTGCGTTCGTCTTGAGTGCCAACGTGGAGATCAGGCCGACACACACGGCAAGGGTAACGACGCCCCAGAGATCGCTGGAGCTGACGGATTTTGAAATCTGGCGGAGCATGGGGGCGACTCGAATTTGGAGCCAAACACTGCCGTGACCTCGTCGCGTCCGTTACGAGATACGAAGACGCGGCGAGGTCACGCAGCTGACCGAATAAATAGCGCGTGAGTCTTATGGTTCCATGACAATCGGCTATTTTTTTGCGCTCCGGGCGGCCGTACCCGCTGCGGCAGGACAGCGCAGCATCAAGCCGTCGATGTAGGCGCCGACTGCCACGTCGAACGCCGCCGCTGCGTCCAGCGTCTTGAACGCCGGAATGAAGGCCCGCGTCGCGGCGAACTCCAGCGGATCCAAAGCCTTCAGTTCTGCCTCCTCGGCCTTGCTCAACGGCTGCAGTAGGCCCTCGGCCTCCGCCAGCGCGAAACCCAGCACGAAGGCGAAGAAGGCCAACCCCTGGGCCGCCGCGATCCCGTCGGCAAGTCCGGAGCGACGCAAGGCCCGATGCACGACTTCGCTGGCCGCGTGATCGCGCGGCCCCGTTGCATGATAGCGAAAGTGTAGCGGAAACAGCTTCGGATGCCGCCGCGCCAGATCGCGATAGGCGGCGGCGACCGCGCGCAGGTCGGCCTTCCAGTCGTCCGACGGTGCCGGCAACGAGACTGTATTGAGCGAAAAGTCGGCAACCTCCCGCAGCAGGCCCTCCCGCGATCCGAAATGATGCAGCAGGGTCATCGGATCGACGCCGAGTCTCGCTCCCAGCTTCCGCAGCGAGAAGCCATCCTCGCCTTCCGCTGCCGCAAGTGCGAACGCTGCATCCAGCAAATCGTCACGGTTAAGACCGCGGCGCCCACGCGCCTGTGCCTTTGCCATAGTGGGTCTCTTGACAATTTCTACACCGTAGACATTATCCCTATACCGTACTCCGAAACTTGCTGAAAGCCCGAACAGTTCTAGAGTATGGTCGAGGTCCCGCGCGGCGCGGGTACGGCAGGCAGATAATCATGCAGTCGCGGCCTATCTCATCCGACCCAAAGCGTGCGCTCCGGCGCAGGGGCGGCCGCGCGCTGGACGCGCCGCTGCAGCCTGCCGCGGCGCTTAGCCGTAAACGGCAGCTGCTGGAGCTTTGCGCCCGCATTGGTTACACGCCTCCGCGGCACTAGCTGCACTGCTTTGCCCGCCCGTAAATTTGGCGCTGCCGGAGGTTCCCCTGATGTCGTCTCGCAACCAACAAACGAACTACTCGTTGCAGCAGCTCGATGCGCTGCATCACCTGCATCCATTCACCAACCACCGCACGATGCGGGCTGGCGGCGCGCGCGTGATCGTGCGTGGCGAAGGACCCTACCTGTGGGACGCCGACGGAAACCGCACCCTCGACGGCATGTCCGGACTCTGGACCACGTCGATCGGCTCCGGCCGCAAGGAGTTGGCCGAGGCCGCTTACAAGCAGATGCTCGAGCTGCCCTACTACAACACGTTCTTCAAGACGACCCACGAACCGGTTGTCCGTCTCGCGCGCAAGCTGGCTGAGCTGGCGCCGGGCAATCTCAACCAGGTCTTCTTCGGGTCGTCGGGTTCAGAATCCAACGACACCGCCATCCGCCTCATCCGCCACTATTGGGCGCTGAAGGGCGAACCCAAGCGCCAGATTATCATCAGCCGCACCCAGGCCTATCACGGCTCGACCATCGCGGCCGGTTCGATGGGCGGCATGTCCCACGTGCACCAGCACAGCTATCCGGTCTATCCCGGTTTCCGTCACGTCATGGACCCGTACTGGTACGGCGAAGCGATGGATGGCGAGACGCCGGAGGCGTTCGGTCTGCGCGCGGCAAAGGCCCTGGAAGCGGAGATCCTGGCCATCGGCCCCGAGAACGTCGCTGCCTTTGCGGGCGAGCCGGTGCAGGGCGCCGGCGGCGTCAAGATCGCGCCGTCGACCTACTGGCCCGAGGTGCAGAAGATCATCGACAAGTACGGCATCCTGTTCCTGGCCGACGAGGTCATCACCGGCTTCGGCCGCCTCGGCACGTGGTTCGCGTCCGATTACTACGGCGTCCGTCCAAACCTGATTACGTTCGCCAAAGCCGTGACGTCCGGCTATCTGCCGCTCAGCGGCCTGATCGTCGACGACAAGATCGTCGACGTGCTGAACAGCCACAACGACGATTTCAACCACGGCTACACCTTCTCCGGCCACCCGGTCGCCTGCGCCGTCGCCCTCAAGAACCTTGAGATCCTCGAGAACGAACACCTCATCGAGAACGTCAACACCACCACCGGCCCGGCGCTGGCCAGAATGCTGGCGAAGTTCAAGGATCATCCGCTCGTCGGCGAGGTTCGCTCGGTCGGACTGCTCGGCGCCATCGAACTGGTCGCCGACAAGCGGTCGCGCAAGCGCTTCGACCAGTTGGGCCGCGTCGGCACCATCTGCCGCGATCACTTCGTGCGCGAAGGCTTCATCATGCGCGCCACCTTCGACACCATGGTCTGCGCCCCGGCGCTGATCTGGACGCAGGCGCAGTTTGACGAGGCCGAAGCCGTCATCGGCAAGGCGCTCGACATGACCCTCAACGACGTCGCGGGAGAGATCGCGGCATGAGCCGTCCTATCGTTATCATTCCCGCCGACACCAAAGTCATCGAGACCCTCACCTTCGACGCCGTCGGCCGGAAATATTCCGCCGCCGTCGCCGAGGTGGCGGAGTGCCAGCCACTGCTGGTACCGCTCGAAGCCGCGCTCGTCGACATCGGCGCCATCCTCGAGATCGCCGACGGCATCCTGCTGTCCGGCAGTGTCTCCAACGTCCATCCCAGCCTCTATGGCGCCGAACAGCCGCTGCGGCCCGAAACGATGGACCCTGCGCGCGATGCGGTGACCCTGCCGCTCATCCGCACTGCGGTGGAAAAGAAGATCCCCCTGTTCGCCATCTGCCGCGGCTACCAGGAACTCAACGTCGCCATGGGCGGCAGCCTGTATCAGGCCGTCCACGATCAGCCCGGCCTAAACGATCATCGCGAGAAGCCGAAGGAACTGATGGACGACCGCTTCGGCCCCTCGCACCCCATTCGCCTTGAGGGTGACCTGCGCGATTGGGTCGGCCAGGAAACCGTGATCGTCAACTCGCTGCATGGCCAGGGTATCCGCCGCCTGGCTGACGGCTTGCGACCGCAGGCCTATGCCGAGGACGGACTGGTCGAGGCCGTCATGGGCCCGTCCCACCATCCCTTCCTGCTTGGCGTCCAGTGGCACCCTGAATGGAAGGCCGCCGCCAACACTGTTTCCACAGCCCTGTTCCATCGTTTTGGCGACGCCGTGAGAGGCAACGCAGCATCATGACCCTCCCTCGCGTCTCGGCCGAGGAGGCAAGCGCCTTCCTCGCCGCCAATCCCACAGTGCAGTGGATCGACATTATCCTGTTCGATCTGAACGGCATGCCGCGCGGCAAGCGCATCCGCCCCGCCGACTTGGCCGGCGTCGTCAAGAGCGGACTGATGCTTCCCGCCTCCGTCTACGTCCTCGATCCACGCGGCAACTCGATCGCCGAGACCGGCCGCCTGTGGGAGACCGGCGACTATGACATCAAGTTCCACCTCGTCGCCGGCACCCTGCATCCGGTGCCCGTCGGCCCCGGCACGCACGCCCAGGCCGTGATGGTTCCCGAAGAGCCCTACGATTTGGCGCCGCACGGCATCCTCGGCGCTCAGGTTGAGCGCTTCAAGAAGGCCGGTCAGACACCCGTCGTCGCCGTCGAGTTGGAGTTCTACGTCACCAAACGGCGTGCCGACGGCAAGTTCACTCTCGAGACGCCGGCCGGCGTCTGCTCCGACCCCGACCAGCCGATGACCTTCATGTTCGAGGAGATGGACACTCTCGGCCCATTCATCGACGACATCTACCGCATCGCCGAAACTCAGGGCCTGCCCGTCGACGCCGTCATGCAGGAAAGTGGCCCCGGGCAGTTCGAGATCAATCTCAAGCACACCGATGATGCCGTGAAAGCGGCGCAGGACGGCCTGCTTCTGAAGCGCGCCATCAAGGCCGCCGCTCACACCCACGACCTGGAGGCCACCTTCATGGCCAAGCCGCACCACGACTGGACCGGCTCAGGCATGCACATCCACGTCAGCCTCGTCGACGCCAAGGGCAACAACGTGTTTGCCGCCACGGGCAATAAGATGGCTCCGATGTTCCGCCACGCCATCGGCGGCCTGCGCGCCACGATGCCGGACTTCATGGCCTTCTGGGCGCAGTCGGCCAACGCCTACCGCCGCTACGTGCCCGAATCCTACGTGCCGCTCGCCGCGCAATGGGGCTCCAACAACCGCACGGTCGCCCTGCGCATCCCGTACGGGTCGGGCGCGGCGACGCGCATCGAGCACCGCGTTGCCGGCGCCGACGCCAATCCCTATCTGGTGGTAGCGGGCATCCTGGCCGGCATCCATCACGGCATCGCTGATAAGATCGATCCCGGCCCCGAAGCGACAGGCGACGCCGCAACCCTCGACGGCCCGGAACTGCCGATCGCCTGGGTCAATGCCCTGTCGACGTTTAAGGCCTCACCGGTCGTCCGCGAGTACATCGGCGCCGACGTTCAGGACGTCTACTACAAGCTCAAGACGACGGAGCGCGTCAGCTTCGAACGCATCGTCACCTCGCTCGACCACGCCTGGTACGCCCAGGTCGCTTAGCGCTAACAAGGAGTGCTTCCGGAAAAGTGTGAAGCGGTTTTCCGATAAGAAGCACGACAGCAACAAGGAGGTTCTGTCATGACCTCGCTCGCCCATTTCGAAACGCTGGCCGGCTCCATCGAGCTGCCCGGCAAGGCCATCATCGACGGCAAACTGCTCGCCAGCGCCAGTGGCGAAACCTTCGACAACGTCGGCCCCCGCGACGGCCGCGTGCTCAACAAGGTGGCGTCCTGCGCTACCGTCGACGTCGACATTGCCGTCACCGCGGCTCGCCAGGCCTTTGAAGACGGCCGCTGGCGCAACCTGCACTACCGCAAGAAGAAGGACATCCTCTTCAGGCTCGCAGAGCTGATGGAGCGCGACGCCGAGACCTTGGCGCTGCTCGAAAGCCTCGACGTCGGCAAGCCGATCAAGGACTCCCTGGCGGTCGACATCCCCGGCGCCATCCGCACGCTGCGCTACTACGCTGAAGCCCTCGACAAGGTCTACGGCGAAGTCGGCCCCGGCACGCCCGATCGCTTCTCCTTCGCCGTGCACGAGCCGCTCGGCGTCATCGGCATCATCGTGCCGTGGAACTTCCCGCTGCTGATGGCCATGTGGAAGGTCGCCCCCGCGCTCGCCATGGGCAACTCCATCGTCCTGAAGCCCGCCGAGCAGTCGCCGATGACGGCACTCAAGCTTGGCCAGCTCGCGCTCGAAGCCGGCGTGCCGCCCGGCGTCCTCAACATCGTGCCCGGTCTCGGCGCCACCGCCGGCAAGGCCATCGCGCTCCACATGGACGTCGACATGATCGCCTTCACCGGTTCCGGTGCCGTCGGCAGGCTGCTGATGCAGTATTCCGGCCAGTCGAACCTGAAGCGCGTCAGCCTGGAACTCGGCGGCAAGTCCCCGCAGATCGTCTTCGCTGATTGTCCCGACCTGAACGCCGCTGCCGTACAAGCCGCCTGGAGCATCTTCTTCAACCAGGGCGAGGTCTGCACTGCAGCCTCCCGCCTGCTCGTGCAGGACACGATCGCCGACGCCTTCACTGAAAGCCTGCTGCGCGCCGCGCGCAAGGTCTCGCCTGGCGACCCGCTGGAGCCGCGCACCAACTTCGGCGCCATGGTCAGCCAGGAGCAGATGAAGACGGCCCTGCGTTACATCGATACCGCTCAGAAGGAAGGCGCATCCCTCAAGCTCGGTGGCCACCAGACCCGCGCCGACACTGGCGGCTTCTACGTCGAGCCGACGGTGTTCGCCGACGTGCAACCCAAGCACACGCTGGCGCGCGAGGAAGTCTTCGGCCCGGTGCTCGCCGTCACCAAGTTCTCGAATGCGGAGGACGCCTTCCGCATGGCCAACGATACGGTCTACGGCCTCGCCGCCGGCCTGTGGACGAAGGATCTCAGCCTCGCCCACCACGCCGCGCGCAAACTCAAGGCGGGCCTCGTCTGGATCAACGGCTGGGACAGCTGCGACATCACGATGCCGTTCGGCGGCTTCAAGCAGTCCGGATTCGGCCGCGACCGCTCGCTGCATGCGCTCCACAAGTACGCCGACCTCAAGGCCGTATCGATCACGATCTGACCTGAGCCGTCGACGCAGTCGTAGAATGTCACGTTGATGAAATCGGCGCCGGCGGCCGGCTCCCCGGAGGGGAGTCGCCGGCGCAAACAAGGAGTCTTCAATGGCCACCTCGGCTGAACTTCACGCGCGGCGCATGGCGGCCGTGCCGCGCGGCATCGGCAACGTGACTGCGATCTATCCCAAGCGTGCCAAGAACGCCGAGATCTGGAGCGAGGAAGGTCAGCGCTACATCGACTTCGGCGCCGGCATCGCCGTGGTCAACACCGGACATCAGCACCCGCGCATCGTCCAGGCCGTGAAGGATCAGCTGGAGAGCTTCAGCCACGTCTGCTTCCAGGTCACGCCGCACGAGAACTATGTCAGCCTGTGCGAACGCCTCAATGCCATCGCCCCGGTGCACGGACCGGCCAAGACCATGCTCGCTTCCACCGGCGCCGAAGCCGTCGAAAACGCGGTGAAGGTCGCCCGCGCTTTCACCAAGCGGCCCGGCATCATTTCGTTCAGCGGCGGCTTCCACGGCCGCACGCACATGGGCATGGCGCTCACCGGCAAGGCCGTGCCTTACAAGAAGGACTTCGGACCCTTCCCCTCTGACATCTACAACGTGCCGTTTCCCAACGTGCACCACGGCGTCACCGGCGAGCACAGCCTCGACGCGCTGAAGGCACTGTTCAAGTACGTCGCTGATCCCTCGAGCATCGCCGGCATCATCATCGAGCCGGTGCAGGGCGAAGGCGGCTTCAACATCGCGCCGTTCGATTTTCTGCAGGCGCTGCGCAAACTGTGCGACGAGCACGGCATCCTGCTGATCGGCGACGAGATCCAGACCGGCTTCGCCCGCACCGGCCGGATGTTCGCGCTGGAGCATGCTGGTGTGAAGGCCGACGTCGTCACGCTGGCCAAGGGTCTCGCCGGCGGCTTCCCCGTCTCCGCCATCACCGGCCGCGCCGACGTGATGGACGCCTCCAGCCCCGGCGGCCTCGGCGGCACCTACGCCGGCAACCCGGTCGCCTGCGCAGCGGCCCACGCCGTGCTCGATGTCATCAAGGATGAAGGCCTCGTCGCCCGCGCCAACGCCATCGGCAAGATCATCATGGACCGCTGCACGGCAATCCAGCAGCACTCCAACCTGAACTGCATCGGTGACGTCCGCGGCCTCGGCGCCATGTGCGCCATCGAGCTTGAGATGAACGGCGCACCTGCCCCCGCCGTCACGGCGGCTCTCCTCAAGGCCGCCAGCCAGCGCGGCCTGATCCTGCTGTCGTGCGGCATCTACGGCAACGTCATCCGTTTCCTGCCGCCCCTGACGGCCAGCGACGACATCGTCCGCGAAGGCATGGATGTCTTCGAGGCCAGCCTGGCCGAAGCGGTCAGCGCGACCTCGTGAATCAAAAAGGGCGCCTCATGGGGCGCCCTTTCGTCATCCAACACTTCGTACGGTCTTAGGTTAGCGAGCCTTGCGCGCGCGGGTGTTCGCAGCGTTCACAACAGTCTCGGCCGTACGAAGAATAGCGTTGGTCACGATCATGGCAGCGGCAGTCATAACACTCTCCTTGGTGGCGCCGGGTGGGCGCCGGTTGATGACGTGAATATAGGTGAGATGCCGCGCCGGAAACAGCCATAGAACTGTTGCCAAATGCCGCAAATAGGCAGATAACAAGCGCATATATTGAATTATGCGCAGAAAAATGAAAATAAAGCCTCTCGACACGCTGGATAAAGCGATTCTCTCGGCCCTCGTCACGGATGGCCGCCAAAGCCAAGTCCAGCTCGCCGAGCGCATCCCCCTGTCGCCGACGGCAATTGCCAGGCGCATCAAGGGCTTGGAGGAGCAGGGCGTGATCGAAGGCTATCAGGCCCGCATCAGCCGGGCAGCGTTGGGCCTGGAGATGTTCGTGATCGTCCAGGTCAGCCTCAAGAGCCAGGACGCCGACCTGCTGACGGCCTTCGACAAGGCCGCCGCCGCCTCGCCCTCCATCGTCGGCTGCTACCTGATGGCGGGCGAGGATGACTACATCCTCATGGTCTTGGCCAAGAGCCTCGGCGACTTCGAGCGCATCCACAAGGAAGAGCTGTCGAAGCTGCCCGGCGTCACCCAGCTCAAATCCAACTTCGCCCTGCGCGAAGTCTCCGCCCGCATGCTGCCGGTTTCGAGCCTCGCGCCCTAGGCCGACTTGAGCGATTGCGAATCGGAACAGAATGGCGTGGCGAAGGCGCGAACCTCGCAAGTCCCTTCCCAGCCCGGCATGTGATCCTTGTGCAGCTGCATGAACTCGACCGCCAGCTCGAGTGCCTCCTCGGCGTTCCGCAATTCGAAGATCGCGTAGCCGCCAATGACCTCTTTGGACTCGGCGAACGGTCCGTCCTGCACGACAACTTCGCCGTTGCGCACGCTGACCCGCGCGCCCTGTTCGATCGGAACGAGACCTCCGGTATCGATCATGCGGCCGGCCTTGGTTTCGCGCTCCGAAAGCTTGCCTATGGCTTCGATGAGTTCCGGCGTCGGCTTGCCGTACATCGTGGACGGGGGTGCTGAGACGATCGACATGAAACGCATCGCTAGGGCTCCTGGGTCGAGTCGCGGCGCCGTCGCCGCTTTTCTGCCTCTTCCATTTCAGGCGACGAACGAGCAACGCCGAAATCGACAGCTCGGGAAAATAATCTCACCCCGCGATCTTGGCGAACCCGGCGCTCAAACGCTCAGCAGCAGATGCTCGCGCTCCCACGGGCTGATTACGCGCATGAACTCCTCGAATTCGGAGCGTTTGAGATCGAGATAGACGTGGCAGAACCGCGGTCCGAGCAATTCGTGTAACTCCTTGCTCTCCTCGAAGTCGAGCAGCGCCTCAAGCAGGCCGCGCGGCAGCTGATGATCGTTGCGATACGCGTTGCCGACGACGGCGGCCCGCGGTTCCAGCTGCTTCAGCATGCCGAGATACCCGCACGCCAGGCTGGCCGCCAGCGCCAGATAGGGATTGGCATCCGAGCCCGCGAGGCGGTTCTCGACCCGCCGCGCCGCGACCGGCGAGAACGGCACCCGCAATCCGGCGGAGCGGTTGTCGTTGCCCCACTCCACGTTGATGGGGGCCGCCCCGCCCGGCACCAGTCGGCGATAGGAATTCACATAGGGCGCCAGCAGGCACATGGCCGGCGGCAGGTACAGCTGCTGGCCGGCGAGGAATTGATAGAACAGCTTGCTCGGCTCGCCATTCTCCTGCGTGAAGATGTTCTTGCCCGTCTTCATGTCCACGATGCTTTGGTGAATATGCATCGCGCTGCCCGGCTCGTTGGCGAGCGGTTTGGCCATGAACGTCGCATAGCAGTTGTGCGTGAACGCGGCCTCGCGAATGGTGCGCTTGAACAGGAACACCTGATCCGCGAGATCGACGGGATCGCCGTGCAGCAGGTTGATCTCGAGCTGCGCCGCGCCGCCTTCCTGGATGATCGTATCGATCTTCAGATACTGCCGTTCGGCGAATTCGTAGATGTCGTCGACGATCTTGTCGTACTCGTCCACCGCGCCGAGGCTATAGGCCTGTCGCCCCGCGCCCGCGCGGCCTGACCGGCCCATCGGCGGTTCCAGCGGATAGTCGGGATCGGGGTTCGTCTTGGTCAGATAGAACTCGAGCTCAGGCGCGACCACCGGCGTCCAGCCCTTCTTGTGATAGAGCGCGACGATGCGCTTCAGCACATTGCGCGGCGCGATCTCGACCGGCTCGCCGCTCTGCCACGTGGCGTCGTGGATCACCTGGGCCGTCGGGCTCGACGCCCACGGCGCCGGCCGGATCGTATCCAGGTCCGGCACCATCATCAGGTCGCTTTCCGCATACAGCGCCTGCCCGTCTTCCTCAAAGCCGACGTAGTCGCCCGTGATCGTCTGGTGGAAGATCGATATCGGCAGATGCGTCGGATCGAGCTTGACGAACTTTTCCGCCGGCATTGTCTTGCCGCGCGCCACGCCGGCGATATCGGGCACCGCGCAGTCGATCTCCTCGATGCGATGCTGGCGCAGCCACACGCGAAGCGTGTCGGGAGTAGCACCCGCGCCGAGAAGTTCCACGTCTGCTGGCTTTGCGCCATCTAGGGCCGTCATGAGTGCACCTGATTTGATGTTCAGTTCTGATATCGAGGCCAATGGGTGGACCGCTACGACGCCGCCTCGATCGGATCGAAGAGAGTTGCGCGCGCGCCCTTCTCGCCGGCCTCCGTGTGCGCCAGCACCTCGTCGCCGATGAAGCTCATGCCCTGCCCGATGTCCGCGGCGATCGCCGCGCGTAAGCCCATTTCGTCGCCGATACGCATGGCCTTGAGGGCCGCCTGGTGAAAGTCCTCGAGCTTTGAGGTGTCGTAGCGGCCGTAAGCCACGCGCATGAACGGTCCGAATTGCAGCCAGACGCTCTCCACGAGGCCCAACAGCATATTGTTTCTTGCTAGCTTATAGATCGAGAAGTGAAACTGAAAGTTACCGCGCATGTAGGCTTCCACGTCACCCTTAACCATGGCGCGGTCGATCGATTGGTCGATCGTCTGCAAGGCTTTGATGTCGCTGGCCGTCATGCTCGGCAAGGCGCGTGCCGCCAGTTCCGGCTCTAAAGATTGCCGCGCGAATACAACCTGATTGAATTTCGACCGCGTCATCTCTGGCACAAGGACGCGGCGATTGTCCTGCATCGTCAGCGCCCGTTCGGCGATCAGTCGGCGCACCGCATCGCGCACCGGCATGACGCTGACGCCCAGCGTATCGGCGAGGCCCCGCAGGGTCACCGCCATGCCCGGCGCGAAGCCGCCGATCAGAATGCGCTCCCGCAAGGTACGATAGACGCTCTCGTGTGCCGTCATGCTTGACGGTTGAGCATCCGTAGCCCGTTTCGCGGGAATGGGCCGCTTGGTGTTCTTCGCGGGCCGCTTTTTGATCTGAACCGTCATAAACTCACTGGCTTTTTGCATGCCCTTCAACGACCGACGACGCGTCGATCGCTGGCGGCCGGGGCCCGGTCCGCCAACGCCGGCAGGAAAATGACGCCCGCCTGCAACGACACTGTTGTACATCGCGAATTTTGTGATCACAATGGGGTCGCGTTGAAACAGGTGTTCACTGCGAGGGCGCGTTGCTGGCGCGCGAACGTGGGGGTACCGATCGAGGAGAGTATCGGATGTTGAACGTGGGTGGATTGTGCCGCGCGCTGACCGGTGCGGTTTTGGCGGCGGCCGTCGTCGCGCAACCTGTATTCGCTGCCGACAAGGAACTGCGGATCTACAATTGGTCGGACTACATCGAGAAGTCGGTCCTGGACGACTTCACCAAGGAAACCGGCATCAAGATCACGTACGACGTTTTCGACAGCAACGACGTTCTCGAAACGAAGATGCTGGCCGGTGGCAGTGGCTACGATATCGTTGTGCCGACGGGCCCTTACCTGACGCGTCTGATCAACGCGAAGGTCTTCCAGAAGCTGGATAAGTCGAAGCTGCCCAACCTCAAGAACACCTGGCCGCTGATCAACGAACGCACCGCCATTTACGACCCCGGCAACGAATACTCGATCAACTACATGTGGGGCACCACATCGCTCGGCTACAACGTGGAGAAGATCAAGAAGGCGATGCCTGACGCGCCAGTTGATAGCTGGGATATGATCTTCAAGCCCGAGGTCGTGTCGAAATTCAAGGACTGCGGCATTCATCTGCTCGATAGCGCCGACGACATCCTCCCCGCGGCTCTGCACTATCTGAAGCTCAACCCGGATAGTAAGGACCCCGAGGACATCAAGAAGGCCGGCGAACTTCTCGAGAAAGTTCGTCCCAACATCCAGAAGTTCCACTCGTCGGAATTCATCAACGCCCTGGCAAACGGCGACATCTGCCTGGCCGTCGGCTTCTCCGGCGACATTCTGCAGGGTGCAACCCGCGCCGCCGAAGCCAAGAACGGTGTCGAGGTCGTGCTCTCCGTGCCGAAGGAAGGCGCACAGATGTGGTTCGATCAGATGGCCATTCCGGCCGATGCCAAGCACGTCGCGGAAGCACATCTTTTCCTCGACTACATGCTGCGTCCCGAGGTCATCGCCAAGGCGTCGAACTACATCAACTACGCCAACGGCAACCTCGCTTCGCAGAAGTTCATCGACGAAGCTATCCTGAAGAACCCCAACATCTTCCCGGACGAAGAGATGCTGAAGCGCCTCTACGTCAAGACCAGCTATGATCCGAAACTGCAGCGCACCGTGACACGCACGTGGACCAAGGTCACGACGGGTCAGTAGCTCACACGAAAAGCGGCGCTGGAGACAATCCGGCGCCGCTTCGCTTTCTGAAGCGCGCGATTTTACGGCCCAACGATCCGAATTCTGAGCGGCAAGGAGTTTGAGAGATGTCCCTGGCGACGACGAGCGACGCGATACCGGCACCGGCCGCCAGCCCGGGCCCCAAGAAGGCCCGCCGCACTCCGGCCCCGCAATCCAGCTTCGCGCCGTGGAAAGACCCGAACGCCAAGCCGATCGTGCGCTTCGAGAACGTCACCAAGCGTTTCGGCAGCTTCGTCGCCGTCAACAACATTTCGCTCGACATTTACGAGCGTGAGTTTTTCGCCCTGCTCGGCCCCTCCGGCTGCGGCAAGACCACGCTTCTGCGCATGCTGGCCGGCTTCGAGAAGCCGACCGAGGGCCGCATCATCGTCAACGGCAAGGACGTCACCGAGCTGATGCCGTACGAGCGTGACGCCGTGAACATGATGTTCCAGTCCTACGCCCTGTTCCCGCACATGAGCGTGGAAAAGAACATCGGCTTCGGCTTGCGCCAGGAAGGCATGCCCCCGGCCGACATCGAGGCGCGCGTCGACGAAGCCATGGGCATGCTGGAACTCAAGAAGTTCGCCAAGCGCAAACCCCACCAGCTTTCGGGCGGCCAGCAGCAGCGCGTGGCGCTCGCTCGCGCCATCGCCAAGAAGCCGCGCATAATGCTGCTCGACGAGCCGCTGGGTGCCCTCGACAAGCGGCTGCGCCAGACCGCGCAGTTCGAGTTGATGCACATCCAGGAGAGCACCGGCACCACCTTCATTATCGTCACCCACGATCAGGAAGAGGCGATGACGGTCTCCAGCCGCATCGCTGTCATGGATCATGGCGAACTGGTGCAGGTGTCGACGCCGGGCGAAATCTATGAGACGCCGCAGTCGCAGTACGTCGCGTCATTCATCGGCGACGTGAACATCCTGGAATGCCGTGTCACCAACGTGCAGCCGGACGGCCAGCTCGAACTCAGCTGGGTCGATGGCACCGGCAGGTTCGTCGCGCAGCCGCCGCCCGCCGGCGCCAGCAAGGACCAGCAGGTCTGGCTTGCCATCCGGCCCGAAAAGGTTCGCATCTCGCTGGAAAAGCCGGCGACCGACATCAATGCCATTCCCGGCAAGGTCGACAACATCGGCTATCTCGGATCGATCTCGCACTACCACGTCGCCGTCGGCAACGACGAGCGGGTCACGGCATTGCGCGCCAACGCCGCCCACACCGTCGACAACACGATCAATTGGGAGAACGACGTCTGGCTCGACTGGCCGGTCGATGCCGGTGTCGTCCTCTGCCGCTGATCGTTCATGTCTGTTGTTCGCTCCACCGCTTTAGATTGAGTTTGGGATAAGACCAATGCGCCGCTGGACCCTCATCGGAATACCCTACGTCTGGCTCCTGATCTTCTTCCTGATCCCGTTCCTGATTGTGTTCAAGATCTCGCTGTCGGATACGGCCAGCGCCATGCCGCCGTACGTGCCGGTGCTGGATTTCTCCAAGATCGGCGAGTTCTTCTCCCAGCTCGATTTCGAGAACTACAAGTTCATCTTCTCCGATGAGCTGTACGTGAACGCCTACATATCGAGTTTCAAGATCGCGCTCATCTCGACGCTGCTGACGCTGCTCATCGCTTATCCCATCGCCTACGGCATGGCCCGGGCCCCGGAAGAGTGGCAACCCTTGCTTGTGATGCTCGTCATCCTGCCGTTCTGGACCTCGTTCCTGATCCGCGTCTACGCGTGGATCGGCATTCTCAAGAAGGAAGGCTTGCTCAACCTCTTCCTGTCCAATTTCGGCATCGAGCCGCTGACGATCCACAACACCGTTGCCGCCGTCTACATCGGCATCATCTATTCGTACCTGCCGTTCATGATCCTGCCGCTCTATGCCAGCCTCGAGAAGATCAACGGCGCGCTGCTGGAGGCCGCCGCCGATCTCGGCTCGCCGCCATGGAAGACGTTCTGGCAGGTCACGTTCCCGCTCTCGATCCCCGGTGTCCTCGCCGGCTGCTTCCTGGTCTTCATTCCGGCCATGGGTGAATTCGTGATCCCCGACCTGCTCGGCGGCTCCGATACGCTGATGATCGGCAAGACCCTGTGGGCGGAGTTCTTCTCGAACCGCGACTGGCCTCTCTCCTCGGCGGTGGCCGTGCTGCTGCTGCTGATCCTCGTCGTGCCCATTGTTCTCTTCCAGCGCAACCAGCAGCACCAGCGGGAGGCCGCGCGATGAAAGGCCGTCTCTCCTGGTTCAATGTCACGTCCATCACGCTCGGTTTCGCGTTTCTCTATATCCCGATCCTGCTGCTGGTGATCTACAGCTTCAACGAGTCCAAGCTCGTGACCGTCTGGGGCGGCTGGTCGACCAAGTGGTACGCCAGCCTGCTCCAGAACGAGGAGCTGATGAAGGCGGCCTGGGTCACGCTGCGCGTCGCCGTCGTCTCCTCGACCATTGCCACCATTCTTGGGCTCCTGGCGGCCATCGTCCTGACGCGCATCAACCGCTTCCCCGGCCGCACGCTGCTGTCCGGCATGGTTTTCGCGCCGCTCGTCATGCCGGAGGTCATCACCGGCCTGTCGCTCCTTCTTCTCTTCGTGGCGATCGGCTTCGATCGCGGCTTCTGGACGCTCACGATCGCCCACACCACGCTGACCATGTGTTTTGCCGCCGTCGTCATCCAGGCGCGCTTGTACGACTTCGACAATTCCGTCGAGGAGGCCGCGATGGACCTCGGAGCCTCGCCGTTGAAGGCTTTCATGCAGGTGACGCTGCCGATCATCGCGCCGTCGGTCATCTCCGCGTGGCTGCTGGCCTTCACGCTGTCGCTCGACGACCTCGTGATCGCCAGCTTCACGACCGGACCCGGCGCCACGACGCTGCCGATGAAGATCTACAGCCAGGTGCGCCTCGGCGTGACGCCGGAAATCAACGCCATCTCCACGCTTATGATTGGCATTGTCGCAGTCGGCGTCATTCTGGCGTCGTACTTCACCAAGCGCGCGACCGTCCGCAGCCGGGCCGAAGCCAACGCGGTAGATGCGGGAGCCAAGTAGGACTGCCGCTCGGAGCCAAGGTATCACTTCCGCTCGCGAGCGGGTGAGTGGGGTTCCGCGCGCAGAATAAGACCTATAGAAACGGGCGCATGGCTGAATCACACATCAAGTCGTATTACGCGGCGACAGCGAACGACGCCACGCGCTATCCGAAGCTGCAGGGTGCGCTGAAGGCGGACGTCTGCGTCATCGGCGGTGGCTTTTCCGGCATCTCGACCGCCATCACCATGGCTGAGCGCGGCTATTCCGTTGTGCTGCTCGAAGCCAACCGCATCGGCTGGGGTGCGTCCGGCCGCAATGGCGGTCAGATGATTTACGGCTTCAGCGGCGAAGCAAATCTCAAATCGCAACTTGGCGCCGATGGCGCGCGCCTGATCCGCGACCTCCGCTATCGCGGCCACGACATCATCGAGTCCCGCGTCAGGGCGCACGCCATCTCCTGCGACCTGAAGCACGGCTGGATGGAAGTCGCCGCCCGCGAAAAGCACATGACGGGCCTGCGCGACCACTACGAGGAGATGGTCGCCGACGGTCACGGCGATCACTGGGAACTGGTGGAACCTCAGGCGCTGCCATCCATCCTCGGCACCAGGGCTTACTACGGTGCCATGATCGACCGCCGCAGCGGCCACTTGCATCCCCTCAACCTCGCCAAGGGCGAGGCCGCGGCGGCCACGAAGCTTGGCGTCAAGATCTTCGAGGACAGCAGCGTCGTCACCATGCAGGGCGGCCCCAGGCCGTTCGCGCAGACGGCCGAGGGCCGCGTCGAGGCTGCAAGCATCGTCCTTGCCGGCAGCACGGAGCACAGCTTCGAGCGCGGCCCGCTGTTCGGCCTGACGTTCCCGACCGGCAGCTACATCATCGCCACCGAGCCGCTCAGCGAAAGCCTCGCTGCTGAACTCAATCCGCAGGATTTGGCCGTCGCCGACAGCAACATCGTCCTCGATTACTACCGCCTGACCGCTGACCGCCGCATGCTGTTCGGCGGCCGCTGCAATTACTCAAACCGCGACCCGGCAAGCCTGACAGGGGCACTGCAGCCCCGCCTCGTCGAGATCTTTCCCCAGCTCGCCGCGACGAAGATCGAATACGAGTGGGGCGGCCGCATCGACATCGTGCTGAACCGCATCCCCGCCATCGGCCGTCTGGAGCCCAACGTCTACTTCACGCAGGGCTACTGCGGTCACGGCGTGAACATGTCCCACATCGCCGCCGAGATCCTGTCCGACGCCATTTGCGGCACGACGGAGAAGTTCGACATGTTCGATCGTATCCGCCACATCCGCCTGCCCATCGGCCGCTGGGCCGGCAACCAGCTCCTAGCGCTGGGCATGCTCTACTACCGCCTGCGCGATTTGCTTTGAGTTAGGGGATTTCGCACTCGGCGATCAGCTTCTCTAGCTGCTCTGCGGCTCCTCTCATCTTGAACGAACGCATCCGAAATATTTTCTTCTTCATTGATACTGATATCGACATCGACGTTTTCGATTTACTAGCGTCCGTGAGCAAGAGCTCGACTATCCCGGAAATTGCTTCGAAAGTTGCGGTTTTGGTCCCAACCTGCCTTAAGGCTGCGAACGACCCGTATGCCTCATTTGAATTGTCATCGAGGATGATGCTGATATGTAGAGTTTTCTCGTGAGGATCGAGCTCGGAATGTCCCGTAGGTTCTGTGGGGACAGTAAAGAATAGGGTCAAATTCTCTCGCTCGCTGCAACGAAACTCCGCTCTCCAAGCTTCGTCTTCGATGAAAACAGAATGGAAACCTGTTTTGGCATCCGAAGCACTGATCCAATCGGACCTCGATGGCCCGTTACAAACTAAGAGTACGAGTAAACCTAGCAGTATCGATCTCGTCATCGAAGATCCGGGAAAATTAGAGGTAGCTGACTAGAACATTCCGACCGCGCACCGTTGATAGCACCAAACGACGATAGCGACACACCCAGCAGCCTGATGGCCTTGGCCAGCGGAAAGATCGGCGTCAGCAGCGCGCAGCTCAGCTGTTCCAGTTCTGATCGCGTCGAGATCGGCACCTCGCCCGTGCGGCTGCGCGTGATCTGCTGGAAGTCGGCATACTTCACCTTGAGCGTCAGTGTCCGCCCACGAATGCTCGCCTGCTCGCAATGCCGCCACACCTTGTCGATCACCTCCTGCAGCGCCTCGTACGCCGACGCGAATGTCGTCAGGTCCGTGAAGAACGTCCGTTCCGCACCAAGCGACTTGCGAATCCGGTGCGGCTTCACCTGCCGCTCGCACACCCCGCGTGAGATGGAATAGTAATAGCCGCCCGCCTTGCCGAAATGCTCCTGCAGAAAGCCCAGCGACTGCCGCTTGATGTCGAGTCCCGTCTCCAGACCCAGCTTGTGCATGCGTTGCGCCGTGGCCGGCCCCACGCCGTGGAACTTGCCGACCGGCAGCGCCTCGACGAACGCCGGGCCCATGCGCGGCGTGATGACGAAGAGCCCGTCAGGCTTGCGGTAGTCCGACGCGATCTTGGCCAGGAATTTGTTGTAGGAAACGCCGGCAGACGCCGTCAGTCCGGTCTCCGCTTTGATGCGCGCGCGAATGGCCTCGGCGATCTCCGTCGCTGACGTTGCTCCGCGCAGATCCGTCACGTCGAGATAGGCCTCGTCGAGCGACAGCGGCTCGACCGCCTCCGTGTAATCGGCGAAGATCTCGCGGATCTGTTGCGACACGGCCTTGTAGACCTCGAACCGCGGCTTGACGAAGATCAACTCCTCGCACTTGCGCTTCGCCGTCACCGACGGCATCGCCGAGCGCACGCCAAACCGCCGCGCCTCGTAGCTCGCCGCCGCGACGACGCCACGCAGCTTAGATCCGCCGACCGCGACCGGCTTGCCGCGCAGTTCCGGATAATCTCGCTGTTCCACCGAGGCGTAGAACGCATCCATGTCGACATGGATGATCCTTCGCACATCCGGCGCGCTCGTCTCTGCTGCATTCCTCGGCACACTCATGTGCAGGCCCTCACTGCAAATCGTTTGCCCATAAACACGACCGTAGCAGAGCATGTTCCGTATTTGTTCGCAACATGCGGGGCACACGCCAAGATCAATTCTCGGGCCGCTGTCGCCCAACGATCACGCATCCCGCACGTGGCGCCGAAACCTCTGCGACAAATGATTCCTTCATTGTGACAATGGCTTGCGCAAGTCTGTCCGGGAGAGTGTCGCACGCATTCTTACCTAGACCTTCTCTCGACTCGGGGCCGGCGTAATGCGCCGGCCTCTTCTTTTCCGACCCCCTTGCGAGTTCCGGGCTAATCCCGCTAGCCACCACTCCCGGTGTGACTGAAAAGCCGGTGCGGCATCCCCAATTCCGTCTCGCCCGTTGGGTACGTCGCTGCCGTCATGCTAGAAAAGCGGCCAATTCCGTAACGCGTCCGGGGGAAATCCATGATCGATCAGAAGCGTTTGCGTTGGTCCGTATTGTCCGCCGTCACTGTCGGGCTTTTGCTGTCCGGTCCCGCCGCCCAGGCCAAGACGTTCACGCCGGGCGAGCGCGTCGCCAAGATGATGGCGACCAAGTACAAGATCCCGCTGTACTTCGCCCTGCCAGACAGCGCCCGCGCCAAGCTCGCCGACGACATTAAGACGACAGACACGCTCGTCGAGTACCGCCATCCGGAAAACGCCAAGGCTGGTCTGCGCCTGGTGGTGACGAAGCGCAGCGGCTGGCCCGATCGCATGGCCAAGAGCGGCCTCATCCAGACCGGCGACATCCTCCTCACGTTCCGTCCCGAATGGGGCGGCGGCGGCGCTTACCCCAATGTGCAGATGGGCATCAGCCACACCGGCATCGCCTACGTGAAGAATGGCCAGCTGTTCAACATCGACAACCCGATGGACGGCGTCCACGTTGGCTTCACGAGCGAGCACTACCGCACGCTCAACATGATCCACGTCATTCGCCCGCGAAACCTGACCGAGCAGCAGCGCACCAACATCCTCGGCTGGGCCAGCAGGCTGCGCGACGGGCGCGGCAAGATCTATCCCGAGCAGATCAAGTTCAACGACGACTATAACGCCCCCAAGTACGACGGCGGCTCGCCGGTCTTCGTCAAGGAATTGGGACAGGCAGCCCTCGGCCAGTCGCTGCCCAATAAGCCGCTGGGCATGTACTGCTCGGAGTTCGCCTGGTCGCTGCTGTCGCTGCGCAACTGCGATGCCGGCTCGGCGAGCGCCTTCAGTGCCTCGAGGGTCCCCGCGTGCGTCAGCGAGCCGATGAAGCCCATGCGCGCCACCGGCACCTACGTCAACAAGCACACCAAGTCGTCGTACTCCGGCCTGGTTGACGGCCCGCTGATGGTGATCGACAGCCTCGGCCTGCCCCAGGCCGAGAGAGAGGCCGCGCTGAAGAAGGTGTTCGACATCACAAATACCAACACCAACATGTCGGAAGGCCACAAGACCGTGGCCAAGGCCATGCAGGACAACGTGCCGAAGCTGCAGACGTACTATATCGACTCCGGCAAGCCGATCTGGAGCCGGTTGAAGGCGAGCGCCATCGCGTTCGGCCTGCGTCGCGCCATCCCCGACAATTACTCGCCGACGTCGTACCTCATCAACACGCTGCTGCCTGCGGACAACACCAATCGCACCATGGACTACGTGGCGACGATCGTGATCGAATAGGCCGGCGCGACTGATCGATTTCAAGACGGCGGCCGCCTTTCGCGCCGCCGTCTTGTGTTATAGGCGCCACGCACGGCCGACGGACTAGAGGAGCACGATAGCTATGGATCGCCGCCAGTTGTTGATCGGAGGCCTGGCAACGCCTTTGGCCGCAACCGCCGCCGCGCGCGCGCTCGCCGCCGAGGGTGTCCCCATCACCTACATCGGCGACATGCACTATCACCTGTTCTTCTTCGGCAAGAATCCGGCGCCGTCGAATCCACTGCGCCGCATGATGGCGGGAGGCAATGCCACGCTCGTATCCTGGTCGCTCGTCGGCGACGTGCCGTGGTTGAAGCTTGCCAGGGGCGGTTTCGCCCAGAAGGGGCTGCCGAAGAACCCCAAGGAACCCGTTACGTGGTTCGATGCAGAGCTGGCCCGCATCAAGAAGCATCTCGACGATCAGCAGCTGAAGATCGTGCGCACTCCCGACGATCTCGACCTCGCCCTGAAGGGCGAGCCGCACGTGGTCCTCTCGGTCGAAGGCGCCACCTTCGCCGACGGCGACCTCGCCCCACTCGCGGCGGCATACGAGCAAGGCATCCGCCACATCCAGCTTGTCCACTACATCCAGAATCCCATCGGCGACTTCCAGACGTCAAAGCCGCGGCACCAGGGGCTCACCGCGTTCGGCAAGGACGTCATCGCCGAGTGCAACCGCTTGGGGATCCTGGTCGACCTCGCCCACTGCACCAACGACGTCGTGATGCAGGCGCTCGACGTGTCGAAGGCGCCGATGGTGTGGTCGCACAGCTCCGTCACGCGCTCGCGCAAACCGACCTGGACCATGCCCATCTGGCAGGCGCGGCAGCTGTCCCTCGAAGGCGCCAAGGCCATTGCCGAAAAAGGCGGCGTCGTCGGCCTCTGGGCCATGCGCACCGACATCGGGCGCTCCATTGAATCCTACGCCAACCGCATGACCGAACTGGCTGACTGGCTGGGAGAAGACCACGTCGCCTTCGGCACCGACCTGAACGCCTTGGCCAACCCCGTCGTCACCAGCTACGCCGACCTGCAGCGTGTCGTAACCCATTGGCATAAAACAGGTATTTCACCGGAACGCATTCGCAAACTGGCCATCGGCAACTATGCCAGCGTCCTGCGCCAGGCCTTCGCCGCGCGGACTGCTTAGCCAGCGTCCTTCCGGAAACGTATGAAGCGGTCCGCAAGGAAGAGCACGGTAAAACGAGCCGAAAATTTAGAAAAAACATGGGTGTACCGCGCGGGACAGCGACCCGGCGTGGCTCCTGGCAATGTCCTGTCAACGAAGCGGGCGATCGGCCCGAAGTTGGATCACACAGGAAAGGCCACTGCCATGAAGTCGCTCGCAACCGCCGCCGCCTCGCTCGTCCTCGCCTCGCTCGCACTTGCTCCCGCCGCACAGGCCGGTGGTTGCGGTGGAGGCGGCTACGGCGGTGGCTACAGCTCCTACCAGTCCTACCCCTCCTCCAGCTACCGCGCCGAACGCCGGGCCGATGCCCGCGCCGCCGCAGCACGCCGCGCCAAACTCGCCTCGATCCGCGCTGAGAAGACGCGCGTCGCAAAAGCCGATGCCAAGGCTGAAGCCGCCAAGACCGCGGACGCGGCACCGGAGGCCAAGTCCGCCACGGCATCGATCGCCAAGGTCAGCGAAACAAAGGAAGCGAAAGTCGACGTCGCTGCCGTCGAAACGAGCTGCAGCAAGTTCGTTCCGGCCGTTGGCACCACCATCACCGTTGCCTGCGATCCGAAGTAATCGCTCCCAAGGATCGCAGCATGCCGCGCCGGACGCTCCGCTTCCGGCGCGGTTTCTATTGAACCTCGTCCCGCCAGCCGTAGATCCAGTCGTATTCCGCCATCAGCCGCGATCCGGGCACGAGCCGCAGTCCGGCATCGCGCGCGACGGCTCCGAGCCCCCCGAGATGATAGAGACGGCCGTTGCGGCCTGAAGCCATCGCCACCCGCGCCACGCGCGCTCGCCTGACTTCGGCGTAGGCCTGCAGCGCACCCTGCACGTCGTGCTCACCCCTCGCCAGCAACCGCGCCAGTACCATCCCGTCTTCCAGCGCCAGCACGCCGCCTTGTGCCAGAAACGGCACCACGGGATGCGCCGCATCGCCCACCAGTGCGATCCGCCCCGTCGCCATCGGCGGCATCGCCGCAAGAGTCGTGACCGCCCACTTGCGCCAGCTGCGCGGGCGCATCAGCAACTCGCGCAGTCGCGGCGCCAGGGTCAGCCGCGTCAATACCGACGATGGATCGGCATCGTGGCTCCAGCCCTCGCCTGCAAACGCCTCGTCGACGATCAGCACGATGGCCACCTCCGTCCCCCCGCGCACCGCGTAGTGCACGACATGCGCGTCGGGCGCCAGCCAGATCCGCGTGCCTGCCTCGACAAGATCCCGCTCGAGATCGCCGACCGGCACGACAGCGCGATACGCTGACTTGCCGGCCGCAACGAGGTCGCCGGCGCCGGTCAGCTCCCGCACCCGCGATCGCAACCCGTCCGCGCCCACGACAACGGCCCCGGTGAAGCAGCGGCCATCGCGCGTCATCACGCCCGCCGCCGCGTCGGTGGCAGCGATCAGATCCACGCCCGCATCCATGCTGATGCTGATCTTGTCGTCCGCGCGCGCCTGCATCAGCAGCGCCGCGTGCAGATCCTCCCGATGCACCGCCCAGTACGGGGAACCGAAGCGCCGCTCCATCGACGGATTGAGCGGCATGCGTGTCAGCTCGCGGCCGCGCGCGGCCTCATGCACGATCAGCCACTGCGGCACGCCCGCGTGCGGCCGCAACGCCTCGGCAACGCCAAGCTCGCGCAGGATCCGCGTGCCGTTCGGTCCGATCTGGATGCCCGCGCCCTGCTCGCTGAATGCCGATCGCCGTTCCAGCACTTGACTGCGAATGCCGCGCCGCGCCAGTGCCAGCGCCGCAGCCAACCCGCCGATGCCACCGCCGACAATCAGCACGTCCCCGGAACCGGCAATGCCGGCCTGGATCAGCGCGTCGTCGAGCGCAGCCTTCAGATTTGTGCTTGCATCTTCAGCAGGCATCGCCGGCCTGCTTCCCGTCAACCTGCCAGTTCGGCCGGAGCCGTGACGTAGCAATCCTTCGGATCGCTCTCGTCGACCGCCAGCCGGGGGTCGTGCACGAACAGCGTCGAGCAATAGGGGCACAGAATCTGGCTGTCTTCACCCATGTCCAGATAGACATGCGGATGATCGAACGGGGGCCGCGCACCCATGCATTGGAACTCTTTGACCCCGATGAAGATCTTCTCCGCGCCGACGTCATTGGCCAGATGCGGAATGGTGGTTGCAGCCATGCTTGGGCGCCCGCTTGCTCTGTTTCCTATGCGGCCAGCTATAGCCCGCGCCTGCCCAAAATGATAGGGGACGGCAGACCCCTCAACGCCACCAGAAGGAGGAGGCAACCCACCCGATGACGAAGACGTTCGATTCCGACGGTGTGCGCATTGCTTACGTCGACGAGGCCCCCGCCGAGGCGCGCGCGACCGTGCTCCTCATTCATGGCTTCGCCTCCAACCTCGCCACCAACTGGGGTGCCACCGGCTGGATTCGCGAACTGGTGCACGCCGGCTACCGCGTCGTCGCTTACGACAACCGCGGCCACGGCGACAGCGAGAAACTGTACGAGCTCGCCGACTACGGCGCGCCTGCCATGGCCGAAGACGCGCGTCGCCTGCTCGACCACCTCGACATACCGGTCGCCCACGTCATGGGCTACTCCATGGGCGCCCGCATCGCCGCGTTCTTGATCCTGCGCCATCCACAACGCGTGAAGTCCGCGGTGTTCGGCGGCCTTGGCATCAACATGGTTCGCGGCATGGCCGGCACCGGCCCGATCGCCCACGCGCTGGAAGCGTCCTCGATCGACGATGTCAAGAACCCGACGGCGCGAACCTTCCGCGCCTTTGCCGAGCAGACCAAGTCCGACCTGCGCGCACTCGCCGCCTGCATCCGCTCCGCCCGCGAGCCCATCACTGCGGACAACGTCGCCAGGATCACGTGCCCGGTTCTCGTCGCCGTGGGCTCCGGCGACGTCGTCGGCGGTCCGGCCGAAGACCTGGCCGCCCTGATCCCCAATGCCCAGGCCTTCGTGATTCCCGATCGCGATCACATGAAGGCGGTCGGTGACCGCAACTACAAGCATGCCGTGATCGAATTTCTTGCGCATCAGCGATAACGGCACACCCGCACGCCGTCATTTGTGACGAACCTGAAAATGCCGGAAACGCCTGCGCCGCTTGGCTTCAGTGCGCATTTGCCGGCCACGGTCGGACAGGCGACACCCGATCGTCGCGAAAGCGCTAACAACCTGCAGCAAATCTGCTACGCGCCTGTCGTCTTGCATCAGTAGCGTCCGCGGCGTCGAGGGGTCTCAATGCCGGGGGGCAGCAATGAGCAACATCGCGGACGTCGAAACGATACCGGCGCGGTCGCTGCCGGAACCGTCGTTGCGAAATCTCGTCATAGTCATCGCCACGGCCGTCGTCGCGGCTGCAGTCCTCTCTCCCGGCCTCGATCTCGCCGTCGCCAGGATGTTCTATCTGGGCGATCGCCAGTTCCTCGGCGAGGGCGTTAAAGTCGTACAACTATTTCGCTTCGTCTTGCTGAGCGCCTACGTCGGCGCCTGTGTCGCCGTGTTGGCGGGCCTCATTGCATCTCGCATGCGCCCGCGCGGCTGGCTGTCGCTCGCGTTCTCGCAATGGCTGTTTCTCGCGTTGTGCCTGGGCGTCGGCCCGGGCGTCGTCGCCAATTTAGCGCTGAAGGACCAGTCGGGCCGCGCGCGCCCGAGCCAGATCGTGGAACTGGGTGGCACCAAGCACTTTTCCGCCGCCTTCGCGCCGAGCAACCAATGCCTGCGCAACTGTTCCTTCGTCAGCGGCGAGGCCTCCTCGATGTTCGTCATGTTCTTTGCCGCCGCCTGCGTCTGGCGCCGCCGCTGGCGCGCGCTCGCTGTCGCGGGCCTGGCCGCCGGTGGATTAGCCGGTCTCATCCGCATGATGCAGGGCGCCCATTTCCTGACTGACGTTGTCTTCGCCGCAGTCTTCATGGCCATGACCGTGGCGGTGATCCAATTCATTTTCGAGGCGGTCGCCGCGTCGGCCCGGGCGGATGCGTACCGGCATGCCGGAACCTCGATCTCCCGCTAGCTGACCCGGCCACCCACCCCCAATGTCGTGAAAACGATCTCGGTCCGCCGCAGGCCGGACACGCCTCAGGCGCCAATTCGCCTGCTGTTCCCCGCACAGTCGGTCCCGCCGTGGAAGGAGGATTAACCGGACATTATCCTTGACGACCTAAAGTGCGGGCCCATGTGGCGTATCGAGTGGCGTTTCCTCAATTTCGTGGCCGTACCGGCGTTGGCGTTCCTGCTCTGGGGATGCAGCGGCGGACCGTCGTTCGTCGCCAAGGACGAACCCTGGCGCAATGACGAAGAGAGCGCCTGTATGGCCTCCGGCACCGTCCGAGCGTCCCCCTTCATCCGCAATCATTCGGCCCTCGGTGGTCCCAGCGTCTGTGGCTCAGCCCGCCCGTTCGAGATGGCCGCCGCCATGCACGGCCGCGTTGCGCTGAAGCCGGCAGCACTGCTGCGCTGCCCCATGATCCCGCAGGTCGAGCGCTGGGTGACGCAGGTCGTCGAGCCGGCCGCCCGCTACCATTACGGCGCCATGCTCGTCGAGATCTCCGTCGCCGGATCCTACTCCTGTCGGCCCATGAACCACGTCGACGGCGCCCGCCTGTCCGAGCACGGCTACGCCAACGCCATCGACGTCTCGGGCTTCACGCTGTCCAACGGCCAACGCATTTCCGTCAAGCGCGACTGGGACGGTTCACAGCAGGACCAGGCCTTCCTGCGCGACGTCCACCAGGGCAGCTGCCGCTTTTTCACGACGGTCCTCAGTCCCAACTACGACGCCAATCACAAGGACCATTTCCACCTCGACCTCGCCCGTCACGGCCGCGAGGGCCTGAAGCGCATCTGCAAGTAGGCAGCTTGCGCGACCGGGTTCCTGCCGCCATATCTGAGGCAGGAGGCACCGCCATGAAACGCCATCACCTCGCCCTGTTCGCGGCCCTCGTTGCGCTGAGCACCTTGACCCTGCCGCAGGCGGCAGACGCGCGCGGCCGCGGCGGCGTCACGGCCTGCAGCAACTACGGCAATGGCTGCTACCACGCGCCCGTCCGACGCAGCAAATGGGGCCACAAGATGCGCCTGAAGGGCGGCACGTGGATCGACTGTCGCGGCGACTGCCGCCAGACCCTGCGCGAGGAAACAATCGACTTCTGGGAAACCCAGAACGACAAGGCCCTGGCCATCGGCCGATAGGTCTCGCATCGCGCAGCGACTCGCACGGCTACTTGGTGCGTGCCTTCAACTTCGTGCTGGCGTTGACATCAAGGGCGCAAACGTAGTTTCCGTCGATCTTGACTTTCTTGTAGCCGCTGGAACACGCCATTGCCGAGGCAGACAGTCCGCCCAGTCCCACTGCGGCAGCGCAGACGAACAGTAGAATGCGTTTCATGATGAGATCCTTTCGCTAGGAGGCTAACGACCGTTGGTCGCCGGCTCCGCACGAAAGGTTCACGGTGATCGCGCGCAGGTCTTCTTTTCGCGTGCTAGCCCGGCTTCTTCTCCGGCGCCATGACGCGGATCGACAGCTCGCGCAGTTGCTTGGGCGCGACTTCGCTCGGCGCGCCCATTAGCAGGTCGTTGGCCTGCTGGTTCATCGGGAACAGCGAGATCTCGCGCAGGTTCTTTGCGCCCACCAGCAGCATCACCATGCGGTCGATGCCGGCCGCCATGCCGCCGTGCGGCGGCGCGCCGTACTGGAACGCGCGGTACATGCCGCCGAAACGTGCCTCCACGACTTCCGGCCCGAGACCCGCGATGCCGAATGCCTTGATCATCGCCTCAGGCACGTGATTGCGGATGCCGCCCGACGCGATCTCGAAGCCGTTGCACACGATGTCGTACTGGTAGGCCTTGAGGTTCAACAGCGCCTGGTCGTCGGGTGCCTCCTCCAGCGCCTTCAGTCCGCCCTGCGGCATGGAGAACGGATTATGCGAGAAGTCGATCTTCTTCTCGTCCTCGTTCCATTCGTACATCGGGAAGTCGACGATCCACGCCAGCTTGAACGCGCCCTCGTCGATCAGCTTCAGCTCCGTTCCAACGCGATCGCGCGCCAGTCCCGCGAACTTGTAGAACTTCTCCGGGTTTCCTGCCGCAAAGAACACGGCATCACCTTCCTTGAGGCCGAGTTGGTCGCGCACCGCGCCCGAACGCTCCGGCCCCAGGTTCTTGCCGACGGGACCCGCGGCCTCGCCCTCGCGGAAGAAGATGTACGCCAGCCCCGGCTGGCCTTCGCCCTGCGCCCACGAGTTCATGCGATCGCAGAACGCGCGCGAGCCGCCGCCCGGCGCGGGGATCGCCCACACGCGCACCTTCGGGTCCTTCTCGATCATGCCCGCGAAGATCTTGAATCCCGAGCCGCGGAAATGCTCCGTCACGTCCTGCATCTCGATCGGATTGCGCAGGTCCGGCTTGTCGGAGCCGTACTTGGCGATCGCCTCGGCATGCGGAATGCGCGGCCAGCCCTTGGTGACGCTCTTGCCCTCGGCGAATTCCTCGAACACGCCCGTGATCACCGGCTCCATCGCCGCAAACACGTCGTCCTGCTCGACGAAGCTCATCTCCACGTCGAGCTGGTAGAACTCGCCCGGCAGCCGGTCGGCGCGCGGGTCCTCGTCGCGGAAGCACGGCGCGATCTGGAAATAGCGGTCGAAGCCGGAGATCATCAACAACTGCTTGTACTGCTGTGGTGCCTGCGGCAGCGCGTAGAACTTGCCTGGATGGATGCGCGACGGCACCAGGAAGTCGCGCGCGCCCTCCGGCGACGACGCCGTCAGGATCGGCGTCGAGAATTCGAAGAACTTCGCCTCGTTCATGCGCCGGCGAATGGAGGCCGTGATGGCCAGCCGCTTCATGATGTTGGCATGCAGCGTTTCGCGCCGCAGATCCAGGAAGCGATACTGCAGCCGCAGGTCTTCCGGATAGTCCGGCTCGCCGAACACGGGGATCGGCAACTCTTTCGCCGCCGACAGCACTTCGATTTCGCTGATGCCGACCTCGATGTCGCCGGTGGCAAGCTCCGCGTTCTTGGTCGACCGGCCATCGATCTCCGGCCGCTCGCGCACCCGCCCGTCGATGCGGATCACCCACTCCGAGCGTACGCGCTCCGCCGTCTTGAACGCCGGGCTGTCGGGATCGGCCACCACCTGCGTCAGGCCGTAGTGGTCGCGCAGATCGATGAACAGCAACCCGCCGTGGTCACGCACACGGTGGACCCAGCCCGATAGTCGCACCGTATTCCCCACGTCGCTGGCGCGCAGCGCCCCGCAGGTGTGCGATCGATAGCGGTGCAGACCCGTCTCAGGCTGCGGTTTTGTCTCGGTTTTTTGCGTTTTGGCGTCGGCCATTTTCGGTCACGGATCACGGTTAAATCGATAGGACCGGCGGACAAGCACATGGGGACTGCCGGGTGTCAAGTCCGGCCGTGGTTACCATGAGCGCGGGCGACGTGTCGTTGGGGGCGACAAGCCCGGATGAGTCAGCTATATCGCCCTCAAATGCGCGTTATCACCACCACTGATCAGCTGGCACAGGCCGTTCGCGAACTCTCCGTCCATCCCTACGTGACGGTCGATACCGAGTTTTTGCGCGAGCAGACCTTTTGGCCCGAGCTGTGCCTCATTCAGCTTGCCGGCCCTGGCGTCGAGCTGATCGTGGATCCGCTTGCGCCCGAGCTCGATCTCGCGCCGTTCTTCGAACTGATGGCCGACAAGCGCGTGATGAAGGTGTTCCACGCCGCCCGCCAGGACATCGAAATCGTCTACTCCGAGGCCGGCATCATTCCCTCTCCCGTGTTCGACACGCAGGTCGCCGCCATGGTCTGCGGCTTCGGCGAGAGCGTCAGTTACGTCAACCTCGTCAAGAAGGTCACCGGCAAGGACCTCGATAAGTCGTCGCGCTTCACCGACTGGAGCCGCCGCCCGCTGTCGGAAAAGCAGCTCATTTACGCGCTGGGCGACGTCACCCATCTGCGCGACATCTATTTGCATCTCAAGACCGAGCTGGAAGTCAGCGGCCGCTCCTCCTGGCTCAGCGAGGAGATGGGCGAACTTACCGACACCAAGACCTACGAAAGCGCGCCTGACGACGCCTGGCGCCGCCTCAAGCTCCGCGTCAAGAACCGCAAGGCGCTGGCCGTACTCATCGAACTCGCCGCCTGGCGCGACCGCATCGCCCAGGCCCAGGACGTGCCGCGCGGCCGCATCCTGCGCGACGAGGCCCTGTACGATATCGCCAATCAGGCGCCGACCAGCGTCGAGCAGTTGGGCGAACTGCGCACCTTGAGCGACGGCTTCTCGCGCTCCGCCCGCGCCAAGGACATCATCGAGACCGTGAAGCGCGGCCTCGCCCGCGATTTCAAGACGCTGCCGCCGCTGCCGCAAGGCCAGCCGCTGTCCGCCGAGGCCACCGCGACGCTGGAGCTGCTGAAGGTCCTGCTCAAGGCCGCGGCCGCCCGCCATCGCGTTGCCCCGCGCCTCATCGCCGATAGTGGCGACCTCGAGGCCATCGCCGTCGAAGCCGAGCCCGATGTTCCCGCCATGAAGGGCTGGCGCCGCCAGCTCTTCGGCGAAGACGCCCTCCGCCTGAAGCGCGGCGAGCTTGCCCTCACCCTCTCCAAAGGCGAAGTCCTCGCCATCCCCGCCGGCAATGCCGTCTAGGCTGCACTTCGCAGGCTGATCGATCGCAAACACGCCGTCCCCATCACCGTCATCCCGACGAAGGTCGGGACCCACGCAAGCTTCCTAGTCGCCAACGTAGCAGGATCTCGTGACCGGTCGTCTCACGAGGCCAAGCGGCGTCGAGCTCGATCAAACTGGCGTGGGTCCCGACCTTCGTCGGGATGACGGTGGGAAGAAATCGGCGGCGACGAAATCTTGAATCAGTTCAAAGCACTGATCGATTGAATGCGAAGCCGAGTGTGTGTCCGGCCCCACACGTCCGGAAATTTCCGCGACGGTTTCGCGCGCGTCACCCCGTTCAGGCTGCATCAACGCAATGCCAACAGAGGGCAAACCCGCAATGAAATCGAAACTGATCTTGAGCCTCGCCGGCGTCCTGATGCTGTGTGCGCAGACCGCCTACGCCCAGGAAGCCACGGACGAGCAGGCCTCGTCCAATCCGACCACGGTCGCCTGCAAGGCCGACATCGACACGCTCTGCAAGGACACTGCCGACGGTAAAGGCAAGTTCAAGTGCCTGCGCGAGAACGAGGCTAAGGTCTCCGCCGGCTGCAAGACGGCGATGGACGCGCAGAAGGCCGCCCGCGATGCCGTCAAGGCAGCCTGCAAGGCCGATCGCGACTCGCTGTGCAAGGACGCCGGCGAAGAGCGTGGCGCCGGCATGAAGTGCCTGCGCGAGAACGCCTCGAAGGTCTCCGCCGATTGCGGCAAGGCCCTCGCCGCCCTGCCTCAGCGCAACAAGTAAGCCGATCGTACGAAGAAGGGTGGATCACCACACGTGATCCACCCTTCCATCTCATCGACGAGTCCAGCGAGGTCGCCGCGGTTACCGAGTTGGCACCTCGCTGAGCCGCGCGACGCGCTCCACTAGCTCTTCTGGCGTGAAGGCCGGCAGCGAGCAGATGTTGCTTGAACAGGCGAACGCAGCCGCGCCATCGAGTTCAGGATAAGTCACGTCCGGATTGATCATCGCACCCTCGCGCCGGTCCCACCAATCCACGCGCTTGTAGATCGCTGGATAGGCAAGAGCCGCCGCGTGCAACGTCCGCGCCGTGGCGTCGTCCTTGTTGCCGACGATGGTGATGTGCGTGGGTTCCGCCGCCAGCTCCGTATCTGCGACGAGAACTCCGGCCAGCGGCATGCCGCGCTCGAACAATTCGGGCGACGCCAGGTAGCGCATCACATGCTCGCCCAGAACCCGCGCGGAGGCGTCGCCCGTATAGCGGTTCACCCGGTTGGCAAAGCGCGCCACGGCGATCTGCTCATCGAGCGGCTTGGCGCTTTGCTGGAACGTGGCTGAGACGGCCTCGGCCGCCGCGGTCGTCTTTACGCCGCCGTTTGCGTCGACGAACTTGGCCGCGATGAAAGCGCTGGCTTTGCTGGCAACCTGCATCCACTCGCGGTCGCCGGTCGCGGCATACAGGTCCAGCGCCGCTTGTCCCATCGCCAGCGTGTCGCCGAGGAACGGCCCGCCGCGATCCTGGTCGCCATGACGAAATCCGCCGCCCTCGATCGCGCGCGCCGCAAGAATCGCACGAGCCGCAGTCGTGGCCGCATCCAGCGCCGCGCGCTCTCCCGTCGCCGCATAGTAGGCCGTGAGCCCCTGGATGGCCCACCCGTTCTCGCGCGCATAGATGTTGTCATCGATGCGCGGGGCCCGGCCCAGAGCCCGGCGCGCCGCGGCATCCAGCATGTAATAGTCCTTGCCGTGCATCGCTGCGTCCACGTCCGCGTCCTGGCTGGTGGCGAAGGCCCCCGATGCCGTGCGCAGCGTCGTCATCAGGTAGCGGGCGATGTCGTCCGCCGCCTGCTTGTACGCAGGCTCTCGCCACATCGTGTACGCGGCCGAATACTGTCGTAGCGCGCTCGCCTGGAAAAACATGATCTTCTCGTAGTGCGGCGACTTCCAATCCGTCTTGTCCGAATATTGATAGATGCCGCCGTCGACGCGATCGATCAGGTGCAGTGCGGCATCGAAGGTCTTGCGCGCACGCGTGGCGGCCCCCGCGTCGCCGGCCTGAGCTTGCAGCAACAGCAGGTCCATCGCATCTGCGTCGATGAATTTTTGTCCGTCACCCCAGCCGCCGTGCTCGGTGTCGAACGCCGAGATACTTCGGGCGCGCAAATCATCGCGCTGCGCCGCGGTCAGCACCGCCGTCGCCGCGGGTTTGATTGCCAGAGCGGCGCGCGCCGACGGTCCGGGTGTCGGGTCGGCGACGAACGCTTCGAGCAATGGTGCGAACCGCTCGGGCGGAACGTATCCCTGCAGCTTGGCCAACTCCGTTCCGTCAGGCGCGAAGATGATCGTCGCGGGCCAACCCCAGTCGCCGTAGCGGTTCGACAGATCGGGATTGGCGTCCTGATCGACTTGAACGGTGATGAACTTGTCGGACAGCAGCCGTTCGACCTTGCCGTCCCCGTAGGTCTTCTCTTCCATGACGTGGCACCAGTGGCACCACACGGCCTTGAGATCGAGGATGACCAGGCGGTTTTGTGCCTTGGCGTCGGCAAAAACGCTTTGGTCCCAGCCGCGCCAGGCGACCTCGGCTGAAGCGCTGACGGTCTGGCCCAACAGCCCCAACACCGCCAGCGCGCCGACGCATAAGCTTTTCGTCTGCATACCATCCTCCGCAAGCTTCATCACAGCATTACGGGGTTGCCGTCTCGCAAGTTTCAGCGTCTGGACGGAGAAATGGAATGCGCCTTACACAGCCCTGCGCTTGTGCCATAGCCCGAACCGGTCGGTGCTGACTGGGCCGCTCGAGCTAGTGATGCCCCGGGCCGACAAGCATTACTCTTTCCGTTTTTTGCGTGCCGCGTAACGCGCGTCTCGTTCAGCCTTCTTCTCAGCTGCCCGCGCCACTTCCTGATCGGCGATGGCCCTGGCTTCTTCCTCGGCGCGCGCAGCCTGCTCTAGTTTCTCGGCAGCCTCGGCTGCCAGGCGCTCTTTAAGGGCCTGCTCTTTCGCCTCTGCCCGTACGAGCCGAGCTGCGGCGATTTCTTCGCGCGCGGCTTTCTTCTCGAGCATGATGGGATCGTTGGCAGCCGGCATCGCCTGCACCCGCTTAAGCAGCGCCGCCTTGGCCTGCGCGGCATTCCCCAGCCGCTCTTTCAGCGTGTGGTCCTTGAAGTCCCTCATTCCAGCCAATTCGAATCTCCAATAAACATTGCACAGTGCCGCCTTCTAGCACGCCCTTTGAGGCATTGTGCCCCATCGAGCCGCCGCCAATCCGCGCAGGCGATGATTTTGCGGGGACAGCAGTCGTAAACCTCGTTACTGCCCCGTAAACCCTGAACGATTTGTCTGTGAAGCCGGTCGTGTGGCTGGTACACGGACCTACGAGAACTCCGGGAGCACCATGCAAGCCAACACGTTGAACCTAGCCTTGGTCGCGCACTTCGCCAGGGATGCCTTGGAGGCGTACACCTCTGACAATTCGGATGTCACGTTCAACCGTTTTCCGAGAGGCGCCTGCGGAGCCACGTCTGACCTCATTGGCAGATATCTCCACGAGGCCTATCAACTGAGACCGCAGCTCGTCAGCGGTCGTCGGCAGGATGGAGCTGTCCACATCTGGCTCAGCGTCTGCGGCATCATCATCGATATCACCGCCGACCAGTTCGGCAAGCCGGCAGTCATCGTCACGCGGGAAAGCGCCTGGCACGAGACGTGGGAAACGGGGACCGGCGAGCCACCGCACGTGCACCAGAACGACTGGCTCCCGCATCTGGCGCCTGCCTGGAACGCCCTGGTCGCCAGCATGGTCCAGGCCAAGTTTCGCGCGCCCGGCGGCCCCGCCACTGCCGTCGTCTGATCCGAGCTGAGGCCGGGCCTGGTGCGGACGGTGGGACTCGAACCCACACGTTCTTTCGAACTCAGGATTTTAAGTCCTGTGTGTCTACCGGTTCCACCACGTCCGCGGCAGCCAGGGCGGCGCCTTTATGCGGACAAACCCCGCATTGCGCAACGCCTGCGCTGAAGCGCCTGTGTACTCGTCAGCTCACGCGCCCGGCTCACGCTCCACGCCGCGAGCCGTGCCGCATCGCCGCGATCAGCAGCACCAGCAGCATCACGCCGTTGAGCGTGTGCCACAGGAAGTGCGTGCCTGGCCGATAGCCGGCGATCCGCAGCATGTCGCACGTCTCCAGGTCGATCGTGCGCGCCGTCATCGACAGCGCGAACAGCGCGCCCGCCGCCAGCAGGTACTTCCACGCCGGATGTCGCATCGCCGCCAGGATCAGCCCGATCAGCACCAGCGCCACCAGTGCCGGCGAGTACTGCATCGTGCCGTTCATGCACAACCCGTGTTCCGCGATGCCCAGCAGCCCCGGCCGGCAATCGATCGTCTTGGCGTATCGCAGCGCGGCGAAGAACCCGCCCATCCCCGCCATCACCAGCAGCCAGTTCAGTCCCACGTATTGCCGCAGCGCATATCCCAGGTACGTCACCATGAAGATACCGATCGGCACCGTGTCGGCGTAGATCGCCCACCGCTGCGCATAGGTGTGAAACAGGAAGCTGCCGATCCCTATGCTAATCACGATCAGCGACAGCAGCACCGGCATGGCCTTGTGCGAGCCCGCTGGCCGGCGCCAGATCAGGTACAGCGCCAGCAGTCCCGCGAGCACGAACGCGCCGTTCGAGATGGCGTTGAGCGGTTCCCCCCAGAACGACTGATCCCCACCCCGCTCGCAATAGCGGTCCAGGTTCGCCCGGTCGTACCAATAGCTGCTGAGCATGCGTCCCCAATTGCCCCGTGCCGTTAACGCCGTCCCGCTATAGCATTGACGCTGCGCCTGCGCTGGCGAGAATGATGCATTGGCGGGAGGTGGCCAACCATGTCGCAGACAACGGCCTTCGATTTCAGCCTGCTCGCCCGCAACGGCGTGTCGCTCCAGAGCTTCGCTGCCGGCGACAAGATCTTTGTGACGGACGACGACGCCAGCGTCATGTACGTGGTGCGTTCCGGCCGCGTGAACATCATGGCCAGCGGCGTGGTGCTGGAGACGGTCGGCCCCGGCGGTCTATTCGGCGAAATGGCGCTGATCGACGGCGAGTCGCGCAGCGCCACGGCCGTCGCCGTCGAGGACACCGAGGTAGCCCCCGTCGACCGCGCCGCCTTCCTCTTCATGATCCGCCAGAGCCCCGACTTCGCCCTGGAAGTCATGAGCGTCTTGGCCGCCCGCATCCGCCGCATGAACGAGGGTCTGTAGCCGAATGCGCGTTCCTTGGAATCGACCTCAGGCCTGACACCAGAAACTAACGCCAGCTAGTTCGGAATATCCTTCCCGCTCGGCACCACCACGGCGAAGATATCGGACAGCGCCGTCAGGCTGGCGTTGTGCAGCACCTCCGCTGCAATCTCGCCGCCCGTTGGATTGGCCAGCGTCCGCGTCGCCGTCGCGTTGGCCACCACGGTGTTGGCGAACCCGTGGTTGAAGGCAGCCCGCGCCGTCGAATTCACGCACACGTGCGTCATGAACCCCGTCAGCACCAGGTTCTTCACGCCAAGCTTGTCGAGTTCTTCCTTCAGCGCCGTCTTCTCAAAGGAGCTGGGATAGTTTTTCGTGATGACCACCTCGCCCGGCTTTGGCGCCACCACGTCGGCGATCTGTCCGATCGGCGCAGCCGTGTCGTACGGCGTCCCTGCCCCCGCCTCGTGCATGATGTGGATCACTGGCCGTCCCGCGGCGCGGAACCGCGCCAGCAGGTCGGCCGCTTCCTTCAACGCCGGCTCCACGCCCGTCAGTTGCATCACACCCTCGCGGTACGTCTGCTGGCAGTCGATCAGGATCAGCGCGCTGTCGGAAATCGCCGACGGGTTGGGGCTCATGCCGGTGATCTGCCGCAAGGTAGGGCTGGCCATGGTCGTTCCTCCAGATTTGAGTGTTCTGGTTTCAGGGTGCGTCATTGGACGCATACGGGCAAGTCCACCTGCATTGAACTTTGTTCCGATTGCGCGGCAAGCTCAGTAGTGCGGCGGCGGTGGCTCGTTGCGTGGGTCGGCGATCGTCCCGCCTCCGGAGCGCGCGTGCTCTTCCAGCATGGCAAGCTTCCGCGTCAGCCCGTCGATCACGCGCCACTGGTCCGCGATGGTCTTGTTGAGTTCCTCGATCGTCTGTTCCTGGAAGGCGATCCGCGTCTCGACGGTATCGAGCCGGTCGGCCAGCTTGTCGGCGTCACTCATCGCAGCTCCGGAAGGCTTGGCGGCCACGCCGCCTGGACCGGGCGTTCTCGCATCCATCTGGCTGCAAACCAACAAAAAATAACCAATACTTGGCGCCGGACGAGACAATACGAGTTTTCGAGCGCTCAATACCCGCCCCTCTCCCGGGTTTGCTTTGAATGTTTTCGGAGTTTCCCAATGTCGAAAAGCTCAACACCAAAGTTATTGTTCACTGTTGCTGCAACTCTCGCGCTCGCGTTGCCCGGCGCCGCCCAGGCCGGCTCGAGTCATGACGATTGCTTCCGTAAGGTCTTCCGCGATGTCGATCACGGCATGACGCGGATCGTTGCGCATACCGGCAGCATGTTCAAACACATGTTCCGCTGGTGTGACCGCCGCGCCTGATCGCGCGTTCTTCCTCCTCCTGGAGTGCTTCCGGAAAAGTGGAAACCGGTTTTCCGATAAGAAGCACGACGCAACAAGCACGGCCAAGGCCAGCCCCCGGAGCTGGCCTTTGTCATTGGCGCACGGCCTTGTCGAGGTTGATCGCCGTCTCCAGGCCGGTGGTCTGATCCAGCCCTCGTACGCCCCGCAGGTCCGCGCCGTCGAAGTTCGTGCGCGTGACATTGGCGCCGGTGAGATCGGCCCCCGATAGGTCGGCCTTTGAGAAATCGGCTTCCCGCAGATCGGCGCCGCTCAGGTCGGCACCCGCCAGTATGGAGAAATGCACCAGCACGCGGCTGAGGTTGGCGCGGATCATCTTCGCGCCGGAGAAGTCGCACGAGCGGAACGCGGTGCGCCGCGTCACCGAGATCGTGGTATCGCCGAACCGCTTCGAATGCGGGCTGAAATCCGCATCCGTCAGGTCCGCCCCGCGAAAATCCACGCGCCAGTACTCGCCATTGACCCGAAAGCGCGTCAGCGTCGCGCCGGTGAATCGCGGCGCTTCCTGTATGGCATTGCCCAGCGTCACGAACGCCGCCGGCACCAGCATCGTCGCACCCGACAGATTGGCGCCGGAAAAATCCGCGCGAATGATCGTTGTCCGGTCGAGCCGCGCGCCGGCGAGGTTGACGCCCTTCAGGTTCGATCCGGTGATGTCCACGCCGAACAGGTCGGCGTGGGTCAGCCGCGCGCTTTTGAAATCGATCCCTGAAAGGTCGAGATAGCTTAGGTCCTTGTTGGAATAGTCGAGCGGTTCGGCGGTCGTCGCCTTGTACAAGGCCGCCGTGACGTCACGCGCGGTAACTTCCGCGGCGTCCACACGCGTCGGCGTCCCGCCGGCGACAAGCGCGCAGGCCAACGCAAGGCTTATGAATTGTGGCAGTCGCATGGACCATGTCCCGAACAGCAACTTTATTCAGTCACGCCGGCGCCAAAAGCGCAAGCTGCGCCACGTCGCACGCTACTGTCGTCGTGGCCCGAAACCACCGCCCGTCGGCGTATCGATGATCAGGACGTCGCCGGCATCCACAGTGAACTGCGCGCTGCCCGGCAAGGTTTCCTCCGGTCCCGAGACACGGCGCACCCAGTTGCGGCCGATCTCCCCCGGCTCACCGCCATCGAGCCCGAACGGCGCAACCTCGCGGAAGCCGGACAGGATGGCAGCATCCAGCGTCCTCAGGAAACGGATGGCGCGGCGCGTGCCGTCCCCGCTCGTCCACCGCCCCTTGCCGCCCGAGCCGCGGCGGATGGAAAACTCGTCGAGCACCACGGGATAGCGCAGCTCCAGCACCTCCGGGTCGGTCAGCCGCGTGTTGGTCATGTGCACGTGCACGCCGGCCGCCCCATCGAAGCCGGGACCGGCCGGTGAGCCCGAGCAGATCGTCTCGTAGTACTGCACGCGTGCGTTGCCGAACGTGAGGTTGTTCATGGTCCCTTGCGCCGAGCCGAGCGCACCGAGGGCTGCAAACAGCGCGTTGGTGACGACCTGGCTCACCTCCACGTTGCCGGCGACGACGGCCGCGGGATAGGCCGGTTTCAGCAGCGAGCCGTCCGGCACGACGATTTTCAGCGGCCGAAGACATCCTGCGTTGAGCGGGATGGGTTCGTCCACCATCACGCGGAACACATAGAGCACGGCCGCCCGCGTCACGGGTTCCGGCGCATTGAAGTTCGTCGGCTGCTGGGCGCTCGTCCCGCTGAAATCGATCGTCGCCGAGCGCGCGTCACGATCCACCGTGATCGAGACCTCGACGGCCCAGCCGCCGTCCGTCTCCACGCGAAACCGTCCGTCGTTCAAGCGTGCGATCAGTCGCCGCACGCTTTCCTCGGCGTTGTCCTGCACGTGGCCCATGTACGCCCGCACGACGTCGAGTCCGAACTGCTCAATCATCCTGTTGAGCTCGGCGGCACCCCGCGCGTTCGCCGCCACCTGCGCCTTGAGGTCACCGATGTTCTGCTGCGGATTGCGCGCCGGATACCTCGCTCCGGTCAGCAGAGCCAGCGTTTCGGCCTCGCGGAAACGCCCGTTCTCCACCAGCACGAAGTCGTCGATCAACACGCCCTCTTCTTCGATCGTCGTCGCCCGCGGGCTCATCGATCCCGGCGCGATGCCGCCGATGTCGGCGTGATGCCCACGGCTCGCGACATAGAACAAAATCTCGCCCGCGCCTCCGTTGAAAACCGGCGTCACCACCGTAATGTCGGGCAGATGCGTCCCGCCGTTGTAGGGCGCGTTCAGCATGTAGACATCGCCCGGCTTCATCGCTCCGCCGCGCGCGCGAATGATCGCCTCGACGGAGCTGTCCATCGAACCCAGGTGCACCGGCACGTGCGGCGCGTTGGCGACGAGAGCCCCCGTCGCATCGAACAGCGCGCACGAGAAGTCCAGCCGCTCCTTGATGTTGACCGACTGCGCCGTCAGCCGCAGCGCCTCGCCCATCTGTTCCGCCACCGCCATGAACAGGTTGCTGAACACCTCCAGCAGCACCGGATCGGCCTTGGCGCTGGCCTGCTCGCGCTGCCGCTGCGCGGTGCGCCGCAGCACCAGATCGTTACGCGGCGAGACCGCCAGCGACCAGCCGTCCTCCACCACCACCGTCTGATGCGGTTCGATCACCAGCGCCGGGCCCTTGAGGTCTGCAGCGGGCTCAAGCTCACCGCGCAGGCACACGCGCGCCTCGTGCCACGCCCCCCGCGAATAGAAGCGAGTTCGTATGGGGTCAGAGCCATGGGCCTTACCCCCACTTGCCGTCGCCGGCAGCAGGCGCTCATGGCCACCCGCTTCCCCGCCTCCGCCTCCGGACGCCTCCACTTCCAGCGTCGCAGCCAGGATGCGCTTCTCGGGCGAAACGAAGCCGAAACGGCGCTGGTGCGCCTTCTCGAAGTCGCGTTGCATGAAGTCGAGTTCGGAGTGCAGCACTGGCACGGCCGTATCGCTGCCCTCGTAGCGTAGGTGCAGCCATGTCGTGATCGCGATGTCGTCGTGCTCCACGCCCTGGTCGAGCAGTTCCTCCGTCGCATCGTTCCCCATTTGCCAGGCGCGGCTCTCGATCCGGCTCAGCCCCGCGCCGTCCAGCGGAATCTCCAGCGATTGCTCCCGGCTGGCGCGGATCGGCGCCAGCCCCATGCCGTACGCCGACAGCAGCCCCGACAGCGGATGAATCAGCACCGTTTCCATACCCAGAGAGTCGGCGATCAGGCACGCGTGCTGGCCTCCCGCCGACCCGAAGCACTGCAGCGCGTAACGCGTCACGTCATAGCCGCGCTCGACCGAAATCTTCTTGATGGCGTTTGCCATGTTCTCGACTGCGATGCGGACGCATCCATCCGCCACATCCTCGGCCGTCCTGCCGTCGCCGATCTGCGCCGCCATCTCCGCGAACGTCGCGCGTACTGCATCCGCATCGAGCGGCTCGTCTCCGCCGAGTCCGAACAGCGCCGGAAAGAAATCCGGCGATAGCTTACCCAGCATGAGGTTGGCGTCCGTAACGGTAAGCGGCCCGCCGCGGCGATAGCTCTTCGGCCCCGGATTGGAACCCGCGCTCTCAGGTCCCACCCGGAGCCGCGTCCCGTCGTACGTCACGACTGATCCGCCACCCGCCGCCACCGTATGGATCAGCAGCATCGGCACCGTCAGTCGCACGCCCGCAACCTGCGTTTCCAGCGTCCGCTCGTAGTCCCCGGCGAAATGCGAAACGTCGGTTGACGTGCCGCCCATGTCGAAGCCGATGACGCGATCGAAGCCGGCGAGCTTCGCCGTCTCCGCCATCCCCACGATGCCGCCCGCCGGTCCCGACAGGATGGCGTCGCGGCCCTGGAACAGATGCCCTGACTTGAGACCGCCGGACGACGCCATGAACAGCAGTTTTGCACCCTCGTCGTCGCTGCCGGACGACAAGGCCGCCGTCACGCGATCCACGTATCGCCGCAGCACCGGCGAGAGATACGCATCCGCCACCGTCGTATCGCCGCGACTGACCAGCTTGATCAGCGGCGACACCTCGTGGCTCACCGAAACCTGCGCGAAACCGATCGCGCGTGCCAGCTCCGCCGCCTGCCGCTCATGGTCGGGAAACGCGTACGCGTGCATGAATACGATCGCGACCGCTGTCAGCCCGTCGGCCTTGGCCCGGCGCAGGTCCTTCTCCAGCCTCGCCAGGTCGAGCGGCCGCTCGACTGTTCCGTCCGCGCGCACACGCTCGTCCGCTTCGATCGCGCGGCGGTACAACATCTCCGGCTTGATGATCTGCCTGGCGAAAATATCCGGCCGCGCCTGCGTGCCGATCTCCAACTGATCGGCCAGTCCGCGCGTGATGACCAGCAGCGTCGGTTCGCCTTTGCGCTCCAAGAGCGCGTTCGTGGCGACCGTCGTGCCCATCTTCACCGCGCCAATCCGCTCTGCCGGAACCGCGCCGCCTTCGGTCACGTTGAGACAGCGCCGGATGCCCTCGATCGCCGCGTCGTCATAGGCGCCCGGATTGTCCGACAAGAGCTTGCGCGCATGCAGCCGCCCCTCCGGATCACGCGCCACGATGTCGGTGAATGTCCCGCCCCGATCGATCCAGAACTGCCACTTGTCGCTCATCGCGCAGACAGGCCACGTCGCGTCGAGTGGGTCAAGCGCGGCGCGACCCACAACATGCGTTGTGCCGGCAGCAAGTTCGGCATCGCCAGCGTGCAGCCTAGCCTTTCGCCCGGATTTAGTCGTACACACCGCTTGTGCGCGGCGAACTTGCGCAAAAGGAAACGTCACTGTGGATGTTGGACTCATTTCCGGCAGCGCTGCGGGCGCGGCCTTCGCGTTCGCCTCGGCCGCGGCCTGGGGCGGCGCAGACTTCAGTGGCGGCTCGGGCGCCAAGGGCGCCAACGCGGCGGTTGTCGTCGCCGTGGCGCAGGCGGCGGGCCTGCTGTGCCTGATCGCCATGCTGCTGACGGTGGGTGAGCCCCTCCCCACCAGCACTGCGCTGGCCTGGGGCGTGGCAGCCGGACTGGGCGTAGGCGTCGGCAACTACTGCCTCTATAGCGCGCTTGCCATCGGCAAGATGGGCATTAACGCGCCCGTAGCCGCCATCGTCTCCAGCGTGCTCGTGACGTTGCTTGCCATCTGGCACGATGGACCGCCCGGCCCGCTGCAAATCGGCGGCTTTGCCCTGGCGGCTGTTGCGATCTGGCTGATGACCACATCGGACGGCGAGACCCGCGGACTTGGTCTAGCTGTCGGGGCGGGGATCGCTTTCGCCGCCTATCTGTACTGCAGCAAGCACGCCACCGTCGAAGGCATCTTCTGGCCGCTGATCGCCGGCCGCTTCGTCGCGCTTTTCCTCTTTACGGCCATCGCATTGCGATCCAGCCCCGCTGTGGAAAGCTCGACCAGCATGTATTACATGCTGGCAGCCGGCGTTCTGGATGCGGTCGCCAATATCCTGTTCGTGTTCGCCACGCGATATACCCGCCTGGATGAAGCGACGTTCCTGTCATCACTCTACCCCGGCGTCACCGTGCTGTGCGCCTGGCTCATCTTGAGCGAACGCGTCTCGCGGCGGCAAGGCGTGGGAATCGTCGTGGCGCTGCTGGCCATCCCTTTGATCGCCCTTCACTGAGCCGAGTGCTGCGCGGCGCTAAACGGCCGCGTCGGCCGGCAGCGCCAGCGCTTCGCCGGTCGGCCGGCCCTCGCGCGGCTGACCGAGGCGGATGATCTCCCACTCCAGCGTGACGCCGGCATTCGCCTTCACGCGCGCGCGAACCGTCTCGCCCAGCTGCTCGACATCTTCGCCGCTGGCACCCTTGTCGTTGATCAGGAAGTTGCAGTGCATCTCCGACACCTTCGCGCCGCCGACGCGCAAGCCGCGGCAGCCGGCGGCGTCCACCAGCTTCCACGCCGAATGCCCTGGCGGGTTCTTGAACGTGGAGCCGCCGGTGCGTTCCTTGATCGGCTGGTTCTGCTCGCGATAGTCCGCCACCTCGTCCATCGCCTTGAGAATGTCGGCGGTCGACCCTGGTTCGCCCTGATAGGTGGCCTGCGTGAAGATCCAATCCGCCGGCACGCCCGTATGGCGATACGTGAATCCCATGTCGGCAAGCGACAGCACATGGACGTTGCCTTGCCGGTCCACCGCCCGCGCCTCGACGAGAACATCCTTCGTCTCGCGTCCGTGCGCGCCAGCATTCATGCGCAACGCGCCGCCGATCGACCCTGGAATGCCGCGATAGAACGCCAGCCCGGCCACACCGGCATCGGCGGCCGCCCGCGCCACCTTCACGTCCGGCACCACCGTTCCCGTGCGGATGCGATGCCCCGCCTCCGCCTTGATCTCGCTGAACCCACGGCCCAGCCGGATGACCACGCCCGGCACGCCGCCGTCCCGCACCAGCAGATTGGAACCGAGCCCCACCACGAACACCGGCAAGTCCGGCGCAATGCCCTTGAGGAAATACGCCAGATCCGCTTCGTCGGCTGGCGAGAACAGCACCTGCGCCGGCCCGCCCACGCGAAACCACGTGATGTCGGCCATCATGGCATTCGGTGTCAGCCGGCCCCGCAGCTCGGGAAGTGCTGCGTGCAGCTCTGGCGTGATGTCTGCGAAGCTCACCGCGCCGCTCCGGCGCGCTTGGGTTCGGACGCCGCCAGCCACTCCGGCAGAGCATACGCCCACTCCGTCGAGTTGCCCGCCCCGAGATAGATCACCAGATCCCCGGCCGCTGCATGCTGCATCACCAGCGGCCCGATGTCCAAAGCGTCGCCGACGACCACGACGGAGCCATGTCCCGTCTTGCGGATGGCATCTGCCAGACTGTCTGGGCTGATGCCGTCGATGGGCACCTCACCGGCCGAATAGAGCGGCGCCACGATCACCTGATCCGCATCTTTGAAGCACGCCGCGAAGTCGACGAAGAGATCGCGCACGCGCGTGTAGCGATGCGGTTCCACCACGGCGAACACCCGGCCTTTGGCCCCCGCCCGCGCTGCGCCCAGCACGGCGGCAATCTCGGCCGGATGATGCGCATAGTCGTCGTAGATCGAAACGCCCTTCCACTGGCCCGTCAACTGGAAGCGCCGCTTCACGCCCGAGAAGTTCGCCAGCCCGGAGCGAATGACGTCGTCCGGAATGCCGGCCTCCGCCGCCACTGCGATCGCCGCCAATGCGTTCAGCGCGTTGTGATGCCCCGGCATCGGCACCGTCCAGCGGCTGAGTTTGCGCGGCCCGCCTTTGACGTTTTCGCCCAGCTTGGCATCGAACGTGATGGAATTCCCCTCGGCCGCGATGCCCTGCAGGATCAGATCTGCGTCGCTCGAAGTCCCGTATGTCAGCAGCCGCCGCCCGTCGCGGCGCAGCCCAAGCCGGTCCACCATCTCGCGCACCACTTTGTGGTCGATGCACGTGACGGCGAGGCCATAGAACGGAATGTTGCGATAGAACGCCTCGTACTCGCGATGCATCGCCTGCACGGTGCCGAAGTAGTCGAGATGCTCCGGATCGATGTTCGTCACTACGCCGATCTCGGTCGGCAGCTTCACGAACGTGCCGTCGCTCTCATCCGCCTCCACGATCATCCAACGGCCCTTGCCGAGCCGCGCATTCGATCCCCAGGCATTGATGATGCCGCCGGTGATCACCGTCGGGTCCAGCAGCGCATGCTCGAAGATCTGGCTGATCATCGATGTCGTCGTCGTCTTGCCGTGCGTACCCGTCACGGAGACCGACGAACAGAGCCGCATCAGCTCCGCCAGCATTTCTGCCCGGCGGATGATCGGCAGGCCCTTCGCCCGCGCCGCTTCCAACTCGACGTTGCCGTTTTTCACCGCCGTCGAGATCACCACGAAGTTCGCACCCTCAAGATGTGATGCGTCCGCGCCGATATGCACCGGCACGCCCTTGGCCCGCAGCCGCTTGACGTTGGCGCTGTCCTTGTTGTCGCTGCCCTGCACCCTGTAGCCCTTGGCCAGCAGGATCTCGGCGATGGCACTCATGCCGATGCCGCCGATGCCGATGATGTGGAACGTGCCGATTTCGAGCGGCATCTGCATGGTTCGAATCCCGTTTTCGGCTTCCCCTCGGAAACCCCCACTTTACACGTGCCGGCAACATTCAACCGCGGCGCGACATCAGGTCCTCGACAAGATCCGCCAGCCGCTGCACGGCGTCGGGGCGGCCCTGCGACTTGGCGGCCTGCGCGGCGACGACCAGCGCCGTCTGATCGCGCGCCAAACGTTCGATCTCGCCCTTCAGGCGCTCCGGCGTCAGATCGCTCTGTGCGATGGCCCAGCCCCCGCCCGCCTCAGCTAACCGAGTTGCATTCTGTAGCTGGTCGTTGTCAAGCGCGTGCGGCAGCGGCACCAGGATAGACGGCCGTCCGATAACGGTTAATTCGGCCACTGTTGAAGCGCCCGCCCGCCCGATCACCAGATGCGATTGCGCCATGCGCTGCGGCAGATCCCTGAAAAACGGCTCGACCGTCGCGGAAATACCTGCCGCGCCATAGGCTTCGCGCACCCGCGCCAGGTCCTCCTCGCGCGCCTGCTGCGTCACATGAATGCGCTCGCGCACGTCGCTGGCCAGCGCCACGATCGCCGGCGGAACACCATCGGCAAAGAACCGCGCGCCCTGACTGCCGCCGAACACGAGCAGTTCGAAACGGTCGCCGGGCCGCGGCACGTTGTAGGCATGCCCCGCCGCCGCAATGACGATGTCGCGCACGGGATTGCCGGTATACCGCGCCTTCGCCACCATGCCGCCGTTCAGCAGACTGGTGCGCTCGAAAGACGTGGCGATCAGGCTCACGCGCTTGGCCAGCATGCGGTTGGCACGGCCGAGCACCGCGTTCTGCTCGTGCAACGCCGTGGGAATCTTGCACAGCTTGGCCGCCAGCAATGGCGGAAACGTCGGATACCCACCGAAGCCTATCACCGCCGCAGGCCTCACGCGGCGCATCACGGCGACGGCATGCGCCAGCCCGCGTGATAGCGTCCACGTCGTCTTGGCAGCCGCCAGCGGCGTCTTCGCCGTCAACGTCGCTGAAGGCACGCGATGCACCTCGCGCGCGGGAAAGTCGCTGCCGTAGCGGTCGCCGCGCAGATCGGTGACGAGATCGACGGTCACGCCACGCCGCTGCAACTCTTCGGCCAGCGCATAAGCGGGAAATAGATGTCCGCCGGTGCCGCCGGCGGCCAGCATGACGCTGCGCGTCGCGACGGAGGAATTCGGGATGCTCACGTAGGCTTGCTCATGTTGGCTCATGTCGTGCCGATGGTCGGCACCAATCGCGGCTTTTTCAGGCGCTGGTGGTCGGGCCGGCGCCGCGTTAGCGCCAGTAGCATGCCCAGCGTCACCGAAACAGCCAGCGTCGACGACCCGCCCGCCGAAATAAACGGCAATGTCATGCCCTTAGCCGGCAGCAGCCCGACGTTGACGCCCATGTTGATCAGCGCCTGCAGCCCGAACAGCAGGCCCAGCCCGATGATCGCCAGCCGCGTTGCCGCCTCCGGTTCGCGTGTCGCCTGGATCAGCGCCCGCAGCACGACGAAGGCGAACAGCGACAGCAGCGCCAGGCACGCCACGACACCATACTCCTCGGCCACCACCGCGAAGATGAAGTCGGTATGCGCATCCGGCAGCACCGTCTTGATCGTGCCCTCGCCCGGCCCCCGGCCCAGAAAACCGCCTTCCGTGAAACTCTGGATGGCGCGATCCATCTGGCTGCGGTCGCCCGGCATCGGGTTGAGGAACCAGCGGTCGACGCGCGCCTGCACGTGCGGAAACATGAAGTACGCTGCCACACCGGCGGCAACCGCGATGACGGCGATGACGGCCGCGCCCGCGATAGGTCGCCCCGAAGCGAAGTATAGAGTCGACCAGACGGCAACGATCAGTAGCGTCTGACCGACGTCCGGCTGCATGATTAGCAACGTCGCGAACGCCGCCAGCAACGCCACCGCCAGCGAGAACGCGGGCATATCCGGCCGCGATTGCGCCTCGGCGAACAGCCACGCCGCGATCACGGCGAATCCTGGCTTGGCCATTTCGGATGGTTGGAATGAGTGTCCGCCAAAGGACAGCCAGCGCTTGGCGCCGTTGATCTCCGCGCCGCTGAAGTGCACCACCAGCAGAAGCCCGAAGGACACGATCACCAGCGTCAGTGCCAGCCGCCGCACACCCGCCGGCGACAACAGCGACACGACCACCATGATCAGCAGTCCCACGCCGGTGAACAGCACGTGTCGCTCGACGAAATAGTAGGCTTCAAAGCCCTTCTTCAGCGCCACGGCCGGGCTGGCCGCGAGCGACAGGATGAAGCCGGCGCCGACGATCATCAGGATGGCGGCGAGCAGCACGTGGTCGACCGTGAACCACCACTCCGTCAGCCGGCTGCGATCGGCGCGCGAAATCCTCATCCCGCCGCCCCCTTCAGCACTACGCCGTCCAGAGCGCCCACGAGACTGCGGAACGTGTCGCCGCGCACCTCGAAATTCTTGAACTGGTCGTAGGACGCGCACGCCGGCGACAGCAGCACCACAGGCTCGGCACCTGAGCTGACCGACGCATCGTTGGCGGCGGCAGCCACGGCATTCTCCAGCGTGCCGCAGCAGCTGATCTCCACCTTGCCCTTCAAGGTCGCTGCGAAATCGTGTTTGGCCTCGCCGATCAGGTATGCCTTGGCCACCCGCGGGAAGTACGGCGCCAGTGCCGCAATGCCGCCCTCCTTCGCCTTGCCGCCGACGATCCAGTAGATGTCGCGGTCGAAGGCGTTGAGCGCCTTCTCGGTGGAGTCCGCGTTCGTCGCCTTGCTGTCGTTGATGAACAGCACGCGCCCCATGCGGCCGATCTCCTCCATGCGATGTGGCAGTCCCGGAAACGTCTCGATTGCCTTCGCCAGCAGCGCTTCGAGATTGGCATTGGCGTTCGCCGCGTCTTCCGAGAAGGCGCGCATGCTCAGCATCGGCATCGTCGCCGCCAGCGCCGCCGCCACGTTCTGCGCGTTATGCGCCCCGCGCAACGCGCCGACACCCGCCAGCCCCACCAGCGCCCGGAACTCACGATTGCGCGATGTCCCCACTTGCGTGCCCAAGACGCCGATGCCGGGATCGACCGGCTTCTCGCCCGAGATGCCGGTCGGGATCTGATCGTTGGCATCGCCCGAGCGACGGATCGCTTCGCGCCCATAGATGTGCCGGCACGTCTCGTCGTCCACGCCGATGATGGCGAAGTGCGACGCCGCGATCATGCGTTCCTTGATGGCCGCATAGTTGGCGAACGTGCCGTGCCGGTCGATGTGGTCGGGCGTCAGGTTCAAGAGCACGCCGAACGTCGGCTTCAGGCTCGGTGCCAGATCGATCTGGAAGGTCGAGACCTCGATGACGTGAAACCGCCGCTCGCCGATCGTCTCACGCACCACCGGTGGCTCCAGCTCCAGGATCGGCGTGCCAATGTTGCCGCCCATCTGCACGTCGAACCCGGCTGTCTTGAGAATGTGCGCGATCAGCGCCGTCGTCGTGGATTTGCCGTTGGTCCCGGTGATTGCGATAAACGGACAGGCGAGCCCGATGCCCGGCACCGCCTTCGCCCGCTCGCGGCAGAACAGCTCGACGTCGCCGATCACTTCGACGCCCGCTGCCTTCGCCTTGACGACCGTCCAGTGCGGTTCTGGATGCGTCAGCGGCACGCCCGGCGCCAGCACGAGCGCGGCAAACTGGCTCCAGTCCATTTGGCTGAGGTCGCCGACTGGCAGCCCGGCGTCCGTGGCCGCCTTCCGGCCGGCCTCGCCATCATCCCAGGCAACGACAGTCGCACGGCCCGCCATCAAGGCGCGCGCGGTCGCCAACCCCGATCCGCCGAGGCCGAAAACGGCCACGGTCTGGCCGGCAAACGTCGTGACGCGAATCATGAGCGGAATCTAACCCAACGCTGGCGGAATTGCGGTGTGATCAATCCGCTACTTCAACAGCCTGCGCAAGCCCTTGGCGCTCTTGGTTGCCGTGGCCCAACCCGGCAGCACCCTTAGCGCAGCTTCAGCGACGCCAAGCCGATCAACGCCAGGATCACGGAGATGATCCAGAAGCGCACCACCACGGTGCTCTCCTTCCAGCCCTTCTGCTCGTAGTGGTGGTGCAGCGGCGCCATGCGGAACACGCGCTTGCCCGTCATCTTGAAACTCGCAACCTGGATGATCACCGACGCCGTCTCCAGCACGAACAGCCCGCCGACGATCGCCAGCACGATCTCGTGCTTGGTCGCCACCGCGATCGTGCCGAGCGCGCCGCCGAGTGCCAGCGAGCCCGTGTCGCCCATGAAAATCATCGCCGGTGGCGCATTGAACCACAGGAAGCCCAGGCCGGCCCCAATCAGCGCCCCGCAGATCACCGCCAGTTCGCCGGTGCCCGCTACATAATGGATTTGCAGGTAACCCGCGAACTTGATGTTGCCGATGAGGTAGGCGATCAGCCCGAATGTCGCCGCCGCGATCATCACCGGCACGATCGCCAGCCCGTCAAGGCCGTCGGTCAGGTTCACGGCGTTGCCGGCGCCCGCGATGACGAATGCCGCCATCAGGATGAAACCCAGCCCCAGCGGGATCACCACCGTCTTGAAGAACGGCACCGTCAGCACGTCGGCGAGGCCCTCCGGCCCCATCCGCATGATGCAGTATCCCGCCAACGCCGCGACGCCGATCTCCAGGCCCAGCCGCAGCCGTCCCGCAAAGCCCGCCGACGTCCGCTTCGTCACTTTGAGCAGGTCGTCGTAGAACCCGATGGCGCCATAGCTCAGCATCACCGCGAGCACGATCCACACGTAGGCGTTCGTCAGGTCGGCCCACAGCAGCGACGCGACCGCCACCGACGACAGGATGATGAGCCCGCCCATTGTCGGCGTCCCGACCTTCGACAGGTGCGACTTCGGCCCGTCGTCACGGATCGGCTGGCCCTTGCCCTGTTTCACCCGCAGCGTGTCGATGATGCCGGGTCCGAACAGCAGCACGAACACCAGCGCGGTGAAAATTGCTCCGCCGGTCCGGAACGTGATGTAACGAAAGACGTTCAGCGGGCCGATCTGGTCGGAGAAGTCCACCAGCCAGTAGAGCATTGCTTGTTTCCCCGGTCCTCACGGCGCGCGAGCTGGCGCCCCACCACAACTTACCCTGCGAACTTCGCCTTCATGGCCGCCACCAGTGGCGCCATGCGCGACCCGTTCGACCCCTTGATCATCACGACATCCCCTGCCGCGACCGTCGCCAGCAGCGCCTCCGCGATGCCCGACGACTGCGCCGCCCACGCCCCGCGCCGGCCATCCGGCAGGGCCTCGAAGAGATGCGCCATCTGCGGTCCACAGGCAAAGACCAGATCGGCCCCGGCCGCGTCAACCGCTTCCTTCAGATCGGCGTGCAGGGCCGGCGAATCCGCGCCCAGTTCCAGCATGTCGCCGAGCACCGCAATCCGCCGTGAATACTGGGCGCGAGGCACTGTGCCGAGCACGGAAAGCGCTGCCCGCATCGAGGCTGGATTGGCATTATAGCTCTCGTCGATCAGCAGGATGGTGCCTCCCGGAACCGGCAGCTCAGTTCGCGTTCCGCGGCCGGCCGGAGCCTGCAGATGCTGCATCGGACCAAATGCCTCCTCCAGCTTGGTGCCGTCGATCCCGATTGCCAGAAGGGCCGCCAGAACGGCCAGGGAATTCTGCGCGATGTGGGCGCCCGGTATCCCGATGCGATAGAGAAGTGCATCCCGGCCGCTGTGGTACTCGGCCCTGACGTTCGAGCCGCAGCTGTCCAACCGCAGTTCGGAGCAGCGCACGCTTGCCTCAGGATGGTGCCCAAACGAAACGACCCGCACGCCGCGCTCGGCCGCCCGTCGTGCGAGCAGGTCGAAATGCGCATTGTCGCGATTGAGAACCGCCGCGCCGCCGGGCACGATGCCGGCGAAGATTTCCGCCTTCGCCTCGGCGATCTCCGCCACCGACGCAAACTGCTCCAGGTGGACCGCCTCGACCGTCGTGACGATCGCTACGTGTGGCCGCACCATTTGCGACAGCGGCGTGATCTCGCCGGGATGGTTCATGCCGATCTCGAACACGCCGTAGCGCGTCGCGGCCGGCATCCGCGCCAGCGTCAGCGGCACACCCCAGTGGTTGTTGAACGATTTGTCCGCCGCATGCGTCCGGCCGAGGCGCGCGAGGCAGCTCCGCAGCATCTCCTTCGTGCCCGTCTTTCCCGCGCTGCCGGTCACGGCAATGACGCGCGCGTCCGGCGCCAGTCGCGCCCGCGCCGCCCGCCCGATATTTTCCAGCCCGCGCAGCGTGTCGTCGACGCGGATCAGCGCGCCGTCTCCGCTCTGCCGCGTGTAGTCCCGCGCGACCAGTGCCGCCGCCGCGCCGTTGGCGAAGGCGGAGGACACGAACTCATGCCCGTCGCGCTGGTCCTTCAGCGCCACGAACACCTCGCCCAATGAAAGGCCGCGCGAGTCGAGCGAGAAACCGCTGATCAACTTGTTCGGATCGCCATCGGCTGTACCGTCCGCCGCAGCCGCCAGATCGTCGAAACTCCACAGCGCATCCGTCATGTCTTAGCGAACCTGGTCCAATGCTGCCGCGAGCGCCTCGTGATCGGAAAACGGCAGCACCCTGTCGCCAACGATCTGGCCGGTTTCATGGCCCTTGCCCGCCACGACGACGACATCGCCCGCCCTGAGCATCCTTACGGCCGCAGTGATAGCCTCGGCCCGGTCGCCGATCTCGATCGCGCTGGGCGCCGCAGCCAGAATCTCCGCCCGGATCGCCGCCGGCTGCTCCGTGCGCGGGTTGTCGTCCGTCACGATGACGACGTCGGCTTTATCCACGGCGATGCGGCCCATGATCGGCCGTTTGCCGCGATCGCGATCGCCGCCGCAACCGAACACACAGATCAGCCGGCCGCGCGCGAACGGCCGCAGCGCGTCGAGCACCGCCGCCAGCGCCTCGGGCTTGTGCGCATAGTCGACCGCCGCCAGTCCGCCGCGCGCCTCGCCGACGATATCCAGCCGCCCTTTCACGCCAGCGATATGTTCCAGCGCCGCAATGACGTGTGCCGCATCTTCCCCTGCGGCGATTGCTAGGCCCGCCGCCACCAGCGCGTTCGACGCCTGATAGGTTCCGAGCAACGGCAACCGCACGCGATACGCCGTTCCCTCATGCAGGATGGTCAGCTTTTGCGCGAAACCATCCAGCGTCACCTCGGCCAGCCGTAGCATTTCGCCATCGCGACCGACGCTGGCGATCTCCAATCCACGCTCGCGCGCCGCCGTCACCACCGGGCCTGCGTAGCCGTCATCGACATTGATCACCGCCGTCTGCCCTGGCTGCAGCAGGTTGCGGAACAGACGCAGCTTGGCGTCGAGGTAGTGCTCGACGCTCGGATGATAATCCAGGTGATCGCGCCCGAGGTTGGTGAAGCCCGCCGCCGTCAGCTTCACGCCATCCAGCCGGTACTGATCCAACCCATGCGACGATGCCTCGAACGCCAGGTGTGTCACGCCTTCGTGCGCCAGCTCCGCCAGCGTCTTGTGCAGCGTCACGGGGTCAGGCGTCGTCAGCGAGCCATAGACGCCGCCGTCCGGCTTGACGATGCCGATCGTCCCCACCGACGCCGCCTGCCGCCCCAGATGCGCGAAGATCTGCCGCGTGAACTCCGCCACGGATGTTTTGCCGCTCGTCCCCGTCACCGCCACGGCGATCTCCGGCTGCGCGCCGTAAAACCGCGCCGCCATCAGCGCCAGCGCCCGTCGCGGCTCCACGGCTCGCAGGACAGGCACGCGCGTCTCCGGCAGGACGGCATCCTTCGCCGCGAGAATCGCGACGGCACCCTTGGCCACCGCATCCGCTACGAAACGCCCGCCATCTGCCTTCGCCCCCGCCAGCGCCGCGAACAACGCCCCTGACTGCACCGCCCGGCTATCCGGCGTGATCGCACTGATTACGACATCCGCCGCGCCCGCAGGCGCCTCGATGTCCGGACCAACAAGTTGGGAGAGTTTCATGCCGCTGGCATAGCCTTCTCGGCGACGTCTCTACAAGTCCTGAGGTGCCATCCGTGTCCGCTATCGACGCAGGTTGAGGTTGGAGCTAGGATGATCCGCATTGTGAGAATACTTCAGTTTTTTGAATAGGTAATGCAATGTTCAAGACATCGGTCTTGCTGACCCCTGCCGTCCTCTTCCTGAGTTCTACGTTCGCCTTCAGCGCCGACCCGAATGCATCCGAGGGTGAGGTCTGTGGCGGAATTGCCGGCATAACTTGCGCCGACGGTTTGTGGTGCGATCCGGAGCCGGGATATTGCAACGGTGCCGACATTCAGGGCGTCTGTGTGAAGCCGTCGCCTATCTGCACAAAGGAATTTGCGCCGGTTTGCGGGTGCGACGGAAAAACATACGGAAATGATTGCGAACGCAAGGCTGCGAAAGTGGCGAAGAACTCCGCCGGTGAATGTGGGGCTGAGAAATAGGGCGAGCCGGATTGCTTAGGCGTGCTGGTTATGGCCGCCCTCAGTTCGCCCCCGCCGCCTGCACCGGCTCGGGTAGTACGCCAAGCAACGGAGCCACCCGAGCAATGATGCGGCCCGCCGTCGGCGCCGCGTTCATGCCGGCGGTGATCTCGTTCTTGGTCTCCTCCGTCGCCTGCGGCTTGAACAGCATCACCATCACGACATACTGCGGCTTCTCCATCGGGAACGCTGCGATGAATGACGAGATCACGGACTTCTCCGCATAGCCGCCGCCTGCCGCCATCTCCGCCGTGCCGGTCTTGCCGCCCACGCGATAGCCGGGAACCTCCGCGCGCTTGCCGGTACCGGCCGGATCCGTCACGTTGAGTCGCATCAGCTCGTTGATCTGCCGGCTCGTCGCCGCACTGATCACGCGCGTCTTCGCGCCCGTCTCGCCACGCCCGCGCAGGAACGTCGGGCGCACCATCTCGCCGCCGTTGACCAGCGCCGCCGCCGCCGCCGCGAACTGCAAGGGTGCCACCGCCAGCCCGTGACCGTAGGCGATCGTGATCTGCTCGATGCGCTCCCAGCGTTTCGGCACCTGGGGCGCCGCGACCGGCCCGGCTTCCGTCCGCGCTTGCTCCAGCAGACCGAACTTGCCGAGAAACGCCTTCTGTTTGTCGCCGCCCGCCTTAAGCGCGATCATCGCCGCGCCGACGTTGGACGAATGCAGGAAGATGTCGCGCACCGACGCCGGCCGCCCCAGCGGATGCAGATCCTTGATCGTGAACCGGCCCTCTACCAACGGCTGGCGCACGTCGTAGATCGTATCGAGCGTCGAGACGCCCTCGTCGAGTGTCTCCGCGACGGTCAGCATCTTGAAGATCGAACCGAGTTCGTACGTGCCGCCCGTGATGCGATCGGTCTGCTGCGTGTCGGCCGCGCTGCCGAGACGCGGATCGGGCTCCGGCAGCGACACTGACGCCAGCACCTCGCCGGTATTCACGTCCATCACGACGCCGGTTGCTGCTTCCGCCTTGTAGCGCTTGGTCGCCTCATGCAACTCGTCCGTCAGGCTGTGCTGCACGCCGATGTCGATCGACAGCCGCACCGGTGCCCGTTCCGACAGCGTCGCCCCATGCACCGCTTCCACCGCACCGCTGTCGTCGAGATAGCGCTCCATCCCCGAGACGCCCTTGTTGTCGACGTTGACGGCGCCCAGCACGTGTCCCGCCAGCCGGCTCAGCGGGTAGGTGCGCTTCAGCTCCGTGCGGAATTCGATGCCGGGCAGACCCAGGTCGTGCACCTTCTGCGCCAGATTCGGCGGGATCTGGCGCTTGATCCAAACGAACCGCTTGTTGCGGTCGGACAGCTCACGCAGCAGGCTGCGCGTATTCAGCTCGGGAAGAACCTGCGCCAGCTTTTCGACCACCTCGTCGCGATCGATGATGATGCCGGGATCGGCGAACAGCGACGGATTCTCGACGTCGGTCGCAAACAGACGTCCGTTGCGGTCGACGAGATCCGGCCGCGAAAAGCTCTGCGCCTCCGGTTCGTTGATGTTGACCTGCAGTGCCACGCCGCTGTTGACCGCGGCCAGCCGGATGAGTTGTCCCCCGACCGCCAGGAAGGCGAGGCCGACCGCGCCCGTAACGGCAATCGCCCGCAGCCTTAAGCCGACTTCGTCGACGCGGGCAACGGCTGCAGTTTTGGGTCGGTTTGGCGTCGCGGCGGCCCGGCGCATCTCAGCCTCACACGCCTAGTTGTTCACGGCACCGACGACGATCGGGATATCGCGGGCAAACTGCTTGTCGGTGGCAGCCGCCAGGCCCTGCGCGCGCGCCAGCGGCTCGATGCGCTCAGGCCGCGTCAGATAGGCCCGCTCGGCCTTGAGCACCGCGATGTCGCCGCGCGCCTTGGCGACGGCCAACTCGTCTTGCTGCACGCGCGCCTCCAACTGGCGGGTGTCGTAGTTCAGGCCATAGAGCAGAAACGCACTCGCCAATGCGAGGAAAACGGACGTCGATGTGATGAAACGCATGGGCACACCCGTACACAAAAAACTAAGGTGAAAGAGTGCCTAAATCACCGTTTGCTAACTCAGTCTCTCAGCCAAGACGGGGCATCTGTTCGCACCCCGGATCTCAGCCGCGCCGATCTCGCACGCGGGTTGACATCCAATTCACCCTTCTCAGGTGTTAACGGCCGAAGGTTAAGAATTCGGAAACTTTCGGCGCGAACGTTGCGATTCGTTTGCGGCATATGTCGCGACGTGCCCTCGGTCTTGCCCGAACGCTCCGCGAAGAAGCGTTTGACGATGCGATCTTCGAGCGAGTGAAAGGTGACGACCACGAGACGGCCGCCGGGCTTCAGAATGCGTTCCGCCGCTTCCAGTCCGCGGGTTAGCTCGCCGAGCTCATCGTTGACGTGAATGCGCAGCGCCTGGAACGTCCGCGTCGCGGGATTGCGCCCGTCGTCCTTGCGCCCGCCCACCGCGCGGCTCACCACGCTCACGAGGTCGCTCGTACGCTCGAACGGCTTCTCCTCGCGCCGTTTGACGATCGCCCGAGCCACCGCGCGCGATTTGCGCTCTTCCCCCAGTTCGTAGAGAACGTTGGCGAGGTCCTCCTCGTCCATCGTGTTGACGACGTCGGCGGCAGTTGGCCCCTCGCGCGACATGCGCATGTCCAGCGGCCCGTCGGTCTGGAACGAAAATCCGCGCTCGGCCTGGTCCAGCTGCATCGACGACACGCCGATATCCAGCACCACGCCGTCGACAGCCTCGTGGCCCGCTTCGCGTGCCAGCTCATCCAGGTCGCCGAACCGGCCTGACATCAGCGTCAGCCGCGGTGCGAACTCGGCGACGACCGCCTGTCCAGCCTCGATCGCCGTTGGATCGCGATCGATCGCGATCACGTTCACGTCCGGCGACGCAAGAATGGCGCGGGTGTATCCCCCCGCGCCGAATGTGCCGTCGATGATGGTCTGCGTCGTGCCGGACGAAGCCGGATCAGGAAAGAGAGCGCCGAGAACTTCCGAGACGAGCACGGGAATGTGCGGCCTGCTTGTGGCTGGGTGAACGGGCCCCTCTCCCGTTCTCCGTGACCGCGTCATTCCCGTGCTCCCTCGTCGCCGTCCCCACCGGGACGGCCGCTCCCCGCTGCAAACAATTTCCGGTGGTCTTGAACCTTTGCGCGAGCAGCTCCGCGACGCTCTTCGAAGCGTCCGGGCTCCCACATCTGAAACTTGTCGCCAAGGCCGACAAAAGTGACCGCGCCTTGAAGATCGGCGTGGCGGCGAAGCCCTTCAGGAAGGACGATACGTCCGTCGCCATCGATCGAGAGAACCTGGACGTCGCCGTAGAGCGCGACAGAGAGTTCGTCCCGCTCGTCTGAATAGTCCGGCAGGCCCGCGAGAAGCCCGTCGATTTTTTTCGCAAGTCTCTCCCCGCCTGCATCGAGCGCAGGAGCATCGAGCGAAGGGTAGCAGTAGATGCCCCCGGCATAGCCGTCGCGCTCGAGAACAGCGCGGAAGGGCGCTGGGACGGAGACGCGGCCTTTGGCGTCGATCTTGTTCGTGTATGTCGAGACAAAGCGGTCCATCCCCTGCGCGAATTTCGCCCCCGACGCTCGAACTCGACTGAACCAGAACCCGTGAAGCCGGCCAGCTCTGGCTGGACCGGAAAGTGTCCGCCCGCGCCGGGCGGGTCCGTGGCGGTCGCCAGCGACCTCGGCCCTCTCTCGAGATCGTCGGCGCCTCAGCCACGTCCCCGTGCCCGGTGCGGTCGGGCATCTATGGGATCTCATGGTTCTTTATGGGCGTCAATGGAATCTTAACGGCTGGAACCGGGATTCGCAGGGTGTCTGTGCGTAAGTGGCGGCCCAGGCACACAGCAGGCGGACAGCCGGTGGCCGGCTGTCGAGACGTCGTGCCTCCAAAACCCTGGGGAAGTTCCCGGCGAGACTTTCCGGCAGCCGGAAACTGACGCATACGAGAGCCACACGCCTCTTCACCGCAGAAAGACTTCGCGATGCCCGACGTTCGCTCCATGATCGCCATCGGCCAGTCCGGTCAGCTCGGCCTCAATGGCCACCTGCCTTGGGAAGGCGATCGCCGCCCGGAATTTGTCGCTGACGTTGCCAACTTCTTCGAAAAAACACGCGGTCACGTGCTGATGGCCGGCCCCACGACAATCCGCGCGGTGCCCGAACCCTTCGCCAGTCAGATGACGCTGGTGGAGTTGCGATCTTCCATGGATCCGGAAGCGACGCTGGCGCGCTTCCCGGACCGCGTCGTCTTCATCGGCGGCGGCCCAAAGGTGTGGGATGTCTACTCGCGGTACGTCCGCCACTGGGACATCAATCGCCTTCCCTACGACGGCGACGCCGACACCTGGTTCAATCCGGAATGGCTCCTCGCGGGCGGCGATGCTGCCCGGCCAGCCTGAAGCCAAATGAGATGGGCCAGGACGTTTCCGCCCTGGCCCGACCGTGTCCCACCGGGATGATGGTGAGTCGCTTACTCCGCTGGAGCAGCCGTCGCTTCGGCAATCGCCGCGCTCAGAACCGGCATCGGCGGAGGAGATGCAACGGGTGCCTCCTCGGAAGCGGCTTCAGCAGCAGGTGCCTCCTCGGCAGCGGCTTCGGCAGCAGGCGCTTCCTCGGCGGCGGCTTCAGCAGCAGGTGCTTCCTCGGCAGCGGCTTCGGCCGCAGGCGCTTCCTCAGCGGCAGCTTCAGCAGCAGCTGCCTCCTCGGCGGCAGCTTCAGCAGCAGGCGCTTCCTCGGCAACGGATTCGGCCACAGGCTCCTCCTCAGCAGCGGCTTCGGCAGCAGGTGCTTCCTCACCAGCAGCCTCGGCTTCTTCAGTTGCCGGCGTCTCGTCGGCGACCGCGCCCTCGGCGTGGACTGTCGGCGGCGTCTCATCGGCAACTGCACCTTCGGCATGCGCAGTTGGTGGTGTTTCGTCCGGCGTGGCAGCGATGTCTTCAGTGGCAGCCTCTACGGCAGCTTCAGCAGCCGGTGCGTCGGCCACTTCGGCAGTAGGTAGTTCGGCATCGGCCAGATCGCCGCTTTCCGGCATCTCCAGCGCTGTCCCGCAATGCGCAATCGCATCATCGGCCGTCTCGGCGGTGATTGCCTCGGGCGCGGCGGCGACGAGGGCGACAGCGGCAGGTGTCGGTAATTCCCCGGTCGTCACGAACGTATGAAAATCATTGGCGGCTTTGAGAATGTGGTCGTGTTTGCCTTGCAACTCGAACGCCATACGCAGACAGGCCATGCGGTGGTCCTGAAGGTCCATGAGGAGGCTCCTTGGGCAGATTTTGTGGGGTTTGGGCGGTGTGCAGGCGATACGCGGCGCTGCGAAAACTACAATAACACCGACGAAGACTTGATGAAACCTAAGATCAACTGTTGTTCGCAAATAATTCAAAGTATAAATTGTTGCGCCGCAAGACGAGTGCAAATCCGTGAATCAAATGCGCGGCTTGCGAACGCTTGTTCTCACGCCGTTGCAGCGCGCGACGGGCGCCTTGCGCTGTCATCGGTCTGTCGCAATTGAGAGAGATCGCGCCTCGGCGCAATTTTCTATCGCGAATCACTCGCTGCCCCGGGAACCGGCGCATGCGATACGCCGTTGCGACTTCAGTGAGGCGCTCGCGCCTCAACGTAAGTGACCGAGGTCAAATCATGAGTATCTTCGCCTGGATTTTCGTCGGCCTGATCGCCGGCTGGATCGCCGAGCAGATCACCGGCCGTGAGCACGGCCTGCTGACCAACCTCTTCGTTGGAGTCATCGGCGCGCTGATCGGCAGCTTCGTAATCGATACCATTCTCGGCTTCAGCTACCCGCGCGGCTTCAATCTCGCCACCCTCAGCGTCGCCACGCTCGGAGCCGTCGTCTTCCTCTGGCTCGTCGGCGGCCGCCCCAAGCTGCTCAATCGTTTCCGCTGAGCGCGCCGGCGGCCGGCTCCCCACAGGGGAGTGGCCGGCGCAACAAATGAACCGCGCCGGCGGCCGGCTCCCCACAGGGAGTGGCCGGCGCAACAAATGAACCGCGCCGGCGGCCGGCTCCCCGCAGGGGAGTCGCCGGCGCAATCAAGGAAGTACCAGCCGGCCTGTAAGCCGGGTTCTGTCAGGAGGTTTCCCTCCGCGACGGCCATTCGTCTGGGACGTCCATCGCTGGACGCCTCTAGCAACCAACCCGGGCGGCTGGCTTGAAAACGCGCCTGACGTCACGCTGTTGCCAGCGCACGTCCGGCCGCCCCTATTTGGTCTTGCTCCAGGTGGGGTTTGCCGTGCCGCATCTGTTGCCAGACACGCGGTGCGCTCTTACCGCACCGTTTCACCCTTACCGCTGAGCGAACTCAGAGGCGGTTTGTTTTCTGTGGCACTTTCCCTGGGGTTGCCCCCGGCGGCCGTTAGCCGCCACCTTGCTTCCATGGAGCCCGGACTTTCCTCCACCGGTGCTGATCGCCACAACGCGAGACATCCGGCAGCGGCCGTCCGGCCGGCTGGTAGCATCGGGATAGGATCAAGTGCCCGGCGGGTCAAGCGACCCGCTTGAAGTGGCGCATTTCGCTCCGGAACATGACTCCCTGCTGAGCGTTATTAACGTAATAGGCAGAACGCCCGCCTCTAAAGGAGTTCGATCATGAGCATGAAAGCAATGCTTGCGGCGGCAACGGCCGCCATACTCGCGCTGAGCGGTGCTGCGGCATCCGTTCAGGCAGATTCGATCGGCGAAGTAGAGAACGCACGTGCCAAGGATCGCGCCGGCTACTACACGAGCCGGCTGGATCGCGAGAAGCTCCGCCGCTACGGCGGCAACGACGATGGGTACGGCGGCTACAGCGAGTCATACTATGGTGACCGTTATGACTCTGGTGGCGTGTCGCTTTATGTAGGCCCGCGCCGCGGCTACGATGGTTACGACGATTAGAATTTTCTTTCGCCAAGGCCTCCGCCCGCGCATTGCGCGGGCGGCCTCCGCCTGCCAGCTTCCAAACCGCCGCAGGCCGCCAGTCATTGATTTCCATTGACCTTTTCCCGCGAGCGTGAGACAAGCCGGCCATCGCCTGTAACCGGCGATTTCCGGCGCTCCAGCCGCGTGAAGGGACTTGTCTGGGCCAAGGTTTACTCCGGCCGCCTCTTTCGTCCCCCTTGTTGAGCGATCCCGAAAACGACCGATCCGGCTGCCCAAGCCACGCGGGGCACCCCACAACAGAACCGCTTCTGCAGGTAAGGCCTGGCCGCGCGCCGCCTTATACGCCTGCACGCACATCTATGAGAAAGACATCCTTTGACAACGTTTTCCGAACTTGGCCTCGACGCACGCCTCATGAAGTCGCTCGAGTCCGAGGGCTACACGACGCCGACACCGATCCAGGCCCAGGCCATCCCGGCCGTAATGGCCGGATCTGATCTGCTTGGCATCGCTCAGACGGGCACCGGCAAGACGGCCGCGTTCGCCCTGCCGATCCTGCATCGCCTGGCGCTGGACAAGAAGCCGGCTCCGCGCCGCGGCTGCCGCGTCCTCGTCCTCAGCCCCACGCGCGAACTGGCCAGCCAGATCGCCGAGAGCTTCCGCACGTACGGCCGCCACATGGGCGTCACGGTCGCCACCGTCTACGGCGGCGTCGGCCATCGTCCCCAGATCCAGGCCGTCTCCCGCGGCGTCGACGTTCTCGTCGCCACGCCCGGCCGCCTGCTCGACCACGTCGGCGAGCGCAACATGGTGCTGACCGGCACCGAAATCTTCGTTCTCGACGAAGCCGACCAGATGCTCGACCTCGGCTTCCTGCAGCCGATCCGCAAGGTCGTCGCTGAGATGACTGGCAAGCGCCAGAACCTGTTCTTCTCGGCCACCATGCCGGGCGAGATCGGCAAGCTCGCCGGCGAACTCCTGGTCAATCCCGTGAAGGTCTCCGTCGCGCCCCAGGCCACGACGGCCGAGCGCGTCAGCCAGCGCGTCATCCATGTCGAGCGTCATAAGAAGCGCGCGGTGCTGGTTGAGCTGCTGTCTAATGCCGATCTCACGCGTGCCCTCGTCTTCACGCGCACCAAGCGCGGTGCTGACAAGGTCGCCGAGCACCTCGAGGCCGCCAGCATCTCGGTCGCCGCGATCCACGGCAACAAGAGCCAGGGTCAGCGCGAAAAGGCGCTTGAGCAGTTCCGCCGCTCCAAGATCCGCGTGCTCGTCGCCACCGACATCGCGGCTCGTGGCATCGATATCGATCAGGTTTCGCACGTCATCAACTTCGAACTGCCCGACGTGCCGGAAGCCTACGTGCACCGCATCGGCCGCACGGCCCGCGCCGGCGCGGAAGGCGTGGCGATCTCGCTGTGCGATCCCGACGAGCGCGGCCAGCTGCGCGACATCGAGCGCCTGACGCGCCAATCGCTGCCGCACGAGAACCGCATCTCCGGCGACACCGTGCCGCTCGACGCGACGGGTGCCCCGCGCGCCCGCCCCGAAGGCGCACGCACGTCGGCCAGCTTCAAGCCCCGTGGTGATCGCAAGCCGCATCGCGGCCAGGGTGATCGCGGCGAGCGTCGTGGCGACGGCGAACGCGGCCCGCGTAAGGACTTCGCCCCGCGTGGCGATCGTCCCGATCGTGGCGGCCGCGATGCTCGCGGCCCACGCCGCGATCACGACGCCGCACCGCGCCCATCCAGCCATGACGCACCGTTCGGCGAGGTGCCTCGCGCACCGTATCGTCCCGAGCGTACCGCCGAATACGACATGCGCGATGCTGGCGCAGGACGCGGCCACCGCAACGATCGCCCTCAAGGCGATCGCGGACCGCGCAAAGACTTTGCACCGCGTGGCGATCGTCCCGATCGCGGCTCGCGCGGCGCAGACCGTGGCGAACGCAGCGCCGCTCCTCGCGGTGAGCGCAAGCCAGGCGGCGACGGCTTCAAGCCGCGTGGTGACCGTAGCGCCGCTCCTCGCGGTGACCACAAGCCGCGCAGCGACTTTGCTCCGCGCGGCGATCGTCCCGATCGCGGCTCCGACCGCAAGTCGCACAGCGAAGGCGTAAAGGCCCGTGGTGACTTCGCCCCGCGCGGCGACCGTGCCGATCGTGGTGTTGACCGCAAGCCGAATGGCGACGGATTCAAGCCGCGCGGTGATCGCAAGCCCGGCGGTGACGGCTTCAAGGCCCGTGGCGATCACGCCCCGCGCGGTGACCGCAATGATCGTGGCACAGACCGCAAGCCCAACGGCAATGGCTTCAAGCCCCGTGGCGAGCACGCGCCGTCTGGCGAACGTCGCGAACGCACCGGCGAGCACAAGCCCGCCGGCTTCAAGCCGCGCGGTGAAGGTGCGCCTCGTGGCGACCGCAACGCTGCCGACGGCAAGCCCCGCAAGGATTTCGCCCCGCGTGGTCCTGCCAGTGACAACCGCGGCCACAACGGCGGCAAGCCGGGCGGCTATCAGGGCCTCAAGCGCAAGTCGGGAGACAAGCCCGTTTGGAGCAACCGCCCATAAGCGGTTCGAATTCCAACGCGTCGATCAAAAAAGAGGCGCCCCGATCGGGGCGCCTCTTTCGCGTTCAGCATCGTCGCAATTAGTGGTGACGGCGATGATGATGATGGTGACGGTGCTTCCGGCGCTTGCTGATATAGATGCCGTCCTCGCCGATGCCGATCTTCAACCCTCCGCGGCGCTTATGCCGGTTGCCATGATGATGGTGATCGCCATGATGGGCGCGATCGCGATGATCGCGGTCCCGGGCTTCCGCCGGGGCGGTATACATGCTGACGGCAAACACAGTCGAAAGCGCTAATGCAGCGCCTGCCAAAATACGCATATTTCCTCCTGAGCGGCGTGAGTTATGTCACGCCTATTGTTCAAACACCGAGACCAACGCGAAACGCAGCGAATGGTTGCGTCCGGACCCGGCACGTCATGTCGCATTGTTCGCGTCTCGCCCTTGCTGCCGCCCATCAGTCGCGATAGTCAGGCGCCAGTTTTGAGCGAGGCGATGCAATTGGCTTATCCGAATGACCCCTACTGGGCGGCTCTCACCCCCGGTCCCACGGCTATCGAAAACTACGTCTTGTCCGTCATCGACTGCGGCAAGCTGCGGATGCCCACGGGCCAACTCGTCGCCTGCGATCCCTTTGCAGCCATGCAGCAGCACGGCAACCCGGCCGTTGCCATCCCGGCTGGCACCTACACCGTCAAAGTCACGCTGGCCGACGTCAGCGACAAGTCGGACAGCTCGCACATGCGCGAGGCTTACGCCACGCTGCTCATCGACGAGACGGCCGCCGAGGTCACCCGTCGCATCATCACGCCGCTGCCGGGCGGGACGCACGCCGATCCCGAGATCGGCGAGGACGGCGACTACCACGGCTTTCCCGTCGACGCCGGCACCGCCTGCTTCGTCGACGCCGGCGCCCTCGTATCCGCCATGCCCGATGCATCGACCTGGTACGATGATGTGTTCGAGAACGACACGCCCGGCTGCTGGTTCAACCTCATGGACAACCCCGCCCACATCCGCGAGGGCCTTGCCAACATCCCGCTGCCTCTCGCCCGCAACGGCGAGAACATCATCATCATTCACTCCGGCTGGGGCGACGGCTTCTATCCCCTCGTCGGCGGCTTCGATGCCGCGGGCCGCCTCATCCGCGTCCACATCGACTTCATGGTCGTCTTCCCCGACGACGACGATTGAGCACCGGCTCGTGCCATGCCAGGAACCCGAACCTCTCAATGCAACCGGTCTCAACGATGTCATCCTCGGGCTTGTCCCGAGGACCCAACTCACCGCTGGTGGTAAGGTTCGCAAGAAGCAACGACGAGCGCGCCGCAAGCTCTCGCCTGCTGATCCATGGGTCCTCGGGACGAGCCCGAGGATGACCGTGGAGGGGGCCAGTGTACGGCAACTGCAAACTGAAAAGACCTAGCCCACCGCCACGTCGGGCAGCGTGTCCACCAGCCGCTTCAGCGTGGCAAACGTCGACAGATCCAGCCGCCCATCCACGCGCTCGGGACGGAAGTGCAGCTGGAACGCGCTCACCACTATCTTCATGTGCTCGCTGTAGATGCCCGTCGCCTCGATGCCGTAGCCATAGCGCGCCAGCAACTCTTGCGCCTCCAGCACCTCCGGCCCCTGTTTGCGGCCGGAAAATCCGCGGTCCTCGGTATTAACCGGCATCGGCTCCACCCAGTGCCCGACGCCGGCGCGATGCAGGCTCCGCCAGTCGAACTTTTCGCCCGGATCGATCTTGCGCCCCGGTGCCACGTCCGAATGCGCCAGGACCCGTTCCGCCGCGATCGCGTGCCGCGCGATGATGTCCTGGCATAGCGCCGTCACGGCGCGCATCTGCTCCGCCGGAAACTCCGGATAGCCGCCGTTGTGCCCGGGGTTTTGGATCTCGATCCCGATCGATGCGGAATTGATGTCGGTTTCGCCATGCCACGACGAAACGCCCGCGTGCCACGCACGCATGTTTTCCGCCACCATCTGCGTGATGCGACCGTCTTCGCCGACGACGTAGTGGCACGACACCTTGCAGTCCGGCCGCGACAGCACCTCGATCGATTTCTCCACGCACGGCAGCCCCGTGTAGTGGGCGATGATCATGCTCGGCGTCAGGCCGCGTTGCCGTGGCTCGATGTTCGGCGAGGGATGAAGATCGGCGACGAGCTTGCTGTCCGGCCGGTCGATGAGAGAGATCACGTCGCTCATGCCGCGCGCAGCTCCTTCTCGATCTGCTCGTAGGCGGTGTTGATCTGCGCCAGCTTGGCGGCAGCTGCCCGCTGCGCGGCGAGTGGCGCGCCTTGTCCGATCAGTTTGTCGGGATGATACGTCTGCGCCAGCTTGCGATACCGCGCCTTGACGTCGCCGAGCGAAGCCGTTCCCGGAAGCCCCAGCACTTCAAACGGGCACTCGAAATCGCGCACGAACTGGCAGCGGATCTTCTTGAATTCGGCCGCAGTGATCTTGAATGCGTCGGCCACGACGCGCAGGAACTCGTCTTCCTTCGGATGCAGGATGCCGTCAGAGCAGGCGACATACATCAGGCATTCCAGCACCGCGCGTCGCGTCGCCGGCTCGTTGCGCAGCATGTAGCCGATGTGCTTGGCATAGAGCTCGTACCCTGCCGTATTCTGCTTCGCAAGATCGTAGATCCGCCGCATCGCCACCGTTTCGCTGCACGTGGCGTCGAGGAATTTCTCGAACGCTTCCGCCTCCGCCGGCACGGCCACACCGTCCGCCTTGGCCATCTTGGCGGCCAGCGCCACGAACGAACTCATGAATGCGGGACTGGCCACGCCGCCCCGTCCCGCGGGAAGCCAGTCGCGCACGCGCCCGACGGCCCGCTGCAGCAGGCCGCGCAGCATCCCCATCGTTCCGCCGCCGGCCGTATCCGCTATCGATGACCAAACCATCTGTAACTACTAGCGAACTTCGCAAAGAAGCGGAACACCGTCGGGAGCATAAGTCATGCGCAAGATCCATTTCGGTTTGGCCAGCTGCTGATGTGGGTTTCGCGGCCCGATCCGCAAGTGGGCGTTGGCCGGACGTGTGCGTTGCACACATGACCGATTGACGTAAAGGAGATGTTGCCCAACACTCGTCCCAAGGCGTCACGACGAAGGATGCCGGCCATTGAGCAAAAAGCAATTAGCGATCAGCAGGGAGAAGACCTAATGAGGACGATGTTGATGGCGGCAATAGCCAGCCTCGCACTGATGAGTACCGCTGGCGGCGCCGCGGCACAGAAGGCGGAAGATGCCTTCGGCACCTGGCGTCATCCCGAAAACGGCAGCCACGTGAAGATGTATGCCTGTGGTGCGCGCCTGTGTGCCCGCATCGTCAAGGTCACCGACGGCCAGAAGACAGACGACAAAAACCCGAACGCCGCCAAGCGCAGCCGCCCGGTCGTCGGCCTGGTCATCATGTCGGCCAAGAAAACCGGCCCCGACAAATGGGCTGGCAGCCTCTACAATCGCGCCGACGGCAAGACGTACTCGGGAACCATTACCGTCAGCAGCCGCAGCTCTCTCTCGCTTTCCGGCTGCTCGATGGGCGTGTTCTGCAAATCGACGACCTGGAGCCGCGTAGGCGGCTGAGGACAGAGAACCGCGTAGGCGGTTGAGGCCGGACGGCCGCGTACCCGCCGGCTCTACTTGTCTGCCGGAGGAACAGCGACCTCGGGATTTACCGGTCCCGGGGTCGAAAACATGCTGTTGCCGAAGCCGAACCCGAAGAACAGCACGGCCAGGATCGCGGCAGCGGCCAGCGTTGAAATCACGAGGACGCGAAGGTTCAACTCACGCCCATCGCCTTGGCGTGCATCTTCCCCGTCAACACTTCGCCGGCGAAAGAGCATGGCGGTCTCCTCTTCGTTCAGGGAATAGTTCTCCGCGCGCGAGGCATTGCTTCGCACAGCAGACGTTGACTAACGATTGCGCTTGCGCCTTTGTTCCCGGCGCGCGGCTGGTCTTCGGGGCCACCGCACATGCACGACAAATCCCCAGCGATGGCGAGTGGAATGATCAAGGCACCGGCGCGAACGTTCGAACACGTGGCCGTTCTTATGGGCGGCTGGTCCGCCGAACGCGAGATCAGCTTGCGCTCGGGCACAGCCGTGGCCGCCGCCTTGGAAGGCGAGGGCTATCGCGTCAGCCGCCTCGACGTCGACCGCGACGTGTCGGCGGGCCTCCTAGCCCTGAAGCCTGACGTCTGCTTCAACGCCCTACACGGCCAGTTCGGCGAAGACGGGTGCATACAAGGCATCCTCGAATGTCTGCAGCTGCCCTACACCCACTCCGGCGTCCTGGCCTCTGCGCTTGCCATGCACAAGGAGCGCGCCAAGGCGGTGATGGCCTCCGTCGGCCAGGTGCCCGTCGCCGAAGCCAGAATCGTCACGCGAGGTGAAGCCGCGGCCGCCCACGTGCTGGCCCCGCCCTATGTCGTCAAGCCGGTGTCGGAAGGCTCCAGCGTCGGCGTCATTATCGTCGGCACCGGCGCCAACCGTCCGCCGCATCAGATCGCCGAGGACGGCGCGGAAACGGACGAGGTGATGGTCGAGCGTTACGTGGCCGGTCGCGAGCTGACATGTGCCGTCATCGGCGACTTCGTCACCGACGTCATCGAGATCGTGCCCAAGGAGGGCCTGCCCTTCTACGATTTCGCCGCCAAGTACGCTCCAGGCGGCTCCCGCCACGAGCTGCCGGCCAAGATTTCACGAGATATTTACGATTCGGTCCGGAAATACACATTGGCGGCGCATGTGGCGCTGGGCTGTCGTGGTGTGTCGCGAGCGGACTTCCGCTTCGACGATCCGGCGATGCGCCCGGACGGCACCGGAGAATTGATCTGCCTGGAGGTCAATACGCAGCCGGGCATGACAGGAACCTCGTTGGTTCCGGAACTGGCGCAGCATGCGGGAGCGTCATTCGGCGAACTCGTCCGTTGGATCGTTGAGGATGCGAGTTGCAACAGGTAGGGCAGGATTCGCAATTTTGGCAGGGCGCGCCAGTCGCCCCGGCCACAAATCGCACATCCTCTGCCTCTGCAGCTGAAACGCGCACCACTCGGCCGGGTCTTCCCTTCCGCGCCCGCTTCAGGGGCCCTCGCCTGCGCGCCGTCTGCGTCGCGGCAGCCGCCCTGGCCGGCGCCCTCGTCTATACCGTCATGACCGACGGTGGCCGCCACACCCGCGCCTCCGATCCGATCCTGCCAAGCGTCGAGACGGCGGTAGCCGCGGTCGGCTTCGGTCTCGACCAGATCGCCCTCAGCGGCCAGAAATACACGGCTGACGCCGACATCTTCGAAGCGCTGGGCCTCAAGGAGACGCGCTCCTACGCCACCTTCGACGCAACGGCCGCCAAGACCCGTATCGAACAGCTGCCCTGGATCGAAAAGGCGGAGCTCGACCGCGTTTATCCTGGCGGCCTGAACATCCTCGTCACGGAGCGCAAGCCCTGGGCCGTCTGGCGCCGCGGCACCGGCGAGTTCCTGATCGATCGGACGGGTCGCGTGCTCGCGGCCGTCAAGTCCGGCAGCAGCGCGGGGCTCTTGCGTCTCACCGGCGAAGGTGCTGCCAAGGAAGCGCCGGCACTGATGGCGATCCTGGCGCGCTATCCGGACGTCGCGGGCTCGCTGCAGGAAGCCGAGCGCGTTGCCGAGCGTCGCTGGACGCTGAAGCTGCACAACGCCATGACGTTGATCCTGCCACCTGATCGCGAGGCCCAGGCCCTGGCCATGTACGACGGCGACCGCTCCGTGCGGACGCTGACGGCCGGCGGCGGCTTCACCGTCGACCTGCGCGCCGTCAACAAGATCACGCTGCGCAAGGCCGCCCCAGCGGCCCAAGGCGCGCCACCCGACTCTCAGGCCAAGAGCTGAGGGAGGGCAGAGTGCTACAAAAGGAATGGGGTCAGATCCGCGGCAGCCGCATCGCCGGCCTGCTTGACGTCGGCACCTCCAAGGTCGTCTGCCTGATCGTCGCCCTGCCCAAAGCGACGCGCGGCGGCTCGCCTTTCGATCAGGCCCGCGTCCTCGGCGTCGGCCACAAGGCCTCGCGCGGCGTCAAGGCCGGCGTCATCGTCGACCTCGACGAAGCCGAGCACGCCGTCCGCGCCACTATCGCTGACGCCGAGCGCATGGCCGGCGTTGAGCTTGAGGAGATCTTCGTTTCCGCCGCTTGCGGCCGCATGCGTTCGCGCAACTTCACGGCCAAGGCGCGCATCGAGGGCGCCGTCGTCACGCCCCAGGACGTCACCAAGCTCCTGACTGCCGGCCGCCGCCACGCCGAGCAGCACGCCCGTACCTTGATCCACATGAACCACGTCGGCTTCCGTCTCGACGGCACGCCGGGCCTCGGCGATCCGCGCGGCATGGTGGCCAACGAACTGGCGGTGGACCTGCACGCCGTCACCGCCGATGAAGCGCCGATCCGCAATCTCATCCACGTCGTCGAGCGCTGCTATCTGTCGGTCGCAGGCCTCGTCGCCGCACCCTACGCCAGCGCCCTGGCCGTGACCGGCGACGAAGACCGCCGCTTGGGCGTCACCGTCATCGACATCGGCGGCGGCACTACAACTCTGTCGATCTTCGCTGACGGCCAGTTCGTCTACACCGATGCCGTTCCGGTGGGCGGAAACCACATCAGCTTCGATATCGCTCGCGCTTTGAACACACCGCTTGCGGAGGCCGAGCGAATCAAGGCGCTTTATGGCACTTTGGTGGGGGCTCAGTCCGACGAGCACGAGCTGATTTCCTATTCGCTGGCAGGCGATGAGGCAGGCAGCACGTACCAGACGACGAAGGCCCAGCTGGCGCAGATTATCCGTCCGCGCGTCAACTCCATGCTGGCGCTGGTTGGAGAGCGTATCGAGCGGGGTGGTTTTGCGGCTTACGCCGGCGATTGCGTCGTCATCACGGGCGGCGGATCGGAACTGGTGGGCATGGCCGAGTACGCCGGCGTCATCACCGGACGCAAGGCGAGGGTCTCGCGCCCGCTGGCGCTGTTGGCATTGCCGCCGGGCTTCGCCAGTCCGGCCTTCGCCACGGTCATCGGCCTCATCGCCGCCGGCGCGGCGCGTGGCAACGAGGGTGGTGCGTTCGAGGAGCGGGATGTAACCGCGCAGAGCTATCTGGGTCGCGTCAGCCAATGGCTGAAAAGCGGCTTTTGAACTTGAAGCGGCTCCGGCAGCAACAGAGCGCCGGTCTTGCGGGGAAGACATGAGCACCACTGAGACATCAGGCAAGCTCGCCGACTTGAAGCCCCGGTTGACCGTCATCGGCGTCGGCGGTGCCGGCTGCAACGCCATCAACAACATGATCGCCGCTGGTCTGGACGGCGTCGATTTCGTGGTCGCCAACACCGACGCGCAGGCCCTGATCGCCTCCAGCGCCGAAACCCGTATTCAGCTCGGCACCAATCTCACCGAGGGCCTTGGCGCCGGCTCGCGCCCCGAAATCGGCGAAGCCGCCGCCGAAGAGGCCATGGACGAACTGCGCAGGCAGGTTGCCGGCTCGCACATGGTGTTCATTGCCGCCGGCATGGGCGGGGGCACCGGCACCGGCGCGGCAGCCGTCATCGCCCGCGCCGCCAAGGAACAGGGCATCCTCACCGTCGGCGTCGTCACCAAGCCGTTCCAGTTCGAAGGCGCCCGCCGTTTGCGCATCGCCGAGACGGGCATCGAGGAACTGCGCAAGTACGTCGACACGCTGATCGTCATCCCCAACCAGAACCTGTTTCGCATCGCCAACAACAAGACCACCTTCGCCGAGGCCTTCGTCCTCGCCGACCAGGTGCTCTATTCCGGCGTGGCCTGCATCGTCGATCTCATCATCAAGGAAGGCCTGATCAACCTCGACTTCGCCGACGTCCGCACCGTCATGAGCGGCATGGGCACGGCCATGATGGGCACCGGCGAGGCCTCCGGCGAGCGCCGCGCCATCGAAGCCGCCGAGGAAGCCATCTCCAATCCGCTGCTCGACGATGTCTGCCTGCAGGGCGCCAAGGGCCTGCTGCTGTCCATCACCGGCGGCGCCGACATGACGCTGTTCGAAGTCGACGAGGCCGCCAGCCGCGTCCGCGAGGAAGTCGACAGCGAAGCCAACATCATCGTCGGTGCCACGTTCGACGAGACTCTTGGCGACAAGGTTCGCGTTTCCATCGTCGCCTCCGGCATGGCGCGCATGATCCCCGGCCAGATGCAGGGCCACCAGAACATGGGTCAGAATTCCGGCTACGCTTCGAATTCCGGCGGGCCGACCTCCGGCGTCAGGATCGAACCGCGCGACAGCCGGCCGGCCCAGCCCATGCCCCAGCACGCCCCGCACGCCGGTCAGCGCCGCGAACCCGCCAACGACGATATGCACCGCCGCCTGTCCGAAGCTCTTGCCTTCGGCGACGAAGACGTCGGCGCGCCGCCATACACGCCCGCGGGCCAGCCCCAGGGCCGCCGCCCAATGCAGCCTGAGGGCATGCCTCGCCCGCAGCCGCAGTCCGGCAACGTCACGATCGAGGAGGGCCTGCCCTCGCACCTGACCCCGACCGCACCTGGCGCCGGCTGGCGTCAGCCCAACCAGCGTCAGGAACGCGGCGCCGGTGCGCCGTTCATCCCTGCCCCGCCGGTTGACGTGCGCCGCGGCCGCGAAGGCCGGCGTATGCCCGACGTGTCGGACTTCCCGCCCATGGCGCAGCGCGAGTACCACGCCAAGTCCAGCGGCGGCTACAACCAGGACGGCCCCGCGCCCGCATCGGAGCAGCCGAGCCGGCGCCGCAGCCTGTTCGAGCGGCTGACCGGTCGCGGCAAGAGTGATTCGAACCAGCATCCCGACGACGGAACCGGCTACGATCACGACCTGCCGGACCACGTATCGCGGTACGAGCGTGGCCGTCCCGACGCGTCGATCCGTGACGGCGCGACCGCGATCGAAGACGCTGAATTGCCCGTGTTTATTAGCCGCGAGCGCAAATAGCCGGCGGCTGTCACGTGCCGTCCGTGATCACCCCAACGCTTCGTAACACAATGTAAGGAAGCGTGATTTGTCCCAATCCAGGATGGGGGTTACCGTTCCTCATCGTAAACGAGTCCTCCCGGCCAGAAACACGTGCCACGGCACGGACATAGGGTCGGTTGAGATCAAAAAGGTGGGTTCGGGACAAGCGCGTTAGAGACTAAGACTTTCCGGGGGTGGCAGGCCACAAGACGCAAGGGGAACGTGGCCCGCCTGATTGGAACGAGGGGACGGCGCAGAATGTCTAACCGATTTATCGGCGCGAGGCAGACGACTATTGCCCGCGAAATCGAGTTGAAGGGCACGGGCGTGCACAGCGGTGCACCGGTCTCGATGATCCTTCACCCGGCAGAAGCAGACACCGGTCTTCGCTTTTGCGTCATGAAAGGCGGGCGTCAGGTCGCTGAGATCGCCGCCAGCCACGAGAACGTCAAGAACCTCACCCTCTGCACAGTCATCGGCGACGAGAACGGCGTAACGGTAGGTACCGTTGAGCATCTCCTCGCAGCCCTCCGCGGTCTCTCGGTCGACAACTGCCTGATCGAGATCGACAGCAAGGAAGTTCCGATCATGGACGGCAGCTCGGCTGCCTTCGTCGAAGCCATCGACGAGGTTGGTCTCAAAGAGCTCCGCGCCCCCCGCAAATACCTCAAGGTTCTCAAATCCGTCGTCGTCCGCGAAGGCGATTGCTGGGGCGAACTGGCTCCGCACAACTCCGGCTTCCACCTTGACGTCGAAATCGATTTCGATGCCCCCGTCATCGGCCGTCAGCGCCTCTCCTACGAGATGAGCCCGGGCATCTTCCGCAACGAACTGGCCCATGCCCGCACCTTCGGCTTCATGTCGGACGTCGAGCGCCTCTGGAAAGCCGGTTTGGCCCTGGGCGCCAACCTCACCAACACCGTCGCCATCGGCGAAGGCCGCGTCATGAACCGCGAAGGCCTGCGCGATCCCTTCGAGTTCGTTCGCCACAAGATGCTCGATGCCGTGGGCGACCTGTCGCTCGCCGGCTACCCCATTCTCGGCGCATTCCGCTCGGTCCGCGGCGGCCATCGTCTGAACTCGCTGGTGCTCAAGGCCTTGCTGGCCGACCCCACCGCCTGGACCATCGCTCAGGCGCCCCGCGTTCGTGCCATCACGCCGCCGTCTCTGGAACTCGCGGCTGCTGCGGCAGCCGAGTAAGGTCTCCCACTCGCGTTCCCGTCTTCACCAGTGATCGGGCCCCGCAAGGGGCCCGTTTACTTTTGCGAACCGCCATTTTTGGGTCCGGATTGGTCCGTGTGCAATGCGCCACAGATCAAGGCCTTAGCCGCGTTTCCTGTGCCTTGGCCCCACATCAACCACATTCGCCGCCTACCCCTGACTGGGTCGAAAACCCGCTGTGACAAGCCGCAGTTGCCAGTTACCCCGCACACGACTCGTGTGCTAGGAGTGGAGCGCTGGACAACGAGCTGCGGTACACAACAGCTGGATGTCAGGCTGGTGCGCGGGGGATATCGCGCAACCGAAAGAACCGGGGCAGGGATGGGCGGCCAGACGACAATCGCAGCATGTTTGAGGGGCCTCCTCGCCATGGCTCTGGTAGGCTTCGGCCTGTCGCTCAGCGCCTGCGGTGGTGCGTCCAGCGACACGCTGAGCATGCTTTCGACCGACTCGCCTGAGAAAATGTACGCCGACGCCGACGCCTTGATGACCAAGGGCAAGTTCGAGGACGCGGCCAAGAAGTTCGAAGACCTGGACCGCTCGCACCCGTATGCGCCGGAAGCGCGGCGCTCGATCGTGCTGGCGGCGTTCGCCTATTACAAGGCCGGCAAGATGCCCGAGGCCATCGCCTCGGCCGAGCGCTACACCACCATGCACCCCGGCACCAAGGACGCGCCGCTCGCCCACCACATCATCGCTTCGGCCTACTTCGACGACATCAAGACGCCGAACCGCGACCAGGCGCCGACACGCAAAGCGCTCGAGCAGCTGAAGATCCTGAAGCAGCGCTATCCCGATAGCCAGTACGCCAAGGACGCCGACAACCGCATCCGTATCGCCGAGGACAACCTCGCCGCCTCCGAGATGGAAGTCGGCCGCTACTACCTGGAAAAGAAGAACTACGTCGCCGCCATCAACCGCTTCAAGACCGTCGTGTCCGACTACCAGACTACGCGCCACGTCGAGGAAGCCCTTTACCGGCTGACCGAAAGCTATCTGACGCTGGGCATCAACAACGAGGCGCAGACGGCGGCCGCCGTGCTCGGTCACAACTTCCCGAATTCCAAGTGGTACAAGGACGCCTACGCCCTGGTACAGTCCAACGGCCTTTCGCCGAACGCCGACGGCGGCAGCTGGATGACCAAGGCCTGGAAGGCCGTACCGAAGTTCTCCCTCGGCGGCCCGAGCGCCGGTTGATCCGCGCGGACGCCCGTCGAGAACCACGCCCCCATGGCAGGCAAAAAAGCTCCAGCCGAGAAATCAGCCAAGAAGGCTTCGGCCAAGAAACCGGCCGGACAGTCTGGCGCGGCGAAGTCCCAGCAAGCGGTCGATACGCTGTCGCCGGCTGATGCCAAGGCTGAGTTGAAGCACCTCGCCGCCGACATCGCCCGCCACGACGCGCTCTACTATCAGAACGACGCTCCCGAGATCACCGATGCCGCCTACGATGCCCTGCGCCAGCGCAATGCGGCCATCGAGGCCCGTTTTCCTGAACTGAAATTGGCCGACAGCCCGGCCGATCGTGTCGGCGCAGCCCCCGTCGCCGCGTTCGGCAAGATCACCCACCGCGTGCCGATGCTCTCGCTCGGCAACGCCTTCAGCGATGAGGACGTGACCGACTTCGTCGCCCGCGTCCGCCGCTTCTTGGGTCTCGGACCGGACGACGAACTCGCCTTCACCGCCGAGCCCAAGATCGACGGCCTGTCCATCGCCCTGCGCTATGAGAACGGCACGTTCGTCGAGGCCGCCACGCGCGGCGACGGCGCCGAAGGCGAGAACGTCACCCGCAACGTCGCCACCATCAAGTCGATCCCGCACCAGCTGAAGGGCAAGGACGTCCCTCCCGTGATGGAGGTCCGCGGCGAGATCTACTACCGCCACGCCGACTTCGCCAAGCTGAACGCGGCCCAGGCAGCCGCCGGTGCCAAGGTCTTCGCCAACCCACGCAATGCGGCCGCCGGTTCGCTGCGCCAGCTCGACGCCAGCATTACCGCTTCCCGCCCACTGCAGTTCTTCGCCTACACCTGGGGTGAGGTCAGCAAGCTCCCGGCCGACACGCAGGCCGGCGTCGTCGCAGCGTTTGACCACTGGGGTCTGCCCGTGAACCCGCTGATGGAAATCGTCACTTCGGCCGAAGCGATGATCGCATATTACCACGGCATCGGCGACAAGCGCTCCAAGCTCGGCTACGACATCGACGGCGTCGTCTACAAGGTCAACCGCCTCGCCCTGCAGGATCGTCTCGGCTTTGTCTCGCGCTCGCCGCGCTGGGCCACCGCCCACAAGTTCGCCGCCGAGCAGGCCACCACCGTCCTGCGCGGCATCGATATCCAGGTGGGCCGCACCGGCTCGCTCACCCCCGTCGCGCGCCTTGAGCCGGTCAACGTCGGCGGCGTCGTCGTCACCAACGCCACGCTGCACAACGAGGACGAGATCCACCGCAAGGACGTCCGCATCGGCGACACCGTCATCGTCCAGCGCGCCGGCGACGTCATCCCGCAGGTCGTCGGCCCCGTGCTAGACAAGCGTCCCAAGCAGGCCACGCCCTACGAGTTTCCCAAGCTCTGTCCCATCTGCGGCAGCCACGCCGTGCGCGAAGCCGATACGGACGAAGCCAGCGGCGGCGTCGTGCGCCGCTGCACCGGCGGTCTCATCTGCCCCGCCCAGGCCAAGGAACGGCTGAAGCACTTCGTCTCGCGCCTCGCCTTCGACATCGAGGGCCTGGGCGAAGAGAAGATCGAGCAGTTCTATGCAGATAAGCGCATCCAAACGCCGGCTGACATCTTCACGCTGCAGACGCGCAACGGCGTCGACTTCCCCCGGCTGGAAGAGCAGAAGGGTTATGGTCAGAAGTCGATCGAGAAGCTGTTTGCCGCCATCGACGCGCGTCGCACCATCGGCTTGCAGCGCTTCCTGTTCGCCCTCGGTATCCGCCACATCGGCGAGGGCACTTCGAAGGATCTGGCCAAACACTATCTGACGTGGGACGCCTTCCACGCCGCGGTCATGGCCGCCGTCTCAGTCGGCACGAAGGACAGCGACGCCTATCGCGACATCGACGACATCGACGGCATTGGCGAAACCGTCGTCGACGCACTGATTGAGTTCTTCAAGGAACCCCACAACACCGAAATCGTGCGTGAGCTCCTGAGCCACGTCACCGTCGCGCCGTTCGAGCGCGTCGCCACGACCGCGTCCGCCGTCACCGGCAAGACCGTCGTCTTCACCGGCACGTTGGAGAAGTTCTCGCGCAACGAAGCCAAGGCCACCGCCGAGCGCCTGGGCGCCAAGGTGTCCGGCTCTGTCTCCGGCAAGACCGACTACCTTGTCGCTGGCGCCGATGCCGGCTCCAAGCTCACCAAGGCGCGCGCCGCCGGCATCACGGTTCTTACCGAAGACGAATGGCTCGCCCTCATCGCCTGACCTCGGTCTGATCCGGCTCCGGTGTGGAGAGTCCCGCGCATCGAAAGGGGTCAGACCCATGGATCTGACCCCAATTCGAACGTCTCTACAGCGTCACCGTCGTGCCACCGGAAACCTCGAGCGTCTGCCCGGTGATCCAGCGCGCACCAGGCCCCGCCAGGAACGCGACCACGTCGGCGATGTCGTCAGCCTGGCCGATGCGCTTCAACGCCTGGCCGGACATCACGCCTTCGTCGGCCTCCTTCGAACCGGTAAACGCCGCCGTCATGTCCGTCTGGATGACTCCCGGTGCCACCGCGTTGACGTTGATGTTGCGCCCGCCAAGGTCGAACGCGAGCGACTTCGTCAGGCTGTCGATGGCCGGCTTCGTCATCGAATAGGCGGCCAGGCCCTTCGCCGGCAGGCGCGCCACGACGCTCGATAGATTGACGATGCGGCCGCCGTCGTTGAGCCGCTTCACGGCCTCCTGCGCGATGAAGAACGGCGCGCGCACGTTGACTGCGATCAACTCGTCGAACTGCGCTTCCGTCGTCTCCGCAAAGCCGACGAGCGGCGCCACACCTGCATTATTGACGAGTACGTCGAGCTTGCCCGAGCCACCGTTCTTCCTGGTCGCGGCGTCGAACTCCGAAAGCAATTTCGTCGCGGCATCTTTCGCCGTCAGGTCGGCACCGACCGCGAACGCCTTACCGCCCTTCTTCTGAATGCCGGCGACGACCTCCTCGGCGGACTTGCCGTTGCGGCCGAAATGCACGGCGACGGTCGCGCCGTCGGCGGCAAGCTTCTCGGCGATGGCGCGGCCGATACCGCGGCTGCCGCCGGTCACGAGCGCAACTTTGCCTTCAAGGGGCTTGGACATGGAAGTCTCCTGTTGTCGGTCGGGGGTGAGGCGGGTGGATCGGGCTTATCGCGCTTCCGTAGCCGTCGCACTCTCAATCTTGGGTTCAAATTTCCGTCGCCCCGAACGCTCTGTCCGGCAGCGACCAGCGTGAGATAGGCGGAGGATTCAATAGTTCAAGAGTATCGAACTATTGAATTCCCGCCGCACGCTGCATATATTCGTCACATGCAACGCCCCTTTGTTCACCCTGCGATGTCGGATGTCACCCTGGAAGGCGTGCTCTACGCCCTGTCCGATCCCGTGCGCCTGGAGATCGTGCGCCGGCTGATGGCCGAAGGCTGTCCTTTGAACTGCCAGTCCGCCGCGCCGCAGAACATGGCGAAGTCGAGCGTCTCGCACCACTACCAGATCCTGCGCGAAGCCGGCCTCATCCGCTCTGAACGCCGCGGCGTCGCCGTCGTCAACAGCCCGCGCTGCGAGGAACTCGGCAAGCGCTTCCCTGGCCTGATGAAAGCCATCCTCACCTCCGCCGAAGCGGTAGCGAAGGCCCGCAAATAGGCTGACTAAGCCTACGAGCGATTCTTACTTGAAGTGCTTCGAAAGCTTCAGGCCCTGCGCCTGGTAGTTCGAATTCAGATCCCGGCCGTAGAGCATTTCCGGCAGCTCCGTCATGCGCTCGTAGATAAGACGCCCGATCGTCTGTCCGTCTTCCAGCAAAAACGGCACCTTGTGCGAACGCACCTCCAGCACCGCTTTCGATCCAGAACCGCCCGCCGCCGCATGCCCGAAGCCCGGATCGAAAAACCCCGCGTAGTGCACGCGGAACTCGCCGACCAGAGGATTGAACGGCACCATCTCGGCCGCATGCGTCGGCGGCACGTGAACCGCTTCCTTCGACGCCAGGATATAGAACTGGTCCGGATCGAGGATCAGCCGTTTCGAGCCGTGTGCATGGATCGGCTCCCAGTAATCCGCCACCGAACACGAACCCGGCGCGTCGACATCGACCAGCCCGGTGTGCCTCTTGGCGCGATACCCCACCAGCCCATCCTTGCCGCCGATCAGATCGACCGACAGCGCGATCCCCTGCGCAATGTCGGCAGCCTCAGTCGCGACAAGTTTCTCCCGCCGCTGCAGATCGGCAAGCGCGACATCGCTGTCGGAGGCCGCACCCTGGCGGAACCGGATCTGCGACAGCCGCGACCCCTTGCGCACCACGATGGGAAACGTTTGCGGACAGATCTCGGCGTACAGCGGCCCGCGATACCCGGCCGGGATCTTGTCGAATGCGCCGACGCCATCGGCGATCACGCGCGTGAACACGTCCAGCCGCCCCGTCGAGCTCTTCGGATTGGTCGCCGCCTCGATGCTGTCGGGCAGTGCCAACGACTCCAGCAACGGCACGATATAGACGCAGCCCGTCTCCAGCACCGCGCCTTGCGACAGCGAAATCGTATGCAGCTGCAGATCGTCGAGCTTCGCCTGCACGCGCTCGTTGGCCGCCGGCAGAAAGCTCGCCCGCACGCGGTAGGCGACAGGCCCCAGCCGCAGATCCAGGCTCGCCGGCTGCAGTTGACCAGCTAGGATCGGTTCCGCCAGATGCAGCACGTCCGCCGCGATCAATGCGCGGATTGCCTGTGCCGGCAGGATACCGGGTGTCGCAGCCGTCGCGGACCGCACCGCCTCAGCCGGCTTCTTTTTGGCGCTCACCAATACGTTTGTCCCCTTCGCCTGCCTTATTCCATGCGGGTTCTAGCATGAGCATCTCTCGCTGCCAGCCTTCAGAAAATGTGCCAAGTCATTTTCCCGTCCGTACACATGATGACAAGGGCCGACCGCCACATCCCCCGCCTCTTGACGCCGCAACCCCAATTCCGCTAATCCCATCCCCTGAACTCGTGGTGATTTGGCCGGCCGGCTTGCAGCCACGTTAAACAAGTCGCTAAAATTGGCCGAGCGCACCCGGTTTCCCGGCGCCCGGCTCGTATGAGTGGCGCAAGGAATGGCCGGGTTTTTTGTTGTCTGGGCGCCCGCCCGGCTCGAGGAGTGCGCTATGACCAAGACCAAGAACACGGGGTGGACGCCCGGCAATCCCGCGGACTGGCAGCCGGAGACGCAGCTGGTCCAGGGCGGCATCCTGCGCTCCAACTTCGGCGAGACGTCGGAATCGATCTTCCTGACGCAGGGCTTCGTCTACGATAGCTCCGAGCAGGCCGAGGCCCGTTTCAAGAACGAAGATCCGGGCTTCCAGTACAGCCGCTTCGCAAATCCCACCGTGAGCATGTTCGAGGATCGCATGCGCCTCTTCGAAGGCGCTGAGGAGGCTCGCGCCACCGCGACCGGCATGGCCGCCGTCACCGCCGCCCTCCTGTCGTATCTCAACGCCGGCGACCACATCATTGCCGCCCGCGCCATGTTCGGCTCGTGCCGCTACGTCGTGGAAACGCTGTGCCCGCGCTTCGGCATCAAGGCGACGCTGGTCGACGGCCGCGACCTTGACGCCTGGCGCGACGCCATCCAGCCGAACACCAAGTGCTTCTTCTTCGAAACGCCCGCCAACCCCACGCTGGACCTTGTCGACATCGCGGGTGTCTCGAAAATCGCCAAGGAGATTGGCGCCAAGGTCATCGTCGACAACGTCTTCGCCACACCGATGCTCCAGCGTCCGCTGCAGCACGGCGCCGACGTCGTCGTCTATTCCGCCACCAAGCACATCGACGGCCAGGGTCGCTGCCTCGGCGGCGTCGTGCTGTGCGACAGCGAGTTCCTGACCAAGCACCTGCAGGACTTTTTCCGCCAGACCGGTCCCTCGCTCAGCCCGTTCAATGCCTGGGTCATGCTGAAGAGCCTGGAAACGATGCCGTTGCGCATCAAGGCCCAGTCTGCCACCGCCGCGACACTCGCCGACTACCTCGCCGGCCACCGCAACGTGCAGCGCGTTGTTTACTGCGGCCGCCCGGATCACCCCCAGGCCGCCCTGGCCAAGCGTCAGATGACCGGCGGCGGTCAGATGATCGCCTTCGAGGTCGCCGGCGGCAAGGAAGCGGCGTTCCGCGTCCAGAACGCGTTGCAACTCATTCGCATCTCCAACAATCTCGGCGATGCCAAGAGCCTCGTCACGCACCCCACGACCACGACCCACTTCCGTTTGACGCAGGACCAGCGCCTCGAACTCGGCATCAACGACGGCCTCATCCGCCTGTCGGTGGGCCTGGAGGCCGCAGTGGATCTGCAAGCCGACCTCGAACGCGCATTAGCCAAGGTCTGAGGCGAAGATGTTGACCGGGCAGCATCTGCGCCTACTATTTCGCCAAGAGGCGTGCGCCAGGAGGAGCGGCCGTTGAGTTTCGACACACCCTACGAAGCCGTGACGCACGGGGTACGCGTGCGCGTGCTGCCGGACTTCTCCGACGAACAGTCCGACCCCGACGAGGACCATTTCTTCTGGACCTACACGGTCGAGATCACCAACGTCGGCGCCGAGACGGTACAGCTGCGCTCGCGCGTCTGGCACATCACCGATGCGCAAGGCCAGCACCAGGAAGTGCGTGGCCCTGGCGTCGTCGGCGAGACGCCGAAGCTCGCGCCCGGCCAGTCGTTCAGTTACACGTCCGGTTGCCCGCTGCCCACGCCGTCCGGCATTATGATGGGCAGCTACCAGATGGCGGGTTCCGACGGACAGCTGTTCGACGTCAAGATTCCGGCTTTCTCGCTCGACAGCCCCTACACGGTGAGGAGCGTCAATTGAAGGTGGCTGAGGCAAACACGTCGCGTTTCGGGATCAGACCCATGGGTCTGACCCTATGCGCAGCGCTATCGAACGGCCGACGGCTGGGCCTCGATAAATGAAGGGCCCCCGCTATTCGCCTGCTGAGCTGATGGCTCGCCTGGTGGCGTTCGACACCACCAGCCACAAATCCAACATCCCGCTCATTCGCTTCGTCGAGGACTATCTCGTCCAGCACGGCGTCGCTCCGACCCTGGTCCCGACGAGCGACGGCGAAAAAGCCAGCCTCTTCGCCACGGTCGGCCCACAGGACGTTGCCGGCGTCGCGCTCTCTGGCCACACGGATGTCGTGCCCGTCACCGGTCAAACTTGGGATAGCGATCCCTTCACGATGGTGGAGCGCGACGGCAGGTACTACGGTCGCGGTACGTCGGACATGAAGGGCTTCCTCGCCTGCGTCCTCGCCGCTGTGCCGGACTTTAATACGCGATCCCTCAAGACGCCGTTGCACATCGCCTTCTCCTATGACGAGGAAGTCGGCTGCACCGGCGTTCGCCCGATGCTTGCCGAGTTCGGCACGCGCCTGCCGCGGCCGCGTATGGCCATCGTCGGCGAGCCGACGTCGATGCGCGTCGTTGACGCCCACAAGGGTCCCATGCGGTGGCTGGTGGAGATCGTCGGTCGCGCCGCGCATTCCAGCATGGCTCATCTCGGCGCCAACGCCATCGCTACCGCCGCAACCCTCATCGGCGAACTGCAGCGCATCGAGGACGAACTGAAGCAGTGGCCGCCCGATCATCGCTTCGAACCGCCTTACCCCACGCTGCAGGTCACATTGATCGAGGGCGGCAACGCCACCAACATCGTGCCTGTCTCGTGCCGCTTCCAGTTCGACGTCCGCGCCATGCCGGGCCTGGACACCCGCCAGATCGAACGCCGACTGCGCCAGTATGCAGAGACCCACTGCCTGCCGGGCATGCGACGCGTCGCACCTGAATCCTCGATCACCATCACCCAGGCCAACAATGTCCCGCCGTTCCAGGCCGACGCCAGCGCCGACGTCGTCGCTCTCGCGCTGCAGCTGACCGATCAGAACGAAACGTTCGCCGTCTCCTACGCGACCGAAGCCGGGCTGTTCCAGGGCGCCGGCGCGCCGTCCGTCGTCTGCGGCCCAGGCGACATCGCTCAGGCCCACACTGCCAATGAGTGGATCGCCGCTAGCGAGCTCGACGCCTGCATGAAATTCCTGGACCGGCTCGCCACTTGGGCTGAACAATAGGTCCGCGCATGATGCGCGCAGCGGAGGGATGCCATGACGACCGTCGGCCTCGCATTTGCGGCAATCGCCGTGCTCCTACACGTTTACATCTTCGTGTTGGAATCCATCCTTTGGACGGCTGACGGCACCATTCGCAAGTTCGGCATCACCAAGGTGCAGGCCGAGCAGACGAAGCAACTGGCCTTCAACCAGGGCTTTTACAACCTGTTCCTGGCCATCATCGCCGCGGCAGGCGTTGCCTTCCTGCTTCTTCAACAACCCGCGGTCGGCTTGGCGCTACTCGCCGCCGGCCTGGGATCGATGGCCGCGGCAGGACTTGTGCTGGCGATCAGCGACCCAAGGAAGCTACGCGCTGCCATCACACAGCTGGCCGCACCGACCGTGGCGCTGGTTCTGCTTTTCGCCGCCTAGCGCACCAAGCCGCGGCGTTAGTGCCACGGCGCGGGCGCCGTATTGAAAACGTCGCACGCGGGACTTGATTGCGCAGGCGATGTCCCTTATCTACCGCGGTCCGGAGCGGCGCCATTCTAAATGGGTGACGCCCGTGTGGGCGGTGAGCAGATTGGCATCTTCGGGTTCGCCAATCAGCTCCCGCCCGCTGCGATTCTAGGGCTGCCCTGCATCGCCGCTGCGGCAGCAGGTGGATCGCTCACATCGGCTCGCAAAACGCGAAATCCCCGGGACGAGCCCAGGGATGACGAGAGAAGCAAAGTCTCAGGGCTCTTTTACTTCCGACGGCTGCGTGGAATCTCGCCGCTGTCGCGCAGCGCATCGATGCAGCGCGGCGACAGCCGCTTGCCCGCCTGGCGCATGCAGCTGCGCAGTCCGGCCGAACCGACCTCGTAAGACGGACAGAACTGCAGGTAATCGTTCTTGCAGGCGCGCTCAACTCTGGCGCTGGCAGCCATCGCGGCGTTCGCGCCAAGTACAACCACACCGAGCGCCAGTGCGATGGCGGAGAGGCGCGATGCGCCCAAAACGGCAATCCCTCGTGACATCGGTCGTTCCTTCTTATTGCTTCAAATGCAGGTATTTCGCCCGCCCGGATCCGAGGGCAAATTAGAGCGCTTCCGGAAAAGTGTGAAGCGGTTTTCCGATAAGAAGCGCGACAGAACAAAAGCATAGAGCGGGTGAGCTTTTCGAAGAAAAGCGACGCGCTCTAGCCCTTTCGAAGGCCCCGCGCTAGCCCGCCTAGGAGCCGTCTCAGCCCCGTTTCGGCCGCTTTTGGTCATACGGATTGTTGCCCTTGCGCAGATTGAAGCGCACTGGCACGCCCGGCAGGTCGAACGCTTGCCGCAGGCTGTTGACCAGGTAGCGGACGTAGGACTGCGGCAGGTCGTCCGGCTTGGAGCAGAATGCCACGAAGGTCGGCGGTCGCGTCGACGGCTGCGTGATGAATCGCAGCCGTATCGGCCGCCCCGAAGCCGCCGGCGGCGCATGTCGCGACGTCGCCTCGATCAGCCAGCGGTTAAGCTGCGGTGTCGGCACGCGCGAATTCCAGATCGTCCACGCCTTGAAGACCGCGTCGCGCAGCTTGTCGATGCCGCGCTCGCTCAGCGCCGACAGCGGCACCACCGCGACGTCCGGCACCTGCGCCAGGCTATTGGCCACCCGCTCCTTGATCGTGCGCAGCATCTTCTGCTTGTCTTCGACCAGGTCCCACTTGTTGATCGCAATGACGAACGAGCGCCCCTCCTGCGTCACGAGATCGCCGATCGTAAGATCCTGATGCTCCAGCTGCCGCTCAGCATCGATCAGCAGCACCACCACTTCCGCAAAGCGGATCGCCTTGATCGCATCGCTCGCTGACAGCTTCTCCGCCAGCTCCGAAATGCGCGCGCGCTTGCGCAGGCCCGCGGTATCGAACAACCGCACCTCGCGGTTGCCCCAGACGAAGTCGGTCGAGACCGAATCGCGCGTCAACCCCGGTTCCGGTCCCGTGATCATGCGATCCTCACCCAGGATCGCATTGACCAGCGTCGACTTGCCGGCATTGGGCCGTCCGACGATGGCGATGCGAATGGGCCGCTCGGCCTTCTCGACGCCTTTCTTTTCGCCGCCCGCCCCGTAGAGGTTGTTGTCCAGCCCGAGCGCATTGAGAATGTCGACCGCCAGATCGCCCAGACCCTCGCCGTGCTCCGCCGAGATCGGCACCGGCTCGCCAAAGCCCAGTTCGTAGGCTTCGTAGAAGCCATCGCGTCCGGCGCGGCCCTCGCTTTTGTTGGCGACCAGCACGACGGGCCGTCCCGAACTCCGCGCCACTTTGGCGAATGCCTTGTCGGCCGGCGTCACGCCGGCCTTGGCGTCGATGACGAACAGCACGAGATCGGCCGTTTCGATCGCCGCTTCGCTCTGCCGGCGCATGCGGTCGGCGATGCTGCCACTCGCGGCTTCCTCCAACCCCGCCGTGTCGACAACCTTAACGATATGCGAACCGAGTTGCGCCTTGCCCTCGCGTCGGTCCCGCGTGAGGCCGGGCAGGTCGGAGACGAGCGCATCGCGTGTCTGGGTTAACCGATTGAACAGGGTTGATTTCCCGACATTGGGCCGGCCAATGATGGCCAATGTCGGTGCACCGTTTGAATTTTCGCGCTGGATGGGTGTCATTCTGTATGTTCTGATAGGAGTTGCCGCCGCTTATGCCCTATGCGCCGTGCAATTGAAACTCTGCTCTCGGCCGCTGGAGTGCGCCATTGTGCTTTTCCGCCAGGCTCGCGCCCTCATGGTTAGCTGCACGCGTGCTCAGATGGTGCGACAATGAAGCGAGCGCTGCTGGTTGAGGATGAAGCCGTCGTCGCGCTGCTCATCGAGAGCATGCTTGGCGACCTAGGCTACCAGGTCGTCGGCCCGATACCTCGCCTGGCAAAAGCCCTCGACGTCGCGCGCAACGAAGACTTCGATATCGCGGTCCTCGACGTGAATTTGCATGGCACGCCGTCCTTCCCGATTGCCGACGTGCTGGTGGAGAAGCGTGTGCCGTTCGTCTTCGCGACCGGGTATGGCGCTCCCGGCATTCCGGCAAATTTTAAGTCCATCGCCGTCCTGCAAAAGCCGTTCAAGACTCAGCATCTGGCAGACGCCATCAATCACGCCATCTCGGCGGAGGAGCAGGCGTCTTGAGTCTGATCCGCGCTCCCAAATCAGAGACTGCGCGTCTTCGCTCAGTGCCCGCTGCCTGCATCCTCGATGGAGACAGCCGGGTCACGTGGCGGAGCCAAGGCGATCACCCCCTGTTCGAGCCCGAAGAAATCGGAGCGGGAAAAGGCTTCGACAAGCTTTGGCACAATGACGATAGGGAACGTGTGGCTCGCGCAGTCGCCGCTTCCATCCAGCGCGGACACAGCATCTTCAGCGCGCGCTCGGCTCGCACCGGCGAATGGATCGATGCCGTCGTTCATTCTCGGCGTGGCGACGCGGGAAGGCCCCTGGAACTTCTCGTATCGATCAATGCGTCCGCCGAAGAAGGCGCCGCCGTCGACGACTATATGACGCTCTTCAACGCCGCGCCGGTCGCGCTCTGGACAACGCACGATCCCGATGCGTCATTTATCCTGGGCAATCCCGCGTCGGAGCGGCGTTACATTTTTGCGACCGGCGAGAACCAATCCAAGTCGCCACCTCCGGGGTCGCCGCCTCCCGACAACTATCGTATCTTCCAGAACGGGAGCGAAGTCCCCGCAGATAGACTGCCGATGCAGCGGGCGGTTAAGGGTGAGGATGTCCTCAACGAGGAATACGAAATCCGGTTGCGGGACGGCCGCCGCAACTACGCCATCCTCAATGCCTCACCGATGCGCAACGCCCGAGGCGATATCATCGGTTGCGTGTGTGTCGACGTCGATATCACGGAACGAAAGCGCATCGAAACAGCGCAACAGCGGCTATTGGAGTGTTCCCGTGTCACGGGGCAGGCATTCTTCGCCGCACTGGTCAAAGCCATCGCCGGCAGCTTGGACGCCCGCCAGGTCTACATCGCCGAGATCGACCCGAAGCGGCCCTCCATCTTGAAGACGCTGGCGGGAGTGTTCGATGGCGAGCCGAAGGACTTCGGCACGTTCGAGCCGGTCGGCACGCCCTGTAGGCACGTCGTCGACAGCGGAAAATCGATCTTCATCTCTAGCAATCTTTTGTCTCTGTATCCTGCTGCCGACGATTTGCGGGCGACGAATATGGACAGCTATGTCGGCGCGCCTCTGTTCGGCAGCGACGGCAGTATCATCGGCGTCATAGGCGTCTGCCACGATGGACCACTTGCGACCTACATGGATCCCGTGGAACTGCTCGAGCTGTTCGGCGGCCGTGCCGCAGCCGAGATCCAGCGCTTGCGTATCGAGCAGTCGCTGCGTCAGAGCGAGGAGGAGTATCGCATCATCACGGATGCGGTGCCCGCGTTGATCACCTTTGTCGATACCGACGGCCGGTATCGCTTCGTCAATGCCGCCATGAAGACGTGGCTCGACGTCGATCCGCAAGTGGCCAAGGGCAAGCACATTTCCGAGGTGGTCGGCGCATCGGCGTACGCCACGATCAAGGACAACATCACCCGGGCGCTGAGGGGCGAACGGCAGAAGTTCGAAGCACTCATTCCATATGATGGCCGTGCCGCAAAGCACATCAGCGCCGAGTATGTGCCTCACGTGGTGGACGGCGAGGTTCGCGGCTTCTTCGCTTTTATCACGGACATCACCGAACAAATGGCCGGGGCGGAAGCGCTAAGTAAGAGCGAGCGGCAATTCCGCACGCTCTTCGAGCATCTGCCTGTTGGCGCTGCGCTAGCCGATAGCGATGGCCGCGCGGTCCTCGAGAACGATGTCTTTTCACGCCTGCTGCCCGCCAAAGGACCGGACAGCAGCATCTTTGACCGCCTGTCCACGGCGTATGGCCCAAACGGCACGCTGCTGCCCTTGGACGCACATCCCCTCCGCCACGCTCTCGACGGCAAGGTCGTTCGAGAGGTCGAGCTGCAGTGCAGGCGCGACGATGGCACGGCGGCATGGGTCCGTATGAGCGCCATCCCGATCTTCGCAGACAAGGGCCAGGTGACCGGGGCGCTGGTCGTCGTGGCCGACATCGAAGGCGAGAAGCAGGACGAGGCGCGACGGACGTTGCTGATCAACGAGCTCAATCACCGTGTGAAGAACACGCTGGCGAGCGTCCAATCGATCGCCGCGCAAACGTTCCGAACGTCGATCCTGACCGAGGATGGCCTTGCGGCATTCGAAGAACGGCTTCTGGCACTCTCGAACGCACACAATCTGCTCACCCAGGAGCACTGGGAGGGCGCGGATCTCAAACGCCTGTCGACGCTTGTCCTGGAACCGCACGATCCCGGCGATGGCCGTGTGCGCACGACGGGTTCAAGCGTCCGTCTCAAACCTCCCGCGGCGCTTGCGTTCGCGATGGCATTGCACGAGTTGGCCACCAACGCCGTGAAGTACGGCGCGCTGTCGACGCCGCGCGGTCGCGTCGATCTGAAGTGGACCGTTGACAAGACGCCGGACGGACGACGTCTTCGCGTGTCGTGGATCGAAAAGGGCGGGCCACCGATCCGCTTGCCGATCAAGAAGGGTTTCGGCACCCGCCTGATCGAGCGGTCCCTGGCCTTCGAGCTCGGGAGCGAAAGCACGATCCGCTATGAGCCGGACGGCGTGGTCTGTGACATCGATGCGGATATGAGTGAGATCAGCAATTGACTGTGCATCCGCGCCACACGTGAGCGACTCAATCGCACCGCAGCATGTCTGTCATACGCGAGGGCCCTCGAATCGCGTAGAATCCATTGCAGCGGCGGGGTTTACACCCAACCGTCAGCCGGTCCGGCGCAAGCGGGGCCTGCGATGGTGCATGCGTCAGAGCAACAAGGACCGTCCTTGCCTACTCTGAGCCAGGCTTCGACTAAAACTGGCAACTACGGCCAGCCGGACGTGTGGTGGCACTGGATGGGGCCACCCGAGGGAACGTCAGGCAGTCACGCATCGTCACCCTTGCCGCCGCCCGTCCAGGACGGCTGCGTCGAAATTCCAAGGAACAGCATCGTCTCTTTTCGCAGGCTCCATCCCGGAGCAGGCAGACTTGCGTCGCGATGCGGAACCCTGGCGTTTGCCCCAACGGGCCTTCGGACGCGGCTCCCACAGAAAGATGGAGTGCCACATGCTGAAGCACCTTCGTCATGGTTTCGTATCTGCTCCTGGGCCATCGAGCAGGTCCGCTGCACTTTCGCTTCGGCTCAATCCGCAATGGCTTTTCGTTCTGCTCTGGCGACTTAACCCCTCTCATCCTCCAAGTAGGGCTTAACTGAGCTTCAGCCGGCAGGGCGTGCGACCCGAAGCCGGCCACAAACGACAAAGCCGGTCCTCACGGACCGGCTTTTTTGTTTGCTGCGACGCTTGTCTGGAATTGCAGGTGGAGTTGCGCTGGGTTTGACGAGAGCCGAACGTATCGAAGCTTACATCGGCAGGCGCGCGATCTGCTGTGAGAAATAATTGTCGACGGCGGTCATGATCGAATCCGCCACCTTGCCGCGCCACTCGTTGGAATTGAGGTTGTCGGCATCCGCGGTGTTCGTCACATAGCCCAGCTCGATCAGCACGGAAGGAAACTGCGCCGTCTTCAACACGCGGAACGCGGCCTGCTGATCGGGCTCGTCGCGCATGTCCGTCGAATTGCCCATGTACTCCACGACGGATCGCGAAAACAGCGTCGTGCGTTCCTGCGTGGCGTTCACTTCGCGGCCGGCCAGGTCGGATAAGATGTTCTTGATCGCACCCATATCGAAGTCGGACGCCGCGCTCTCCTTAACCGACTTGAGCTCGGTCCCCGACAGCGCGCTGTCCGTCATATCGCCCTTGGCGGAGCGCTTCAGCCCCTTCGCGACGGACTCGCGCAGCGAATAGATGGTAGCGCCTCTGGCCTTCGACCCAGAGTCGGCGTAGTCGGCGTGCACGGCGATGAACAGGCTGGCGTTGTGCTTCTCGCCGTACTTCACCCGGTCGCCCAGCTCGACGAACACGTCCGTATCCCGCGTCATCATCACTTTATAGCGGCCGGTCGCTTCGAGCTTGTCGCGCAGCACTTTGGAGAACGCCAGCACGACATCCTTTTCCACCGTGCCGTGCTTCATTGCGCCGCTGTCATGTCCGCCGTGGCCGGGATCGATGACGATGATCGGCTTGAAAGCCTTGGCTGCGGAAACCTCCGGCCGTACGGCCGGTACCGGCATCGGCGGCTGCAGCCCCGTAGCGCCGAGCGCGAATGGCGCCTTCATCGCCTTCTTCGGCGCTTCAGCCGTCACGATGCTGAGCGCCAGCCGGTGCCCCTTGCCGTCCGGCGCCTTCTCGATCTTGGAGCTTTCGATATACACGGGCTCGGTCACGTCGATGATGATGCGCGACTGGTTGGGCCCGGAGATGCCGGCGCGGAAACTGCTGATGACGCCGACGGCCTTGCCGCTCAGGTCGCCCGGTAGCTGCAGTTTGGTCTCGTCGACGTCGACGATGACGCGATTGGGATTGGTCAGCGCGCGCACCGTGAATTTCGTGGAGTGCTCCAGGCCGACAAGGAAGCGCGTGCGCTGAACTTTGCCGGAGACGGTATCGGTGGTGGATTTCTCGACGGCGCCGGGCGTCGCATCGGCAACATGGGGAACGGCTGCGCCAGTCGCGTCTTTCGCGATCACAACGTCGTTTTGCTCGGCCAATACTGGCGAAGCCAATAGGGTTACGGCAAAGAGCAGGCCGCTGGCCGGCCAAAGTTGCCGCGAAAGCCCTAGAACCATGACGTTCGACCCCCGTCTACGCAATACGGTTCCACACCTGTGGGACGTTGGACACAGTGATAAGCAATGATGGCGTTTTCCGGGACGCCCTCAGACAATGTTATGATCGTATGAAGGTTAAGATTTGCTGAAACGGTCATATGAATGGTGTCGTTGTGTTCGCGCACGCCGTCAAGAGTCTGGCAGTAGTTTCGAGAAGAGCAACAGCAACTCTAGTCATGCTGGTCTTCTGATTTGCCTTGCCAGCGATCCCTTGCCTCGGTGTCGCTCTCACGGGCGTCCACCCAATGGGACAGGCCGCCCCTGACATCTTCCTTTTTCCAAAAGGGTGCGTCGGTCTTGAGGTAGTCCATCAGGAATTGGGCGGCCTCGAAGGCCGCCTGCCGGTGTACCGAAGCCGTGACGACGAGAACGATATTCTCTCCCGGCACCAACCGCCCGACCCGGTGCACGATGCTGGAGGCCTGGAGCGGCCATCGCTGATGCGCCAGCGCCTCGATCCGCTCCAGCTCGGCCTCCGTCATCCCGGGATAGTGCTCCAGCGTGATCGCCTCGATCGCCTGGCCGCCCCCGTCACCGCGAACCGTCCCGGTGAACGTCACGACGGCGCCGACATCGGTCCGCCCCTGCGTCAGACGTGCGATCTCCGCGCCGATGTCGAAGTCAGCGGCTTGCACGCGCACGCTCACCGCTAGCCTCCCGTGACGGGCGGGAAGAACGCGATCTCGCGTGCCGAAGTTACGCTGGCGTCCGGTTTCACGTGCGTCTGGTCAATGGCGGCGCGCACCACGCGCTGGCCGGCCGCGAACGCGTCGGCGTATTCCGGCCCGCGCGAGCGTTGCCACGCGATCAGGTCGGCTACCGTCGCGATGGAAGCCGGCAACGTCACGTCTTCCTCGGTACGCCCCACCTTTTCGCGCACCCAGGCGAAATACTTCAGCCTCACGGCTCGGCCTTGCACGGTGTGTCCCGCGGTTGCGGACATGTTCGCCTCTAATGATTGATCGCGTGCCGCACAGCGGCCTTCAGATAGTCGTAGCCCGTCAGCAGCGTCAGCAGCGCCGCCAGCCACAGCAGGCCGAGCCCGGCCATCGTCACGCCCTGATAGATCTTTTCCGCCGCCGGCCCCGCCAGCAGCACCGCCAGGGCCACCATCTGCACAGTCGTCTTCCACTTGGCCAGCTGCGTCACGTGCACCTTGACGTTCAGCTCCGCCAGGAACTCGCGCAGCCCCGAGACCAGGATCTCGCGGCACAGGATCACGATGGCCGCCCAGATCGACATGCCGCTGATGGTGTTGTCGTAGACCAGCATCATCAGCGCCGCGCCGACGATCAGCTTGTCGGCGATGGGATCGAGCATCCCGCCCAGGGTCGACTGCTGCTCCCACGCCCGCGCCAGGTAGCCGTCCAGCCAGTCCGTCAGCGCCGCCGCCACGAACAGCGCGAACGCCGCCCAGCGGGCGATGTCGCCCTTAAGGAACAGCAGGCAGGCAACGAGCGCGGGAACCGCCAAAATCCGCGCGTACGTCAGTACGTTCGGCAGGCTCATCAACAGCTGGCGCGACCGGGGCGCGTAGTGATCCATACCGCTAGGTACACCATCCGCGGATGTCCCCGTCAATGGGGGCACCCGCGATGCCGCGCCGGCCGATGCCGTCACCCTGCCGCCCGGATTTTAGGCGCGTCTCGCCCTTCTGTCTGTCATCGCAGTGTCATTTGCGGCCGAGAAGCCCGGCCAGCCCGACCGCCAACATGAGCCCGGACAACGGGATGGCCACGATCGACAACGTCAGATCGTAGGTCGTCGCCGCGTCCCGGATACCCATGATTCCGCCGATCAGCACCAGGGGCGCCACGATCAGCTCCAGCCAGCACAGCCACCGCGGCCAGGCGGCCGCCTGCTCGGCCATCGCCCGCATGAAACCGACCGGTTCGGCCGCAGATTTGTCGAGACCCTTGGCCAGGCCCTTTCCGAGCCGGACGTTGATGAACATGTGCAGCGCGAAGGCCGCCGCCAGGCCGAGCCAAATGCCCGTCGTCCACGTCTGTGCAGGACCGAACAGCGCTACCGCTCCGCCGATGAGCAGCAGAGAGATGGCGATCGATATGGCGACGAGTGTCGCCATCCGCGTCCGCAGCCGCGCTTCCGCCTGCGCGTCCGGCAAAAGGAAACGATCCGCGCTCATGGCCGACGGCACGAATACGCGCCGTCCCTGATCGTCGGTCCGAAACAGAGGGGCAACGAAGATATTGGCGATGGCATTAACAAGTTTCATGTGGCGCTCCACGAAAGATCGCGCCGAAAGCCCGATGCTCCGCGCTGCGCCCGTCTACCTCCGGCGAGCGCCCGCGTCGGTTCCAGAAGGAACAATTATTCGCCCGCGTCCCCGCCGCCGCCAAAGGCCGAGATCAAGGCCATCGCAACTTGCCGCGCCCGTTCGGCGGTCAATTCGACTGACGTGTGTTCAGCGCCATTCCAAATGGTCACGGACACTCGGCCTGACGGCGACTGGTTGCGCGCCTCAACCTCGATAGCTTTGCCGGCATCTAAACCCTCTTTCTCGGCGAGCCTGATCTTCATCGGTGATCTCCTATCGAGTGGTATTCGAATCTAGGTCGCGAGCAGGCGCCACCCCGCGCACGCCGGGCGGCCCACCAGTCGCCGTCGGCTAGCCCCGCCGCTCGTGGAAAAAGTCGTAGATCTTCTGTGCCATTTCCGCAGAAATGCCGTTCACGGCCTTGAGGTCTTCGATGCCCGCTCGCGAGACGGCCTTGGCCGAGCCGAAATGGTTCATCAGCGCACGTCGTCTAGTTTGTCCGATGCCGGCGATGTCGTCCAGCGGATTGGCGCTGATCGCCTTTGAACGTTTGGCGCGATGCGTACCGATGGCGAAGCGATGCGCCTCGTCACGCAGCCGCTGCACGAAGTAGAGCACCGGATCGCGTGGCTCCAGCATGATCGAACGCGCCTCGCCAGGCCGATGGAAATGCTCGCGTCCCGCGTCGCGATCCGGCCCCTTGGCGACGCCGATCAGCGCCACGTCGCGCACGCCGAGGTCGGCGAACACCTCGCACGCGACGTTGAGCTGCCCCAGCCCGCCGTCGATCAGCACCAGGTCGGGTTTGTCGGGAAACACGTCCGGCCGCTCATCCTCGGGAATGGGCGCATCCGCCGCCGGGACCTCGACCGCCGCTTCATCACCCTCCGGCACGTCCGCGCCCGTTTCCACCAGCCGCTTGAAACGCCGCGTCAGCACCTCGCGCATCATGGCGAAGTCGTCGCCCGGCGTGATCGCCTGCGATTTGATGTTGAACTTGCGATACGCCGCCTTCACGAACCCTTCCGGCCCCGCGACGATCATCCCGCCGACGGCGTTCGTACCCATGATGTGGCTGTTGTCGTAGACCTCGATCCGTCGCGGCACGTCGGCGAGCCCGAACCGCTCCGCCAGCGCCTCCAGCAGATGCCGCTGCGACGCCGTCTCGGCGAGCTTGCGTCCGAGCGCCTCGCGCGCGTTCGCCACCGCGTGATCGACGAGCCCGGACTTCGTACCCCGCTGCGGCACGCGGATTTCCACCTTGCGGTTCGCCTTGAGGCTCAGCGCCTCCGCCAGCAGCTCGCGATTGGCGATCTCGTGCGACAGCAGGATCAGCCGCGGCACCGGCTTGTCGTCGTAAAATTGCGCCACGAAGCTGTCGAGAATTTCCTCCACCGGCAGCGAACGGTCGGCCTTGGGATAGTACGCCCGGTTTCCCCAGTTCTGTCCCGTGCGGAAGAAGAACACCTGCACGCACGTCTGACCGCCCTCCTGGTGCGCGGCAAAGATGTCGGCCTCCTCGATTCCGTCCGGATTGATCGCCTGATCGGCCGTTACGTGCGCCAGAGCCCATAGCCGGTTGCGGAATTTCGCCGCCCGTTCGTACTCCAGTTCGCCCGCCGCATCTTCCATCAGCCGCTGATACAGTTGCCGCACGCTCTGGCTCTCGCCCGAAAGAAAGCGCACCGCCTCGTCCACCAGCTGGCTGTATTCGTCGAGCCCGATCTCGCCCGTGCACGGCGCCGAGCAGCGCTTGATCTGATGTAGCAGGCACGGCCGCGTCCGGCTCTCGTACACGCTGTCGGAGCACGAGCGCAGCAGGAAGGCCCTCTGCAGCATGTTGATCGTCCGCCCCACGGCACCGGCTGACGCGAACGGCCCGAAGTAGTCGCCCTTGCGGCTGCGCGCCCCGCGATGCTTCATGATCTGCGGCGCCGCCTGGTCGCGCGCGATGAGGATATAGGGAAACGACTTGTCGTCGCGCAGCAGCACGTTGAAGCGCGGCCGGAAGCGCTTGATCAGGTTGGCTTCCAATAGGAGCGCTTCGGCCTCCGTGCGCACCGTCACGAATTCCATCGACGCGGTAGCCGAGATCATCCGCGCGATGCGATTGGTATGCCCGCCCAGCCGCACGTAGTTCCCGACGCGCGCCTTCAGGTTCCGCGCCTTGCCGACGTAGATGACCGTCCCCGCGCCATCGAGCATACGGTAAACGCCCGGCCCCGAGCCGAGGTGCTTCAGATAACCGGCAATGATCTGCGGCCCGCACGGCGGCGGCGCAGACGGCGGTGTGCCAGACGGCGTGTCTGTGGTGGCGGATCGCGGTTCTTCAGGGGACATATCCCGGAACATTGGCGCCCCAGGCGCCTGCGTCAAGCAGACAGGACCAGGTCGCAGTCGACGGTGGAAAATGCCACCCGGCCGTCCGTCGTCACAAATCCGCCATGGCAAAAGCGCCCTTTTTCGGCTTTGCTGAGCCGGGAGACGGGCCCGGACCACCTTGCTTATGTTGTTCCTGCGTATGGGGAAATGCCGCTGATGCGGTCGCTCGTGACATCGTTGCTCTGCGCCGCCGCGATCCTCGCGGCCCAGTGGCCGTCCGCGCCCCACGCCGCTGAGCCGCGTCGCGTCTCCGAAAACGGCCAGAAGGCCCGCTCCGCCAACCTCGTGCACAAGAAGCAGCGCGCCGAGGAGCAGGAATTCGCCAAGGCCGAAGACGTCCTCAAGTTCATCAACGACTACCGCTCAAATCCCCAGCCCGACAAGCTGCCCCAGGTCGTGCGCGCCATGGGCAACCTCGGCCTGTTCCGCGACCTCGACATGGCCGGCGTCCACGTCGGCTTCATCGCCGGCGTGCTGGGCTCCAACCCCGACAAGACGGAACGCCTCATCACCGAGATGTTCCCGATGCCGCCCGAAGATCAGGTTGTGCTGATCAAGGCCATCGCCTTCTCGGGGCTGGCCAACTGGAAGTCGGTGATGGAGCGCTTCATCGAGCGCATGCCCGCCCGCAACGGCCTCATCCGCAAATATCTCTACGGCGACGGCAAGATCCTCGCCGACCTGCCGCTCGAAGGCTCGTCCTTCGTGCTCGACGCCCACTGGGGCTACTACTTCGCCTCCGGTAATCCCGAACCCGTGCGCAAAATCGTCTCGACGCTGGCCTGGGCCAAGAACAAGAACGACCTGGAGAAGCTCACCATCGCTTCGATGGCCAAGTGGACGCTCGCCACCAACGCCTCGCGCGACAAGGATCTGATGGACATCCTCAAGGCCGAGGTGAACCGCCAGCCGAAGAACATCCGCATCGAGGTGTCCGAGGTCATCGACGCCGCCGAGACCTACGAAATGCAGCGCCTGCGCAAGAACGCGCTCGCCTCCATCGAGGAACTGAAGGCCAAGGGCCCGCAGTCCGGCCGCGACATGGCGTGGTGGGGTACCGCCGGCCAGACCGCGCTCGCGCTGGGCTGTATTGCCGCCGGCGCCACCGGCCACGTCGAAGTCGGCCTGCCCTGCGTCCTCGGCGGCGCCGCCTCCACCGCCGCGTTGAAGTACCTCACCCCATCCCCGGGCGCGCAGTAGCCCCTACCGGCCGCGTCATCACCCAGCCTTATGCGGGTGCTCCCCGCTCACCGCCGGACGCCGGCACGGTGCGAACAGATCCAGCCTCGCCTGATAGACGGACGTGCTCACGTCCATGAGCCCCAGCACCGAATGGAAGATGTTGTCGTGCGATACGGCCGCGCCCCGTCGCGCCGCCAGACACCCTTGGTCGATCCCGACGTCTTCGCTCAGCGACGGCGACAGCCACAGCATCATCGGAATGTGCGTCTGCTCCACCGGCGCGATCGCATACGGCATGCCGTGCAGGTAGATGCCCTTCTCGCCCAGCGACTCGCCGTGGTCGGAGGCATAAATCATCGCCGCGTCGATCTGCGGCCGCTCGGCCAGCAGCACGATCAGCCTGGCCAGCACGTGGTCGGTGTAGACGATCGAGTTGTCGTAGGCATTGACCAGCTCCTCGTGACTGCAGCGGCTGAGATGGTTCGTGTCGCACGCCGGCTTGAACGTCTGGAACGCCGCCGTGCTGCGCTTGTAGTATGCCGGCCCGTGGCTCCCCATCATGTGCAGCACGATCACCGCATCGCTCTTCAGCGCGTCGATCTTCTCGCCGAGCCCGAACAGCAACGCCTCGTCGTGGCAGTCTCGACCCTCACACAGCCCCGGCGGCTCGAGGTCCGACGCCCGTTCGTTCGGCACCCGGGCGCAGACGCCCTTGCAGCCCGCCTGATTGTCCCGCCACAGCACCTCGACCCCCACGCGTTGCAGGATGTCGAGCAGGTTCTCGCGCGCGTCCGCCCGGTCGCGCTGGAACTCCGCCCGCCCGTAGCCCGAAAAAATGCACGGCACCGAGATCGCCGTGTCCGTGCCGCACGACGTGGCGCTCGTGAAGTTGACGAGATCGCCGACGGCCGCCAGCTGTGGGTTGGTATCGCGCGCATACCCGTTCAACGAGAAGTTCACCGCCCGCGCCGTCTCCCCGATGACGAGCACTGTCACCGTGTGCCGCTTGCGACCGGCCGACGCGTTGTCCCGGAGCGCATCCCGCGCATACGCGTCCGGCGCGTCCTTCCGCGGTGGCTTGCGCAGGTTGCGCTCCAGGCCGGCAATGACGTTCGACGGCGTCAGGCTCATACGCAGGTCGCGATGCTCGCGCGCGATCGAGGTGACGTCCTCGAAGAACGTCATCACGGCAACCGCGCCCACGGCTACGGCCATACCTGCCGCGCCCGTTCGCCACAGGACGCCGCCGAGCCCCGGTCGGAACGCGATCGGCCAGCGCCACAGCGCCAGCGCCGGCACGACGCCGAGCGCGCCGACGAACAGCGCCAGCTTCAGAGTGATCAGATCGTGCGCCTCGCCAGGATCGGTCTCCAGCACGTTGCGGATCATGTTCTCGTCGATCAGCGTGCCGAACTCGAGCATGAAGTATGCCGCGCTCGCGCTCACGATCAGCACCGCAGCCGACGCAAGCTTGAAAACGTACGGCAGCGCCAGCAGCATCAGCACTGCGTAGGCCACCGCCATCAGCGCCACGGCCACGGCAGCCAGGAAGGCCCAGTCGTGCAGCGTCGACGGTGCCACCGCTGTGATCAGCCGCTGCCAGAAGACGACGTTGAGAACCGCCACGATATACGCGGCGATCACCAGGGCCACGACCTCGGCCCGATACAGAATCTTGTCTGTCATGAGCGCGTTACGTCTTCAAATGTTGTGAATGGATGCCTGCAGCCAAGCGCGCAGATTGTGGCGCAAACACGGTCGAGGCCCCCCCCGTAAACCATGCCCGCCGCGGGTTGAAATACCGGGCTATAACGCTAACATCCCGGCCAATCCTTTCCCGTCAGTTCTGGAGCCCTTATGACGCTGCCGCGCGCCCCGCTTTTCGCCGCCTCGACCGAACGCACCTCGTCCGCCAAGAAGGCCAAAGACGCCGGCACCCCCGATGTCGGCACGCTGCCGGAATGGAACCTCGCCGACCTCTACACCAGCCCCACCAGCCCCGAGGTCGACCGCGATCTCGCCGACGCCGCCAAGCGCGCGACGAAGTTCAAGGCCGACTACCAGGGCAAGGTCGTGGCGCTGGGCGGCGACGGGGCGAAGCTGATGCACGCCATCCGCGAATACGAGGAACTGTCGGACCTGCTCGGCAAGCTCGGCTCCTATGCCGGCCTGCTCTATGCCGCCAACCAGACCGACCCCGAACGCGTCAAGTTCTACGGCAACATCTCCGAGAAGCTGACCGACATCTCCTCCGGCCTCATCTTCTTCGATCTCGAACTCAACCAGATCGAGAACGACGATCTCGCCAAGGCCCTGAAGAACAAGGACCTCAAGCGCTACGATGCCTGGTTCGAGGCCCTGCGCAAGGAGAAGCCCTACCAGCTCGAAGAAAAGATCGAGACGCTGTTTCACGAAAAGAGCCAGACCGGCCGCCAGGCCTGGGGCCGCTTGTTCGGCGAGACCATGACCGGACTGCGCTTCGAGGTCGCCGGCGAGAAGGGCGAGCTGACGCTGGAGCCGACGCTCAACCTGCTGTCCGATCCCAAGGAGCCCAAGCGTCGCGCCGCCGCCGAGGCGCTGTCGAGCGTGTTCCAGGACAACATCCGCCTGTTCACGCTCATCACCAACACGCTGGCCAAGGATAAGGAGATCTCCGACCGCTGGCGCGGCTTCAAGGACGTCGCCGAAGGCCGCCACCTCTCCAACCGCGTCGAGGGCCCCGTCGTCGACGCTCTCGTCGATGCCGTGCGCGCCGCCTATCCGCGCCTGTCGCACCGCTACTACGCCATGAAGGCGAAGTGGCTCGGCATGCAACGTATGTCGCATTGGGATCGCAACGCCCCCCTGCCCGACAAGCCCGAGCGTGTCATCACCTGGCCCGAGGCCGAGAAGATCGTGCTCGATGCCTACGGCGCCTTCGCGCCTGAGATGGCCACCATCGCCAAGCAGTTCTTCGACAAGCAGTGGATCGACGCCGGCGTGCGCGAAGGCAAGGCGCAGGGTGCGTTCTCCGCCTCCACGGTGCCCTCGGTCCACCCGTATGTGCTGATGAACTACCTCGGCAAGCCGCGCGACGTCATGACCCTGGCACACGAACTCGGTCACGGCGTGCACCAGTGGCTCGCCCGCGACCAAGGCCCGCTGCTGTCGTCAACGCCGCTGACCGTCGCCGAGACCGCCTCGGTCTTCGGCGAGATGCTGACGTTCAAGGCGCTGCTCGCCGACACGCGCGACCAGAAAGAGCGCAAGGCCATGATCGCCGGCAAGGTGGAGGACATGCTCAACACCGTCGTCCGCCAGATCGCGTTCTACACCTTCGAGCGCAAGGTCCACGAAGGCCGCCGCAAGGGCGAGCTGTCGTCAGACGACCTCGCCGCCTTCTGGATGGAGGTGCAGAAGGAAAGCCTCGGCCCGGCGATCGAGCTGAAGCCCGGCTATGAAGTGTTCTGGACCTACATCCCCCACTTCATCAACTCGCCGTTTTACGTCTACGCCTACGCCTTCGGCGACTGCCTGGTGAACTCGCTCTACGGATTGTACCAAGATGCTCACCCCGGCTTCGTCGGCAAATACTTCGACCTGCTGAAGGCCGGCGGCTCGAAAGACTACACGGATCTCCTGAAGCCCTTCGGCCTCGACGCCCGCGACCCCACCTTCTGGGGCAAGGGCCTTTCCGTCATCGAAGGCATGATCGACGAACTGGAGGCGATGGAGGGAGGAGTTTAGGTCGTCCCACAGGAAGCGATGACTTTTTTGCGAACCGCGACCATACTAGCGGCAGACCTCGGGAGTCCCTGCAATGTTCTTGCGGCGCATTAGAATCCGGAACGTTCGTTCGATCGGTTCGCTTGATATTTCCTTCACCGGCCCAAATAGCCGTCCACGGGCTTGGACCTACCTACTCGGCGAAAACGGCCTAGGCAAAAGCACCGTTCTCCGTTCGATCGCATTGGTCCTGGCCGGCGGGGAGGCTCAGGCGGAACTTGTCGGAAATCCTGATGACTGGATTCGCCTGAAACATTCTGAAGCCGAAATAATAGCCGACTTTTCCACCGCCAAAGGCGAAAGCCGGCGCACATCCGTTAAGTTCGAACGTGGATCGGGCACTCTAGCCTTCCTGCACAGCAATACCACCGCTCGCGAGCAACTCGATGCAGCCTTGGCAAAGGCTGAGAGAAACTACTTTGTTGCCGGCTACGGAGTGACGCGTCGGCCATATTCCGGCCCGCTATCGTCCAGGGTAATCGAGCAACAGTCTTACCGGGCTCGTCGCGCGCAAGCGGTCGCTAGCCTGTTCAGCAACGATGCTTCGTTAGTTTCGATCGAAAGCTGGGCGATGGATTTGGACTACCGGCAACCCGACCGGGGCTTGGATATTGTGCGCCGAGCATTTGACACGCTCTTACAGGACGTCAATTTTGCAGGAATTAATCGCGATCGTCGTCAATTGGAATTTCAGACAGCGGACGGAGTTTTGCCACTCGGAGCATTGTCTGAAGGCTACCAGGCGATGGCGGCTTGGTGTGGAGATCTGCTTTTTCAGATCACTGAGACCTTCGGAGATCATAAGGATCCACTGAAGACGCGCGGCTTGCTCCTTGTGGATGAACTCGATCTCCACCTGCATCCCAACTGGCAGCGAAGACTTGTTCAGTTTCTAAAGCGCACCTTCCCGCAGATGCAAGTTGTTGCCTCCACCCATTCGCCGCTCACGGTGCACCAGGCGAATGAAAATGAACTTCATATCCTGCGTCGCAAGCCTGACGGTGTCACGGCCGAAGTTTATGAAGGCGCGCCAAACAAGCTGCTGCTCCATCAGCTGATTCAGAGTCCGGTGTTTGGTCTTGAGACCCTTGATTCACCGCAGGTGGCTGAAGTTCGAGATGAATTGAGGGTGTTGCAGAGGATTGGACAAAGGGACGCCCCAGGTCCGGTTGATAGGAGAAAGATCGCCTCACTGAGTAAGGGGCTGGCGAGCGCCGCTACCTGGAGTAATGTGCCCCCTTACCTGGAGCGCACCAATTCGATACTAGAGAAGATTGCGAGAAATTTGGTTGATGATCCGACCGACAACGATCCCCTCGGCACGGTCGTCGAACGCTCAACCAAAAAATTGAAAAAGACAAATGATTAAGCTGACGCGTCGCCGCGACGGACCGGCAATACCGGCCGGCTTCCGCGGCGATAAACTGAGAAAAAGGATTGGACAGCTTGTTGTCGCTTACTACGAAGCGCAATCGGCGTCGGAAGATAAGATTGCCTTCGAAAGTGCCGGATGGAAGCCTGCGAAGAGCGCGCTGAAGAAGGACGTTGCCGGCAAATGCGCGTACTGCGAGGCGTCAACCGAAGTTGTGGCGCACGGAGACGTCGAGCACTTTCGTCCAAAATCCGTCTACTGGTGGCTGGCATACTGCTTCGATAATTATCTCTTTAGCTGCCAAATCTGCAATCAGACGCACAAGGGCGATAACTTCCCCATATCCGGGCGAATATTGAGCGAGCCAATGCCCGGGAAAATTCCCACCGGCAAAGCGCTCGACGATCTCGTCGAGCATCTGTGTCTCGACGGATCAACCCTTAACGATGAGCATTTCGCCAAGCTCTGGCGCCGCGAAAAGGCCGATTTGGTCAATCCATACTTCGAAGATCCGTCCGGACTCTTCAATTACGAGGTGGACCAGGCGAACGAAGAAATCTGGATGCGATCGGCTGGCGGGCCTCGGGCCGATCGCGCGATATCCGCATCAGAACGGTACTTGGGCCTCAATCGCGAGAGCTTGAGACGCGAACGGTTCGGCAGCTTCAAGATTCTGGCGCTTTGCAAGGAGGTGGTTAGCTCGGGGAATGCAGCGTCCCGCGAGCTGGCGCTTGCAGAGGTCAAGACTCTCCAGCGCTCTCAGCAGCCATTTGCAGGCATGCATAGATGGTTTGCTAAACAGTGGAATCTGCCAGGGCCGTAGCGAGACAGGCCAATACCGCCGTCTGCTATTGGCGAGGTGGCGCTTGCACCGCCGGACGCGCGTGGACAGTAAGCCCACTGCAGCGAGCAGCCGACCTCAAGCTGCATCGCGTGCGCCTCAGCAGTTACGCCGTTGCATTGTCGCCTAGCCGTCAAAGAACGACGTGAAGAAGCTGCCGATGGCGGAAAAGATGCTCAACACGGCTTCCAGGATGAAGTCGACGATGCCGCTCAACCAGTCGGATGTCGAACCGGCCGTCACCATGCCCCCACTCAGACCGAAGGCGACGAGCGCTGACGTGGTGGCGTTGAACATCGTCATCCACAGGCCGGCGAACAGCAGCAGCGCGAATAGGCTGCCACCCACGATACGGCGCATGAACCGCCGTCCGGGAGAACGTGTTTTGGGATCTGCCGTGGTCATGTCGAACTCCTGTTTCGCCGCTGCGCAAGCGAATAGTCGGTCGGCGGATCGAGCATGCGCTGTTCCCTCTGGAACAGGCCAGACCCGATGGTCCTTCACAAACCGATCCTGTTACCCCATTTCATTCGCGACCGAGGGCAGACCGCGTTTGCGGTCGCTGTCACGGCCGGATGCCCACGATCTCGGGTCGCACAGACCCGGTCGTCCGCGCTCGGTTGCTCTGCGACAATTGGCCTTGCCCGAATCTGATATAGTTAAGCGTTGCCGGGTACGGTTGGCCAAGTCGTGGCCCGCTCGGCCGTTTGTGGATCAAAAGTTGTGTGGGAGAGGTCAAGCGAGGGGGCACGGCGTGCGCAATATCTTCCCTCGTTGGCGGTCTTGAGCGTATAAGCCCGCAACTTTTGCTGCACTGCAGCGCCGGAACATCAAGAGGTGCCCATTGGCACAGTTGAACGTTGTGGACCAAGGTTCCGACGCGGATCAAACCCACGCCAATAAGAAATTCCTCGCCCTCGCCATCGGCTGCGTCGGCGTCGTCTATGGCGATATCGGCACCAGTCCGCTGTACGCATTCCGTGAGGCGGTTGCCGCCACCAAGGACGCACAGGGCCTCGTGTCGCCGTCGAGCGTCATGGGCGTCCTGTCGCTGGCCCTGTGGGCGTTGATCCTCACCGTCACCATCAAGTACGTCGTGATCCTGCTGCACGCCGACAACAAGGGCGAGGGTGGCACCTTCGCGCTGGCTGCCCTCGGCCAGTCGGTTGCCAAGCGCAGCGCCCCGTTGATCTTCGCGTTGGGCATCATTGGCGCGTCATTCTTCTATGGCGATGCCGTGATCACGCCCGCCATCTCGGTGCTGTCGGCCGTCGAGGGCCTGACGCTCGTCTCGCCCGCCCTGCACAAGTTCGTCCTCCCGTCCGCCATTGTCATTCTCGTCGGCATTTTCGCCGTGCAATCGCATGGCACCGCCGCCGTCGCCAAGTTCTTCGGGCCCTTCATGGCCTTCTGGTTCTTCTGCATGGGCCTGGGCGGCCTCGTGCATGTTTTCGACAATCCAAGCGTGATCGCCGCTATCAGCCCGCACTATGGCCTGAGCTTCCTGTTCTCCAACGGCTTGATCGGGCTGACCGTGCTCGGCCTCGTCTTCCTCTGCGTCACGGGCGCGGAGGCGCTGTACGCCGACCTCGGCCACTTCGGCCGCAAGCCGATCCAGTTCGCCTGGTTCAGCTGGGTGCTGCCGGCGCTGGTGCTCAACTATTTCGGCCAGGCGGCCCTCGTTCTGTCCGACCACACCGCGCTCGATAATCCCTTCTACAAGCTCTATCCGGAGTGGGCGTTGATCCCGATGGTCGTCATGGCCACCATCGCCACGATCATTGCCAGCCAGGCCGTCATCACCGGCGCCTTCTCGCTGACGCGCCAGGCCATCCAGCTTGGGCTGCTGCCGCGTTTCGCCATCAAGCACACGTCCGAGAGCATGGCCGGCCAGATCTATCTGCCCCGCGTCAACTGGCTGCTGCTGGCCGGCGTGCTGTTCGTCGTCGCCATCTTCAAGTCGTCGAGTTCGCTGGCCGCCGCCTACGGCGTCGCCGTCACAGCCGACATGGTGATTTCGTCCACGCTGATGTTCTTCGTCGTCTGGAAGCTGTGGAAGTGGAAGCTGTGGCAGGCCCTCGCTCTCATCGTGCCGCTGTTGCTGATCGAGCAGGTCTTCTTCGCCGCCAACATGATCAAGGTGCTGGAAGGCGGCTGGTTGCCGCTGACGCTCGCCGCCGTTCTCGCCGTCCTCATGGCGACATGGGTGCGCGGCGCCGGCATCCTGTCGCGCTACACTCGCAAGAACGAGGCCGAACTCGACTGGCTCGTCCGCAAGCTTGAAGCCAAACCGCCGCATCGCGTGCCCGGCACGGCCGTGTTCTTCACCGCCGATCTCGACTTCGCCCCCACCTCTCTGATGCACAACCTCAAGCACAATCGCGTGCTGCACGAGCGCAACGTCGTCCTGTCGATCCGCACGGAAGACACCCCTCGCGTCGCCCGCCACGAGCGCGTGACGGTGGATCGCACCAACGATACCTTCATCAAGGTGACGGCGCGCTACGGCTTCATGGAAACGCCGTCGATCCCGAAGATTCTCGAGGTGCTGAAGCGCAAGGATCTGAACATCGACATCGGCTCGACATCGTTCTTCCTGTCGCGCCGCTCTTTGCGTGTCACGCCGAAATCCGAGATGCCGCGCTGGCAGGAGCACCTGTTCATCATGCTCGCCCGCTCGGCTCAGGATGCCACCACCTACTTCAAGATCCCCATCGATCGCGTCGTCGAAGTGGGAACCCAGGTGGCGGTCTAACCCTTCGGCATCAGTGCTTCGCGAACACCTCGGTGCTGCCGTCCTTCTTCACCAGCAGCACGTCGTAGGGTTCCTTCGTGTCCCCCACTTCCATGCCGGGCGAACCGACGGGCATGCGCGGCACGGCAAGGCCGACAGCATCCGGCTTCTCGGCCAGCAGCCGCTTCACGTCGTCGGCCGGCACATGCCCCTCGATCACGTAGCCGCCGATCTCGGCCGTGTGGCAGGAGGCCTGCGGCAACGACAGGCCGAGACGCACTTTCTCGCGCACGAGTTGGCTTTTGCTGACATCGCGCGGCTCAAGCACGAAGCCGGCCTTCGCCATGTGCTCCACCCACTTGATGCAGCATTGGCAGTCCGGATCTTTGTAGATGACGCCAGCCGTGTCGGCCGCAGCGGACGATGCCGCGAAGACAACGAGGGCTAGAGCGAGCAGACTGCGACGCATCGGATCCTCCATGACGATCCGCATGTGCCACGTCGCGCGCCCTCTGTCGCGCAGGAAATCTCAAGGGCGCAACGCGTCAGGCTAGTTCAGCTTCATTTCCGCGCTGATCAGGCGAAGCTCGGCCGGCCGGATCAGCTTGGTGTGCGCCACCAGCACCTTGAACAGCTTGCCTTCCAGCTCGCGCGACCAGAATTCAAGGAAGCCTTTGAGCTTGGGAAAGCGCGGATGCTGGTCGTAGTCCTGCCAGACGTAACTCTGCAGCAGTGCCGGATGATCCGGCATGCGGTACAGGATTTCCGCGGTCGTCAGGCTGTAACCCGACATCATTTCAGTGAACGAGCGATCGGCCATTACGGTTCTCCAGTCGACGCCAGACCCCGCACATGCAATCAATGATACGTGTGATTCGTTTCCTGGAAAGCAAAATTTTCATCGCGTTTCAATGCGTTAGCAGCCACTGTGAAAGATTGCTACCAGCCGCGGCAGGCTGGCGCCGACCTTTGCTTTCCAGTTAGACAGACTGCTGCGATCGCGTGCGCGATTTGCCCAGCGATTGGACGCAAGATGTTCGCCACGGCGCTCTCGAGCTTTACGACTTTTTTCGCCACGATCGGTCCCATCGAGGCCGCGGTGCTGTTTGCCGCCCTGACGCCCCACGCAACCGCCGACGAGCGCCGCCGTCTGGCTGTCACCGCCACGCTCATTGCCAGCGCCATTCTTGCTGGCTCCGCGCTGCTCGGCGGGCCGCTGCTGCATCAGCTGGGCGTCACCATCGCGGCGTTGCAAACGGCCGGCGGCATCATCCTGCTGATGCTCGGGCTGGAGATGGTCTTCACCAAGCCCCACAGCATCTTCAAGCTCACCCCGCCGGAAGGCGCTGAGGCGCAGACCAAGGACGACCTCGCCGTGTTCCCGTTGGCGACGCCGCTGCTCGCTGGCCCCGGTGCGATGAGTGCCGCGATCCTCCTCGCCGCCCAGACACACAATGATGCGCTGCAACTGACGGCCGTCCTCGGTGCGCTGGCCGCCGTCATGGCCCTGACGCTGACGCTTCTGCTGGGCGCCCACAGCCTGTCGCGCGTCATCGGCATCACCGCTCAGCGCGTGCTGATGCGCGTGTTCGGCATTCTCCTGGCCGCCATTGCCGTTCAAGCTGTTTTTAATGGCATCGCCGCAAGTGGCCTTGTGACGCGATAAAGACGCAGCATTGAAAAAATTTGCGTCGGCACAGACGGAATTGCCGCTCTCGTGCGTTTAGCCACCAGGGGCATCTGCACTTAAATTCGGACGCCTTCTCCCTAAATAAGAACAATCCGGTACGCCGGGGGTGTACGGCAGCGCAGGAGTATCCTTTGATGTTGAGAAATCTTGCAATCGCGGGCGCGGTTGCAGCCGGGCTGTTTGTCAGTCCGGCGGCGATGACGTCCGCTGACGCCTTGCCTTTGGCGAAGTCGTCCGGCGCGGCGTCAACGAACGACAATCTTGTCCTCGCACGCCGCGACGGAGGCGGGGGACGTAGCTTCGGTGGTGGAGGCGGCGTCGGTCGCAGTTTCGGTGGCGGCGGCCGGTCGTTCCGCAGCTTCAGCGGCGGCGGATCTCGCTCGTTCAATCGCGGCAGCATGGGTGGCGGCCCCGTCTACAGCCGCCGCGACTTCAGTGGCGGCAAGAACTGGGGTGGCGGCAAAAATTGGGGCGGCGGTAAGAACTGGGGTGGCGGCAATAATTGGAGCGGCGGCAGAGGCCATCGCCACCGCCATCATCGTCGCTTCTACGGCGGCTATTACCCGTATTACGGTGCGGCCGCTTACGGCGCCTACTACTACGGCAGCTATGATGACTGCGACTGGCTGCGCCGTCGCGCCGAGGTCACCGGCAGCGGCTACTGGTGGAGCCGTTACGAGGCCTGCATCTCGGACTACTGAGAACGCTTCGGAAAGTGTGAAACTGTAATCAACGATTGGGAAAGGCCGGCCCTCGCGCCGGCCTTTTTCGTTTCAAGCCCGCCCGTCGCATGAGATAACCCGGCCATGATCAAGCAGCCGGTCGCGATCGTGTCGTTCTCCTCCGTCGCCGGCGACGCCGCGGCAATGGCCGCCATCGATCACGTCTTCTATTCGTCCAGCAACACCCAGAGCTTTCCAAGCGAAACCGCCCGTCTGGCCTTTCGCGAACGCTGGCTCGGCCGCTACCTCGAAAACGTCCCCGAATGCTGCTTCGTGGCCGTCGCCGCGACCGGGCAAGCTGTCGGCTACATCTGCGGCAGCCTGCACGATCCCGCGCGCGATCCCCTGTTTGCCGACTTGCCCCACTTCGCCGCGTTCGCGCATCTGACGCCGCGCTTTCCCGCGCAGCTCCACGTCAATCTCGATGCGTCGGCGCGCGGCCAGGGCATCGGCAGCCGCCTGATCGACACGTTCGTCGCCAGTGTGAGAGCCGCGGGTGCGCCGGGCGTCCACGCCATCAGCTCGCGTGGCGCCCGCAATATCGGTTTCTACACCGCCAACGGCTTCCCTGAAGCCGGCGCTGCGGCGATGGGCGGCATCGAGTTGGTATTCCTCGCCCGCAACCTTCGCTAGAGTGCTTCCGGACAAAGTGTGAAGCGGTTTTCCGAAAAGAAGCACGGCAAAACAAGGAGCTGGAGACTATCCGCGATTCAACGAAATGCGGAAAGGCTCTAGGCTGTCCCATCGCCGCCAACACAGGGCACTCCATGGCCGACGCCACGATCGCAAACGATACCGCCGCCGGCCAACCGGGGTCTGGTGCGCTCGAAATCGACGACCTGCACAAGTGGTACGGCGACTTCCATGTCTTGAAAGGCATCTCCCTCTCCGTGCGCCGCGGCGAGAAGATCGTCATTTGCGGCCCCTCCGGCTCCGGCAAGTCCACGCTCATCCGCTGCGTCAACGGCCTGGAAAAATTCGATAGCGGCAGCATCACCGTCGAGGGTGAGGCCCTGACGTCCGACTTGCGCCAGCTCGCCAAGATCCGGTCCGAAGTCGGCATGGTATTCCAGAGCTTCAACCTGTTTCCCCACCTCACCGTGCTCGACAATCTCATTCTCGCGCCGCACTGGGTGCGACGGATGCCGCGTGCCAAGGCCGAGGAGGTTGCCCTGCAACTTTTGGCCCGCGTCAAGATCGCCGAGCAGGCGCGCAAGTATCCCGGTCAGCTGTCCGGCGGCCAGCAGCAGCGCGTCGCCATCGCCCGCGCGCTCGCCATGAACCCGCGCATCATGCTGTTCGACGAGCCGACGTCCGCCCTCGATCCCGAGATGGTCAAGGAGGTGCTCGACGTCATGACCGAACTGGCCAAGGGCGGCATGACGATGTTGTGCGTCACCCATGAGATGGGCTTCGCCAAGGCCGTCGCCGACCGCGTCCTCTTCATGGACGCCGGCGAGGTGGTGGAAGACGCCCCGCCGTCGCAGTTCTTCACCGCCCCCAAGCAGGAGCGCACCAAGGTGTTCCTCTCGCAAATCCTGAACCATTGAGGCGGAGACCACATGCCCTCTCCTCTTGAAGGCCAGAAGCTGGACAGCAACTCTCCCTCTCCCTCTCCCCGTCCTTACGGGGAGAGGGTCGGGGTGAGGGGCAGGCTCTGGGTGAGCGGCCGGTTCCGGGTGAACAGTCACTCTGCCACGCAGGAGCAAGATCCTGCCCCTCATCCTAACCTTCTCCCCGCGCGCGGGGAGAAGGGACAGGTCGCCCCGCGCGTCTGGCCGAGCGTATTGTCTGCAATGCTAGCTGCTCTCGCGGCGCTTCTTCCCGGCACCGTCTCCGCCCAGCAACCGGCGCCCGCCTCGCGCACGCTCGACGCCGTCACCAAACGTGGCGTGCTCAACTGCGGCGTCAACACCGGCCTCGCCGGCTTCAGCGCGCCCGACGACAAAGGCGGCTGGACCGGCATCGACGCCGACTTCTGCCGCGCCGTCGCCGCCGCCGTCCTCAACGATACGACGAAGGTCAAATACCTGCCGCTCAACGCCAAGGAGCGCTTCACCGCCCTGCAGTCTGGCGAAATCGATCTCCTGTCGCGCAACACCACCTGGACCATGAGCCGCGACACCTCGCTCGGCCTCGCCTTCGTCGGCGTCATGTACTACGACGGCTCCGCTTTCATGACGCGCAAGTCGCTCGGCTTGAAATCGGTCAAGGATCTCGCCGGCGCCAGCATCTGCACCCAGACCGGCACCACCAACGAACTCGTCCTCGCCGACTACTTCGCCACCAATCGTCTCGCCTACAAGCCGGTCGTGTTCGAGCGTCTCGTGGAAGTCCTGGCCGCCTACAACTCCGGCCGCTGCGATGCCCTGACGACCGACAGCTCGCAGCTGATCTCCGAACGCCTGCGCCTCCAGAACCCAGACGAGCACGAGATCCTGCCCGAGCTGATCTCGAAGGAACCGCTCGGCCCCGTCGTCCGCCAGGGCGACCAGCAGTGGGAAAACATCGCCCGCTGGGTGCTGTTCGCCATGCTCAATGCCGAGGAGCTGGGCGTGACGCAGAAGAACGTCGACGAGATGATCGCCGCCTCGCCCAATCCGGAGATCCGCCGCCTGCTCGGCCTCGAGGGCGAATACGGCCGCGCCATGGGCCTGTCCAACGACTGGGCCGTTCGCGTCATCAAGGCCGTCGGCAACTACGGCGAGGCCTTCGACCGCAACCTCGGCGCCGGCTCCCGTCTCGCCATTCCGCGCGGCAAGAACGCGCTGTGGAAAGACGGCGGCCTGCAATACGCCCCCCCGATCCGCTGAGGGAGTGATGATGCACCACAGCACACCCTCCGCCGATTTGCCCTGCCCCCAGGCGCGACGGCGCGCCCGCACCGCCATCCCCGCGGAGCACTGTAATGCAGCGTAATCCGCAGCTGCCGCAGCCGCGCTCCTGGCTTGATCCAATCTACGATCCGAAGATCCGCGGTATCATTTTCCAGGTGCTGCTCGTCCTCGCGCTGACGTTCCTCGCCTACGAGATCGTCACCAACACCGCCGCCAACCTCAAGCGCCAGAACATCGCCTCCGGCTTCGGCTTCCTCACGCGCACCGCCGGCTTCGACGTCTCGCAGTCGCTGATCGCCTATCGCAGCACCGACAGCTACGCCCGCGCCTTTTTCGTCAGCCTGGGCAACACGCTGCTGGTCGCCACGCTCGGCATCGTGCTGGCGACCCTGATCGGCTTCCTCGTCGGCCTCGGCCGGCTGTCCTCGAACTGGCTCATCGCCAAGCTGTCGCTGCTCTACGTCGAGATCGTGCGCAACGTGCCCCTGCTGCTGCAGCTGTTCGTCTGGTACGTGGCTGTGCTGCGTGCCCTGCCGCAGCCGCACGACGCCAGGCCTATCGCTGGCGTCAGCTACTTCGATACGCGCGGCCTGCACACGCCGCTCCCCATCCTCGACGCCGGTGGCTGGGTCGTCGCCATCGCCGCGCTCCTCGGTATCGCCCTCAGCATCTGGCTCAATATATGGGCCGGCCGCCGCCAGGAGCAGACGGGCCAGCGCTTCCCCGTCCTCTGGTCGAGCCTCGGTCTCATCTTCGGTCTGCCCCTGCTTGCATTCCTGCTGCTGGGCGCGCCCCTGCACGTCGACTATCCAGTCCTCGGTCGTTTCAACTTCGACGGCGGCCTGACGATCCTCCCCGAGTTTCTGGCCCTGCTCGCCGGCCTCACCTTCTATACCGCCTCGTTCATCGCCGAGATCGTGCGCAGCGGCATCGAGGGCGTGCCGCGCGGCCAGAAGGAAGCCGCCAGTGCCATCGGCCTGTCCAACGCCCAGGCCCTTCGCCTTGTCGTCATCCCGCAAGCGCTGCGCCTCATCATTCCGCCGCTGACCAACCAATACTTGAATCTCACCAAGAACTCCGCCCTCGCCGTCGCCATCGGCTATCCCGACCTCGTCTCCATCTTTGCCGGCACCGTACTCAACCAAACCGGCCAGGCCGTGGAAGTCGTTGTCATCACCATGGCCGTCTACCTCGTGATCAGCCTGCTCACCTCGCTGTTCATGAACTGGTTCAACGCCCGCATGGCGATCGTGGAGCGATGACCTCATGACACCAATGCTGCGCGCAGCGCCAAACACCTTCGCCGCCGATCCCTTGCGCTGGGCGCGCGTGAACCTGTTCTCCACCTGGGGCAACACGGCGCTGACGCTCGTCGGCGCCGCTCTTGCCGCATGGATCGTGGCGGCCTTCTTCGACTGGGCGATCTTCAGCGCCGTCTTCACCGGCGACGACGGCAACGCCTGCAAGGCCGAAGGCACCGGCGCCTGCTGGCCGTTCATTCGCGCCAAGATGGGCGTGTTCATGGTCGGCCGCTATCCCGACGCCGAGCGCTGGCGCGTCAGCCTCACGTATGTGCTGGCGCTCTCTGCCCTCGTGCCGTTGATGATCCCGCGCGTGCCCGGCAAGCTCTGGCTCTCGCTCTACCTGCTGATTGCCTTCCCGATCATCGCCTACATCCTGCTGCGCGGCGGCTTGCTTGGTCTCAAGGGCGTCCCCACCGAGCTGTGGGGCGGCCTGCTCGTCACCCTCGTCGTCGCCTGCGTCGGCATAACCGCCTCGTTCCCGGTCGGCATCCTCCTCGCGCTGGGCCGCCGGTCGGAGCTGCCGATCATCCGCTACGCCTCGATCGGCTTCATCGAGATCGTGCGCGGCGTACCGCTGATCACCGTCCTGTTCATGGCCTCGGTCATGCTGCCGCTGTTCCTGCCCAGCGACATCACCATCGACAAGCTGTTGCGCGCCCTCGTCGGCGTCGCCTTGTTCTCCGCCGCCTACCTCGCCGAAACCATCCGCGGCGGCCTGCAGTCGATCCCGCGCGGCCAATACGAAGCCGCCGACGCCCTCGGGCTGTCGTACGCGCAGAAAATGGGCTTCATCATCTTGCCGCAAGCCCTGAAGCTGACGATCCCCGGCATCGTCAACTCGTTCATCGCCCTCTTCAAGGATACCAGCCTCGTCCTGATCATCGGCCTGTTCGACCTGCTGGGCATCGTCCAGCAAGCCATCCAGTCCGATCCGAAATGGTTCGCCCATTCCACAGCGACGACGGGCTACGTCTTCGCCGGCTTCGTCTTCTGGCTCTTCTGCTTCGGCATGTCCCGCTACTCCGCCTTCCTGGAACGCCGCCTCGACACGACCAACAGGAACTGAAGTCGCCGATTGCCTTTGGCTACAATCAGCACCCATCACAATCACGACTTGAAAAGTCATGATTGATGTCTTATGGTTTTCTGAGACCGGTCCGCACGATCGGCCGCGAGCCGGGGGGCTTCATGACTTTGCATTGGGTGCACGCCCGCAGATGGGCGTTGATATCGGCTGTCTGCGGCGGGGTCTTGGCATCGCCGGCGGTCGCCCAGCAGGCCGCCGAACCGGCCAAACCGGGCAGCAGTGTGCCGCTACCCGAACTGGTCGTGGAAGGCAAAGCCAAGTCGAAGGCAAAGCCGAAGACTGCCAAGAAGGCAGCGGCGATCGCCAAACCCGCCGCCGTAAAGCAGGCCGCGCCTGCGACGGAACCGCCGCTCCCGGACGCCATTGCCAGCGACGGCGGCAGCACCGCCCCCGGCGCGACCGACGGCTACGTCGCCAAGGAGACCAGCGTCGGCACCAAGACCGCCACGCCTCTGAACGAGATCCCGCAGTCGATCTCCACCGTCACGCGCAAGCAGCTGGAGGACCGCAAGCCGTTGAACCTGCAGGAGGCATTGGGCTACACCGCCGGCGTTCGCATCGGTGAATCAGGCTATGATCCGCGCTTCGAGACCTTCAAGATCCGTGGATTTGACGCGTACTACTCCGGGATTTTCCGCGACGGCCTGCGCGAACTCAACAATGCCTCGTTCGGCCAGTTCCGCGCCGAACTCTACGGCATCGACAGCCTGACCGTCCTTAAGGGCCCGTCCTCCACGCTCTACGGCGCCAGCAACGCTGGCGGCATCGTCGATATGTACACCAAGCGACCAACTGCGACGCCGTTCAACGAGGTTGAAGTTCAGGTCGGCAGCTACGAACGCTTTCAGGGCAACTTCGACTTTTCCGGCCCGATTGCCCCCGGCAGCGATGTGCTCTACCGCATGACTGGCGTCATCCGCGATAGCGAGACGCAGCAAGTCGGCATTCCCGACGACCGCCTCTACTTGGCTCCCGCAATCTCATTCAGGCCCGACGCCGACACCAAAGTTACGATCTTCGGCGAATACATGGACATGAAGACCGGTGGCAACACCGCCTACCTCAACGTCTTCGACAGCAACGGCCGCGCACGCCGCACCAACATCTTCTCCGGCGATCCTGCGTTCAACGATTTCGACCAGACGCAAGAGCGCGTCGGCTACGAAATCGAGCGCCGCGTCAACGACGCGGTCACGTTGCGCCAGAAAGCCCGTTACGGCCATCTCGACTCGCGGGCCGAATACATCGACATCGATTACGGGTCGGATCTTGCGGATGATATTTTCACGCGCAATACCGGCCTTCTGGAGAGCGAAGTCCATACCGGCGTGATTGATAACCAGGCCGAGTTCAAGTTCTCCACCGGACCGATCCGTCACGTCCTTCTGGCTGGCGTCGACGCCGGCTTGGTCAGCAGCAGCGAAGGCTACGGCGACGCCTCGGGACTAGCCGAGGGCGTGCCCGATCTCGTGAACTACAACTACGGCCAACAGCACATTCCCGCCCCGGCCATCGAGTCTGTGTCGGATCAGGATCTCTATTTCGTCGGCGCGTATCTCCAGGACCAGATCAAGCTGGACCGCTGGATATTGACGCTCGGCGGTCGTCACGACTGGGTCCACAGCGAGACAGACACGATTGATCTAACGGCAGCCGAGACCGAATCCGACATCCAGAATGATCAGGCGTGGTCAGGCCGCGCCGGCTTGACCTATCTCTTCGAGTCCGGTTTCGCGCCCTACATCGCCTACGGCACGTCGTTCCTGCCGAATGCTGGTGTCTCACAGGCCACCCAGACCCCGTTCGATCCAACGACATCGAAATCGAAGGAGGCTGGCATTAAGTACTTCGTCCCTGGCCGGAGTGCGTCGGTAACGACGGCGGTGTTCGAGATCGAGCAGGAGAATGGGCTTGTCGCGCAGTTCGTACCCAGCTTGAACCAGGTTGCTACGGTGCAGGCGGGCGTTCTTCGCGCCCGCGGCTTCGACATCGACGCCACGGCATCGCTAGGCAGTGGCCTCAGCGTACTCGCGTCCTATGCCTACTTGGACATGACGATCGTCGAGGGCGACGACGGCACCAACGGCAACAAGCGTTCGAGCGTCCCGCGCCACACCTTTTCGCTCTACGGCGACTACACGATGCAGTCGGGCGCCTTCCGCGGCCTCGGCTTTGGCGCGGGCGTCCGCTACATCGGCACCAGCTTCGGCGACGAGGAGAATACCTTCGGCAACGAGGCACGCGCCCTTGTTGACGCAGCCGCTCACTACGATCTTGCGGCCCTCGATCCGAAATTCACCGGCGCCCGCCTTCAGCTCAATGCCACTAACATCTTTGACACGGAAAAGGATGTCTGCTCGTCGAACTACTGCTACCGCGACCAGGGCCGCAGCGTTCTCGGCAGCCTGCGCTACCGCTGGTAACGTCTGAGTCGAAGTCCCAAGTGGTCGGGCAGGGTCCCATGCGACATTCAGATTGATGCCTCGCCCAGCATCTCCGCCACATAATCCCCGATCGCCAGGCACGACGTCAGCCCTGGGCTCTCGATGCCGTACAACGCCACCAGTCCCTCCACGCCGTGCTCGCGCACGCCGTGGATCGCGAAGTCCGCCGCCGGTTCGCCCGCAGCATAAATCTTCGGCCGCACACCCGTAGAGCCCGGCTGTAGCGCACCGTCCCGCAGTCCCGGCCAGTACCGCCGCACTTCGCGCTCGAACCGGACCAGCCGCGCGCCATCCGCATCGTCGAAGTCGTACGATACGTCGTCGCGCCAGTCGATGTCCGGCCCGAACCGCGCCTGCCCTGCAATGTCGAGCGTAAGATGGATGCCGAGCCACGCGCCATGCGGCACCGGATAGATCAGATGCGAAAACGGCGCCTTGCCCGACAGCGTGAAGTAGTGCCCCTTCGCCGGATACATCCGCGGCACGCGATAGCTCCCGTCATAGGAGAGCAGTCCGCCCAGCTGCGTCGCGCCAAGACCAGCGGCAATCACCAGCTGGCGCGATGTGATCGCGGCCACGCTCCCATCGACACTCCTCGTCTCGACAGCAAACCCGCCGTCGACCCCGCGCGAAATCGCCGTCACCTCTGTATTGAACGCGATCATGCCGCCGGCATTGCTCACGTCTGCCTCAAGCGCCAGCAACAGCCCGTGCGTATCGAGCACCGCCGTGCCCGGCGACAGCAGCGCCGCCACGCAGGCTACCTCCGGCTCGAGCGCCCGCGCCTCCTCGCGCGAAAGCCGTCGCAACGGCTCCGCCCCGTTGCGCCGCGCGCTGTCCGCGATCGCATCCAGCGCCGCGCATTCCTCATCACACGTCGCGACGATCAGCTTGCCCGTCTTGCGCACCGTGACGCCGGCATCCTCGCAGTAGGCCAGCAGCTGCCGCCGCCCCGCCACGCACAGCCGCGCCCGTAGACTGTCAGCCGGATAATACAGCCCGGCGTGGATCACCTCGCTGTTGCGCGATGAGACTTCCATGCCTGCACCACTGTGGCGCTCGATCACCAGAACGTCGTGCCCCAGCAACTTAAGACGCCGTGCGATGGAGAGACCTACAACTCCAGCGCCCACAACGATAATTTCGACTCCATTTGTTCCGGAATCGCAATTTGTTCCTGGTAAAGATGTGATGTTCACAAACGTGATGTTCCGATTCAATTACAGGGACTTACGACGCGATGATGAGATTAACTGTTGTGACTTGTCCACAGAGGCATATTTGCGCCTTGCGAAAGGAACAAAGCTAGAACATGATCTCGAATCATGAGCTTTACCTTCATCCATACGGCCGACTGGCAGATCGGCAAGCCGTTTGGTGAGTTCGCGGGCGACAAGCCTGGCGTGCTCCGCCAGGCACGGCTCAATGCTGTCGATACGATCGCCGGTGTCGCGCGCCAGCGCGGCGCCGCCCACGTGCTCGCCGCCGGCGACATCTTCGATTTCGAGACCGGCTCGTCGGGCCTCGTCCGTCATCTCGTCCAGCGGCTTGCCAGCCATCGCGACATCACCTGGCATCTGATCTCCGGCAACCATGATCCCGCCCGCGCCAGCAGCGTGTGGGACGACGTGCGCGCCGCCGCCCCGCCGGCCAATGTCGTGCTGCACCTGGAACCCGTTGCCACGGAAATTGCGCGCGGCGTCATTCTCTTGCCCGCACCGCTGAAGGCCAAGTCCTGCGTCTCTGATCCTACGGCCTGGATGGACCAAGCCCCGTCGCCCGACGGCAGCATCCGCATCGGCCTCGCGCACGGCTCCGTCACCGGCTTCGGCAGCGAAGGCGACGCCGCCGTCCCCATCGATCCCACGCGTCCGCGCACAGCCGGCCTCGCCTTCCTCGCGCTGGGCGACTGGCACGGCACCAAGCGCATCGGCGAACGCGTCTGGTACGCCGGCACGCCGGAGCCGGACAGCTTTCCCGACAACGATCCCGGCAACGTCCTCGCCGTCACGCTTCCCGGCGCCGCGGCAGCGCCCGTCGTCGAACAGGTCCGCACGGCCACGTACACCTGGCTGAAGCGCGACGTGCGGGCCACGGGCGCGCAAGACTTGCAGCCGCTCGTGGCCGAGATTGCCGCCCTTGGTCCCGAGGCGCAGCGCCACCTCCTGCATGTCATGCTGAACGGCCGCGCGCATCTTGCCGACCATCTTGCCGCCACGCGTCGCGTGGCGGATCTCGAAGCCTCGCTCTTCCATCTCGGTAGCGACGTCTCGCAGTTCTCCGTCCTGCACGAAGCCGCCGACCTTGCTTCGTTCGGCAGCGGTGCCCTGCGTGCCGTCGCCGAACGCCTGTCCTCGCAAGCCGGCGACGGCGACAGCCGCCAGGCCCGCGTCGCCGCCCAGGCACTGCTCAAGCTGGCCGACATCGCAAGCACGACCGCCGGGGAGACCGCCGCATGAAGATCCTCGCCGTCCGGCTTGCCGAAGTCGGCTGCTTCTCCAAGGCCGTCGCGTTGGAAGGCCTGAGCGACGGCCTCAACGTGCTGGCGGGTGCCAACGAGGCCGGCAAGTCGACCATTCTCGCCGCCTTGCGCATGGCCTTCGAGCAGTCGCACAAGACCACGCACCGCGACGTCGAGGCGCTGCGTCCCTACAGCGGCGGCGCCCCGCTCGTCGAAGTCGATTTCGCAATCGGCGGTCAGACGTGGCGCCTGCGCAAGCAGTATCTCACCGGCCGCGCCGCGGAGCTGCGTAACCTCACCACCGGCCAGATCTCGCGCGGCGCCGACGCCGAGGAGAACCTTTCCGCGCTACTCAACCAGGGCGGCGGGCGTGCCTCGCTTGGTCTGTTATGGGCCGGCCAGAAGGACACGCTGACGCCCACACCTCCGGATGGCGATGCTGCTTCTGGCTTGAAGCGTCTCATCTCCGCCGAGATCGCCGTCACCGTCGGCGGCAGCGAAGCCCGCTTGGTCCGCGGCGCCATCCGCAGCGAACTCGACGTCTACATGACGGGCCACAAGCCGCCGCGCCCGCGTGGCGACTACGAGGCATCCCTCCGGGCCAAGGCGCGCCTCGAGTCCGATCTCGCTCTTGCCATTGGCCGCCGCGACGCAGCCCTCGTCCGCCTCGACCGTTTGTCGGATTTGAAGGCGCAGGAGGCCGAACTCTGCGATCCCGCGCGCATCGCCGCCGGCGCTGACGCTGCCGCCAAGGCGGCCACTGCAGCCGCCACCGCACGCGACGCCCTGCAGAAGCAGCGCGCCGCCGCCGACGCCGTCTCCGGAGCCGAGAGCCGTCTGGCATTGGCCCGCACCAGGCGCGACGCCTTCGCCGACGATCTCACGCGTCTCGAAACGCTCGCTGCTGAAGCCGTAATGGACCAGGATCTGACGCGCGACCTTGCCAGCGCCCTTGCCGACGCCGAGGCCCGCGCCGCCGAAACCCGCGAGGCCTACGCGATCGCCCGCAACGCCTTGGCCGCTGCCGATCGTGAGTTGAAGGCCGCCGTGGATGCTGAGCGTCGGCAGGAGGCTGAGCAACGCCTCTCCGATCTCAACGCCACGCTCGCCGCCGCCGACGCCGCCACCCGCGCCGGTCTGGAGCTGAAGGCGCAGCTCGACACCATCCGCGTTACGCCCGAACTCCTGCGCATCATGCGCGCCGAGGGCGACGCACTGCGTCGCCTTGAGGATCGCCTCGCCGCCGCCGCGCCGCGTGTGACGATCGCCTACATCCCTGGTGCCGAGCGCCGTATCACCCGCCACGGGGAGGCCCTTCCTGGCGGCGCCCATCTTGTCGATCGCCCTCTCGTCCTGGAGATCGACGGCATCGGCACGATCGAGATCGCGCCCGGTGTCTCCGATGATGCGGCCACGCTGCAGGGCGCGTTGGCTCGGCACCGCGACACCCTCGCCCGCATGTTCACGGATGCCGACGTCGCCGGCCTCACCGAGGCCGAGCAGCAGCTCGCGCAACGCCAGGGCCTGGAGCAGGAGATCGGCGAAGCCCGCGCCCGCCTCGGCGCCCTGCTTCCCGCCGGCGGCATCGCGAAACTCAAGACAGAGATTGAGGTCCTTGCCGCCCGCGTCGCCGAAAGTGGCAGCGAGGATGTTCGCCCCCGCGCCGACATCGAGCGCGACATCGACGGCATCCGTCGCACCTTGAGCGAGGCCGAACCCGCCGACGCGGCGGCGCAGCGTGTCCTGGCGACGGAACGTGAAGCCTCCGTCCGCCACGCCGTCTCAGCGACCGATCGCATCAAGCGTCTTGCCGAACTCGAACACAAACTGCCGCCGTCCACGGCACGCGCGGCCCTTGCTGCCGAACTCGATGATGCCGCCGGCGCCTGCGAACGCGCGCTCCACGCCGTCGTGCGCGAGCACACCGCCTGGCGTGAGCAGGCGCCCGAACCCGCCCACCTTCAGGCGTTGGAAGCCGAGGCTCGGCGGAGCGCCGAAGCGGTCGGTGTCGAGGCACGCCAGCGCGAAGACCTGCGCCGCACCGTTGCCAGCCTCGAAGGCGAGCTGCGCGCCGATCGCAATGACGAGGTGGAGGCCCGCGTGGCCGAGCTACAGGGCGCGCTTGCCGCCGCCACGCAGCGTCTCACCCGCATCGAGGATGATGTCGCAGCACTCCAGCTGCTGGACGCCGAGTTGCGCGCCGAAGAGATGCGCTCGCAGGATCAGTACCTGCGCCCCATCAGCGAGCGCTTGTCGCCGTATGTCGATCTCGTCTTCCCTGGCGCCGACATCACCGTGGCGGAGAACTTCGCGCCCGCCAGCCTGCGCCGCGCCAACGACCGCGAAGCCATCGCAGCGCTGAGCGAAGGCACGCAAGAGCAACTGGCTGTGATGGTGCGTCTCGCCTTCGGCCGCCTGATGGCCGACAGTGGCAGCCCGGTCCCGGTCATTCTCGACGACGCGCTCGTCTATTGCGACGACGAACGTATCCTGCGCATGTTCATGGCCTTCATCACGGCCGCTCGTCATCACCAGCTGATCGTGCTGACCTGCCGCTCGCGCACTTTCGGCAGCCTCGACGGCAACCGCCTCAAGATCGTGCCCTGGCAGGCCGAAGCGCAGGGCGCCAATCGCGCCCTCAGCGCCTGAGGTTTGGAGTCAGACCTCAGGTCTGACCCCAAACCGATCGTTCTCAAAAACAAAAATGGCCGCCCCGAAGGGCAGCCATTTGCTCGTCTCACTTGATCGCCGTCCGCCGGCTCACGCAGCCGGCGGCTCCGGTGGAGCCTCGAAGCGGCCCATGCCTGCCGTCGGATCTTCCGTGCGGCGCGACTTGCCTTCGAAGAAGGCGCCTTGTTCGATTGCCAGCGTCTGGTGATAGACGTCACCCTCGACGTGGCTGGAATTCTGCAGCAGCACGCGCTTGCCGCGCACCGAGCCCATGACGTGCCCGCGCACCACCACTTCGTCGGCGACAATGCCGCCGGTGATGCGGGCGCTGTCGCCCACCACGAGGTTGGTCGCATGCACGTCGCCCTGCACCTCGCCGTCGATCTGGATCTCGCCGCGCGAGATAAGATTGCCGGTGATCAGCAGGTCCGGCCCGATGACGGACGGGGCGCCGCGCTCGCCCGAGCGCATGTCTCGCGAAGCCGGACGGGGACCGAGGTTGGAAGCGGAAGGCGGACCACCCGCCAAACCTTCATTTTTCTTGAGTGACGGGAGCATTCACTAGCCTCCACGGAAGAGTGTGTTGTCTGAATATGCCTTCGGCGTCCTCGAGCCCTGCAGCCACAGCAGCCTTTGACAGGTTCCCACCTCTTGTTCTTTCCCGGCAGGATTAGGGCGTTCCTACCACGTTTACCCGGCAAGGTCACCGCGCGTGATCACGATTCGAACTGCATATTGCAAAATTCACTTTATGGACCGGACGGTTGCTAGAACCTCGTCCGCATGCCCCGCAACGCGCACGTTGCGCCAGATCTGGGAAATTTTGCCCGCACCATCGATCAAAAACGTCGCCCGCTCCACGCCCATGAACGTGCGCCCGTACATCTGCTTTTCGACCCAGACGCCGTAGCTCCTGGCGATCTCAGTATCTTCATCCGATGCCAGCGTGACCTTGAGGTCGTGCTTGTCGCGAAATTTGGCATGGCTGCGCGATGTGTCGGGCGATACGCCGACCACCTGCACCCCTGCCTTTTCGAAGTTGTCGATCAGGCAGGAAAAGTCCTTCGCCTCGGTCGTACAACCCGGTGTGTCGTCCTTGGGATAGAAGTAGAGAACGAACGGCCGTCCACGAAGCGTCTCCAGGGTGACGCGTTCCTCCGGGCTGTCGCTCGGCAGGTCGAAATCGGGCGCCGCGTCGCCGATCTTCAGATCCGTCATGCCGCCACGTCCTTGCTGATCGTTGTCAATGATTTAGCTTGGCCGGAACTGTCATATATGCGGCCATCCAGCGCCAGGCGACAATGTGCCTTTCTTTCGTCGCTTTTCAACACCCACATCGGTTCGACAAGCAGGGGATTCTATCAGAGCGCGATGGACTGCACCCGTTCGCGGGACTGCATCCATGCAGGCTGTGCTAAGCCTGAACCAAGGTGACCGACGCCCACAGGGCAGCAGGGGCGGCCAGGGGAGCGAGCCGAGCCGAACGCGCAAAAGCGACCGGGCAATGACGCTCATTGCAGCACAATGCCGGTGAAAAAGGGGTCGAGTGGAGCGGACGCACAGAACATCGGGTAGGTCTGCCACAGCGCGCCCAACGGGAACGCCCGTGACGCGCCGGCCCGATGCCAAGCCGGGTACCAAGCGCCGTAAACGGGCACCCAAGAGATCGCGTCTGACCAAGTCGCTGATCGTCTGCACCTGGACACTGGTGCCGCTGCTGGCTCTGGCCGGCATCATTGTCGGCGGCCTCTATTTCCGGTTGTCGCAAGGACCGATCTCGCTCAAGCCGCTGGTCGCCTCTATTGAAAGCGGTATCTCCGCCGACCTGGAAGGCATGACGGCACGCATCGAGGATGCATTCGTCGTCCTCGGCAACAACGGCATCGAGTTCCGCTTGAAGAAGCTGGAACTGCTGGAGCCGGACGGCGATCTAGTCGCCTCCGCCCCGCTCGCCTCCGCGGCGATCAGCACGACCGATCTGTTCAAGATGCGGATCACGCCAAAGCGCGTCTTCCTCATCGAACCGCACGTCTTCCTGTTCTACTCCGACGAAGGCGGGCTCGCTTTGTCGTTCTCCGGCTCGGAGGCGGACCACGATGTCATTCCCCCCGCGCCGGTGCCGGCCAAGCGCCCCAACGCCTCCGTGATCGCCAAGACGACGCCGCCCGCCAGCGAACGCATCGACCTGGCGCGCAAGATGGTCGAACTCAACGAGCGCGCCCGCCGCGGCATCACGGCATCCTACAAGCTGAAGGAGATCGGTCTGCAGGACGCCAGCGTCACCTTGGTGTTTGCGGGCCAGCGCAGCGAATGGAAGGTGCCGAGCTTCGTCGTCGACCTCGACCGTACCAAGACCGGCGCCTCGATGTCCGGCAAGGGTAGGATCGACAGCGGCCACGGCGAATGGAGCTTCGGCTTCCGCACCGAAGAGGGCGGCTCAGACAGCGCCGTGAAGCTCAACGTCGAGCTGGCCGAATTCGTGCCCAGCACTCTCGCCAAGGCCGTGCCCCGCCTCAGCCTGCTCAACACGCTCGACATGCGCGTCGCCGGCAAGGGCTCCATCAACTTGAAGGACAGCGGCGACGTCGCCGAGGCCAAGCTCGATTTGGCCTTCGGCCGCGGCAACATCAATCTGCCGGACGTGGCTCAGCCGCTGGCCATCGAGCGCGGCTCCGTCGGCTTGGCCTTTGACGGCAAGTCGCGCGAACTCACCGTGCTGCCGTCTACGCTCAACTGGGGGCAGAGCCAGCTGACCATCGTCGGCAGCGCCAAGCAGTCGGGTGACGTGAAGTCCGGCGACACGCAGTGGGACTACGCCCTGTCCTCCCGCGAAGGCGTACTGGCCGCGGAGGACCTCGGCGTTGCGCCTATCAAAGTCGATGCCCTGCTGACCAAGGGCCGCCTCATCCCCAAGACCGGCCGCATCGAGATCGAGCAAGCGCTGTTGCGCGCCGGCGGCGGCCAGATCTCGGCGCAAGGCGAGATCACGTCTGGCGTGTACGGCTCCAACACGCGCATCGAAGGCAAGATCTCCGATCTGAAGCTCGATCTGGTCAAGACCCTATGGCCCCGGGCGTTCGCCGCCGGCGCGCGGCAATGGGTGGGCACCAAACTGTCGGGCGACGTGCGCACCGGCACCATCCAGATCCTCAGCGGCGACCATCTGGCCGGCGCGGCCGAGCCCGGCACCTCGCAGCGCATGACCTATGCTTTGGAGGCGGCAAACCTGAAGGCCAACGTTCTGGCCGGCACAGCAGCGATGACGGCGTCGCGCGCCCTGATCCGCGGCGAAAACTCCAGCCTCGAGATCACCATCCCCGATGCGGAACTGCCGGCCGGCCCCAAGGGCGGTGTCCAGATCAAGAACGTCCGCTTCACCGCCGTCGACCTCGGCACCATCATGCCGATGGGCGACCTGACGTTCCGCGCGATGTCGCCGCTCGCATCCGCGCTCGATCTCGCCCGCAAGGTGCCTGACGGACCGATGACCGGTGTGGAACTTCCGGTCGAGACGCTCGACGGCAAGATCGACGGGCAGTTCGGCGTCAAGCTGCCGCTGATCGAGACGGTGCAGAAACAGGACGTCAAGGTCGTCGGCAAGGTCAAGGTCTCCGACATCAAGGCCAAGCCGAAGACCGGCGCCGTCGAGCTGCAGGGCGGCACGGTCAACGTCGACGTCACCGAGGCGGCCGCCGCCGCCAAGGGCGAACTCATCCTCAACGGCGTCGTCGCCAAGGTGGATTGGCAGCAGGCCTTGGACGCGCCGGAAGGCACCCCGCCGTCACCGCTGAAGATCACCGCCCGGCTCGACAACTCCGATCGCACGCAGCTCGGGCTCGACCTCAACGCCATGGTCCAGGGCGACGTGCCCGTGGAAGTCACGGTGGAACGCCTGCCCACGGGCGACAACGGCATTCATCTCAAGGCAGACCTCACCGATTCCGAGCTGATCATCGAGGAAGTGGCCTGGACCAAGCCCGCCGGCCGGGCCTGCACGCTTGACCTGGACGTCGGCAAGATGCGGCCGGACGGCCGCGTCGAACTGCAGAACCTGAAAATCGTCGGGGATGACGTTGCCATCGAAGGCCAGGCGATCCTCGATCCCGACAACGAGATGCGCGATTTCTCCTTCCCGCGTTTTTCGCTGGGTCTCGTCTCGCGCCTCGAACTCACCGGCAAGCTGAACCCCAAGGACAAGATCTGGCACATGAAGGCCAAGGGGTCGACTTACGACGGCAAGGCCTTCTTCGACTCGCTCTTCAACATGGGCAACTCTGCCGCCAAGGTTAAACCCTTGCGTCCCGCCAATGGCGCGGACGTCGAAGCCGAGATCGGCACCGTGCTCGGCTACCAGGAAAGCGTGCTGAAGAACTTCAAGATGAAGATGTCGACGCGCAAGGAGAAGGTCGTCGCCCTGGACGCGACCGGCGAACTCGACGGCGGCAAGACCTTCAAGGCCGTCATCTCCTCCGCCAACAACGATCGCAAGCTGATCGCCGAGAGCAACGACGCCGGCCGCATGTTCAAGGTCGTCGGCTTCTATCCCAATGCCCAGAGCGGCAACATGCGCATGGAGGTCGATCTCGACGGCTCCGGCCCGGCCGAAAAGACCGGCACGCTCGCCGTCGAAAACTTCCAGGTGTTGGGCGAACCCGTCTTCAACGAGCTGGCATCGAGCGGTCAGGGCCAGCAGCGCATCCAGCGCGAGGTCATCGACTTCGACCGCATGCGCGTGCCGTTCTCCGTCGGCCACGGCCAGTTCGTCATGAATACCGCCTACCTGCGCGGCCCGGTGATGGGCATGACGCTGACCGGCAAGATCGACTACAAGATGGGCCGCGTGAATATCGGCGGCACCTACATCCCGCTGCAGGGCATCAACGCCGCCATCTGCGACCTGCCGATCTTCGGCCAGATCGTGGCCGGCGCCAATTGCGAGGGCATCCTCGGCATCACCTTCGCCCTTCAGGGCTCCAACAAGAGCCCCGAGGTGATCGTCAATCCGCTGTCTCTCGTCGCCCCCGGCATCTTCCGCGACATTTTCCAGATGACGAGTTCGAACCCCAAGATCACCGAGCGCGAGGATGCCAAGCCCGCAGCTCCTGCCGGCAAGCGCACGCGCGCCTCCGGCAGCGACGCCCAAACTGGCAGCGACGACAAAGCCAAGACCGGCACCCCCGGCTCCGGCATCGACGGCTGGTCGTCATCCGAGTCGACCGAACCCAACACCAAGAAGCGCTAGCTTGGCGTAGGGGTGACGCGCCCAACATCGCGAGTCGAATTCCATGCTCCGCATCGCCGCCGCCATCCTCCTGCTTGTCGTGCCGGTGTCCGCCGCCGCACAGACCTTCGACGGCTGCTTTGCCCGCACCTACGACGCGGCCCACCTGGCCGCCCACGCCGGCCAGACGGTCTCCGCCGTCAAGCTGAAGCTCAAGCCGCGCCAGATGGACGACGGCTACAACTTCAGCGCCGAATTCCGCTTCGGCTTCCGCGAGGACAAGCGCGCCTTCTACGCCGTCGGCATTTGCAAGGACATCGGCGGCAGCCTCACCTGCTCCCTCGATCAGGACGCTGGCCAGGTCACGGTCAAGCCGGCAGATGGCGGCCTGCAGATCAGCCCGGTCAATGATGTGCGTGCCGACGCCGAGTCCGGCGACGAGGCCGAATACGTCACCATCAGCAGATCGAACCCGGAAGACCGTGTGTTCCAGCTGCGCGCCGTCGCGGCGTCCGACTGCAAGGAATTCGACACTGAAGAGTGAACTGGGCTCGGCCGTCCGGTCTCATTCGACCTTGGTTGCGATCCACCATGTCGTGCCGCCCGCGTCCTTGAAGCCGCCCCGCTTGTCCTCGTCCTCTTTTTTGGCTGGCTCCTGGACCGGCACCACCCCCGCGTCCAGCGCCCGCCGCCAGGTCGCATCGACGTCAGCGACGTAAACGTGGACGTGTGCCGCGACGGGCGGCCAACCCTCGACGCCATCGGCGATCATGATCACCGTGTCGTCGAGCCGTACTTCCGCATGCTGGATCGTCCCGTCCGGCCGCGCCATGCGACGCAGCTCCGTGGCATCGAACACCCGCACAAGAAGCTCGATCGAGGCCGCCGCGCCCGCAACGATCAGATACGGCGCGGCGCTGGTGTAGCCGTGCGGTTTGTAAGATGCGCTCATTGCTGCCTCCACTGGTCAAAACCGTCTGCGACTTGCGGCGATTGCGTCAGCCTCGCACGTTGACCATGCTGGGCGACGCCGACGCCCCGAACATGCGGCGAAAGTCGTGCGCGAAGTGCGCCTGGTCGGCATATCCAGCCGCGTGCGCCGCTGCCGTGAAGTTCGCGCCGGCCACGATCTCGCGGATCGCCGCCAGCATGCGTTGCCACGCACGATAGCGCCGGTATGGTACGCCTACGTCCGCCGCAAACAGATGCTGGAAACGCGACGCCGAAAGTTCGACAGAGGCGGCCGCATCTGCCACCGCGACCTGTGCACCGTCGTTGATCTGCAGCTGCCGCACCACGCGCGCGATGCGCGGGTCGATGTCCCGCCGCGCGCGCGGCGAAGAAAAGCGTATCAGATCCGCCAGCGCCTCCCCTGCCCACGTCGCGCTGTCCTGATCCTCGAACAACGCGCACAGCCCATACGTCTCGCGCCCAGTGCCGACCAGCGCCCCGCCAACCTCGCGGCCGCCGCGTACTAGGGGCGTCAGCGCCGCAACGCCCGCCACGCTTGGTTCGAGATAGACGACCGCCAATGGGTCCCCGGCCATGTCGAAGGCATACGTCACGCCGGCGGGTACAACGGCGATACGGCAACGCAGCCACGGTTCATCGCCGATGCGCAAACGGAAACTGTCGGACAACCCGGCCAGCAACACCGGCACGCTGTGCTGGTGCCCCACGTTATGCTGCAGCGGCCCGGCGAATGCGGAGATGCCCGGCCCGACATACCACAGCGATCGCGGTGCTTCCGCGCGTCCCGCAGCACGTTCGTACAAGCCCGCTTTTGTCATGCCGGCTAGCCTCGTTTCTCGTGACCCACAGCCAATGGATAGCCGACGCGATGACACCGTCCAAGATGCATTTGAACCGCCGCGATCTCCTGGCCCTGGGCGGCGCCGCCGCTGCAACGCTTGCCACCGGCGCGCTCATCAGCCCCGCCTCGGCCAAGGCGCCCCTGCTCGGCGTCTCGCAGGCAAAGCACTGGCGCTACAAGCTGGGCGCCTTCGAAATCACCACCATCATGGACTCCGAAGCCTTCATCGACGGCCCCTATCCCATCATCGGCAAGAATGCCGAAGAGGCCGACGTCCGCGCCCTGATGCGCGCCAACCTCGTGCCCGAGACGCGCTACCAGCCCGGCTTTTCTCCCACCGTCATCAACACCGGCAGGGAACTCGTGCTGTTCGACACCGGCAACGGCGCCACCGGCTTCGTTCCCCGTCCCAACGGCGGCTGGCTGGTGGACCAGCTTGGCCCCGCCGGCTTCAAGGCCGAGGATATCGACGTCGTCGTCCTCAGCCACGGTCACCCCGACCACATTGCCGGCATCATGGAAAACGGCAAGCCGCTGTGCCCCAACGCCCGCTACGTCATCTGCGCCACCGAGTACGACTACTGGTCGCCGGAAGGCAAACACACGGGCGAACTGGAAAAACTCGCCGCCGTATTCCGCGCCAACGCGCTACCGGTCGCCGACAAGTTCACGATGCTGAAGCCTGGCGACGACGTCGTCTCGGGCATCCGCTCGCTTGCGGCCCACGGCCACACGCCCGGTCACCTCGCCTTCGTCATCGAGAGCGACGGCAGGCAGATGCTGTTCTGGGGCGACTGCGCGCATCACCACGTCGCCTCGCTCGCGCGTCCCGACTGGCACTGCGTCTTCGATATCGACCAGGAGCAGGCGGTCGCCACGCGCAAGACCATCTACGACATGGCCGCCACCGAGCGCTGGCCCGTCATCGGCTACCACATGCCGTTCCCCTCGGTAGGCTACGTCGAACGCCGCCCCGAAGGCGGCTATCGCTGGCTCGAACACTCCTTCCAGCTTTACCCGCAGTGACCCCGAATGCCGGGCTGAACGTCCGCAGTCGAAACTGGCTTCCCTCTCCCCGTCCTTACGGGGAGAGGGTCAGGGTGAGGGGCAGCATCCCCGAGACAGCGACCAATTTGATCGCATCGCGATCCGTCCGCTACACCGCCACGAACCGCTCGCCCTTGAACCGCCGCACCGGCCGGCCGCGCTCGACGCGATCGTGTTTTTCCTGGATCGCGTGCCGGTCGGTCAGTTCCGCCAGGCTCTGCGCCAGCTTCAGCAGCGCCGCCAGCCGCTCCAGCGCGATTGCCTTGTTGCGATGCTGCGACCGCTCCTCGCGCGCCACCACGCTGAACCCCGTCGGCCGGTGTACGGCCCGCACCGCGCTCTCCGTCGTGTTCTGATGCTGGCCGCCGGGCCCGCCGGCGCGCGTCGTCTCGAACACCACGTCGCGCACGTCGAGCGTCCGCGCCGTCTCCGCCGCTCCCGGCAACGCGATGACGCCGATGAACCAGTTCTTGCGCTTGTGATGCGGCCGCACCGGCGACGCCGCCACCCATTGGATCGATCCGATCCAACGGCCGGCAAACGCCTCCGCGTCCGCACCCTGCACGATCGCCACCGCCGATCCCGCGCCATGTCCATCCGTGTCGGGCCCGAGCGCCACGTCGAGGCTGACGCTGGCCGCATCCGCCTCGCACCGCATGACGTCGAGCGCCTTGGCGAGCGCGATCCGGCATTCCGCCGGGCCGCGTCCGCTCGTCACGAGAAGCCGGATCATCGCCAGTCCTCCCGCGCGCGGTCGCGCTTGCCGCCGCGCTGCGGCTTGGCCGCACGCTCATGCCGCTCCGCCCCGCGAGCGGTCTTAAACGTGACCAGGGGCCGCAACGTCGCCACCACCCGCGCCAGCTCGAACTCCTCCAGATCGGCGATGACGCGATCGATGCCCTTGTAGGCCTCGGGCGCTTCCTCGATCAGCAGGTTGCGATCCTCGCACACGACGTAGCCGCCGAACGGATTGCGCTGCAGCCGCGCCAGCTCCGACTTCGTCGTGCGCACGCGGCCGTGCATCGAGCCGCGATCGAACTTGCGGCCGGCGCCGTGCGCCAGTGACGCCAGCGTCTCGGCCCGTCCCGCCGCCAGCGGCTCGACGAGATACGACAGCGTGCCGCGCGAGCCGGGGATCGGCACCAGCCCGCGATCGGCAGGCGCCGTGCCCTTGCGATGCAGCACCCCGTCGTCGCGCCACTCCACGAGGTTGTGGCTGAGATCGGCCACCAGCTCGGCGCTCGTGCGCAAGGCGCTGGCGGCCCGCGACGCGATCATGCGCCGGTTGATGCGCGCCCAGATCACCGCGCCGTCGTGCGCTTCCAGATAGCGCCGCCCCGCCGCACCATTCGGATCGAGTGCGCGCACGCCGTCCTGCAACTGCTGTTGCAGGATGCTGCTGCCGAGCCCGCGCGAGCCCGAGTGCACCAGCACCACCGCGCGGTCGCGGTCGAGCCCGGCCGCGGCTGCCGCACCTTCGTCGAACACCTCATCGACGGCCTGCACCTCGCAGAAGTGGTTGCCGCCACCGACCGTGCCGATCGAAGCGTTGAACGCAACATCACCGAGCCCGGCAAACACCAGCGCCGGCTGCGCCATGCGTTCGTGTTCGACCGACGGGCCTTCCAGCACCGCCAGCCGCTCAGCCGCCGTATCCAGCCGCAGCTTGCGCAAAGGCAGATCGAGCTGGAACAGCCCCATGCCGCAGCCGATGTCGGACCCGACGAGCTGCGGGTAGATGCCGTCCGCCAGAATGCTGCAGCCGACGGGACCGTACTTGCCGGCGTGCAGGTCCGGCATTGCCGCAACGGCCCGGACGCCGGGCAGCACCGCGACGTCTTCCAGCTGCCGTTCGGCATTGCCCTCGATCCAGGATTTGGCCGAGTAGTAGGTGTGGATCGGCGCGCGGCCGTCCACGTGAGGAAACGTGCCCATGAGGGAGACTTTCGATCAGATTGGGGAACTGCGATACGCCGCGCCGCTCAGGCGAGCAGGCACGCGCACCGGTAAGCGCCGTCGATCACTGCAGCGCAGTGTCGTTAGGCGAGGCCCCAGGCGGGGCAGCGAGACGCAATGGTCATCGAGCTAACTCCCAATTTGATCGAACGAGACGATCAAGGTACGCACCGGCACCGCGGCGCGAAGGCGTGCACATACCCCAACAATCGCGGCCGATCAATGACCCAACGAAAATTTGAAGACGCCGATGGGAGACGCGCAAACGACGGCAGCGCTGATGTGGTTGACGCGTAGGTTGGGTCAAGCCCCCTTGCGCGACCCAACATTGGTGCAGCACCCAAGCTGTTGGGTCGCGCTGCGCTTGACCCAACCTACAAGTTCGACGCGTAACGGCGATCTAGCGCACCGCCACCAGCGTGCGACGTGCCTTTTCATACTGCGGATACTCTGCCTTCGCGCGGTCTGCCATGGTGTTACGCGCCGCCTGTTCGATCTCGTCGAGTTCGCTGGCCACGATATTGAGGTCTGCCTCAAGCTGCAGCAGTTCCGGCGGCGAGAAATTGGCTTCGGCGCGAACGGCCTTGCCGGTCATGGTGGCACCGGCCTCCAGCACGATGCTGGCGTAGCGCACATCGCCCTCGACGAACGCCCCGTCGTAGAGCGTCACGGAGCGAGCCTCGACGCGTCCCACGATCTGGCCGGCAATGAAAACGTCGCGCGCCGAGACATAACCGTTGACATAGCCGTCGCTGGAAACCTCCAGCTTTGAGCAGACCAGGCGACCGTCGAAACGCCCGTCCAGCCGCACGCTGCCTGCGGTCACGAGGTTTCCGCGCATGACCGTCTCTGCAGAAATCGTGATCATCGATGCCCCCGCCGCTGAACCATGACAAGTCAACGTCGACGCCGGGGCAAAAGTGAGGCCGCGCGCCCTCGGCGCCCGAATTTCCCGTCTGGCTGTTAAGTGCGGGGTGTGGCCGAGAAGCCATGCCGGCCGCAGAAAGCGGCGAAGGCTGAAGTTGATCGCTGACCAATGGCGCCCGGGCCCTTGCACCCCCCAACCCGAAGCGGCACCTTAATCCGCAGACGATCGGCCGCTTTGGACCTCTCGTTCAACGCAATGTTGACGATTTTGGCCGAGTTCAAAGTCGCAGTGGTTTGGGGTCCGTTGGCCCCCTCATCGTCGCAGGGAACGAACGCCCATGAACCGTCACATGATCCGACACTTCGCATTTGGCCGCTCCGCTTTGTCGGTCGCCGCGGCACTCGCCGCGCTGACGCTGCTGCCCCCCACCGCTTCGGCGCAGGAATTCTTCTCATTCTTGTGGGGCGGCGGCTCCCGCGAGGTGATTTCCTTCTCGCCCAGCGTCGCGCCGCGCCAGATCATCGTCAGCTTCGGCGATCGCAAGCTGTACTGGGTCCACTCCAAGGGCGAGGCCATCAGCTATCCCATCGCCGTGCCGCGCGAGCAGAGCCGCTGGGCAGGCGTATCAGCGGTTTCCTCCAAGCGCGTCAACCCCGGCTGGACACCGACGCCTGAGATGCGCCGCGAAAACCCAAAGCTGCCTTCATATGTGCCAGGCGGCCATCCGCAGAACCCGCTCGGCCCACGCGCCCTCTATCTTGGCGCCAGCATGTACCGCATTCATGGCACCGACGCGCCCTGGACCATCGGCACGGCAGCCTCAAAGGGCTGCATCCGCATGTACAGCGAAGACGTGGTCGACCTCTACCCGCGCGTTCCCGTCGGCACCAAGGTGACGGTGACGTGGAAAAAGTACACGAGCTGATACGACTCTCGGACGGTCACTAGCCGCTCCAACCATCGCGCGCCGCGGGCTTGCCTTCGGCGCGCGATGAGTTTCAGGGCCCACATGTCGTTCGAAACCAGGCCGCACGGCCCATTGACGTGCCGTTTACCATCTCTGCGCTGAGCCCGCCGCGCTGTCGTATCCGACAAATGATGCGACGCCCCGCCATCCCTACCTTTGCAGCATCGCAATGGAGATGCTCGTGAGGCTGGCAATGGATCGCGTCGATGTACGCCTCGCAAAGATTACGGGGCAAAGGCAACGCCAATTCGAGATCGTCGTCGTCGACGATGAAGCAGAGCTGGGCTGGTTTGCCCGCCTCGGTGCCAGGGTGTTGCGCTTCCTCCGCATCATCGACTGACGCACGCACCGCGGCACGCGAATGCAACGTGGGTGCAAGCCCGCCGATATCAGGCGGCCAGACGTTCGCGCGAAATCTGTGGCAGCATGCCGGACATCGCCACCAGCCGATGCAGCAGCAGCAGCACGGTGAAGGCGATTGCGTTCACCAGAGCGATCTCGCCGATCACCGGCAGCGAGAACGCCGTCTCGCCCGACGGAAGAATGGCCGTCGCCGCAAACAACACCGCCTGATAGACGGCGAATGCCGCGACCAACGCTGCGGCAATGGCGGCGACGAAGCTTTGCGGCGCGGTCGCGGCAATCGCCCCGCGCGCGGCGAAGTATCCGGCCACAGCCGCCACGCCGATCGCCGCGCCCCATGCGAAGCTCTGCGTCTCGATCGGATAGCCGAGAAGTCCATAACCCACGGCCTGGTTTGCAGCCCACACGGCCACCACGAGAAGAAGACCGTCCGTCCGTTTCATGTCGAGCGCCGCCAATGCGGCGAGAGCCGCGAACGGCGTGGCGCATGAGAACTTCGTGCTCAAGACGACGCTGCCGACGATCAGGAGGCCGGCCCAGATCCAGCGTGCGGCCTTGGGCTGTTCGGGCGAAAGGATCGATGTCGTCATGAACGTCTCCAGTCTCGATATGCGCTTCCAGCCGACACTTGTAGTCCGCTTTGCGGCCTGTTGCAAAACGGCGGAGGCGCCTCGTTCCTTCTCCCCGCGCGCGGGTGAGGGAGCGGCTTTCTCACAACTGGAGCACTCGTCTCCGTACGCTTGGCTGCCTGCCAGCTTACGCTCGCGGCCACGCCCCGACATCTCAGCTTGTCATCCTCGGGCTTGTCCCGAGGACCCATCCATCGGCCGGGTCTGTGCCCTCCGGCGAGTGTTGCCCCCGCTGCACCATGGGTCCTCGGAACGAGCCCGAGGATGACCGTTGTGAGGAGGTTGCCGCTCGCACTCCAACAAGAAGCGCGCGACAGTTCCTCGGCAAGCAAGTTGAGCGACCCCGCTAAGGCTGCGGCACCGGCACCGCGGCGAACGTCCAGGCCGTGCCGCCTTGCTCCGTCAGCGCCTTCAGCCCGCGCGCGTTGGCGGCCATGCCGGACAGCACCTTCACCATGTCGTCCAGCACCACCTGCTTCGTCGCATAGTACGAATGCGCTTCCGGCACGCTCCACGGCGTCACTTCCAGCTCTGACGCGTCGATGATCTCGTAGCCTTCCGCGTAGGTCACGGGCTTGCCCAGCCGAGGCGCCGAGTTCAGTTCTTGCGACGCCGTCAGCGCAATGTCCTTGTTCGAAGAATAGACCACCCACTGCTTCGCCAGCGGCCTCACTTCAGCGGCGACCTGCTCGCGAAACAGCGTCGCATCGAAGTCCGGTGCGCACAGGATCACGCTGGAGAACAGCGGCTTGGTCCCGCCCCGGTACGCCATGTAGCGCAGCGCCGTCAGCAACCCCTTGCTGCCCATCGAATGCGCCACGAGGTGAACGCGGCGGCCCTTCGTCTTCTCCGCCAGCGTCTTCAGGAACGCCTCGATGTGTTTCGCGCTCCAGAACACGTTCTCCGAATCCGAATTGTACGCCGTCATCGATCCCCACGACGGCCACGAGAATACGATCGGCGCACCCTTGAAGCCGAAGTCGAACGAGATCTGCGCCGCCCGCACCAGCGCGTCCTCGAAGCGCACGTTGAAGCCGTGCACGTAGACCAGCACGTCGCCGTCGCCCGACGTCCCTGCGATATCCGAATAGAACTGCCCCTCGTCGCGGCCGTCGAGCTTGAGGATGAAGATGTGTTTCGACGCCTCGCGCAGCTTCTCCAGCTTCAGCCACGGCGTCTCGATCTGTCCCGACTTGTGCGAGTAGGGGATGTTGACGTCGGCGCGGCCGTAGCTCAACGCACCCTCCGCTGCACGCTCGCCGCCGAATGCCAGCTCCGGCTTCGGATCGCCCGTGGCCTTGCGATCCGTCACGTAGTAGACGGACTGCACATACGATGCGTTGGACGGCGCCGTCGCCGAGCGGAACGCCCGCTTCTTCACCTTCGCCCCGGCCGGCAGCGCCGCCTTCACGATATCCCCGACGCGCGTCAGTTCGTCGGCCGGCTTGCTGGCGCCGTACGCATCGATCACCGTCTGCACGGCGTAGAACACGACGCCCTGATCCAGCTTCAGGTCGGCCACGAGATCGGCCTCGTCCGTCAGTCGCTCGACCGGTACGCCGAGTTCCTTGGCCAGCATCGCCTTGACCGTCTCGCTTGTCGCCACCGGAGCGGGCGCCTCCACGGCTGGCGGCGACCCCGCCGGCGGAGGCGGCGCCTCCTGCGCCAGCGCTACGCCAGCAGCTAGCGACGCGCACGCCAACGCACTCAAGGCAACGACCAGTCCGGCACGAAGTCCCGCAAGACGAAATCGCATGGTCCCCTCCCGCCCGGCTGCGCCGCCCCGAATGGTCGCGTCAGCACGCCGGCCGCCGCAGGCTATCCGCCCTGGCGCCGCGATCAAGTCCTGTCACACGCCCGTTCATCACGTGCGTGACAAAGGCCACAGAATCCGAGCGAGGCATTCCGCCTTCGACTGGTTCTGTGGCCCTGGCCGTCACATACGTGTCGCATCGCGAGATCCGGCACACCCTCAGGTCAAGCCGCCAGCCCTTTCGCCATCTCGCTGACCTGGCGTTCGAACAGGGCGCGATAGGCACCATCCTCGCGCTGCAGGAGCGCCTCGTGCGGCCCTTCCTCGACGACGCGACCGCGATCGAACACGAGAATCCGGTCCATGGCCCGAACCGTGGAGAGCCGGTGAGCCACCACGATTGTCGTCCGCCCTTGCATCAGGCGTTCGACCGCTTGCTGGATCAGCGCCTCAGATTCTGAATCGAGGCTTGAGGTAGCCTCGTCCAGGATCAGGATCGGCGCATCGGCCAGAAAGGCCCGCGCCAGCGCCACCCGCTGACGCTCGCCGCCCGAGAGCTTGATGCCGCGCTCACCGACGAGCGTGGCGTAGCCCTTGGGGAGGTGCGCGATGAACGCATGCGCGTTGGCGAGCCTGGCCGCCTGCTCGATCTGAGCTTGGCTGGCACCCGGGCGGGCATAGGCGATGTTCTCCGCAAGCGAGCGGTGGAACAGCACCGGTTCCTGCTGCACGATTGCGATCTGCGCCCGCAAGCTCGTCTGCGTCACTGAAGCGATATCGCGTCCGTCGATCGTGATGCGCCCGCCAGTGACGTCGTAGAGCCGCTGCACCAGCTTGACGAAGGTGGTCTTGCCCGAACCCGAACGCCCGACCAGACCGACCTTCTCGCCGGCTCGGACGGTCAGTGAGAAATCGCGATAGAGCGGTTCGGCATGGCCTCCATAATGGAAGGTCACGTTCTCGAAGGCGATTTGCCCGGCTGTCACGGTCATCGCCACGGCATCGGGCCGATCCGGCACACCGAACGGCTGATCGTGCATGGCGACGAGTTCCTCCATGTCGTTGACCGAACGCTGCAGGTTATGCACGTGCTGGCCGACATCCTGCAGATAGCCGTGAACAACCGCATAGCTGGTCAGCACGAAGGCGACGTCACCGGCCGAGGCCTGCCCCTGTGCCCAGAGCCAGATCACAAGTCCGATCACGGCCGCGCGCATGACCAGCAGCACGAACAGTTGCGCCGTGCCCGCATAGGTACCGCGCATCCATGTTCGCCGGGTGCGGCCCACCCATTTGTGCATGACCTTGCCGATGCGCGTGTCCTCGCGCGCTTCGGCGCCATAGGCCTTGACCACCGGATTGCACGAAATGGCATCGGCCAGCGCTCCGCCGAGACGTGTGTCCCAGCTGTTCGCCAGACGTGCCGCGGGCGCGACGATGCCGAGCGACAGCGCGATTGTGACGCCGATGTAGGTCAGCGCACCTGCGAGCACGACGAGGCCCATTGCCGGCCAATGGAAGGCCAGCAGCACCGTCATGCCGCCCAGGATCACAAACGACGGCAGGAGCGCCATCAGGATCGTGTCGGTGAGCAGATCCAGCGCCCACATGCCGCGCGTGACCTTACGCACGGTCGACCCGGCGAAGTTATTGGCGTGCCAATCGGTCGAGAAGCGCTGCAGGCGTGCGAACGCTTCCTGTGCCGTGTCGCTCATCGTGCGCAAGGACAGGCTGGTGATGCCGGCCAGAGCCACGAAGCGGAAGAGCACGCCGGCACCACCCAATGCCAGCATGACGCCAAGCGCCCAAAGCGCCGCATCGCGCGCGCCGGCGCCGCCGGACGCGACCGCGTCGACGAGATAGCCGGCAAACAGCGGCGTAAACAGCTCGGCAACCGTGGCAGCGACGATCGCCGCCGAGGCCCAGGCGATGCGCCCGGGCTGACGCGCCCAGTGCCGGAAGGTGAAGTCGAGTACGGCCCGGAACGGCTCGCGCCGTCCGGTTTGCGAAAAAAGCGACATGAATGCATCCGGTCCGCGAGGAACCGGCTCCAGTTTGAGACCAAGCGCGCGGCCGCAGCCGCTGCTTCAGGAATGGCGATGGAAAGGGCTCACGGCCGCCGACAGGCGGGCCACGCGGAAGTCGGACCTACTGTCGCGACGTACGCGGGGAAGCGAAGACGATTGTGATATTCATTCTGCCTCCCCTTTCAAGATTGGAGCCGAGGCGCGCAACATGCCGGATCTCGATCCGATACGCAACCCCCTCTAAATGTACGGAGGCCCGTGTAAGGCAGCGCGATGCTCCAACGGCACGGGCTTGTCCGCTGGCACAACCAAGACTGGTCGTCAGAAACTGCTGCCTGGCTCGGCCAGGAACGCAATTTCCTCAGGCGTCGAGGAGCGCCCCAGGATGGCGTTACGATGCGGGAACCGCCCGAACCGCGCGATGATGTCGCGATGGGCAACTGCGAAGCTGAAATAGTAGTCGTCGTCGAGCTGTTTGAAGAGGGCAATGGACCTGTCCTGGTCGCTCAGGTCTTCGCTGTGCTCGAACGGCAGATACAGGAAAATGCGCTCGGTCTTGCCCAATGTCGCATCATGCCCCAGCGAGATCGCCCGCGCCGCGATATCCTTCGCCAGCGCATCGCTTGCGAACGCTTGGGCTGTGCCGCGATACATGTTGCGCGAGAACTGATCCAGCACGATCACCGCTGCCAGGGCCTGACGCGCCGATACCGCCTGATCCTCGGCCGCCGACGCCGTCAGCATGTCATGCACATCGCGAAACCGCGTGGCGCACTCGCGATCGAGCGCGTCAGACTTTTCGAACCAGGCCTCGGGCGCCAGGCCGAACCAGAACCCCAGCACGTCCTCGACCCAACGCGGGTCAGTCGCGTCATTGGCTGCTTTGATAATGGTGACCTCCGGGCCAACCAGGGGTCAGACTCGTGGGTCTGACCATTTCGCGGCGGCTGTTAGTGCCCGCTGCCGGCACTGATGCCCGTCGCCGGCTCGAGGTTGACGCTCTCGCCGCAACCGCACGCGCTCTTCTGGTTCGGGTTGTTGAACACGAACTGCGAGGCGAGCTTGTCGGTCTTGTAGTCCATCTCCGTGCCGAGCAGATACATCAGCGCCGAGGGCTCGATCAGCACGATGGCCCCGTCCTGATCGATGACCTCGTCGCGCGGGTCAACCTTCTCGGCCCAGGTCATGGTGTACTCCATGCCGGCGCAGCCGCCCTTCTTGACGCCGATCTTGAGGCCCTTCACGTCAGCGCCCTTCGACGCCATCAGCGTCCTGACGCGGCTCGCCGCAGCGTCCGTCAGGGTCATCACCTTGGGTGCAATGCGCAGGCTCGGCATCTCAGTCTCTTTCTTTCGAGCGTTCGTCAGCTCGCTTGGCACTCTAGCACAATAACAAGACTTCTGTCGTAATCTTATCTTAGAACATGTTCAAGACCAGGCGGGCCTCGTCCGACATGCGGCTTTGATCCCACGGCGGGTCGAACGTCAGTTTCACCGCGGTCCCGGCCACGCCCGGCACAGAGTTGACGGCGTTCTCCACCCAGATCGGCATCTCGCCGGCCACCGGGCAGCCGGGCGCCGTCAGCGTCATTTCCACGGCCACGTTGCGGTCGTCGTCGATGTCGATCTTGTAGATCAGGCCCAGTTCGTAGATGTCGGAGGGAATCTCCGGGTCGTAGACCGTCTTCAGCGCCGCGATGATGTCCGTCGTCAGCCGGTCGATTTCCTCGGGCGGTAGCGCCGCTGCCGAAGCACTCACCACCGGCTCGATCGTCGGACCCGACTGCGGCATGCCGACATTGGCCAGATCCTGCGCCAGCGACGGCTTCGCCGCCGCTTCAGGCTCCGGCGCCACCGGCCGCGCGACCTCCCGCACCTGCTCGCCGGTCACTGCGTCAGGCACCGCATTGCGTTCCGCCGTCTTGGTCGTTTCCATCACGCGAAGAACTCCTTGGCCCGTACCAGGGCCGCGACGAGGGCGTCCACTTCCGCCTTCGTATTATACATGGCGAACGAGGCCCGGCACGTCGCCGTCACGCCCAACCGCTCCATCAGCGGCTGCGCGCAATGATGTCCGGCCCGCACCGCCACGCCTGACCGGTCGATGATCGTCGACACGTCGTGCGGATGCAGCCCGTCCACCGTGAACGAGCAGATCGCGCCCTTTCCGGGCGCCGTGCCGTGCAGGTTCAGCCAATTCAACTCTCCGAGCCGCGCCTGGGCATAGGCGCCGATTTCCGCCTCGTGCACCGCGATATTCTCCCGGCCCACCTGCATCATATAGGTAAGCGCCGCGTCCAGCCCAATGGCCTCCGCGATCGCCGGCGTCCCCGCCTCGAACTTGTGCGGTGTCCGGGCGTAGGTAATGCGGTCCTGGGTAACCGTCTCGATCATCTCGCCCCCGCCCTCGTAGGGCGGCATGGCATCCAGATGCCCGCGCTTTGCATACAACACGCCGATGCCCGTCGGCCCGTACGTCTTGTGGCCGGTGAACACGTAGAAGTCCGCGTCCAGGTCCTGCACGTCGACCGGCAGGTGCACCGCCGCCTGGCTGCCGTCCACCAGCACGGGAATGCCCCTGGCATGCGCAATTCGGATCACCTCTTTCACCGGCACCACGGTGCCGAGCACGTTCGACATGTGCGTGATGGCGACAATCTTCGTGCGCTCGCTCAGCAGCTTCTCGAACTCGTCGAGCAGGAACTCGCCGGTGTCGGAAATCGGCGCCCACTTCAGCACGGCACCCTTGCGTTCGCGGTGGAAATGCCACGGTACGATGTTGGAGTGGTGCTCCATGATCGACAGCACGATCTCGTCGCCCTCGCCGATCTTCAGCGCGCCGAATGACGATGCGACGAGGTTGATCGCCCCCGTCGCGTTGCGCGTGAAGATGATCTCGTCGGTCGAGCCGGCATTGAGAAATCGCCGGACCGTCTCGCGCGCCGCCTCGAAGTTGGCCGTTGCGGTATTCGAGAGGTAGTGCAGCCCGCGGTGCACGTTGGCGTACTCGAACCGCAGCGCGTGATCGATCGCCTCGATCACCGGCTGCGGCTTCTGTGCCGACGCACCGTTGTCGAGATAGACCAGCGGCTTGCCGTAGACTTCCCGGAACAGGATGGGAAAGTCGGCGCGGATTCGCTGCACGTCGAACAGGGCGCGCGGCCCACTGCCGATGTCGTTCAGTTCCCGTGCTGCCACCGTCATGCCGTTCGCCCTTCCACGTCGCCGCCGACCGTGTTGATCTCTGCTGGCAACTCGCGCATCACTCGTCGCCTCGCGCTGTCATCTCAACTTGTCATCCTCGGGCTTGTCCCGAGGACCCATCCATCCGCTGGGTCGGACCCAGCTAACGACACTCGCCCCCGCCGCACCTTGGGTCCTCGGGACAAGCCCGAGGATGACCGTTTTGGCGCGATGACGGTATCGCCCCAATCAACTCTTCGTCTCGTCGAGCCAGGCGAGCGCGTAGCTCGTCAACGCCTCGCGCAACGTCTCGTCCTCGACCTTCTCCAGCGCCTCGCCGATGAACGACTGCACCAGCAGCGCCCGCGCCGCCGCCGGTGCAATGCCGCGCGACTGGCAGTAGAACATCAGGTCGTCGTCGATCTCCGCCACGGTCGAGCCGTGCCCGCACACCACGTCGTCGGCATAGATTTCCAGCTCGGGCTTGGAATCGAACTCCGCATCAGGCGACAGCATCAGCGCTTGCGCCATCTGCTTGCCGTCGGTCTTCTGCGCGTCCGGCCGCACGATGATCTTGCCCTGGAAGATGCCGCGCGCCTGGTTGGCCAGCACGCCCTTGAACAGCTCGCGGCTCTCGCACTTCGGCACCGCGTGATCGACCACAAGCGTCGTGTCGATGTGCTCGCTGCCGCGCGCCAGGAAGGCGCCGGACAGATCGAGCGTCGCATCCTCGCCGCCGTACGTCACGTTGATGCCGTTGCGCGCCATGCGCGTGCCGAGCGTGAACTGGAAGCCGCGGTACACCGTCCCGGTGCCCAGCCCCACCAGCCAGTTGGCCAGATGCGTCGCCTCGCCCAGGTCCGCCACGCACTTCACGTGCACCACGTGCGCGCCATCGCCTACCGTGATCTCGCAAGCACTGTTGGTCTGAGCGCTCGCCGCAGCACCCGGCGCCACCACGAACATCTCGATGATCGCAGCCTTGGCCTTGGCGCCGATGTTGATGACGTTGCGCACCGCCGTCGATTGCGCATCGCGGCCGGCCCGTACGTTGACGATCAGCAGCGGCTTGGCGATGTCCGCGCCGTCGGCCACCGTCACAACCGCGCCGTCCGTCACGAACGCGGCGTTGAGCGCCAGCACGGCGTTCTGTCCTTCGTCGACGCCGATCGCGTCGAGATTGGCCAGTCCGCTGGCCAGGGCTTCGCTCAGCGGTGCGACATTGATCTGCGCGTTCTCACCCGTCTTGCTCGAGAGGCTGGCATCGAAGTGCCCGTCGACGAACACGATCCGGTCGCCATCGACGGCCGCCAGCGGCCCCATAGCCGCCTTGAGCGCGTCGGCCGACAGCTTCGCCGCGGCCGCCGGCGCGAACGCATCCTTCAGCGTCGCGCGCAAGTCGGTGTACTTCCACTCCTCGATGCGCCGATGCGGCAGGCCGACCGCCGCGAACCGGCTCATCGCCGCGCGTCGCGCGCCGATCGCCTTGGCGCCGCCCGGCAACGTCCCCGCCACGCGCTCGAACAGTTCCGGCAGCGCCTGCTCGGCCTTCGTCTTGATCACAGCAACGTTCATCTCAAGCCGCCTCGCCCTCGTATTCCTTGTAGCCGGACTTCTCCAGTTCCAGCGCCAGGCTCTTGTCGCCCGACTTGCGGATCTGCCCGCCCGACAGCACGTGCACCTTGTCCGGCACGATGTAGTTCAACAGCCGCTGGTAGTGCGTGATGACCAGCATCGCGCGATCCTTGCCCCGCAGCGCATTCACGCCGTCTGCCACGATGCGCAGCGCGTCGATGTCCAGCCCGCTATCGGTTTCGTCGAGCACGCACAGCGTCGGCTCCAGCATCGCCATCTGCAGGATTTCCGAGCGCTTCTTCTCGCCGCCCGAAAAGCCGACGTTCACCGGCCGCTTGAGCATCTCGATGTCGATGTTCAACTTGGCCGCCTTCTCGCGAATGGTCTTCATGAACTCCGGCGTCGTGAGTTCTGCTTCGCCGCGCTTCTTGCGCACGGCATTCGCCGCCGTCCGCAGGAATGTCAGCCCGGCCACGCCCGGAATTTCCATCGGATACTGGAACGCCAGGAACACGCCCTTGGCCGCGCGCTCGTCCGGCGCCATCTCCAGCAGGCTCTCGCCGTTCCACAGGATGTCGCCCTCGGTGACCTCGTAGCCAGGCCGCCCCGCCAGCACGTATGCCAGCGTGGATTTGCCCGAGCCGTTCGGCCCCATGATCGCGTGCACCTCACCCTTGGGCACCGTCAGCGACAGGCCCTTGAGGATCTGCCGCTCCTCATCCTCGATCTTCACGTGCAGGTTCTTGATCTCAAGCATCTCGTGTCACTCTTTCCCGACTGTGTCGTTGACCTGCGCCGAGCTGGTTGTCACGCCGTTCTCATTGGCAGGCGATGTAGAAATGTCCTTGCTGTTGGTCTGGCCAGCCGCGGCCGTCGAATTCGAGAGGGCCGAAAATAAGTCTCCGAAAACCAAAACGACTACGAAACCTAAGGCACCTAAACCGGCGAGTGCCTTGCCGAAGTCTCTCACTTCCGCCGCGCCCGCGATGCCGCCACCTAACGCCAACATGAAGCCGAGGAACATCAACAGCAGCGGAAGTGCCATCAACGTTCCCACTGCCAGCTTGAGTGCGTTGAACAGCATCCTCAGCATGTCCCCGCTCCTTTGCCGCCGCCCGTCAACCCACGCTCCCTTCGAGCGAGATGCCGATCAGCTTTTGCGTCTCGGCCATGAACTCCATCGGCAGCTGCTGCAGCACGTCGCGCACGAAGCCGTTGACCACGACCGCCACGGCCTCCTCCGCCGACAGCCCGCGCTGCTGGCAATAGAACAGCGTGTCGTCGGAGATCTTCGACGTCGTCGCCTCGTGCTCGAAGTGCGCCCGCGAGTTCTTCGCCTCGATGTACGGCACGGTATGCGCGCCGCACTTGTCGCCGATCAGCAGCGAGTCGCAGTTGGTGAAGTTGCGCGCGCCCGTCGCCTTGCGATGCGCCGAGACGAGCCCGCGATACGTGTTCTGCGAATAGCCGGCCGCGATGCCCTTGGAGATGATGCGGCTCGACGTATTCTTGCCGAGGTGGATCATCTTCGTGCCGCTGTCGACCTGCTGATAGCCGTTCGACACCGCAATCGAATAGAACTCCCCGCGCGAGTTGTCGCCGCGCAGGATGCAGCTGGGATACTTCCACGTGATCGCCGAGCCGGTTTCCACCTGCGTCCACGAGATCTTGGAGTTGTGGCCACGGCAGTCGCCGCGCTTGGTCACGAAGTTATAGATGCCGCCCTTGCCGTTCTTGTCGCCCGGGTACCAGTTCTGCACCGTCGAGTACTTGATCTCCGCATCGTCGAGCGCGATCAGCTCCACCACGGCGGCATGCAGCTGGTTCTCGTCGCGCGTCGGCGCCGTGCAGCCCTCCAGGTAGGAGACGTACGAGCCCTTGTCGGCGATGATGAGCGTGCGTTCGAACTGGCCGGTATTCTTCTCGTTGATCCGGAAGTACGTCGACAGTTCCATCGGGCAGCGCACGCCCGGCGGGATGTAGACGAACGAGCCGTCAGAGAACACGGCCGAGTTCAGCGCCGCGTAGAAGTTGTCCGACTGCGGCACGACCGTGCCCAGATACTTGCGCACCAGCTCGGGATGCTCACGCAGCGCTTCCGAGATCGAGCAGAAGATCACGCCGGCCTTGGCCAGCTCCGCCTTGAACGTCGTCACCACCGACACGCTGTCGAACACCGCGTCCACCGCCACCCGCGCGCCCTGCACGCCGGCCAGCACCGCCTGCTCCTTCAGCGGAATACCGAGCTTGGCATACGTCGCCAGCAGCTCCGGATCGACCTCGTCCAGGCTCTTCGGGCCCTCGGTGCTCTTGGGTGCCGAGTAGTAGTAGAGGTTCTCGAAGTCGATCTTCGGATAATGCACCTTCGCCCACGTCGGCTCCTTCATCGTGCGCCAACGCTGGTAGCTGTCGAGCCGCCAGTCGAGCATCCACTTCGGCTCGCCCTTGCGCTCGGAAATGTAGTGCACGGTGCTCTCGTCCAGCCCCTTCGGAGCCTTCACGCTCTCGATGTTGGACTCGAACCCGTACTTGTATTGATCGACGTCGATCTTACGAACCTGATCGATCGTCTCTTGAACTGCCGCCATCTTCAGTGAACTCCCGATGTAACGTGCAGCGGCCCGCCGGAGCCTGCCGCGGTAAACTTCTGTGGTAATGCCTCGCGCGACCCGCGCACTGCGCGCCAGGCGTCGAGGAATGCGTTGCAGTCCCGCGCCGTCGTCTCGGGCCCGAGGCTGACGCGAATGGCGCTGCCTGCGATCTCCGGCATCAGGCCGATGGCCGCGAGCACGTGGCTCTGTCCCACCTTGCCTGACGAGCAGGCCGAACCCGCACTCACCGCGATGCCCGCCAGATCGAGCCGGATCACCAGCGTCTCCGCCAGCTTCCCCGGCCAGGCGATGCACGACGTATTCGCCAGCCGTGGCGCCTCGGCGCCGACGATGATCGCCTCCGGCGTCAGTTCGAGAACGGCTTTCTCCAGCACGTCGCGCAGCACCTTGACCTGCGCCGCGCGCTCCACGTCCCGTGCCGCCAGTTCCGCCGCCACGCCGAACCCGGCGATCGCCGCCACGTTCTCCGTGCCGCCGCGCCGCCGCCGCTCCTGCCCGCCACCGGCCAAGAACACAGGCAGCGATACGCCATCGCGAATGATCAGCGCGCCCGCGCCCTTCGGCCCGCCGATCTTGTGCGACGACAGGCTCAGCGTATCCACGCCTAGCTCCGCGACGTCGATGGCCACGCGGCCCGCCGCCTGCACCGCATCGCAATGCAGGAAAATGTCATGTGTCTTCGCGAACGCCGCCGTCTCGCCCACCGGCTGGATCACGCCCGTCTCGTTGTTGGCGAGTTGCAACGCGATCATCGCCCGACCAAAGTCCTCGCCCCGCAGCACGCGCTCCGCGATCTCCTCCACCGCGGCAACGCCATTGGCATGCGCCGGGATCTCGATCATCCGTCCGCCGTTTGCCGCCGCTGGTGCCAGCACCGAAGCATGCTCGATCCCCGGAACGAACATCGCGTCCCACCGCCCGGCGAACACCGACGCATTGGCCTCCGTCGCCCCACTGGTAAACACGACCTCGCTCGGCCTGGCGCCGACCAATGCCGCCACCTGCTCGCGCGCCGCATCCATGATCGCCCGCGCCTTGCGCCCTTCCGCATGCACGGATGACGGGTTGCCGCCCGCATCCAGCGCCGCGATCATCGCCGCGCGCGCTTGCGGCCGCAGCGGCGCCGACGCGTTGTAGTCCAGATATGTCCTCGTCGAGGTCATTACTCGGCCGCCACCTGCACGCTCGTCGCGACGCCGTGCGCCAACTTCGATGGTGGGATGCCGTCCAGCGTCTCCTGCAGCGACACATTCGCCAAGAACGCCGCGATATGCCCGCCGAGCGCATGCCACAGCCCGTGCGTCAGGCAGCGTTTTTCGCCGAGGCAGCCGGGGCTCTCTTCCTGGCAGCGCGTCATGCGCGTCTCTTCTTCAACCGCCAGCAGGATCTGCGCGATCGTGATGTCGGCTGCAGGTCGCATCAGGCGATAGCCGCCCGAACGCCCCCGCACGCTTTCGACGAGATCCGCCCGCCGCAAGCGCTGGAAGATCTGCTCCAGGTACGCCAGCGAAATCTGCTGCCGCTCCGCGATTGCCGACAGTGGCATCGCGTCATTGCTGCCGAACTTGGCGAGATCGGTCATCGCCATCACGGCGTAACGGCTTCGGGTATTCAGTTCCACGGCGCAACACACCTTGACTTTGATCCACGCGGCCTGTTCGCAACGCTTGCGTTCGGCCACCCGTCTCGTGTTATGAAGCCCGGCCATCATCAGCCGCGCTTGGAACGGGGATCAGAACTTCTTTCGAACCGTTCTAAAGTGAATATGAAAATTCCAAGCCCGCAAGTCAAGTATGCCGTGCTTTTGCCGCGCAGTCGCGCATTAAGCGCCTGATACGCCAGCGGATTTTCCGCCCGCCGAATCCACCGAAATTCGAAACCGTGAAAGACCAAAAATGCCCGAACTGATTATCAATGGGCCGGGAGGCCGTATCGAAGCCCGCTATCACCATGAAGCGGCGTCCGACAGCCCCATTGCTCTGATCCTGCATCCGCATCCGCAATTCGGCGGTACCATGAACAATCAGGTGGTCTACAGCCTGTATTACACGTTCGTGCAGCGCGGATTTTCCGTTCTCCGCTTCAACTTTCGCGGCGTCGGCCGCAGCCAGGGGTTCTGGGATGGCGGCCCCGGCGAACTCGCCGACGCGGCGAGCGCGCTGGACTGGCTGCAGCTCGTCAAGCCGGACGCGAAGTTCTGCTGGATCGCCGGCGTCTCGTTCGGCACCTGGATCGCCATGCAGCTCTTGATGCGCCGCCCCGAAGTCGACGGTTTCATCTGCGTCGCCCCTCCGTCTAACCTTTATGATTTCTCGTTCCTCGCGCCCTGCCCCTCGTCTGGCCTGATGGTCAACGGCGACAAGGACCGCGTCGTCCCCACCGCCTCCGTCGCCGAGCTGACGGCCAAGCTGAAGACGCAGCGCGGCATCAAGATCGACCACGAGGTCATCCCCGGCGCCAACCACTTCTTCGAAAACAAGATCGACGATCTCGACAAGCTGGTCGGCGGCTACCTCGACATGCGCCTCGCCAACGCCGCCAAGGACCGCGAGAAGGCCAAGGAACGCGAGAAAGAACGCGAACTCGCCCGCGAACGCGAACGCGCCCGCGAGAAGGAAGAAGCCAGCGCCGGCGTTGCCGATGATGACGCCGGGGATGACGAGTAGGGGGACCTCTCGCTCGGTCACCATACTTTGATAGCACGGCCACTATATCGCGACGGTCGTGCGACCGCGAGCCAAAGAGGTCAGATTAACGAGTAAGCATCAAAGTCGCGGCGGACGGAATGGATGAACGCGCGGTTGATAGGATACTTAGAGCGGTTGGCCGAGAGTGTTACCCGCCAAATCTTGACCGCGCAGCACTTCTTCGATGCCTAAACCTTTGCGCGGAGTGGTATCGCGAGGCGTTGAGACATTCGACGGCTCAGGCGGAAAGAGATTTGGCAGCGAGGACATCGACAATCTCCAAGGCAGCAAAGAAGCTGCAGTTGCTGCTTGCCGAAGACGATCTCGCCAAGCTGTACGATTGGGATTCTCTACTCCTGAGACTTGCTCATCGAAAATTGGACATACGACAGTCTCTAACCGTTTTGATCGAACTCACCGAGAGGGATTTGGCTAAGGAAGGGAATGAGCACCGGCGTGCTTATGAGCAAAGCTTTCGGCAACGGAGCGCATTTGAATGGCTCGTTGGTTATTTTCTGCCTCTGCCTTACATGGCCCTAGAATTTCAGTATCTTGAGAACCCCAAGGCGGTTCTCTCATCCGACAGCCCCTACATTCGCTTCGTGCAAGAGACCCTAAAAGAACTCGGAGTTACTATTGCCGGTCGTCCGTATTCAAGAGGTTCCATAGTCAAGGCAGTTGGCCATCCCTTCAGCGGGCAACCGAGACGAAAAAATGCCGGTAAGGGCGACGGATATTCGCGATGGCGGGCACAGCTAATTTTGCAGGCCATAAGACCTGACGCGAACGATGGTGACGATGGCAAACTGATACCGGACACCGCCGGTGAGGTCCTCAGACTGTTCGACGAACAACAGTCGCCCTCGGGCAAATCCTGATGCGAATTATAGTTCTGCCTAATCGTGCCAAGTTATCGTCCTCTCCACCACATTCTGTAGGAGCTGGGGCATGACGAAGCAGGTGGCTGGATCGCAAAGGATACCGCAGCAGGGACGACCGCTTATCAGCTTAATATTTGGCTGCCGGCAGGAGCTCCCTGGAAGCGTCGCAGCGGTTGTCGGGGCAGCGTCGTCAATAGCTCTAGCCTCAAATGCCTTAACAGGCAGCTTAACAAGTGACTTCGCGCAGATGCTGTACGGTCTGACAACGTTGTCACTTGGGTACCTTTTTGGAACGAAACGAGGGAATTGAAGAAGCCAAAAGTGTTCTGCTTTGAACAGTTGGTCAGCACGCAACCGCCCCCTCACATCCTCCCGCTTGAACCCTTCGCCCCTCACCCCCTGTCACCATCTTGCTGCAAAGCGGGCGTTTACCTCCGCTTGCCGCAAACGCAATCACGGAACAGGGCCAGCCGATGGCACCGACTGTCAGGAAAAAACGCTGGCCCCGCATGGCCTTGGGCCTGGGCATCCTCGCCGCCGTCACCCTATTGGGCACCAGCCGCGTCCTGCCGCACCTCTTCCCGCAGGTCATGCGCCCGCTCTGGGGCAAGATCGGCGCCCCGCTCGAACGCGACGTGCCGCCGGCGCTGGCTGATCTCCCCGCCGTCTACTACGACGGTCACGATGCGAGCGGCCCCGTCGCCATCCTGCTGTCGGGCAATGGCGGCTGGTGGGGCCTGTGCGACCAACTCGCGACGCGCCTCGCCGACGAACACATCACCACCGTCGGCCTCAACAGCCTCGCCTACTTCGTGACGCCCCGCACGCCGGCCGGTATCGCCGCCGACATCAAGCGCATGGTGTCCACCCTCGCGCCGCAGCGGCCTGTTATGCTGCTCGGCTATTCCTACGGCGCCGACGTCGTCGCCACCGTCTACGGCGAACTCGATCCAGCCCTGCGCGCGCGCATCCATCTCGTCTCGCTCATGGGCCTGACGCGCGACGTCAACTACGGCATCGGCTTCTGGCAGGTCGCGGCCGAGACGCGCAAGACGGCGCCCGCCGTGGCCAACATCTCGGGTCCTGCCATCCAGTGCTTCGCCGGCGACGAGGAAGGCCGCAAGTCGGCCTGTCACGCGCTGGATCCGCGCCGGGTCGAGATCGTCGAGCTTCCCGGCGGCCACCATTTCGGTGGCGACTACGAGACCCTGGCCCGGCACGTCATCGACAGCTGGAAGCGCCGCGTGGCACAACACGATGCCCCACCACACTATGCTCAACCGGGCGCCCCGGCCCCCGCCCCAGGCTGATCTGCTTCGCCATCATTTCCGGAGTGTCCCTTGCCCCAGCCCGTCGCCGTCGTCTTCGTGCATGGCATCCACACGCTGGAGCCCGGCTATCAGCAGGCCATGCAGACCGCGATCGAGGCGCGATTGCCGCCGCGCCTTCGCGAGCTTGTCACCTTCGAGCCGGTGTTCTGGGCCGAGCACGTGCGCCGGCGCCAGAAGCTGTACCGCGACGCTGTCGCCGAGCAGGGGCTATTCCGCGATGGCCGTTTCCGCCGTCTCGTGGTTCAGGGCCTGGGCGACGCCGCCGCGTATCAGAAGACCAAGAGCTACAAGAATTCGGCCTACTACGAAATCCAGTCGGAAGTTCGCAAGGCCATCGAAAAGCTTGATGCGGACGGGCCGCCCGATCGCCCGCTGATCTTCATCGCCCATTCGCTCGGTTGCCACATCGTGTCGTCCTTCATCTGGGACGTGAACACCATCAAGAACTGGGACGAGGCGCGCATCGCCCGCGCCGACGAGCAGGAGCAGGCGTTCGCCAACTACCTCAAGGGCGGCTCGCCCTTTCGCCGCCTGGATACCGCCGCTGGCCTGGTGATGATGGGCTCCAACATGCCGCTGTTCACGTTCACGTTCGGCCCCGACAAGATCATGCCGATCACCGTCTCGCGCAACGCTGAAGACCCTGCCGCCTTCCCCGGCGCAGCACTTGCTCCCGCAACGCTCGGCAGGGTGCGCTGGGACAACTACTACAGCCGCAACGATCTGCTGGGCTATCCGCTAAAGCCGCTCAACGCCGCCTATGCCAGGGAGCCCTTGCTCCGCGACATTGAGGTCGCGTCCGAAGGCTGGTGGCAGCGCGCCGCCAGCATCGTGCTGCCGAAGGTGGCGAGCGCCTTCACCTACGGCGCGCACACAGGCTATTGGACCAACCGCCGCGTCGTCCGCGGTGCCACGGACCTGATCACGGCCATCGCCACTGCCGGCGACGAACCGGCCTCCAGCCGCTTTGCCGTGCTGAAACGCCTCATGCCTGGCCGCGGCGGCTAGGCATTTATTTCGCGTCTCGCGGCACAAAGACCGTGTTGATGCGTTCCTACGCGGCCTCGCGCTCTGCGAGGCACAACCATTCGAGGCACACGATGGCAAAAGAGATGACGAAACTGGCGCCGCGGCCGCTGAAGACGCCGACCGACCTGCCCAACGACAGCGCACTGGCAGTCTCCAAGGCGCTCAACGGCCTCTTGGCCGACGCCTTCGCGCTCTACATGAAGACCAAGAACTTCCACTGGCACGTCAGCGGGCCGCATTTCCGCGACTATCACCTAATGCTCGACGAGCAGGCCGATCAGATCTTCGCCACCACCGACCCACTGGCCGAGCGTGTCCGCAAGATCGGCGGCAAGACCCTGCGTTCCATCGGCCAGATCGGTCAGACGCAATCGCTGAAGGACAATAACGAAGACTACGTCGCCCCACGCGACATGCTGCTGGAACTGATGGAGGACAACAAGAAGGTCGCCGAAGCCATGCGCGACGCCCACAAGCTCTGCGATGACCACGACGACGTCGCCACCGCCAGCCTGCTCGAGGTCTACATCGACGAAACCGAGCGCCGCACCTGGTTCCTCTTCGAAGCCAGCCGCGAGAGCTGAGCATTGCAGACGCTTGCCAACTAGCGATCATCGCACGGTTAGCGTCATCGATCTCGACATCACGTCACGCGCCGACCGGCCCCTTCTCCCCGCGCGCGGGGAGAAGGTTGGGATGAGGGGCAGGTTCTTGTATCAACGCCTGCCCAATCGCCCGCTCTTTGAGATTCCCCTTCGCCATCGTCCCACGGATGCTGCCCCTCACCCTAACCCTCTCCCCGTAAGGACGGGGAGAGGGGACTTGGGTCACAGCTTGTCGACGACGACACCCCTCCCGCAACGTCATGCTGGCGCAGGCCAGCACCCACGGCACACCTCAGGGAGCGCGACGGATGGACGTGTGCAACCCGGCAGAAGGTGGCTCGGCCCGCACACGTTGAGGTGCTAATGCCCCGCGCCCGCAGGAGCGGCAGCGGCTGGCTTGTTCATCATGAGCGCGAACAGCGCCAGCGTCGCGAACAGAACGCTGAGCACCAGGAACACGTCGGCGAACGACAGCACGTTCGCCTGCTTGCGCACGATCATGCTCAGTCGCTTCAGCGCCGCCATGTCCGGATCGGCCAGCATCGTGCCCATCTGCGCGGTCAGGCCGTTGAGCATATCCTCCGCCTGCGCACGACCCCAGGCGACGTTCTCGTGCAGCCGCGCCAGATGCAGGTCGAGCCGCTTGTTCAGCACCGTATTGATCACCGCCAGGCCCACGGCACCACCGAGATTGCGCGTCAGGTTGAACAGACCCGACGCGTTCTTCAACTGCTCCGGCGTCAGCGTGCCGAGCGCCAGGTTGTTGATCGGCACCATGCACAGCATCAGCGAGCAGCCGCGTAGGATCTGCGGCACCAGCAGCTCGTAGAAATCCCAGTCCGCGGTGATGCCGGACGCGATGTAGGTGCCGAGCGCGAAGCCCATGAAGCCGATCAGCATCATGATGCGCGGATCCATCACCTGCGACAGCCGTCCGCTGATCGGCGCCGTCAGGAACATCGCCACGCCGGTGACGAACATCGTCTCGCCGATCATCAGCGCATCGTAGCCGCGCACCTGGCTGAGGTAGACGGGATAGAGGTACGTTAGCCCGTACAACCCGATGCCCATCACGAAACTGAAGGCCGAACCGAACGCGAAGTTGCGGTCCTTGAACGCGCGAAGCTCCACGATCGGCTGCGCCGCCGTCAGTGCCCGCCAGAAGAAGATGATGGCACCCGTGAAGCACAGGAACGCGAACGTGGCGATCGTGCTGTCGTCGAGCCAGTCGTAGCGCGGGCCCTCTTCGAGCACGTACTCCAGCGACCCCAGAAACACCGCCATCGACGCCAGGCCGATATAGTCGAAGCGCTTCAGCAGGCTGCGGTTCGGCTTGTCGAAGTCAACCAGCAGGAACACGGCGATCGTAACGCAGATGCCGGGCACCACGTTGACGAGAAACAGCCAGTGCCACGAGAACGCGTTGCTGAGATAGCCGCCCACCGTCGGCCCGATCGTCGGCGCCAGCGTGGCCACGAGCCCGATCACCGGCGAGACGATGGCGCGCTTGGAAGCCGGAAACAGCGAGAACGCCACGGCGAACACGCTCGGGATCATGCCGCCGCCGATGAAACCCTGGACGGCGCGGAACACGATCATCTGGTCGATCGTCGTCGCCGTCGCGCACAGCGCGCTCGCCACCGTGAACCCGGCGGCCGCCGCCGTGAACAGCACGCGCGTCGACAGCGCCTGCGCTAAGAACCCCGACAGCGGGATCATCACCACTTCGGCGATGAGGTACGACGTCTGCACCCAGGCGATCTCGTCGGAGCTGGCCGACAGGCCCGCCTGAATCTCTGCCAGCGACGCCGAGACGATCTGGATGTCCAGGATCGCCATAAACATGCCGAACACCATCGCCAGGAAGCCGGCGAGCTGGCGTGGCGTGACGCCGATCCATTCGAGCTTCCTGCCGCCGGCTGACGCGGGGGCGTCGAAGCCGCCGCTGGATGTCGTTGCTGATGATGCCATGAGTCACCTCGATAGCAGCGCGGCTGTCCGCGCTGCCGGATGGGTGCAAGTTAGTTAGATGCGTGCTGGGTTGTCGTCGCCGGAGCCGTGCGCGTGTCGATGTCGACGATCACCGAAAGCCCCGGCCGCAGCTTGTCCTGCGCGTCATTCGCCGCGATCGCGATGCGCACGGGAACGCGCTGCACGATCTTGGTGAAGTTGCCCGTCGCGTTTTCCGGCGGCAGCAGCGAGAACATCGATCCTGAGGCCGGCGCCAGGCTTTCCACGGTGCCGGTGATCGCATCACCGTCGAGCGCATCGACATGCACCGTCACGGTCTGCCCCGGCACGACGTGCGCCAGCTGCGTCTCCTTGAGGTTGGCGTCGACATACACCTTGTCGAGCGGCACCACGGCGGCAAGGCGCTTGCCCGGTGTCACGTAGTCGCCGACCTGCACGCTCTTGTTGCCGACCACGCCGTCGAACGGCGCCTTGATGGTGGTGAACGACAGGTCGCGCTGCGCCTTGGCCAGCGCCACCTCCAGTTCCTTGACGACGCGCTGGGCTTCCGCCGTCTGCGCCTTCAGCACCCCGACGTTGGCGTCGGCCGATTGGATTGCCGCGTCCTGCGCCGTCACCTGCGCCTTGGCGCTGTCGCGCGCGGCGCGAGCGGCATCCAGCGTCGACTTGGAACTGTAGTCGCGCGCCGCCAGCGTATCGGTGCGGCTGAAGTCGGCCTCGGTGCGCACCAGCGTCGCCTTGGCGGCATCGAGCTGCGCACGCGCCTGCGCCGCGTTGGCCTCGGCGGCCGTCACCTGCGCGGCGAACGTGTCGAGCGAGCTCTTTTGCGTGGCGAGCTTGGCGGCCGCCTGATCGACGGCGAGCTGGAAGTCGCCCGCATCCAGCAGCACCAGCGTGTCGCCTTCCTTCACATGCTGGTTGGCAACGATCGGCACCTCGGCCACGTGCGCGGCGATCTTCGGCGCGATGATCGACATGTCGGCTCCGACGTAGGCGTCGTCCGTCGAGACCATGAAGCGGCCCACCGTCCAGTACCCGTAGCCGTACCAGCCCGCCGCCGCGAGCGCGACCAGCGCCGCGCCGATCAGCAACGGCTTCCGATTGCGCTTCGGCGGGGCCGTCGGCACCTGTGTGTCCTGAGAAGGAGCCGGCTCGCGCGCGACGGGCGCAGGCCGCGGTTCGATGTTCGGCACGTCTCTCTCGGCGCGGAGCTGCGCCAATTCCGCCTCGGCGAGCGGCTGCGCGGCGGCCATTTTCTTTGCGATTCTGCGAGCTTCGATGGTGGCCATGACGGCCCTCCCCAACTTAAATCTGTAAGCAAACTAAACCGTACGGTTCAGTCGAGTCTTGACATACACCCGCGGCTCAGCGATATCAAGATCAAACTGAACGGTTTAGTTCACGTATGCGTCAAGTTGTCCAACTGGGCAAGGAAGCGCTGACAGATGGATCAGATGAAAGCCCCAGCAGCAGTTGCCGATCGCAGCCCGGACGCGGAAGAGGCACCCCGCCGTGGTGGCCGCATGCCCGCCGGCACGGACCCCCAGAAGCGCCACCAGATCATCGAAGGCGCCGGCAGGATATTCACCGCGGTGGGCTACGACGCCGCCAGCATGAGCGACGTCGCCCGCGAAGCCGATGTCTCCAAGGCGACGCTCTACGTCTACTTCCCCAACAAGGAAAAGTTGTTCGCGGCCATTTGCGGTGAGAAGCGAGACCGCAACATTTCCGAAGTGCTGGCCACGCTCGATCGCACTCGCCCGATCGATGAGATGCTGCTGGAGTTCGGCTCCGAGCTGGTGCGCCGCGTGTCGGTGCCGCACGTCATGGCCGCGCACCGCATCGTTATCGGTGTCGCCGAGCGCATGCCGGACGTCGGGCAGGAGTTCTTCGAGGCCGGTCCCATGCGTCTCGCGACAGAACTGGCCGCGTATCTCCGGCATCACGCCGATGCCGGTCGCCTGCAGATTGACGACGCCTTCCTGACGGCCGCGCAGTTCCTGGAACTTTGCCTCGCCACGATATTTCGGCCGAGGCTCTACGCCGCGCGGCCCGACCCCGCCAGCGAGGAAGAAATCGCCAAGGTCGTCGGCTCCGCCGTAAGGGTTCTGCTCGCAGCCTACGGCACCGGCAAGTCTTGATCGCAGCCACCCCCACCGACGTCATCCCCGGACTTGTTCCGGGGATCCCGCGTGCAGCACGCGTGACATTCAAAGGCTGGATGTCGTACCCGGCCGAGAACGGGATCCTCGGGACAAGCCCGAGGATGACACCCTAAGAGAACGTGTCGTCACGTAGGCTTATCGCTACCGCGAAGCCGCAGCCGGCGTCATCGCCGCTGTCCGCTTGGCACGTCGCGACAGCGCGACGATCGCGACGATCGTCCCGGCATACGCTGCGAACTCCAGCGCGCCCGGCGTGTCGCGATAGCCGAGCAGCACGCGCAACACGCGCCCCACCATGCCGTCCTCCCGCAGCAGCCACGAACTGTCCCACAGGGTCTGGTTGAGACCGGCCGCAATCAGCCCCGCGTTCGACAACTGGTGCACGCACTCCGCCGCCAGCCCGGCCGCGACGAGCGTCACCAGCACGCCGGTCGTCGAGAACAGATGCCGGATCGGTATCGCTGTCAGTCCGAAGTAGAGAGCCGCCGAGGCCACGGCGCCCAGCAGCAGCCCGGCCACCGAGCCAAGCGCCACGTTGATCGCCGTGTCCGCATGCTGAAGCGCGATGCCCGCCAGGAACAGCACCACCTCGCTGCCCTCGCGCAGCACGGCCATCGCCGTGACGATGCCGAGCGCCGTCACGGATTGCGAACCCGCCGCCACCGCGTGCCCGACTTGGCGCAGATGCGCCGTCATCTCGCGCGCGTGCTGCGCCATCCACACCACGTGCCACGTCAGCATCACCACCGCGAATGCCAGCACCGCAGCCGTGAACAACTCCTGTCCGCGGCCGTCGAACGCCGCGGAGATCTGCGTGGCGAATGCCGCCACCACGATCGCTCCCGCCACGCCGGCCAGCACGCCGAGCGCCACGGCCCGGCCTCGCCCGGCCACGCCCTTCGACGCGGCCAGCACGACGCCGATGATGAGGCCCGCTTCCAGAACCTCGCGGAAGACGATGATGAGCGCTGCGATCACGGGTTACTCGGCGACGACTTTGCCTTGCGCGGTATCCTCGTGATACTCGCCGAAGAACTTGTACTCGCCCTTGGCTAACGGCTGCAGCCGGATGATGGCTTGGTCGTGGGGCGCGATCAGCTTTTCAAACTTGAGCGGGTGGCTCTCGAACTCCTCCACGTCGTCGTCCAGGTTCTTGACGGTCAGCTTGATCGCCTGGCCCGCCGGCACCATGACGGTGGCTGGCTGGAACTTGTGATCCTTGATGGCGATCTCGACATCGAGTTCGGCCGCCCGCCCGACCGGAGCCCCCGCCATGAGGGCCGTCGCGCCGACGGCAACCGCCGCTGTATAGAGCAATGTGATTGAACGGAATTTCGACATCGAGGCGCTCCTGGCAGACATCTGATCTGTGAAGATCGGTCTATAAGTCTGACACGAGAAGTAAAGTTTCAATCGTGTAACGAATGCCGCTGACGCCGCCGCGCAATCCGACGGACCGGGGTGCCCGCCCGCGTGGCCAGAACGTGGGTGTGTGGTCTCCACACATTCAACGTCATCCCCGGACTTGTTCCGGGGATCCCGGCTGCAGTCCGCGCGGCATTCAGCCGCTCGATTTCGAGGCCAGCCGAGAGCGGGATCCTCGGGACAAGCCCGAGGATGACGAGCCGCAAGGCCAACCACGACTCGTCTCAACCGCACGACGCATGATGCTGGCACACACTGCGGACGACAGCTGCGCCAACATCCTCTTGATCGAGCAATCTGCGGCGCCAAGCTACGGCCTTGCGAAAAGGTCGACCACTTTCGTCGCGCCCTTCAGCACGTCGAGCCGCACCTTCATGAAGTTGCGGCGTTGCGCGATCGCCTCGGGCCCGAAGATCATCGTCCGGTCGCGCAGGATGCGGTCGCTCTGCCAGTCCGGAACGCCCTGGGCGGCCGGCGCGCCGTCGCGGGCAAAGGCGAACAGCAAGTCAGAGGCCTGCCGCGCTATCGCGCGATCCTTCTCGGTCAGGTCCGGCGCCGTGGCCTCGTAGATCCCGGCCGTATCGAGAAAGAACGCGATGTCAGCGCCATGCCCCACGCCGTTGGGATGCCGGTCCCGCGTCTTCTCCGGCACATAGTCGAAATAGTAGCGCCACGTCGGCGCCAGTTTCGCGTGCCGGTCCGCCGTCCAGCGCGTGTTCATCGTGAACACGATGTCGCGCAGCGCCTGGCGCGCCATCTCGTCGCCACTGACGCCCGGATAGAGCGCGCCGAGCGCAAAGCCAGCGACGCCGAGCTTCTTGACGATCGCCGCCGGGTCGAGCCCGAAGCCGGCCAGCACGCTGACGTCGTCGCTGGTGTTGCCGATGATCAGTGGCAGCTTGGCCTCTTTCCCTGCCGTGAACGTGTCCACGATCGTCTTCGGCAGCACGTCGTCGCCGACGATGCCCACCGGGCCGAGCCCCGCCTCCGTGTCGGCGATGTCGCCGAACTTTTCCGCCGGCACGCGCCGCAGATCCGCGAGCGAGGCATTCGCCCCGTCGAGCCCCACGCCCTTGGCGACCGCGGCGCCGACGAGCCGCGCCTTCTCCGGCTTCACGTCCGGCAGAATGTAGACGCTCATCGCCACGCCGCGGCTGAACAGCCCGCGCGCCAGCGGCGAGGCATACAGCGCCAGCACGCTCTTGCCGCCCGCCGACTGCCCCATGATCGTGACGTTGTCCGCGTCGCCGCCGAACGCCGCGATATTCGCCTGCACCCATTTCAGCGCCGCGATCTGGTCGAGCAGCCCGAAGTTGCTCGGCCCCTTCGGCCGCGCCTTGTCGAGTGCCGGGTGCGCGAAGAATCCCAGCGGGCCCAGGCGATAGTTGATGCTGACGAACACCGCGCCCTTCTTGGCCATCGGCGCACCGTCGTAGATCGGCATGCCGCCCGCCCCGAACACGAACGCCCCGCCGTGAATCCACACGATGACGGGAAGCTTCGCCTTCGCCCCCGTCTTCGGCGTCCACACGTTGAGATACAGGCAATCCTCGCTGAGCCGCCCGGGATCGCCACCGTTCTCCGCCGACAGCCCCGGCTTCTGGATGCAGGCATCGCCGTATTTGTCGGCGCGCCTCTCGCCGGACCATGCCTTGACCGGCTTCGGCTCCGCCCACCTAAGGTCGCGGACGGGCGGCGCCGCGAACGGAATTCCCTTGAACGACGCAATGCCATCTTTCGCGACACCAATGACGATGCCCGCCTTGGTCTTGATCCGAGTGTCGGGCGCTGCCTGCGCCGGCATCGCTGACAAGCCGGTCACGAGCAAAGACAAGCAGAACACGACGCGCTGAAACCACCCCATGGTCTAAACTCCCACCGCCCAGAATACGCGTTGCTACCATGCGGTTCGACATGGCGTGTAGCGGCGTGTCCAAACAAAAGCGGGGGCTCGGGGTGTCCCCCGAACAGGGCGCGGGGCCATGGCCCTACCCAGGCCGCGCCAGCACGCCGCCCGTCATCGGCGCGGGCACGCCCGTCGTCCCCGGGAACGTGATCGGCAGCCCCTTCAGCGAGCGCACGGCCAGATAGGCCCACGCCTCCGCCTCGATACTGTCGCCGTTAAGGCCGATGTCCTCCGCCGACAGCACCGGCGCGCTGAGGTGGCGGCGCAGCAGCTCCATCACGAAGCCGTTGTGCCGCCCGCCGCCACAGATCACCCACGCCTTCGGCGGCTCCGGCATCAGCGACACGCTGCGCGCCACTGCCACCACCGTGACCTGCGCCAGCGTCGCCGCGCCGTCCGCCGTCGCCAGCCCGTCCAGCGGCCGCAGCGTGAAGTCGTAGCGGTCGAGCGACTTCGGCGCCGCCTGCTGCAGATACGGATGCTTGAGGTAGACCGACAGCCGGTCGATATCGACGTGGCCGGTTCGCGCCAGCGCGCCGTCGCGATCGTACGGCTCGTTCGACTGGCGCGACACCCAATCGTCCATCAGCGCGTTGCCCGGCCCCGTATCGAATGCCAGGATGTCCCCGCCGTCACCGATCCCCGCGCCAATCCACGTCACGTTGGCGACGCCACCGATGTTGAGGATGGCCACGGGCCGCTCGGAGAGCTTGGCCGCGAACGCCCGGTGATACGCCGATGCCAGTGGCGCCCCCTGCCCGCCCGCCGCGATGTCGGCGGCCCGCATGTCGTAAACCACCGGCACGCCCGTCAGCCGCGCCAGCAGCGCGCCGTCGCCCAGCTGAACCGTCAGCCGTTCCTGCGCCCGATGCAGCACCGTCTGCCCATGAAAGCCGATGACGTCCACGCTGGCGGCATCGATGCCGTTCTGAGCCAGGAAATCCTGCACGAGCTGCGCGTGCAGCTCCGTCAGCTGTTGCTCGATGCGCCCCAATGTTCCCGGCCGCTCGTCGCGGTCCAGCATGCGCGAGGCTTCCACCATCGCCGCCGCCAGGCCCTCGCGTTCGCTGGCCGTATACTGCCGGCTGCCCGCGAAGCGCCGCGTCACGGCGGCCTCTCCGTCGGTCTCGATGAGGGCGATATCGATGCCGTCCATCGACGTCCCGCTCATCATCCCAATCGCACGCATCACCGGGCTCACCTTGAACTTTCCTGTTGTGGGGGGTATCCCGACGGGCCGGACCCTGCGCCGGCATTCAAATCCTAAAGTGCTTCCGGACAAAGTGTGAAGCGGTTTTCCGAAAAGAAGCACGGCGAAACAAGCAGCTAGAGACTTTTCGCGATTCAACGAAAAGCGGAAAGTCTCCAGCCAGTCAACAAAGCAATCCCGGCATGACGACGACCAAGAGCGATTTTCTGCGAACGTTAACCGAGCGCGGCTACATCCATCAAACCTCTGACCTTTCCGCCATCGACGCCCTGGCGGCGGACGGCAAGGTTGTGGCCTATGTGGGGTACGACTGCACGGCGCCGTCGCTGCACATCGGTCACCTGCTGTCGATCATGATGCTGACCTGGCTGCAGAAGACCGGCGCCGGCAAGCCGATCGCGCTGATGGGTGGCGGCACGACCCGCGTCGGCGATCCATCGGGCCGTGACGAGACCCGCCGCATTCTCACGCTGGAAAAGATCGGCGAGAACAAGCAGGGCATCAAGGCGGTATTCGAGAAGTTCCTGACCTTCGGCGATGGCCCGCGGCAAGCTGCGATGGTCGACAACGCCGAGTGGCTGGCCCCGCTCAACTACATCGAGTTCCTGCGCGACGTCGGCCGCCACTTCTCCGTCAATCGCATGCTGTCGATGGACTCGGCCAAAATGCGCCTCGACCGCGAGCAGGAGCTGTCGTTCATCGAGTTCAACTACATGCTGCTGCAGGCCTACGACTTCGTCGAGCTGTCGCGCCGCGTCGGCTGCAACCTGCAGATGGGCGGCTCCGACCAGTGGGGCAACATCGTCACCGGCATCGACCTCGGCCGCCGCATGGGCACGCCCCAGCTGCACGCCCTCACCTGCCCGCTGCTGACCACGGCCTCCGGCGCCAAGATGGGCAAGACCGCCGCCGGCGCCGTCTGGCTCAACGACGATGGCGAGGACGGCTACAAGCTGTCGGCCTACGACTACTGGCAATACTGGCGCAACACCGAGGACGCCGACGTCGCCCGCTTCCTGAAGCTCTTCACCTTCCTGCCGATGGCGGAGGTCGAGAAACTGGCAGCGTTGCAGGGCGCCGAGATCAACGAAGCCAAGAAGGCGCTGGCGACGGAAGCGACCGCCCTCATCCACGGCCGCGCCAAGGCCGAAGCCGCCGCCGAAACCGCGCGCCTGACCTTCGAGCAGGGTTCGCTGGCGGAGGATTTGCCCAGCGTGACCATCCCCGGCGCCGATCTCGACGCCGGCATCGGCGTGCTGCAGGCCTTCGTGCTCGCCGGCCTGGTGAAATCCAACGGCGAGGCCCGCCGCCAGATCCAGGGCGGCGGCCTGAAAGTCAACGACGCCTCCGTGGCCGACGAGAAATCCAAGCTCACCCGCACCGACGTGACGCCTGACGGCGTCATCAAACTCTCCCTCGGCAAGAAAAAGCACGTACTGCTGCGACCGGTGTGAGACGGCTCGCGTGGCTGACGGCGCGCTTCAACCTCTCCCCGTAAGAACGGGGAGAAAGAATCAAGGCTTCACCGCCCCCACCAGCGTCCGCGCCACCCGAAATCCGACCGAGAAATTCCGGAACCCGTGGTCCTGCCGCAATCGCGTCGAGGCCGTCATGAAGCGCGCCTCGTAGAAACTCGATCCGCCGCGCAGCACGTGCAGCTCGGGCGCATCGCGCACCGCGCAGTCGTCCTTGTCGCGCGCGCCGCCATCGTCGCGCCCCGAACGGAAGTCGTCGCAGTAGTAATCGGCGGTCCACTCCCACACGTTGCCGTGCACGTTGTGCAGGCCCCAGGTGTTCGCCGAAAAACTCGCCACCGGCGCGTTATTGACGCCGTCCCATTCGCTGCCGCATCCCCGGCAGGACGCCATGACCATTTCGCCCGGCTTTTCTGAATTGCCCCACCAGTACGTCGTCCGCGTGCCGGCGCGTGCCGCATACTCCCACTCCGCATCGCTCGGCAGACGGTACGCCTGTCCCGTCGTCCGGCTCAGCCACGCGGTGTACGCCACCGCATCGTCCCAGCTGACGCCGACGATGGGATAGTCCTTGCCGGTCACGTTGCCACCGAGCCGCTTGTAGTAATTGTTGCGTCCCGTTTCGAGGTTGAACTGCCCGCCCGCCTCGCGCCATTCCGGCTCGCGGCACGCGCCCGCCGTGATGCAGCGCTCATACTCGCCGACCGAGACCTCGTACTTGCCGATGGCGAACGTCTGCAGCGTGACGCGCCGCACCTTCTCGGCCGCCTTGCGCTCGTCCACCGTCTCGATCGTGCCCAGTTCGATGCCGCGCTCGGACGACGGCACCACGAGCATCTGCGGACACAGGTCCTGACCCTTGCAGTCGCGGAACGCTGTCCCCGAGCCGGCAATGATCGGCCGCTCTTTCACGCTGCCGTCTTCGGAGTTGCTGCGCACGACGACGACCTCGGCGCTTTCGACGCGGCCCTGCACGCCACCCGGCTCACCTTCCGTGAAGGCAAACGCCCACGGTCCCGCAATGGCAGCAAGCGCCACCGCCGCACAAACGGCACTCAATTGTCCGCGATGGATACGCACCCTGTCTCCCCCAAGACGAGGTTCCTTGTCGCAAACTCTGCCCGCAGGAGCAATCACCGCGTCGTGAGGCGGCCGAGTCTCCAGCTGACGCAGGGTCCTACCCTGCCAACGTCATGGTCGCGGAGGCGACCATCCACGACTCGCCTCGTCAACGGCGCGTACCTCGCTCTCCACCTGTGTCATCCTCGGGCTTGTCCCGAGGATCCCGCTCCCGGCTTGGCTCGAAGTTCGCCAGAGAACGTCGCGCGCTCTGCGCCCGGGATCCCCGGAACAAGTTCGGGGATGACCGGAGAGGGCAGGCACTCACGACTACAAAGCCGTAGGCTTGTCGCGGGGTGCGACGGGAGGAGAGCCGGGTCGAAAAATCGGGAAGATTTCCCGCACGCGCTACACCGCCACGGGCGCCGCGATGTGCGCGTCGGCCTCGTATCCGGTCAGTTCGAAATCGTCGTACTTGAAATCGAAGATCGAGGTCACGAGCGGGTTCAGCTGCATGTACGGTAAAGCCCGCGGACTGCGGCTCAGCTGCAGATCCGCCTGTTCCAAATGATTGAGATACAGGTGCGCGTCGCCGAACGTGTGCACGAACTCGCCGGGTTCCAGCCCCGTCACCTGCGCCATCATCAGCGTCAGCAGTGCATAGGACGCGATGTTGAACGGTACGCCGAGAAACACGTCGGCCGAGCGCTGGTACAGCTGGCACGACAGGCGCCCGTCGGCCACGTAGAACTGGAACAGGCAGTGGCACGGCGCCAGCGCCATGTCCGGAATGTCCGCCGGGTTCCAAGCCGAGACGATGATGCGCCGGCTATCGGGATTTTTCTTCAGCGTCGCGACGACGTCGCTGATCTGATCGATCGTGCGCCCGTCCGGCGTCGCCCAGCTGCGCCATTGCTTCCCGTAGACGGGGCCGAGATCGCCGTTCGCGGCCGCCCACTCGTCCCAGATGCGCACGCCGTGCTGCTTGAGATAGGCAACGTTCGTGTCGCCGGCCAGAAACCAGATCAGCTCGTGGATGATCGACTTCACGTGCAGCTTCTTCGTCGTCACCAGCGGAAATCCGTCGGCGAGATCGAAGCGCATCTGGTGACCGAATACCGACAGCGTTCCGGTACCGGTTCGGTCCGTCTTCTTCGTGCCTTTGTGGCGCACGCGCGCGAGCAGATCGAGATATTGCTGCATGCCAAAATCCTAGCGCGATTCCCAGCCTAGAGGGTAGCCGGCGCGGCAACGGCCAGATAAGCCAGCAGCGCGCAGTTCGCCACCACGTGTGCCACGATTGCTGCCCGCATCGAGCCCGTGAGCCACACCAGCCACGTCAGCAGCAAACCGCCGCTGAACACCGTAACCAGCCCCGCCGGCGAATATAGGAAATGCGGCGCCACCCACAGCAAGTTCGACACCAGCCCGCCGCCGACGATGCCGAGGCGGCTTTTCGCCAGCGCCGTCAGCAGGAAGCCGCGAAACGCCAGTTCCTCCGACACCGGCGCCAGCACGCCGATCGCCAGCACCGTTCCCCACCACAGCGGCGACTGCAGCCCGCTCACGAACGCATGCGTATCCCGCAGCAGACTGTACCCCGGCACCAGCAGATGCAGTACGACGAGCAGCCCCGCCAGAAGGCCCGTCAAGGCAACGCCCGCCAGCACCGATGCCGGCCAGCTGAGCGGCGGCTGCGCGAACTGCAGTGTTTCGGCCCGCAAGCCGCCGCGATCCGCCGCCAGCCACACAAAAGCGATCAGCGGCACCTGTGTCAGCAGCGTCGACAGCAGCATCAGCGGCGCCTCTAATCCGGTCTCCACGATCTGCGCGTTGAACGCCTCCGCCCCCAGCAGCTTCCCCGCGAGCCAGAAAGCCGTCACCTGCAGCGCCACGATCACCAGCGCCATGGCCGCGAGCGCCAGCAGCCCGCTGATCGGGTCCCACGCCGTGATCGCCTGGTAGCGCGGCGATCCGGAAACAACGTCGCGCAACGACAAACTCTGCGGCATGCGATGTTCCACCTTGTGACGACAACCCAACCCTAGCGCGATTCGCGACGGGCTAGCTGGTGGACGCCGGTCACGCCGGAGCCATGAGGTACAGCGCGGCCACCGACACGCCGTTGACGATCGCGTGTGCCACGATGCAGGCGCGGATCGATGCCGTCCGCCACATGATCCACGTCAGCAGCAGCCCCGCCAGGAAGACGCTGGCCATGCCCGCGGGCGAATACTGCAGGTGCATCGCCGTCCACACGACGTTGCAGATCAGTCCGCCACCGACGATTCCGAGCCGCGTCTTGGCCAGCGCCGTCAGCAGGAAACCGCGAAAGGCCAACTCCTCCCAGATAGGCGCCAGCACGACGGCGACGAGCACCGTTCCCCACCAGTACTGCGAGCGCAGCCCGTCGGCGAGAATGTTGGATTCCTTGAACGGGTCGAAGCCGACGATCTTGTGCATGGCCCATTCCAGCCCGCTGGTGAGCACCACGATCAGCAGGCCGGCGACGAGACAACCGGCCCAGCTCAGCGCCGGCTGACGGAACTGCAATGTGTCGGGCCGCATGTTGGCCCGGTTCGCCAGCACCCACAGCATTCCGATCGACAGCAACTGGGTTGCCGCCATCGCGCTCAGCAGCAGCGGCGAGGCCAGCGTCATCTGCTTGATCTCGGCGCTGAGCCCCATGATGGTGAGCACCATGACCACCGGTATGGCCAGCATCGAGGGTCCGACTGCGACGACGAACGTCATCGCCGATGCCTCGATCGCCCCCCAAGGTGTCACGGCGCGATACCGCGGCGGTCCGTAAAACAGCGAGGGTGAAGTGCTGGGCTCTTGAATAGCCGTAGCCTCAGCGTCGGGCGTCTGCGACAGTGGCATTGGTCCGATATCTCCTGCGTCGAAGTGTCGGCTGACCGAAGCCGGTGCGCGACGCCCTATCAACGTCCTGTTCTGCGAAAACCAACATGCGCCGTCAATCTGTCCTCAACGGCCGCCACCGCGAACTGGGAGCCAGACTCGATCGCAGTTGGAACGGCGTCGCCGTCGCCGAGCGCTATGACACGGATCCTTACGACGAGGTAGCCGCCGTGCGCTACCGCGCCGGCCTGATCGACATCTCGTCCCACAATATCGTGCATGTCGAGGGGCCCCAGGCCGCCGCCTGCCTTGACCACATCCTGACCACCGACATCACGCGCCTGCGTGCCGGTGATACGCACTGCTCCAACATTGTCGACGACGACGGCGCCCTCATCGACGACGTGTTGGTCTATTGCGATGCGCCCGACCGGTTTCGCCTGTCCCACGGCGAAGGCCAGCTCCAGGCCGTCTTGGCGCAATTCGCCGGCTCGTTCGATGTCGCCGTCCGGCCCGACGACGACGTGCATGTCCTGTCGTTGCAGGGCCCGGCATCGACGGCTGTGCTGGCGCCGCTGGTGGCGCTCGATCTTGGCACTGTGCCGCTCGGCGTGCACCGCGACGCGACGATGCTTGGGGCAAAGGTCTCGCTCGTGCGCGGCGGCTTCTTCGGTGAGACCGGCTTTGAGATCTTCTGCGCCAGCGCCGACGCCGGCCGCGTCTGGGACGGCATCCTGGCGGCCGGGCGTCCGGCTGGCATCATGCCCGTGTCATGGCGGTGCTTGGAAATCGCGCGCGTCGAGGCGGGCCTCTTGTTCTTTCCGTACGACATGGCCCGGCCCGGCACCACGCCCTGGGAGGTTGGTGCCGACTGGACAGTCGATCTCGGCAAGCCGGACTTCCGCGGCAAGGCCGCATTGGCCGCGAGCCGGGACAGCCCTCGCTCGCTGATCGCCGGCCTCGAAGTCGCGTCGCACTCTGCAGTGCCGCCCGGCGCCCCGATCCTGTTGCAGGGCGTTGAGATCGGGCGCGTGACCAGCGCAGTTTTCAGCCGGCACCTCATGAAGTCGCTGGCCATGGCGCAGATCACGCCCGGGCACACCGCCCTCGGCACCCGCGTCGAGATTCAGGCCGGCGGCGGAGCGCCCCTGGCGGCCCATATCGTCCAGATGCCGTTCTACGACCCGTTGCGCCTGCGCACGTCGACAGCTCACACGACGGGCGGCTGAACGGCAAAATCCGCCGCACTAGGCGCGACCAGCTGTGACCCTGGCGCTCTCCCGGGTGGCATTTCGGCACCCCGGTTCATCCTAGGTGCAAGGAATTCTTTTGCACCGGCACATTCATCCCTATATTGAACCTGCCGGATTCGTCCGGCTATGGCGATAAACGCGATCGTAATAAGCCGCTCGGACCCGGGGGCAGTACCCGGCGCCTCCACCATTCTTCCCGCCGCGCCTTGCGGCCAGCTCCCCGCAGGGGAGTCGCAAGGCGCAGCAAGTATGGGGGCGAACTAGGATCGACGAAGGTGTAAAGGATTTAGCTTTTGCCCGGCATGATACCACCGTCATCGGGTCATTCAGAATAGTTGCCAATGACAACTATGCTGAGGCCGCTGTCGCTGCTTAACGCGGTGCCAAAAGCCTGAACTTGAAGTCCTTGCCCTTAGCCGGGTAAGGCGCGGTACGGAGGGCACCGGGCAACAGAAGCCCTCCACTCATCCTTGGCCCGAGCCGTGGGCTGGCGAGAGATCATTCAACGGGGCCACTCGGCGAAAGAGAACGGGCGATAACAGAGCGGATGACGTCCGAGCCAACCATCGACTACGAGGCACTGACGCAAGACGCAATGCGTGGCGTCGTGCGCACAGTTCTCACCCGCATCGCCAAGACCGGCCTGCCGGGCGATCATCATTTCTACATCTCCTTCGACACCGAGCATCCAGGCTCGTCCCTGTCGAAGCGCCTGCGCGAGAAATATCCGCGCGAGATGACGATCGTATTGCAGCACCGCTTCTGGGATCTCGTCATCCACGACGAGCGCTTCGAGGTAAAGCTCACGTTCGACGGCATTCCCGAGCGCTTGGTCGTGCCGTTCGAGGCCATCAAGGTGTTCTTCGATCCCTCGGTCCGCTACGGCCTGCAATTCGACGATCCCGATACGGGCTCCGACCCCGACGCCCTGGTTTCGGGCAACCGGGACGTGGAAACCCGCGTCACCGCCACCCGCAGTTCCGGCCCGCGCAAGCCGCGCGCGCCCAAGAAGCCGCGCGCCGACGCCGACAAGCCCTCGCCGATGCCGCAGCGCGAGGGCAAGTCGTCTGCCCCCGTTCAGCTGAAGCCCGCGGCCGACCCGCCGGCGCCCGCCAAGGAGGAAGAGACGGCGTCCGCGTCTGCCGACGGCGAAAAGCCGCAGAGCGGCGCCACCATCGTCAGTCTCGATCAGTTCCGCAAGAAATAGTCCGCGCACTCGTGCCTTAGCGCATGCCGCGATGACTCGCGCGCATGACGAATTCGAATATCTTGCCGCGCTGTCACACCGCCGGTTGCCAGGCTCGGTAAAGTGATCGCTGCGTCATCGCGCGCGCTGACGTAGCAGGCAACAATTGCCTAACCTTCGCGCTCGACTTTGACGGCGCGTTGGGTACTCTGACGGGGAGACCTTTTCCCAATCTTCGACCCGCCCCATACGGCGGGTTTTTCTTTTGGCCGCGAGCGGCTATAGCGGTTCCGGAAAAGTGTGAAGCGGTTTTCCGATATGAAGCGCGAGCACGCAAGCGCAGGTGTTCCGTCCCGCAACCGCCTTCGAGCAATCTCGGAGTGAAAGCAATGAGCCCACCCCTGGACATCGACACGCCCTTCCTCGACAGCGTCCTCGGTCGCATGAACGGCTTCCTCTATCGCTGCAAGGCCGACAAGGAATTCACGATGCTCGAGCTGACGTCGGGCTTCGAGCGCTGCTTTGGCATCGCCGCCTCCGAGATCCTGGAAAACCGGGGCCGGTCGTTCGCCTCGCTGATCCATCCCGACGATTCCGCCGCCGTCGACGAGGCCGTCGTCAAGGGTCTCCAGCAGCGCCAGAACTGGAACATCAACTACCGCTTGCTGCACGCGGCCGGCCACTACGTCTGGGTCCACGAGGATGGCGGCGGCGTCTGGGATGCGGCCGATCAGGTCGCCTTCCTCGAGGGCGCGGTCTTCGACATGCACCACCTCTACGCCAGCCTGCAGACCCAGCTGGAACGCATCAGCCGCGTCGAGCAGGCGCGCGCGGCACAGGCTGCCGCCGACAATGCCGAGCCGGGCCCCGCGTCCTCCGCGGCGGAGTAAGCAAAGCCATTCTCGAATCTGGACGAGGCGGGTGGCCACATGAGCCGCTGCCGCCCTTCCACCTTTCGGCATTGACATGCAGTAACATTACTGCATATTAGCCGCGATGAAGGACGACCAGATCGACCTCGTCTTCAAGGCGCTGGCTCACCCGGAGCGGCGCCGCATCCTGATGTCCCTGCAAAGGCGGCCTGGCCAGTCGCTGTTTGAGATTTGCGCCTCATCGTTTGCCGAGAACGGAGAGCCGCTGTCGCGACAAACGACGTCCCAGCATCTCGAAATGTTGGAACGGGCGGGATTGGTGGAAACGTCTTGGAAAGGTCGAACCAAGGCCCATTCGCTCAATCTCGATCCGCTGCGGGTGGCAACCCAACTCGCGATCAATCGCTTGCTCTAGAAGGAACACGCGAATGCGAATCTACGTGACGAGCGTCCTTGTCGACGATCAGGTCAAGGCTCTGGACTTCTACACCAACAAGCTCGGCTTCGAAGTGAAGCACGATATACCCTTGGGAGAGCATCGCTGGCTGACCGTCGTGTCGAAGGAGCAGCCTGACGGTACCGAGCTTCTGCTTGAACCGGGCGCTCACCCCGCTGTACCGGCATTTAAAAGCGCGCTGGTCGAGGACGGAATCCCTGCGACGTCCTTCCAGGTCGATGACCTGGATGCCGAGTTCCAAAGACTGAACGGCATTGGCGTTCAGTTCACCCAGGAGCCCATGGATGCGGGACCAGTGCGCATGGCGGTCCTTGACGACACCTGCGGAAATCTCATCCAGCTGGTGCAGATGATGGGCAAACCGTGACACGCTGAACTGCTGCAAAGGCTTGAGACCATAACGAGGCTCAATTGGAGAACCTCAAGACATGTCTCATCCGTCCGCGACTTGGCGTTTGCCCCACAGCGCCGGAAGGCTACGTGTCAGTTTGGGAGCATTCGCCTTAGCCTGCGCGTCGAATGTCCGCCGCGCCTTTTCGACCACCGGACGGTTCGTCTTCGCCCAGTCTCCGAGCGCCACCAGCGTCCCGATGAGCGTGCGCCCGAGCTCGGTCAGTTCATAGTCGACGCGCGGCGGGATCGTGGGGGTGACGGTGCGCGTCACCAGCCCGTCGCGCTCCAGGCCCCTCAGCGTCAGCGTCAGCATCCGCTGTGAGATGCCGCCCACTGCGCGCCGGATCTCGTTGAACCGCATCGGCCCATCCTGCAGCAGGGCGACGACGTAGACCGTCCACTTGTCGCCGATCCGCGCCAGCACGTCCGAGACGGCCCGGCAGTCGCCGGTATCATGCATGGTACTGGGTTTCAAAAGTGTGCCTCCTTGTGCGGAGTCTGGGCAGTCATCAATTTAGCCCCGGTTACAAAATGTGACTGCTGCCGCGGACTGTCAACCGGCCTCAGCGCCGATATCGTCCGCCCGAACAGGACAAAGCTCATGAAACTCTTGCATGTCGATTCCAGCATCCTCGGCGCCGGTTCGGTCAGCCGCCAGCTCACGGCCGAGATCGTCGCCGCCGAACGGCGCCACCACGCCGGCCTTGAGGTCGTCTATCGCGACCTGGCCGCCGCCCCGGTCGGCCATCTGTCCGGCGCCCATCTGGCCAGCGCCGCCGGTGCCGTGCCGGAATCAACGGGCATCCAGCACGACCTCGCCGCCGGCCAGGCCGCGCTGGGCGAATTCCTCGACGCCGACATCGTCGTCGTCGGCGCGCCGATGTACAATTTCGGCATTCCCAGCCAGCTCAAGGCCTGGATCGATCGCCTCGCCGTCGCCGGCAAGACGTTCCGCTACTCCGACAAGGGCGCCGAGGGCCTCGCCGGCGGCAAGCGCGTCATCGTCGCCTCGTCCCGCGGCGGCTTCTACGGCCCCGACAGCGCCATCGCCTTCCTCGACCACCAGGAGTCCTACCTCCGCGGCATCTTCGGCTTCTTCGGCATCACAGATGTGACCTTCATCCGCGCCGAAGGCCTCGCCCTCGGCGACGACCAACGCACCAAGTCGATCGACGCCGCCAGGACGGACATCGCAGGCCTAGCGGCTTGATGAGTGCGGCGGAGCAGGACGCGCACGCGTCCTGCTCTGCTGACCACTTTCGTGACTGACCCGTATACGCTTGGTCGAAAAGGTGTGGACTGTCCTCGTGCTGGAGGCACCCTCTTCTGAGGAGGAGCGGCTGAATGCAGCGGCGTCGTCTCCCTCGACGGGCGTTCAACAGAGCACCACCTTTACTGATCGGGGCGAGCGTCTTGAGCGGCGAAGTAACTAAGGCACCCCGGCGTCACGACTAATCGTAACGAGCTTCTACCGAACACTTGATGCCGTTGAGGTGCAAAACAGTGGCAAACGCCTCGGCGTATGCCACGGCACGATCGTATGATTGGCTGGCAACCCTAGCATGGATGGAAACTCCAGACCGAAAATGGCTACTGGCTTTGCCCGATCGAACCGCCCATCGAGCAAAGCCCTTGCGTGCGTCTGGAACTCTAGTGCTGGCGAAACCGCAACCACCTTCCATAATCGGTTCGTAGCCCGAAACTTTCATGGGAGTCGGCACGCACGCCTTGGCTGCCCTCACGCCTGCTTCATGCGCAGCGTGATAAACAGCTTCCCACCGAGCGTCGCCGGTAGCGGTGGAAGGTACAATCGGAGTTTGTTCGTGATTGGCCTGTAATCGAATGCCGCGCTTCGCCGGAAACGCTGTCGCTAGTTGCGGCAACAGGCCAGGCCTCAGGATCCAATTCGTCTTGATTGTCGCCACGCGGCCGTTCAACCCGAGTACCGGCATGAGACAATTGAAGCTGGCTCCATATCCGTCCTTCCAGGCTTTGATCTCAATATTTTCTAGGTTCGCCTTTTTAAGTCCCGCATAAAGCTGGCCCGCGAGATAACGCCAATCACTAGCGCTGATACCCAATTCATCGTGAAAAAACTTCGCTTTGCCGCGGCCTTCAGCGTGCTCATGATTGAGTAGGTAACGGACGAATTTTGCTTCTGGAAGATCGGCTTCGAGCACAGCCTCATTCTCCCGCAGTTCAGTAAATAGAAATGAAGGCCCATTTCCCGATTCGTGCCAAGTTCGACTCAAAGCCAATAGCACGCGATCATGAACGGTATAACGGCGTTTCCCGTTGTATCTATCGGCCGACAATTGGCCACGAGCCGAATAGCAAGGAGGAGCCGGGTTGGACGGCTTGAGAGCATCAAGTCCGCCCTCGGCGATTCGCCGCTCGCCGTTAGGTTTGAATTGCTCCGAGCCCTCAAAGGTGGTCTCAGGAGTGCCCTCCCAGCTGAGTTCCATTGTAATTCGACCGTCCGCGATCACCGCAACCTCAACAAGTTGATCCACGAGCAACCGCTTTTGAATTGGATTGCCAAGATCAATTTCGACACTGCCAAGGTAGCCACTTGTACTGCGAAGGCCTGCATCAATACCCTCACGAAACTCGGCGGGCAACGTTACTGCAGTGATGCAATACACGTTTTGCCGCCCTAGAATCAGTGGGAATTGTTCAAGATCGAGCGTGTGCCTCTGACAAGTTAGTGCGTCCGCTAAATCCCAAATTATCAATCCGTAAAGGTCCATGTCATGACCTTCCGTGCGGCTTGAGCCTTTCGAATCTCGCGAAACAGCGGTCACCCGCGTGCACAGCGCGCTAACAATTACGTCACCTCTCAGCACCGTTGATCGAGCGGCGCCCCGCGGGTCGACTGCCGACAGTGCCAGAAGAAATGGCGGTTCGAAGTCTCCGCCGTAATAATTCGAGACGTTCTCGGCGTCTGCGTTGAACAAAAATGCCTGAGCTGTGGTGGTGGTCATAGATAGATACCCTGCGCGGAGCTGCCGCTCGTATCCTACCTCTTCGGCCGCGCAATCGCGTGGATCTCGATCACGATCTCGTCGCCCACCATGTCGGCGTACGAGTCCATCTTGAACGCGCTGCGTGAGATCTTGGTCTTCGCCACGAACTCCTTGCTGCCGGCGCTGTACTTGAGCGCCGGGTCGTCGTGCGCCGTCAGCGTGACGTCGAGCGTGACAGGCTTCGTCACGCCGTTGACGGTGATGTCACCGGTGATCTGCGCCGCGTCCGCCGCCGTGGCCTTCACCGATCGGCTCTGGAACGTCACAGCGGGCTGCGTCTTGGCGTTGAAGAAATTCACGCCCTTGAGTTCATCGTCGATGATCGGCTGGCCGGTTTCCACGCTCGCCGTGGCGATCTTGGCGAACACCTTGCTGTTCTGCGGCGCGTTGCCGTCGAACTGCAGGTCGCCCTCGACGCGGCTGAACCGGCCGCGCTGCGTCGACAGCCCCATGACGTAGGAGAAGCGTACCTCGGAGCGATTGGAGAAGACGTAGCTCTCCGCGCGGGCAGAATGGACAGGCGTAACCACCAGCGCCACGGCCGTTGCCATGACGCTCCATGCATGAGCCTTGCGCATGTCGTTCCCTCCGAACCCGCCGCTGCTCGCGGCATCTCACCTGCGCCACTCCCCTCACGCCCGCCTATACATCCCAGATTGGGCGAAATTGCTGCAAGACGACGGATCCGACCCCGTTTGGCTTTGCGAGCAGTACAAATTTCAACGTCATGCCCGCGCAGGCGGGCACTGGTTTCAGATTCCGCGCCCCGGCCCACCGCGTTGCTCATCTGCACAACGAAATCATGCGGACGCGGATGAAGTGCTGTCAATGGCACCCCTACTCGTCGCTCGCCAGGTACACTGGGATGTGGCTCTTCAGATCATGTCGGAAGATGCTGGCTATCTCGCCGCCGCCTGATTCAGTGTTTTCAGGCCTGGTGCGCGCGAAATTGTACAGATCGTTTCCATCGACCCACCAGAAGCCGACGTAGGCTCCGCCCACTTTAACGCTGCCATCCCTGCAGAGAACGGCATCACCGGGCCGCTTTGGCATCGTAGGCATCGCAGTCTCCTGTTTGCCTAGTAGCCTACTGAGACTCTACGACTGCTCAAGGTGTGGCGAGCGGGTTGATGCGTACTGGGCTAGGTGACACCAGCCGATCAATTCGTGTAACGTCAGCCCATCGGCCGGCTCTTTGGAAGACGTCGCGATACGAGTAGGCGTACCAGCAACTCCACCCTCCGCTAACCCGAAACCCCGGCCAAGCTTGACCCGCCCGCATCCTTCGTCATTGTGCGGCAGCGTTCCCTAGCAGCGGAATCGCCGGAAGGATCAGCGGGCAGAATGGCGAATGCAGTGGTCAATCTTGTGCGGCTGGCGCGCGCCGGCGTCGTGCTGGCCCAGCATGGCGTCCAGTTCGTGCCGCCCGGCCAGAAGGTGCCGCTGCCGCTGCGCCTTGCCGCCATCGCCACGCTGCCGGTCAAGCTGATCGCCGCACCCTTCAACTGGGGCAAGCCGCGCGACACGCGCATCAGCCGGGCGCTCGCCTCCCTCGGCCCCAGCTACATCAAGCTCGGCCAGTTCATGGCCACCCGCGCCGACGTCATCGGCCCGGAACTCGCGACGGACCTGCGCCATCTGCAGGACCGCTTGCCGCCGTTCTCGCAAGCCGAGGCGCGCCGCGCCGTCGAAGAGGCGCTCGGCGGCAAGCTGGAGGATCACTTCGTCAGCTTCGGCCCGCCCGTCGCCGCCGCCTCCATCGCCCAGGTGCACAAGGCCGAGGTGATCGACAACGGCCAGCGCCGCACCGTCGCCGTCAAGATCCTGCGCCCCAATGTCGAGAAGCGCTTCAAGCGCGACCTCGACAGCTACCAGTTCGCCGCCCGTCTGGTGGAGCGCTTCCACGCCCCCTCGCGCCGCCTGAAGCCGCTCGCCATCGTCGACAACCTCGCCCGCACCACCGAGCTGGAAATGGATTTGCGGCTCGAAGCCGCCGCCATCTCCGAGATGGCCGAGAACATTGCCCGCGAACGGCCTGAGCAAGTCGCCGGCCTGCGCGTCCCCACCGTCGACTGGCGCCGCACCGCCAAGCGCGTGCTGACGACGGAATGGATCGACGGCACCCCCATCAGCGACATCGCCGCGCTCAAGGCCCAAGGCTTCGACCTCAAGGCGCTGGGCCAGACGGTGCTGCGTGCCTTCCTCACCCATGCCATGCGCGACGGCTTCTTTCACGCCGACATGCACCAGGGCAACCTGTTCATCGACAAGACGGGCCAGATCATCGCCGTCGACTTCGGCATCATGGGCCGCCTGGGCGCGCGCGAGCGCCGCTTCCTCGCCGAGATCCTGCACGGCCTCATCACGCGCGACTACCAGCGCGCCGCCTGGGTGCACTTCTGGGCCGGCTACGTGCCGCCGCATCATCCCGTCGAGGTTTTCGCCCAGGCCCTGCGCGCCATCGGCGAGCCGATCCACGGCCGCACCGCCGAAGAGATCTCGATGGCCGATCTGCTCGGCCAGTTGTTCGCCTACACCGAAGTCTTCGACATGGAGACGCGGCCCGAGCTGATCCTGCTGCAGAAGAGCATGGTCATCGTCGAAGGCGTCGCCCGCAGCCTCGACCCCGGCCTCAACCTGTGGACCGCCGCCGAACCCGTCGCCAAGGCCTGGATGGAGGACAACCTCGGCGCCGCCGGCCGCCTGCGCGAAGCCACCGAAGGCGCCACCACCATCGGCCAGCTTCTCGCCGAGGTGCCCAACCTGCTGACCGGCGCCGAGCGCGCCGTCACCGCCTTCGCCGAGATGTCGCGCTCCGGCGTCCGCCTCGACGACGACACCGTCCGCCGCCTCGCCAGCGAAAACGCCCGCTCGTCCCGCTGGCGCAGCCTCGCCATCTGGATCGGCGCCCTGGCGCTCGCGATCATCGCCGCGGGACACTTCGTCTGAGGTTGTCCGGCCTGCGCGCGGCTGGCACTTGTCGTGGCCGGCCATGCGAATGCGACGCGCAGCTCGTCGAATTCAGGTGGGCAGCCGTCACCGGCCCCCTTCGCCGACGACGACGAATGGAGCCCATTGCGAGGGATGGGATTGCGATGGCGGTCCGGATTCGACCAGCGCCTTCATCGAGGCACGCAAGGCTTCAGCACGTCCGATTTGAGAGCCCGCCTTCATTTCGGCGAAAGCCTTGGTTGTCAGTTTGACGGCGGCGTCCGACGCGACTTGCCAGTGCGAGACCAACAGTGACCGCGTACCGGCATAGAAGAACGCTCGCGCCAACCCCGACAAGGCTTCGGTGCTGTCGTCCGACCTGGCCGCCGTATTGCAGGCGGACAGCACGACCCAGTCGGCATTCAGCTTGAGTTCCGTGATCTCGGAAGCGGTGAGCAGACCGTCGTCGAGGCTGCTGGCGCTGGCGGGGGGCGTAAGGATGAGGCCAGGCTCCGTGGCGGCCCGCAGATAGGCGCCGGCCTCGTCCGGCAGAACGCCGTGCGTTGCAAACTGCAGGACCTGATAGTGCCCCAGCGTGCCGTCGCTGCTGAGCGCCTTCAGACGCGCCTCGGTGGCGCCGGATCCCAGGAGGACGTCGCGGCGCGTATCGGCGATGCCAAGCGAGCGGGCGATGGAACACAATTCGTCAACGGTTTCCGGCAACGGTGAGAGCTCGCGGACAATGCTGATGTCGGCAAGGCGGCCGCCGCGAAACAACGTTGGCGGTGGCCGGATAGTCTGCACGAGTCCGGCCACGCGCAGCAGAATGCTGCGATCGTCACTGGGACAGGCTTGGCGCGCGCGCGCCTGGCGGGCAAGGTCGGCGTCGGCGGCGTCGCCGGCGGCCCCATCGAGCAGCGGGTTGCCGATGCCGAGGAATGGCCGGTCAGCCTGGCTGTGCTTCACGTACTGGCGCAACGCCTTGAGACTGGCGACGGATGGCAGAATCGAAATCGCTTGAGCAGTTCCGAGCCAGGCGACCCGCCGGTAGACGTCGGGCGCTTTCGATAGCGTTTCGTCGGGCTTCTGCGTCACGAGGACGGAGAGCGGCAGACGTGTCAGCGAACCCGAAGGCACGACCATGACCTGCTTACCCTGGAGTTCCGTCGCGAATGGCGCCAACAAGGCCTGATACAGCTCGTAGGCCACCGTGACGTTGAACGGCAGCGGCGCGTCGGCCGCAGGTGGCGTCAGCTTCAAGATATCGCGGCAGACGTTCTTGCCTCCCCCCTCCTGCCAGCCGGCGACGTCGAGACCGCAGCGCAGCGTACCGACAGCGCGGGAGATCGCCTGCGTGCCGACCTGAAGGCGCGCCCAACGCGCGTCCGTCTTGGTGATCAGCCAGGCGAAGGCGGTTTCCGGAATCCCAGCGATCTCCTGAAGGTCGAGGAACTGAACAAGAGCTTCGTCCGGCCGCAGCAAACCCTGAGTCTCGGCAATCGACACCGGCGTAGGCTTGGAAAGCGTCGCGTACTGCGGGAACGAGCGACTGAGGCTGACATCAATCTCGGCGACGCGTCCGCTGATCTCCTTCAGCCGCGCTTTCAAGACACGTTCGCCTTGGCCGTCGCGCTGCTCGCGCGGCAGCGCCACGGCGGAAACGAGCAGCCGATCGCGTTGCCCGGCTTCCAGTGTGAGGTCCTGGCGCTCGCGCAAAAGTCGTGCGAGGTCACTATCGCCCGAGGCGTAGCGAACCGCCAGTTGCGACAGGGCAAGCGCGGCGTCCGTCTCCAGCGCACGCTGCGCGGCCATGTAGGCTTCATTCATCAACGCTGGATCCGAAGCGCCGGCGCCGTAGGCGGTTTGCACCAGGCGCCGGAAGGGTGAGCCGCTTTGCCCGCCCTCCGTCGGGATGTCGCCATTGCCGAAGCGCATGAGGTCGGTGCTAATCGCCGCCGCGCGGCGCGCCGCCGCCAAGGCGTCTGGCCACCGTTGCTGCGAGATATACTGCACAACGAGCGTGTTGAGTGCAGCGGCGACGCTGGTGTGGGTTTCGCCGTAGAGGCGCTCGTTGATCGCAAGCGCATGTTTGAGGTTGGCCTCGGACGTCTCGTATTGTCCTGTGTCGGCCAGGAGAATGGCGTAGTTCTGCAGCGCCAGCGCGGTATCGGGGTGATCGGGACCAAGTGCCGCTTCGAACGACGAGATCGACTTCAGGTAATACGTCTCGGCCTGCGGATATTTGCGCTGGGACCGGTAGACGCCGGCAAGATTGTCAGCGATGATCCCGGCCATCCGGGTTTGCGATCCAGCCGTCTTGGTGGCGAGTTCCAGCGCCTCGAGAAACAGGGCCTCGGCCTCCGGCAGACGGTAGAGCGCGACGTAGAGCGCCGCAAGATTCTGCAGGGCGATTCCGACGTGGGAGTTGTCGGGTCCAAGGCCGCGAAAGATCTGGAGCGCGCGGAGGCGCAGTGGCTCGGCCTGCTTGAGCCGCCCCTGCTCGACATAGAGTGACGCCAGATTGTCGATGGCGATGGCCAGATCCTGATCGTGAGATCCGTGGGCATGGTCGTAAATCTCGATGGCAGTGCGATAGGCCGCTTCGGCCTCGGTGAAATGCCGGAGGCGTTTGAGAGACAGGCCTTGAACCACGAGCGCCCAGGCCAAATCAGGGCTGTTCTCGCCGCCCTGCCCGCGCAGCAGTCCCACGGCATCACTGGCAAGCGGCAACGCGGCTGCATAGTTGCCTGATGCATAGAGCTGCAGGGCCTGCGTCGTCAGCACTTTCGGATCGCGCTGCGGTGCCAGCGTCGTGCGCGCGCCGCTGCTGCCCGGAACGGGTCGATCCTCAGCCACAGCACCGGCATGCATTGAAATCACCAGAATGGTGCCGGTGACGACAGCCTGCAGCGAACGCGACATCGAATCCCCCTGACCAAGCGCCGTAAGCTGAGAAAAAATTGCGGCAACCATGGGCCGTCTCGGCGCGCGCGAACGCCGCTTCCTCGCCGAGATCCTGCACGGCCCCATCACGTGTTCCCGTCGGGATAGAGCGCACGCTTCTCATTTGAGACAACGCAAGCAGCAGGGCCGTCCTGCTGCCAACGCCAGTTTCAACTGAGGAGACTTATCCTTGATCGCCCGCACCCGTTCCATCCGCGCCACCCTGACGGCGCTGCTTTGCCTTCCGCTCGCCCTGCCCGCGTCCGCTAAGTCGTCGTGGCCCGGCGACACGCCGAGCATCGGCGGTGCCATCGCCGCCAAGGTCATCGGCCAGCAATGCGAAGACGTCCTCGCCGCCGCCGAGATCGGCGAATTGGACGCCTTCCTGGCGCGCGCGCTGCGCGAGTTCGCCCATCGCCCGGGGATCGACACTGCGGAAACGAAGAAGTTCGATGAGCGCTTTGTGCCCATGCTGACCGAGGACTACACCAAAAAATACCGCAATCCCGCCGCCTGCGACGCGGCTGCGGCCGAGGAAGCCCGCGACATGCTCCGCCGCGTGCGCGTCACCATGGTCTCGAACCGATCGATCTTCCCCGACCCCACCGATCCCAACCGCGTCCCCGACATCGGCGAGGCGATCTCCGCTAAGGTCACGGCGGAAAAATGCGCTGGCTTCCTCTCCGCCCTGCAGCAGGCCCAGGTCGAACGCCACATCGCCCGCATCTGGGTCGAACTGGCCGAGAGCCAGACCGACGCCGACGCCCGATCGATCATCGCCCAGCTGAAATCAGTAGAGGCCGACGTCGCCACCGGCTGGCTCCCCGCCGACTGCACCCCAACGGCGCGCGACAAGGCCCAGACCACCGCTGGGCTCATTGCGCGGGCCACGCGCGAGCCGCCGCGCTAGGTTGGTTGCCAAATGCACCTGGAAAACCAGGCTTCAATGTCCCGCAAATACTAGCGTCTTGACCGGCAACAAGAGCGCTTGGGCGCGCAGGATCACCGCGTGAACAACGCCCACGGCGTCGACGATGTGCAGGTAGACCCACGTGAACGGTCCCAGGTTCTCATTTTCAAGCCGGTCGTGATTATTGCTATAGCCGTTGGCGATGCATGCGCTGCCGGGCGTGACACCGTCGAGGCCGTCTTCATAGAGGGGCTCGAGAAAAACGAGGAGCGTCCCCGGCCTCCCTGTCTGTTTCACCTCGATGAGTTGTTCCCCGGCCCTCACCTGGCCCGCAGCGATGTAATCTTGAACGCCCGTGACGACCATTGGAATGATGGTGAGAGGCTTCGATACGCACGTCACTTCTGCAGCCATACCTACCTTCATGACCTGCGCCTCGATCTGCCCGAAACCGGCTTGGATCTGTTTGCGGCCGGCGTCTTCCGGGATCAAAATTCCACCCGGGCGCATGAAAGGATTGACGATATCTCCGACTTTCAAAATGAATTGTTCCACGTTGCCGGTAACGCCGGCATAGACGATTGTCTTGTCCAGATCGACTTGAGCCTGTTTGAGCACGGCGTCCGCACTTCTCTTTTGCGCAGGCAACAGCGTTGAGACGCGGATTTCTGCGGCCTGTTTTACGGCCGCTGCGGCAACCACCCCGCCTTTGCGTCCGTCGACTGCATTCTTGAGGCGTTCGATTTCCCGCAAGGTAACGACATCTGCATTGCGCTGGCGCAGCTCCTCCTTCGTGCTGAGTTCATCGAGCGCCTGCTGGTAGGCCCCCTTCGCGGTTTGTATCTGTCCTTCTGCCGCAGCGATGTCGGCGTCTGCCATCACCATCGCCGCCTCGATCTCCGTGACTTTGCGTTTGGCCACCTCAAGGTCGGCCTCTTGTCTGGAGCTGTCCAGCTTGAGTAACCGCGCTCCTTTTTCGACCCTGTCCCGCCACTTCACGTAAATCTCGCTTACGCGGCCGCTTGTCTCTGGCAGGATTGGAACGGTGCGAAAGTACGGCGAGGCGCTCGTCGTCGACGGGTGATAGTAGAAAATAATTGTGATGAGGAGGACCGTGAGCATCAGGCAGGCGGTGATGCCCCACCTCAATTCAAACCAAACGGAATAGAGCGTGATCTCTCGGCCAATGTGCTTGTCCTGCGCATATCGGCGGTACAGGTAGTCGGGCAGGATCGTAAACAGGGAACACAGCACAAGTTCCAGCATGACTAGGCCCCCGGAATAGGCGGCGGGCGAACCACGTTGGCAGAGGCAGCAGGTGGCGCCGGCACTTCCGGTGCCGATCGCTTTTCCAGTGCAGCCGCGATGCGCTTGAGCGGGGTTTGGAAGTCCGGCAAGTCGACCAGTGCCAGCAGCAGACCCGCCACCCAGAACGCGTGTGTGTGCGTCAGCAGCGACAAGAGCCCTAGAACAGCGACGATCTCGAACTGGAGCTTTTTGTGGCCAAGCCGTTCGGGCAAGGAGTGAAGTCGGAAGAACAGAACTCCAAGGCCAAGGACCGTGGCGACAACCACCACCGTCGTGAAGGTCATCAAGATATCGGAGCCATCGGGTGCCGTAAGAAACCACGGCAGATGCTCAGTCGCTAAGGAGTGAGTTGGCGCGGCCATGGGCGTCACGGGATCCACTTCGGCCCCAACGCTATGCTTCCCGTCTAAAGTGCGCAATACATAAACAAGGAGGGGCCTTGTTGCGTAATAATATTTCAGCATGCGACGTTTTCGAATTCGCGCTGAGCTGATGTCGTCTCGATCGTGGTCACGGAACGAGTTGGGACGGCCTCTATGGGAAGTCGCCGTGATGATTAATGAGACAGCGCCTCGACGAAGACGCGTTGCTCACACCGTATGATCGCAAACTTGCTCCAGGAACACGCTCCATGAAGTACATCACGCTGATTGCCGTGGCCGCCATCCTGCTTCTGCAACTAACTGGCGCGGTCCCGCAGTCGAGTGTCGGGGGCCCGATGACCCTCGCTCTTGTGTTTCTTCTCGCCGCACTGGCCGTCGGCATTCACGAGGCTTGGTCGAACAAGCGGGGTGTCGTTGGTTGGATTGTGAGCATTGTCGCCGCGCTCGTCGGCGCTTTCCTGGCCGTCAGCCTTGGCGGCATGTTCATGGAAACAATGCTTCAGTACGCAAATCTGCAAGGCTCGCTTGCGGAGACGCAACATCCCCTGCTCTACCTTGCGTCCGTGGGCATGATGCTCTTCACGCTGCTGGGCTCGTGGATCGCGCTGTGGATCGTGAACCGGATGCGGTGATCCCGGTTGGACGACACCGCCGCGCGCTACGCTCCGCCCCGGATGCGTACCGCTCCGGAAAAATAACTTTCTATGTCTGCGGGGATCAACCGCGTACCCGCACGTCCGATGTGACCGTCTGGCCGCAGGAGGAAGTAACTGACCGGGGGAATTCCGACGCGCTCCAACTCCTGGCCGTTTCCGGGATCATCAGGCACCGCAAGCGTGTGCAATAGCCCCCCGTAGGTCACAGCTGGCGCCGTCTGGCCAAAAACGATCAAGTTGAATTTCGTGTCGTCGAGGCTTGCAAATAGATCCTCGCGCTGTCCGTCGGCCCGAAGCTTGAGATGCAACCAGGGAAAGCGTTCGCCCGCGGCAGGTGCTTCGCTCGGCAGGGTGTCCGATGATCGCGACAACGCGCTGTTCGGATAGCTGATGCCGAGCTGAGAGATCGTGCTGAATGCCAGCCGGCGCAGACGCGCGAACCGCATGGCAAAGGCCACGACCCGAGCCATGATGCGCGTGCGAAATAGGCTGGGAAGCCATCCGTCCGATACGACCGCCTGGAAGGCTCGGTCGGTCGTTTTGAGGAGTTGGCGTGCGACGGGAATGCGCTCTTGCTCGAAACTATCGAGCAATGCTGCATCTGCCGTACCTTGCACGACGAGTGCAAGTTTCCAGGCAAGATTGTAGGCATCCTGCAACCCGGTGTTCATGCCCTGTCCGCCCATGGGACTATGCACGTGCGCCGCGTCGCCGAGGATGAAGCTGCGCCCCGCGCGGAACCGTTCCGCGGCGCGATGATGAATATGATAGGTCGAGAACCAGCTGCACTCTTTGAAGTTCAGATCCGCACCGGCCACGGTCTTGAGTTCGGGAACGACCTCATCGAAAGTTAGGGTGTCGCCCTTGTCTCGCAAATGCCTGGGCAGGATACCGATGACGCGCCAGCGATCTTTCCCCTTCATCGGGAAGAACAGATGAAACCCGTCTTGCCACAGATAGACGTTCAGCTCGTCGCGTTTCATGGCACCCGTAGCCTCGGTATCGGCCACGAAGAAGACATGCTCGTAAGGTGCACCCGGGAATCCGATGCCCGCCATCTCGCGAACCGGACTGCGGGAACCGTCGCAGCCTGCGACCCATGCCGCGGCAATCCTCCGCTGCCCGGAGGGCGAATTGATCGTTGCGTCGACGTGGCCGGCCTGCTGTTCGAGTGCGACGAGTTCGGTGTTCCAAAGAACCTCGACACCTTGCGCATTGAGCAGCTCACCCATTATTTTTTCGTTGTCGTCCTGACCCAGCATGAGAACGAAGGGAAACAGGCTCTGACCCTTGCCCATGTCGCCGATCGGAATTCGCGCGGCCCATTTGCCGTTCGCCCACATGTTGGCTCCGGCACCGATAGTGCCGAGGGCGAGCGCTTTATCGGCCAGCCCCATCTTCGCGTAGATTTCGAGCGTGCGCGCTTGCACCACCATCGCCCTGGACTGCTGCGCGGGACCGGAATGACGGTCGATGATGATCGGCTTGATGCCGCGCCGTGCCAGCTGATTGGCCAGCATCAATCCGGTAGGGCCAGCGCCAACGATGAGAACATCGGTATCCACGGCAAGCTCCTGCACGATAACGTTGCGGAACAATTCTGACTTGGCTTCGGGATCCTTACCTCAAGTTTTGCGCACCACCCCACTATCTCCTAGGCCGCCGCCGGCACCACGCTTGCAGCATGCGGCTCCGCCGCACCCTCCGGCGGCTTGATGCGGAACCAGGCCACGTACAGCGCCGGCAGGAACACCAGCGTCAGCAGCGTCGCCACCACCAGCCCACCCATCACCGCGTAGGCCATCGGCCCCCAGAACACCGTCGGTGCGATCGGGATCATGCCCAGGATCGCCGCCGCCGCCGTCAACAGGATCGGCCGCAGCCGATGCTCCGTCGCCCAGATCACCGCATCCCAAGGCGTCTGCCCCGACGCGATCTGCGTATCGATCTGGTCGATCAGGATCACCGAGTTGCGGATCACCATACCGGTCAGCGAGATGATGCCCAGGATCGCCACGAAGCCCATCGGCGCGCCCGACGCCAGCAGCGCCGCCGCCACGCCGATGATCGCCAGCGGCGCCGTCGACAGCACCAGGAACAGCCGCTGGAAGCTCTGCAGCTGCACCATCAGGATCGTGATCATCAGGAACAGCATCACCGGGAACACGGCGAAGATGCTGGCCTGCGCCTTGCCGCTGTCCTCCACCGTGCCGCCCGCCGTCACCGCATACCCCGGCGGCAACTTCGCCTGGAACGCTGCGATCTCGTCGTGCATGTCCTTGACCACCGTCGCCGCCTCAATGCCCGGCACTAGGTCCGCCTGCACCGTCAGCGTCGGCAGCCGCTGCCGCCGCCAGATCAGCGGCGGCTCCAGCCCGTAGGAAATCGTCGCCACCTGCGACAGCGGCACGCCGCGCCCGTTCGACGAGCCGATCGTCAAATTGCGCAGCGTCTCCAGCTGCGCCCGCTCTTCCGGCAGCGCGCGCGCCACCACGTCGATCAGGTAGATGCCGTCGCGCAGCTGCGTGATCGTCCGCCCCATCAGGATGGAGTTGATGTTGTCGGCCAGCGCCTGCGAGCTGATGCCCAGCTGCCGCGCCCGGTCCTGGTCGACGTTGATGCGCAGCACTTTCGACGGCTCGTTCCAGTCGAAGTTGATGTTGCGCGTATTCACGTTGCTGCCCAGCAGCCGCGCGAAGCTCTGCGACACGTCGCGCACCTGTTCCTCGTCCGGCCCGCTGATGCGGAATTTCAGCGGCCAGCCCACCGGCGGCCCCAGCTCCAGCGGGCTGACGCGCGTCAGGATCGTATCGAAGTTCTGGGCCAGTTCCGCCTCGATCCGCTTCTGCACATGTGGTCGTTCCTCGAAGCTCTTGGTCACCACCACGGCCTGGGCGAAGAAGTCGTTTGCCAGCTGCGCGTCGAGCGGCAGGTAGAAGCGGATGGCGCCGCTGCCGACATAGAACGTCCAGTGATCCACCCCGGGATCGTCCTTCAGGATCTTCTCCAGCCGCTTCACCGTATCGTCGGTGGCATTCAGCGACGCACCCTGCGGCAGCGTGAGATTGATCAGCAGCTCCGGCCGGTCGGATGCGGGGAAGAACTGGTTCTGCACCAGCCGCATGCCGGCCAGCGACAGCACGAACAGCGCCGCCGTTCCCCCGATCACGAAATACTTCACCCGCAGCACGCGATCGAGGAAGCCGTGGAACCAGCGCGCGAACCGCGATGGCTCGTGCCCGCCGTGTGCCGCCATGTTCGACGACAGCAGCATGACGCCGGTCAGCGGTGTGAACAGCACCGCGACGAACCACGACGCCACCAGCGCGATGCCCACCACCGCAAACAGCGTGAAGCAGTATTCGCCGGCCCCGCTTTTGGCGAAGCCCACGGGCACGAACCCCGCGATCGTCACCAGCGTCCCGGTCAGCATCGGAAACGCCGTCGAGGTGTAGGCGAACGTCGCCGCCGAGATCTTGTCGGCACCCTCCTCCAGCTTCTTGATCATCATTTCCACGGCGATCATCGCGTCGTCGACCAGCAGGCCGAGCGCGATGATCAGCGCGCCCAGCGAGATGCGCTGCAGGCTGATGCCGGCCAACTCCATCACCACGAACACGATCGCCAGCACCAGCGGTATGGCGATTGCCACCACGATGCCCGGCCGCCAGCCCAGGCTGAGGAAGCTCACGCCCAGCACGATGGCGACGGCCTCCATCAGCGTCTTGGTGAACTCGCCGACCGCCTCCTTCACCACGTGCGGCTGGTCCGCGGCCAGGTGCGGCGTCACGCCGATCGGCAGGTTGTCCGTCAGCTGCGCCATGCGCGCCTTGACGTTCGTGCCGAGTGCCAGCGCATCGCCATTCTGCACCATGGACACCGCCAGCCCGATCGCCGGCTGGCCGTTGAAGCGGAACATCGGCGACGGCGGATCGATGTAGGCCCGCTTCACCTTGGCGATGTCGCTCAGCCGGAAGAAACGTCCGTTGGCGCGGAAGTTCACGTCCTTCAGGCTTTGTTCGTCGACGAACGCGCCGGTGACTCGGATCGCGATCTTCTCCGGCCCGGCATTGACGACGCCGCTGGCCTGGATCGAGTTCTGCGTTTGCAGCGTTTGCGCCAGGGCGTTGGGGTCGACGCCGAGCGCCGCCAGTTGCTGCGTGGAGAACTCCAGGTAGATCTTCTCGTCCTGCACGCCGATCATGTCGATCTTGGCGACATCCGGCGTGCGCAGCAGTTCCGCGCGCGTGCTCTCCACGTAGTCGCGCAGGTCGCGGTGCGAAAAGCCGTCGGAGGTGAAGGCGTAGATCAGCGAATACGTGTCGCCGAATTCGTCGTTGAAGAACGGCCCCACCGTGTTGCTCGGCAGGTTCTGCTTGATGTCGCCCACCTTCTTGCGCACCTGGTACCAGATGTCGGGCACGGCACTGGCCGGCGTCGAATCCTTCAGCGTCACGAACACCACGGACTCGCCGGGCTTCGTATAGCTGCGCACGTAATCGAGGCTTGGCGTCTCCTCCAGCTTCTTCTCGATGCGGTCGGTGATCTGCTCCACCGTCTCCGCCGTGGTCGCGCCCGGCCACAGCGTCTTCACCACCATCACCTTGATCGTGAACGGCGGATCCTCCTCGCGCCCCAGCCGCATGTACGAGAACGCGCCGGCGATGGCGATCACCAGCATCAGGTAGACGACGAAGCTCTTGTGATCGAGCGCCCAGCGGGACAGGTTGAAGCTGCTCATTTCTGCGCGCTCTCGATGAGCCGCACGGCCTGGCCTTCCACCAACTGGTTGACGCCGGCCGTCACCACCACGTCACCCTTGCCCAGGCCGCTGGCGATCACTGCGCGATCCGCCTCGTAGCGCGAAAGTTCCACGCGCTTCAGCGTGACGCTCGACGAACCGCTGTCGTAGATCCACACCGCCGGCTGGCCGCCCTTGTCGAAGATCGCGCTCAGCGGCAGCACCACGACCGGCGCCGTCTCCAGCTTCAGCCGCCCCACCACGCTCATGCCCAGTCGGAACGACGCGGGCGGATCCTTCAGCGCCACCTTCACGGTATAGGTGCGCGTCACGGGGTCCGCCACCGGCGAGACTTCGCGCACGACGCCGTCGGCTTTCAGGCCCGGGTTGGACAGCACCGAAACGCTCACTTCCGGTGCCTTTTCGGGCGCATTGCGGAAGGCCGACTCGGCAATCGAGAACACGGCGTCCTTCTCTTCGGGCCGCGCCAGGCGCACGATCATTTGCCCGCTGTTGACCACCTGCCCGGCTTCCGCACCGACCGCCGTGATCACGCCGTCGGTATCCGCCTTCAGCGTCGTGTAGTTCAACTGATCGCGTGTGAGATCGAGGTTGGCTTTTGAGGATGCCAGGCGCGACTCGGCGGCCCGCAGTCCGCGCAGTGCCGCGTCATAGTTGGATTGCGACGTGTAGCCGTCCTTCACCAGCTTGGCCTGACGGCTCTCCGTCCCTTGCGCTTCCGACAGCGACGCCTCGGCCGAGGCCACGTCCGCCTGAGCCGAGCGCAGGCGGTTCTCGTAGTCCTGCACGTCGAGCGTGGCGAGCACGGCGCCTGCCTTCACGGTGACGCCGACATCGACGGTGCGCGATTTCACCTTGCCGGCGACACGGAACGACAGGTCGCTTTCGTAGCGCGCCTTGATTTCGCCGACCGCCTGTCGGTCGTCATCGACCGGGGCAGGATCGACCACCACGGTTCGGATCGGACGCACCTCCGACTTCTTCTCGACCTTGTCGTCCCCGCATCCCGAAACGGATGCTGCCACTAAGAGGCCAGCCACCAGAAGCCCGCGCATGATGAGTCCGCCCTGAAATTGCCTTCGAGAAGTTGACGTATACGTAAAGTAATGCCGGCCGTAAACCGCCGGCCGGCCGCAATCAGTGAAATAAACTTTCGCGCAATTAGCCCGCGTTGCGCAACAGCTGATGCTGGCCACCGCCGAGATAAGCGAGCACGGCTTCCGCCATGACCGGCGCCAGCAGAAAGCCGTGGCGCCATGCTCCGTTCACGGCGATGCGCGTGCCGCCGCGACTGACGATCGCGCGCGGCACGTTGTCGGCAAACGACGGCCGCAGGCCCGCCGCGGACTCGATCAACTGCGCTTCGCCGAACGCGGGATGCAGCGCGTAGGCCAGTCCCAGCAGTTCCAGGGCCGAGCGCACGCTGACGGGGCCTGGGTCTTCACTCTCGATCAACGTTGCGCCGATCAGGAAGATGCCGTCGCTCCACGGCACCACGTATAGCGTCTGACGCGGATGCAGCAGGTGGATGGAGCGGCTGAAGTGCACCTCATGCGTGCGCACCAGAAACCGCTCGCCACGCACACCGCGCAGCTCCGGCAAGGCTTCTCGCGCGCCGAACCCGCGGCAATCGACAACCAGGTCGTCGCTGTTATCCTCGTACCACGGCACGCCGAGCGAGACGTGGACGCCGGCGTCGCGTGCTGCATCGAGCAGGAATGCCAGCGCACGAGGCGTCTCCATGTGCGCCTCTTCCGCGTAATGCAGCCCGGCTGAGAAACGGCTGGCGATGTCCGGCTCCAGAGCCGCGAGCGCTTCACCTTCGACCAGCGTGTGCCGCTCCGTCATGCGCGCAAACCGCGTCAGTTCGCCCTTGTCACGTGCATTGGCGACCACCAGGCTGCCGCGCGTGATGAGGCCCGGATAGGTCTCGCGCCACAGCTCCACGCCCCGCCGGCCCATTTCGCGCACGATGGCCGGCGACGCCTCGCCCTCGCAGTCCGGCAGCAGCATCGCTCCCGCCAGCCGGCTCGATGCGCCCACGAACGGTTCGGCCGATGCCTCCAGCAACCGCACCCGGTGCCCGGCTCGCGCCAGCGCCAAGGCCTGCCACAACCCGAACACGCCGGCCCCTGCAACGGTAATGGATCGCGATGTCACGAGCGTCTTATCTCCGCAGTCTAGTCCCCTCTCCCCGTCCTTACAGGGAGAGGGTTAGGGTGAGGGGCAGCATCCGCACAACCTCAGAAAAGGCGCGCTATTAGAACCGCAACACCTGTCAACGCAAGTGCTCGCCGCGCGCCGCTCAATCGCGGCGGGCGTAACGGCGCACGGCGTCGACCAGCAGGTCGTGCGGGATGGCTTCGGCTCTGCGGCCCTTGAAGCCGGTCATCGTTTCAGCCGCGCACAATGCGTTCCAGATGGCTTCTTCGGTGGCTTCGGCGGCCGCCTGGAACAGCGGCGTGCAGTCATCGAGGCCCAGCATGCGCACGTCGGTCATGCGGCATTTCGGATCGATGCGGTTGCCGGTCGAGAAGCCGAGAAAAATGTCGCCGGAGCTGTTGGCGCCGAACCCTCCGACCCAGGCGATGCCGGTAGTGGCGCGGCGGGCAAGGCGCTGGCACTGGATCGGCAACAGTGGTGCGTCGGTAGCCAGGATCACGATGATGGAGCCCTGCTCCAGCCTCGCGTCTTCCACGGCGGAAGAGACGACGTCGCGCGTAATTTCCAGACCCACGGGCGCGTGGCCGCAGCGCAGAAGCGAGCGCTGGCCGTAGTTCGACTGCACGAGCGCACCCACGGTCCAGCCGCCGGCCGCAGCCGCGAGCCGGCGCGAAGCGGTCCCGGTGCCGCCCTTGAACTCGTGTGTGATCATGCCGGTGCCACCACCGACGTTGCCTTCCGCGATCGCGCCACCGTTGGCGGTGTCGATGGCTGCCAACGCGAGGTCCAGCGTGACCGGGAACGTCTCCGCGTCGGAGAGCCAGCCGTCCCACGTCTCGGCCGCGATTGGTAGCGACCAGGATTGTTCCACGCCGCGGCGGGCCGCATGCACGCAGATCGCGTCCCGCGCGGTGCCGACCGCATGCGTGTTGGTGATCAGGACTGGAGCCGACAATAACCCCTGCTCCGCCAGCCACTGACTGCCGGTCATCTCGCCGTTGCCGTTGAAGGAGTGAATACCTGCGAACATCGAGCGCGCGTAGATATCTTCGGCCGGCCAGATCGCGGTGACACCCGAACGCACGACGTGGGGCGTGTCGGAGATCACTGACGAATAACCGACGCGAATACCGGCGACGTCGGTAATCGCATTGAGTGGGCCGGGTGGCAATTGCCCGAGCGACAATCCCAGATCGCGCAGTCGTGCTTTCGCCATGGCCGTCTCCTCAAAGCGGCGGCGACCTTACGCGCGCGCACAAAGCGGCTCAAGCCGGGAGGTCAGGTCTTGGTTGGCACAGTGGCTGGGCTTCTCTCCGCGCACCTACGCTGGTTGCGGCGAAGGGGTTCCTTCTCCCCGTCCTTACGGGGCGAGGGCTAGGTGAGGGGCAGCATCCGCACCACGCCAGCCGGGTTCCCATGCGCGGCCGTCAACCCTGGACCACCAGCGCTGGGCTACCGCGTTTTCCGCGTCACCAATGATGATGTGTTTCGCAACTTGAGCGGCGTGCTTGAGGGCATTCTGCACGAACTAGGAACGCTCCACCGCTGACGTCAGCCGGTTCGTGACGTCGTCAAGTGTCGGCACCGAGCGAGCGTCGCGCAAGAACCTGCCCCTCATCCCAACCTTCTCCCCGCACGCGGGGAGAAGGGGCGCAAGCCGCACCGGCATCGTCTGAGCTTCATCACCACCCGAGCCGCGCGCTCGATTCCCTCTCCCCGTCCTTACGGGGAGAGGGTTAGGGTGAGGGGCAGCTTCCGCACCACGCTAGCCGAGTTCCCATGCGCGGCCACCAACCCTGGACCACCAATCGTGCCCGCATCCTGCGCGCCAACGGCACGTCAGCCGAGACGAAGCTCTGGCACGCACTTCGCAGCCGCCAACTCGCGGGTCATAAATTCTCGCGGCAGGCTTCCATCGAGCCATTCGTCGCCGATTTCCTCTGCCGCGAAGCCAAGCTGATCGTCGAGATCGACGGCGCCACGCACGGCGAGCCGGACCAGATCGCCCGCGACGCGGCCCGCACCCAGCATCTTGAAGCGCTGGGCTACCGCGTGTTCCGCGTCACCAATGATGATGTGTTTCACAATTTGAGCGGCGTCCTTGAGGGCATTTTGCACGAGCTGGAAGCGCTCCACCGCTGACGTCAGCCGGTCCCGTGACGTCGCGCGTCAAGTCTCGGCACCGAGAGAGCGTCGATCCAAGGACCTGCCCCTCATCCCAACCTTCTCCCCGCCCGCGGGGAGAAGGGGCGCAAGCCGCACCGCCATCGCGCATTCTTCATCGCCGCCAGCGCCGTACCCACAATTCCCTCTCCCCGTCCTTACGGGGAGAGGGTTAGGGTGAGGGGCAGCATCCCCTCGACCTCAGACGGATCACACGCCTCTTGTGGCAGCCCCACCGGTCCGGGCTGGTTCCTCAACGCGCGTCTTCTCAGGGCTTCTCGTCGGGAAGCACCGGCGGCTGATCGAGGGTATGGCCCGTAGGCTCGGCCTCGTTGAGCAGGGCGTTGAGATGCCGCCGCGCTTCGCTGAGATGGACCCGCGCCTGCTCCTTATCCAACGTCAAGGCGCTCCAGGCGGAGAACCGCAGCTCGTTCTCCATGTCCCAAAGCGACTTCACCCAGTGCTTGAGGGACTGCACGCCGGTATCTTCTGGTGGCTCTGTCATACCGCGCAACACGATAGGCGTCGGAACGTTCCATGCCGCGTTGCCAAGTGCGACACGCATCGGGAGCGCGCCAAAGCGCCCAGTTAAAACCCCAACGCCACGCCTTCGCGCCGCGGATCGGCACCGCCTTCGAGCCGGCCGTCACGCCGCACCACGATATGGGTGCCGGAATTCATCAGCGCGAAATCGACATTCTGTCCGTAACCGACCATCGAGAAGGCCGGACCGATTGCGCGCCATCCGATCTCCAGTTGAAACCCCTTGCCCTGGCTGCCGAAGTTGATCAGCGCCGCGGCGGCCTGCGCGTCATACTGCCAGTCGAGCAGCGCCACGAGCGATTTCACGACATAGAGGATGATGCTCGTGCCGCCTGGCGAGCCGAGCACGGCAAACACTTGGCCGTCCGGCCCGAAGACGATCGTCGGCGCCATCGAGCTGCGCGGCCGCTTGCCCGCTTCGACGCGATTGGCGATGGCGGCCCCCGCCTTGTCGGCGTGTGCGAATGAAAAGTCGGTCAGCTGGTTGTTGAGCAGGAAGCCGGCCGCGAACAGCCCTGAGCCGAACGCGCCTTCGATCGTCGTCGTCATCGAAACGGCATTGCCCTCGGCGTCGACCACCGACAGGTGGCTGGTACCCGCCCGCTCCAGCGTCGCGTCGATGCCGTACGCGTGCTTCTCCGATCCCGGCGGTGCGCCGGGCTTGGCCTCCGTCATCGCCGCATCGGGGTTGATGAGCCCGCGCCGCTGCGTGAGGTAGCTCTCGTCCGTGAGGCCGTGCGGAATGGCGGCGAAGTCCGGATCGGCGAGGTAGCGCTCGCGATCGGCATACGCCAGCTTCTCGGCTTCCGCGATCAGGTGCAGCGCCTTGCCGCTCATGGCGGCGTCGGGGCCGGTGCCGAGCTCGAACCCCTCCAGCAGCTTCAGCGTCTGCGCCACGGCGATGCCGCCTGATGACGGCGGTCCCATGCCGCAAACCTTGTAGACGCGATAGCCGATGCAGACCGGCGTCCGCTCCTTCACGGTGTAGCCGCCGAGATCGGCGAGCGTCATGTCGCCGCTCGCATTCGGCGCTTTCGCCGTGGCCGCAACGATCGCGTCGGCGATGGGCCCCTCGTAGAAACCCGCGGCACCTTTCTCCGCCAACCGCTCAAGCGTGGCGGCGTACTCCAGGTTGATCAGGGTGTCGCCGCTCGAAACCGAACGGCCGTTGGGAAAGAAGTAGCGGCGCGCCGTCTCGTCGAACACCGACGGCCCCACCCACTTCAGCAGCAGGCTGAGCCGCGGCGTGACCGTGAAGCCCTCCTTCGCCAGCTTGATGGCCGGCTTGAACAGGTCCGCCCACGGCAGCTTGCCATGCGCCTTGTGGACCGTCTCCATCAGCCGCACCACGCCCGGCACGCCGGGACTGAGTCCCGACTGCACCGCCTGGTCGAACGGCAGCGGCTTGCCGTCCTTGAGAAAACGATCGGGCTTTGCCGCCGCCGGTGCCGCCTCTCGGCCGTCGTAGGTCGTCAGCGCCTTTTGGCTCTCGTTCCAGTGGAGGATAAATGCCCCGCCGCCGAGGCCGGACGACTGCGGCTCGACGAGACCGAGGACAAGTTGTGCGGCGATCGCCGCATCGACCGCCGACCCACCCGCCTTCAGGATGTCACGGCCCGCTTCCGATGCCGGGATCGAGGCCGATGAGATCATCGCATGCGATGAGATGACGGATGAGATGATCTCGCGATGTCCCGTGGCAGTTTCGGGCGACTCTTGCGTCCGCTGCGCTGCAGCAATTGTGCTCGTTAGGAAGCTAATGAGCCCGCAGGCGACCCAGGCTCGCAACCGTCGCCGACGGGCAGTGAAAATCACACCCTGGGAACGGAAAAGCTCTGAAAGTGCGGCAGAATCCGGCATGCCGAGCACTATAGGCTCTCCGGCTCCGGAACGGCAGGGGGATGCCGTTCCGGACCGGGATGCCGATTGCGCGCCAACAAACGCAAACGCACGCCGCGCAACTTCAAGAACATCAAGCAATTCAAGGCGAAAGCCGGAGCGGGGGAGCTCTCAGGGGCGGTTGCTTCGCCGTGAACCGCAGTCGTGATGTTCTGTGTTTGTTCTAGAGCAGCTCGCTGAGTCCGTCAAGCCCTTCCGTACTTCGTGTCATCAACATCACCGCAGGAAATCGGTGTGGCGTTGGCTCCACACATCCGTCACAAAAATGGTGATTGCTGAGACCGGCCGGAAGCTTAGCAACTCTGCTCCCGCGCCACGAACCGCGCGAGACGGCCCGTAATACAAGGCTTCCGCACATGCAATTCGCGATCTCCGACCGACTTATCCACAGGCCGCGGGGCGGAGATATGCTGATGGAACCAAGCGCGGGGCACATCGTTCGGCGACTGTGGCCTTGCTGCTCTGCCGCAAGACACACCACTGGGCTATACCGACGACACATCACAAATGCATCGCGATGATCTCGCGACTGAGGGGTCTTGTGCCCGGTGACAGGCTCACCTACAAGACGAATGCACTAATGCGGAGTGCCTGACGATGCTCGTTAAATCTTCTTTGTTCCGGTCTGCACTTGCCGGCGTTGTGGCCCTTGCCGCCACTGCATCCTTCACGGCAGCAGCCCAGGCCCAGGATCTCATCGACTTCCTGTGGGGCGGTGGCGAAGAGTGGGGCGGCGGCCGTCAGACCGTGACGTTCGATCCGCAGTATCGTCCCAACCAGATCATCGTCAGCTTCGGCGATCGTCGCTTGTATCTGATCACGAAGCCCGGCACGGCCATCAGCTATCCCATCGCCGCGCCGCGCGAGCAGAGCCGCTGGCAGGGCAAGACCTCGGTGACCATGAAGAAGGAAAACCCTTCGTGGACGCCGACGCCGGACATGTTCAAGGAAAACCCCAAGCTGCCGAGCTGGGTGCCTGGTGGACATCCCATGAATCCGCTCGGGGTTCGTGCCATGTACCTGGGTTCGAGCACCTACCGCATTCACGGCACCGACGCGCCGTGGACGATCGGTCAGGCCGTCTCCAAGGGCTGCATCCGCATGTATAACGAGGACGTGCTCGATCTCTATCCGCGTGTCCCCGTCGGCATGGTTGTGACTGTCACATGGGAACGCTTCAAGACGGGGCCGGCCGCGACTGAAGTTTCGCGCCTCGAAGGCACGAACCACAAGGCATCGGCGATGCCGAAGAACTACGGTTCGACCAACGCCGAGCCGGCTCCCGTCGCCGAGACCACCGCGACCACGAAGGAAGAACCGGCCGTTGAAGCGAGCGAAGAGCCCGCCATGAAGCCACAAAAGCAATCCACGCCGAAGTCCACCGGCGTCGAAGAGAACTACGACGAGGGCTATACCGTCGACAATTCGTCGGGCAGCAAGCGAGTGACCAAGATTGGCCGCAAGCCGCTCGTGACACGCACGTCGGCCGCTTCCGAACAGTAAGCTCTTCGGCCCAAGACTTCGAAATTCGAAAAGCCGGCCCCGAAAGGGCCGGCTTTTGCGTTGGGTCAGTTCACGGGCGTGCTAAATCTCACCCGCCTTCGGCAGGCGCCGCGCCGAGGCACCCACGCAGGTTGGCGGCAAGGTTGCGCATCAGCGCCGCATAGGCTCCTGCACCCGGCTCCACCAGCGCTCCCTCCGGATCGAGGGTGCCGAACCGCGCCGTCGTTCCGTCCGTCACGGCGCGCATGACGCTGCTGGAAAACTGCGGTTCGGCGAACACGCACACCGCGGCAAGATCGCCGATCTTCTGGCGAATCTCGCCGAGCCGCTTGGCGCCCGGCTGCACGTCCGGCCCGATCGTGATGGCGCCGACCGGCGATAGACCGTAGTGCCGTTCGAAATACTGGTAGGCGTCGTGGAACACGACGTACGGGCGCGCGCGCACCGGATGCAGCGTCTCCGCGACCTCGCCATCCAGCGCATCGATCTCGGCCCGGACGCGCTGCGCGTTTGCCCTGATGCGTGCTGCGTCTTCGGGCGAAGCTTCCGCCAATACGCGTGCGATCTCCTCCACCATGTTCTTGGCGTTCTCTGGGTCCAGCCAGACGTGACCGTCGTCGCCAGTCCCTTCTTGGCCGTCGTGATCGTGGCCTGCGAACTCCGCGTGCTCATCGTGCTCGTGGCCGGCCTCGGCGTGCGCTTCGAATGTCGCACCGCGGCGCACCGGCAGATGCTTGACGCCCGGCGCACTCGCGAGCGTCACGACACGCACGCCCGCCGGCAACGCCGCGACGATTTTCACCGTGAATGGCTCGACGGCCGGCGACACGCGGAACACGACATTTGCCGTGTTCAAGGCGCGGGCACTGGATGGCTTCAGGGCAAATGTGTGCGGCGACGCGCTTCCCGCAACAAGCAGCTCAGGCGTGCCGATGCCTTGCATCACACCGGCGACGAGGGCGTGTATCGGCTTGATGGTCGCCACCACCTTCGTCTCGGCCCGAGCCGGTGCGGCGGCCCCTGCCACGAGCGCCAGCGCACCAATCGCTGCATTCCGCGCAGCGGTTGCAATGAGATTACTGGCGCGTGGACTGACCTGGCGCAATCTCGTCCATGACGGCATGGATCAGGTTCCTTGGGTCTAAGCTTGATGCGAGCGAACGCCTCATCAAATGTCACAAGATGAGCAGCCGAAAGCTCGGCCAGAATCAGCTTGATGACAGAGACGGATACTATAACATCCAAAATGAATCAAGCAGGGACCACCCGTAGGTGTTTGGCCACGCGGGCGCAGACGCGCGGCTGGCATGAAGCCTTTGCCGCGAAAGGGCCATTACCAGCACGTAGGGGCTAGTCACGGCAACGAGCATGGACCGCCGTTGTATCGTGGCAGGGGACCGCGCAGGGGAGCGCACACCGGATGAAAAGTTGCAGGGTGCACGCCGCGGCCGTTGCTTTGGCTCTCAGTCTTGCGCCGCAGATCGCTGTCGCCCATCCCCACGTCTGGGTCACTGTCGAGGCGACGGTTGCCTACACAGGCGGCAATGTCATCGGCCTGCAGCAGCGTTGGACCTTCGACGACATGTATACGGCCATGGCGATCCAGGGCCTCGATAAGAACGGCGACGGCACCTACGACCGCGAAGAATTGACCGAGCTGGCCAAGGTCAATATCGAAGGCATCAAACAGTTCGACTACTTCACGCACGCCAAGCTTAACGACAGCGACTTGAAATTCGTTGAGCCGAAGGACTTCTGGCTGGACTACAAGGACAGCGTCCTCACCTTGAACTTCACGCTACCGTTGGAGCAGCCTCTGCCCGCGGAAACGCCAGGCTTCTCGTTCGCCATTTACGATCCGAGTTTTTTCATCGCCTTCGACTTCGCCAAGGACAAACCCGTCAAGCTCGGTGAGGGCGCGCCGGCGAACTGCGCGCTCGATATCGACGCCGCGCCCAGCGACGACGACGCCGCCAACCTCGCCAACGCCCTGTCCGGCGCGGCCGGCGCCGGCAGCTCTGTTCTTTCCCGCACGGTGCGCATCAAGTGCGTGAGGTCGTAATGCCTGCAATGCCTCGCGCCCTCGCACGGTTCTATGTGCCGCTCATCCTTCTCGTCCTGTCGCTCTCTGCCCCGGCTTTGGCGCAAGACGGCGCGCCGCAGCGCTCGCCGCTCGGCATCACGCTGCCGTCGCAGGCGCAGCAGAAGTCCGAGACGCCCGCAAGTCAAACCACCCCCGGCCCGGCACTCACCAGCCAAGCGCATGACGCGACCGCAACGCGCGCGCCGCTGACGGACCGCGTCTGGGCCTGGATGCTGGCCAAGCAGGCGCAATACAAGCAGAGCATGAGCGCCGCCGTCCGCGATCTGCGAACTGGCGCTTCGCTCTATCCGGCACTGGTCATCTGTGCGCTCGCTTTCGCTTACGGCATCATTCACGCAGCGGGCCCTGGGCACGGCAAGGCCGTGATCTCGTCCTACGTCCTGGCCAACGAGCGCACCCTGCGGCGTGGCATCATGTTGTCGTTTCTGTCGGCACTGTTCCAGGCCTTGTCCGCCATCACCTTCGTCGGCGTGCTCGCCCTCGTGCTGAAGGCGACGAGCATGACCATCCGTTCCACGGAAGCCTGGGCCGAAACGCTGAGCTGGGCATTCGTGGCACTCGTCGGGGCCTGGCTGCTCTATCGCCAGGTCCGCCTTATCTGGTCCGGCACGCCTACCGCCGCCACGCCGGCGGCCGCACACGCGGGCCATCATCACCATGATCACGGCCCGAACTGCAGTTGCGGCCATTCCCACGCCCCTGACCCGCAGAAGCTCGACGGCGAAATGTCGATTTCCAAGGCCTTCGCCGTGGCATTCGCCGTTGGCATCCGCCCGTGCACCGGCGCCTTGACGCTGCTCTTCCTGGCACTGACGCAAGGCGTACTGTGGGTCGGCATCCTCGGCACGTTCGCTATGGCGCTGGGTACCGCAATCATGGTCTCGCTGCTCGCCTGCATGGCGATCGGCTCGCGCGAACTGGCCAGCCGCTTCGCCGGCGAGAACTCCCCCTGGAGTTGGCGCCTCGAGCGCGCCGCCGGCCTCACCGGCTCATCTCTGATCCTGCTGATGGGCACGGTATTCTTCATCGGCTCTCTGCAGCAGACCGCGCCGCTTTAGCCGCTAGATCTTCCAGCCCGAATGAATCGCGGCCACACCGCCCGTGAGGTTGCGGAAGCTGACGCGCTCGAAGCCGGCATCGCGGATCATACCGGCGAACGCCTCCTGCTTCGGAAACTTGCGGATGCTCTCGACGAGATAGCGATACGAGTCCGCATCGCCGGCCGCGAGTTGGCCGAGCCGCGGGATCACCTCGAACGAGTGGAAATCGTACAGCCGGTCCAGCATCGGCACCTCGACGTGGCTGAACTCCAGCACGAGCAGCCGCCCGCCGATCTTCAAGACCCGCATCGCCTCCCTGAGCGCCGCCTCGATGTGCGTCACGTTGCGAATGCCGAACGCGATCGTGTAGGCGTCGAATGTCCTGTCCGCGAACGGCAGCGCCTCGGCATTCCCCTCCACGCATGCGATGCGGCTGTCGAGACCCGCATCCCCGACGCGCCGCTTGCCGACGACCAGCATCTCCGGACTGATGTCGCAGATCGTCGCCGCAGCTCCACTGCCGGCGGCTTTGACGAAGCGTATCGCCACGTCGCCCGTGCCGCCCGCGACATCGATCAGCCGAAACGGACGCTCGTCGCGCGGCGTATCGATCATGGCGACGAAGTCGTCTTTCCACAGCCGGTGCAGCCCGCCCGACATCAGATCGTTCATCAGGTCGTAGCGCTCGGCAACGGATGCGAACACCCGATTAACGAGCCCCTGCCGCTCCTCCTCGCGAACTTCGCGAAACCCAAACGTCGATGCTGTTGTCATTAGGATTGGCTATCATTCTGCTGCGCCACTCGCTTTCCTAGCGCGAGATCTGCTGCGGAAGCCAGAATTATCACCTGGAAAGGCAAATGCCGGCGATACTAGCCAGTCGACGCCGACATCGCCTCATCGCGGGCGCAATATCGCGCCTAATGCCGGTCTTATGGTTCGCAGATCGATGACCTTGGCCACCATGACACTCGCCGACGAGAGATCCGCCTTCCTCAAAGCCTTGCACGCTTGGAAAACGCAGGACCTCGACCGCCTTATGACCTTCGTCACCGAAGACATTCTCTACCTCGTCAATGTCGATGGCATCCAGGTGCCGTATGCCATGAGTGCTGTCGGCAAGGAGGACCTGCGCGGACGCCTCCAGTTGGTGATCGACACGTTCGCCTTGCAGACCTACACGATTGACACGGTCGTACACGATCCCGACCAGAGCCGCGCCCGTGCCCACGGTGTGTACCGTCACAGGAACACCGGCGAAATTCTCGACATCCGGTTTAGCTTCTGCGCTTGGTTCGCCGACGGACTGCTTTCCCGCGTCCACGAGCTGCACGATGCCAGCTACATCGTCGCCTTCGAGCAATTCGTCTTCCATCTCCAGATGGCAGCGCAACACGACACGTGAGCCGCACGTTGCGCAAACCCGCAATCCGTCGCTTGCCATCATCCAGCAGCATGCGAGATATTCGGCGTCCCACGTCCGCTTCCGGGAGGGAACGATGATATTTGTGCGCGTGATCATCCTGGCCATTGCAGCGGGGCTGGCGCACGGCCAATGCCATGCCGGCTCGCCCCCCGACGAAACCCCGTCACTGACCGAAAAAATCAACGCCTACGTTGAGTGTATCAACCGGTTGTCCGAGCGCGCCTACGATTCGCGGTCGCGTTACTTCAGCTGGGTCGGCAAGAACGGGCCGACCGGCAAAGAGCGCATCATCTACGGCACCTACACCATCTATGACACGGCCGACTGCAAGGCCAACGTGGACAAGGCCAACGCCCTCGACCCGGACGACAAGGACCTGGAGAACGCGGCCTCCGCCTATGTTGAGGCCGTTGTCGCGCTCGAGCCGCTGCTGAAGGAGGCCGACGACTACTACGAGCAGGAGAATTACAAGGACGACAAGATGGCCAAGGGCAAGGCCCTGCATCCGCGTCTGGTGGCGGCCTGGAACGCATTCGCCGGCGCGGATCAGACGTTGCGCGACGGCATCGACATCCTGCAGGACAAGCAAGCCTTGGAAAAACTCGCCGAGATCGAGCGCGCCGAAGGCCGCAAGGAGCGCTACCACATCCAGACGCTGATGATGCAGGCCAAACGCCTGATGCGCGTGCAGAGTGCCGCTAAGTCCGACCTCGCCAAGATTACCGCGGCGCTGGGCGACTACGAGGCCATCGCCAAGGCGACGGAAGCCTACGCCGAGGCCAACAAGGATAGCAAAATCGGCTCTAGTTTCGTCAACGATGCAAAGACGTTCCTGGTCACGTCCAAGCAACTCATGCGGCGCGTGCGCGACAAGGTTCCCTACAGCCAAGGCGACAGGATGATGCTGGACTCCGGCGGCGGCGCATGGATGGTCGAAGGCTCGCCTGCCCGCCTGATGCGCGACTACAATCAGCTCGTCGAAAGCTACAACCGCGGCGGAAGCTTTTAGGCTGCCTCCGTTTCGGGTCCGTGCGGATGGAAGCAATGTCGCCAGGCTGCCGTACAACCATCGCCGCCTACCTGGCGGCAGGCGAACACCTGAAATCCGGTGGGGTGAAGCCTGTCCGGCAAATTGCGCGCGAGCTTCGCATGAGTGCGACGACCGTGAGCCGTTGGCTGAAACTCAATCACCGGGACTTGTGGCTGAAGTACTGGGTTGCTGAGTAACTCAGCACAACGAGGACACTCTCGACGATGGAAACGACCCAATTCACGCCGTGGGCATCGCTGGCAGGCGGCGCCTTGATCGGAATCTCCGCCGTACTGCTCCTGCTCGTGACAGGCCGTATCGCCGGCATCAGCGGCATCGTGCGTCGCCTGCTTCCGCCGTACGGCGCCAGCGCTCCAATCGAGGCCGCGGCGTTCGTCGCGGCGCTGTTGGCAAGCCCCTTCGCCTGGACATCGCTGACCGGAGACCCCGTCCAGCAGACCGTCACCGGCAGCCTGAGCCTCGCCGTGACTGCGGGACTGCTAGTGGGCGCGGGTGTCTTCGCGGCACGCGGGTGCACGAGTGGGCACGGTGTGTGCGGCCTCGCGCGTCTCTCGCGTCGCTCGCTCGCGGCGACCGCTGTATTCATGGCCACGGCCGCAGCGACGGTTTACGTCGTCCGTCACGTCGTGGGAGGCTGGCCATGGGCGTGATTGGCGCGTTGCTCGCAGGTCTGTTCGGCCTCGGCCTGATCCTGTCCGGCATGGCCGATCCGGCGAAGGTCCTGAACTTCCTCGACGTCGCCGGCACCTGGGATCCGAGCCTCGCCTTCGTCATGGCCGGCGCCATCGGCGTGGCAGCACCGGGCTTCTGGCTTGTTCGCCGGCGCGCCGCGCCACTCGCAGACCCGGTGTTTCATGTTCCGCCCGCCGATGCGCCGGTCGATCGCCAACTCCTGATCGGCGCGGCCGTTTTCGGCATCGGCTGGGGCCTTGCTGGGTTCTGCCCCGGCCCCGCTCTCGTCTCAGTGCCCCTCGCCGCGCCCGCCACCCTGGCCTTCGTCGCGGCCATGGTGATTGCCATAGCCGCGGGCACGCTGCTGCAACGGGGACGGTAGGCTTCAGCCCGCCTTGCCGCGAAACAACCACGATGCCGTGATCTTCGCTTCGGCAGGTCAACGACAGCAGGAGGCGCACCGCCGGCAACACATCTTCGGATCAAGCAAGGGCTCGCAATACGTGCAGTTGTCTTCGGCAACGTGGGAGAGGCTCGTGATTTTATATTTCCAAGGTGATGTCTGCATTGAACGCATCGACGCTGCGCCGGCGGCAGCGCCATCAAGTCCACCCCAGGCGGACGGCTCTCACGTCCTCGCATGGGGTGAATTGACCGGCCATCGCCATGCCGCATACGGCGACGTGAGACTTCTTCGTGAAAAGCAGGTGCTATCCGGCGAGTTTGCCCAACTCTATCTCGGACATCTGATCGTCGGCGAAGCGGGCGCCATTGTCCGCCACGAGGAGCACGCGCCGATCCCTCTCGCCAAGGGCGTGTATCGGGTACGCCGTCAGCGGGAATTCGACGAGAATTCCGCGCGCGGACCCTCCGGGCGGTTGGTGGAAGACTGAAATGGCACTCGTTGAGGATCCCGTCGCCGTTGAGATCTGCAACGCTTGGCAAACCAGGATCACGTCCACCCAACCGATCGACGCCACAAGCGCGCGTGAGGCAGTCCATGCGCTTTACGATGCGCTCGGTGTCGCTCGCCCCGCAGCCGTATTGGTTGTGGCCAGTCCACGCCAAGCTGTACTGACGCTCCGCGTGCTTGCAAATGCCGGCCTGATTGGGCCCTCGGATGAGGACCCCGTGAGCGGAAGATTGGCGAGCCTTGTTGCGGCCGCGCCTCGTGGCGGCGTCGGTGCCGCAGTGCGTGATCTCGCAGAGCAGATCACGATGTATCCGATACGCGCCACGCTCAGCGATCACCATCTGATTGAAGCCGATCAATCCGATCGTACCGCGATCGCGTCGATCATCCGCTCCCAATCGAGTCTGGATATCACGCCGCGCTTGCCCCGGGTTTGTACGGCACCTGTGATGTGGGCCGCGCTCGATCTGGCTGCCAGCATGGCCGCGTTGGCACAACTCGAGTTTTGGACGAACATGTTGTCGGATTACGTGTCCGCAAGGCCGACGCCGGTCGTCGAGGCGTTGGACCGCGTGTGTCGTACCTGTGGCTGGAGCGTCTTGTTGGAAAAAGCCGCCGTCGTCTGCGATCGGCCGGCTCACTATGACCGGGGCACCTTGGAGACGGCGGCGTCCAGGGTGGATGTAATCCGCTCATATCGCGACGGATTTGAGATGCACGCCCGCCAGGGCGTGCTCCTTCCGGCCTGGCTAGTGGCCTCTCCGCATCGCGTTACCGTCCAGCACATCGAACGCGAAAGAAACGTCGAGATGCGACGCCTGTTGCTTGAGGGCATGGGTATCGAGCGCTACCTGAAAAAGAGCAAAGCCAAAAAGCTCGCTCAAGATGACACCGGCATCCTTTGGCAACGAATACTGTCGACAAGTGAGCAAGAGTGGCGGCCGACATTGCAGCCCATGACATTCGTCGAAGTTGTCAATGGCACCCCTGAGCCGGACGGCAGTTTTCGCCACTACTTCCTGCGCGTCCCGCCCTGGGTGCGATCGGCGCGCGAAGGCGTGGCTTGGACGTATGGGCTCGGCGAAGATGAGTACAAGCCGACCTTGCGGACGTGACCGACGTACGGAAGAGAGGCTCGTCACGATCGGCAAGATCGTCACCGGTATTGCGCCTCCAATATCGGCCGGCGTAGTCTGATCGTCGACCAACTATCCGGCGCACGACTTTGCCGAACGGACGGACATGGCCGATCTCTATGAGACCTTGGGTGTAGCGCGCGACGCGAGCCAGGACGATATCCGCAAGGCCTATCGCAAGGCGGCGAAGGAAACCCATCCCGATCTCAATCCGGGCAAGCCGGAAGCCGAGGCGCGCTTCAAGGACATCAACGCCGCCTACGACATCATCGGCGATGCCGACAAGCGCAAGCGCTATGATGCCGGCGAGATCGACGCGACCGGCGCCGAGCGCGCGCCGGAGCGTCACTACTACCGCGAATATGCTGAGGCCGATCCCAATATGCGCTATCGCCGGCCCGGCCCGGAGAGTGCCGGCTTCGGCCGAAACGGCCATCCGGGATCCGACGCCGACTACGATATCTTCGCCGATCTCTTCCGCGCGCGCGGCGGCGCAGGCGGCGATCGCAGCGGCTTCCGCATGCCGCCGCAGGATGTACGCTACGCGCTCGAAGTCCCGTTCCTTGAGGCCGTCAACGGCACCAAGAAAATGGTGACGATGCCGGACGGCAAGACCATCGACCTCACCATTCCGGCCGGCATCGCCGACGGCCAGGTGCTGCGTCTCAAGGGCCAGGGCCTGCCGGGCTCGGACGGCAAGACGGGCGACGCCTACGTTGAGATCTCCGTTGCCCCGCACGCAAGTTTCACGCGCGCCGGCCACGACATCCTGAGCCAGCTGCCGGTCTCCCTCGGCGAAGCCCTGAACGGCGCCAGCGTGCGCGCCGACACGGTCGACGGCCCCGTCGACGTCAAAGTGCCCAAGGGCGCTAGGCAGGGCGCGAAGCTGCGCCTGCGCGGCAAGGGCGTGCCGTTTGGCAAGGCCGCATCCGCAGGCGAAACGCGAGGCCGCGGCGATCATCTGATCGAGATTGACATCGTCCCGCCCGAGGGCGCCGACGACGCACTGGCTGGGTTCATGGCCGAGTGGGAGAAGACGCACCCGCAGAACCCCCGCAGAAGGAGTGGGACGACATGATCCGCGAAGGCGAACTCATCGCGCAAATCACCGTTCTGGAGCGGCACGTCCTGCTGGCCTGGATCGACGACGGCCTGATCGCGCCGCACCGCGACGAGGCGGGCTACCTGTTCGATCGCCTCGACCAGTCCCGCGTGGCGCTGGCCTGCGACTTGCACTATCGCATGGGCCTGGAGCATGCGAGCCTGCCAGTCATCCTCTCGCTGATCGACCAGCTGCACGACGCCCGCCACCACCTGCGCGCCATGACCCGCGCCGTCTCCGAACAGCCCGACGACGTGCAACGCGACATCACGCGGCGCGTGGCGGGGACTGGGACGTAGGCCGACAGGCTGTCTCACGATTGCGATAGTGCGGAGAAAGCCATGCCCAAGATCGACATCGCGTCCGTGCCGCAACGCAAAGGCACCGGCTACCCGCCGCAGCTCAATGCGCCATGCGCCGAGCGCGTGCGCCAGCGGCTTGGCGACGCCGGCAGTCTCCAGGATTTCGGCATCAATCTCGTGCGCCTGCCGCCGGGCAACTGGTCCAGTCAACGCCACTGGCATTCCCACGAGGACGAATTCGTCTACGTGCTCGAGGGCGAACTGACCCTGATCGAAGACGGCGGCGAAACGTTGCTGCGCGCCGGCGACTGCGCCGCCTTCCCGAAGAACACCGGCAACGGCCATCACATGATCAACAGATCCGGCGCCATGGCGGTCTACCTCGAAGCCGGCTCCCGTCAACCCGCCGACATCACCACCTGCTCCGACATCGACATGATGAGCACCAACGCCGACGGCCGCTTCGTGCACAAGGACGGGCGGCCATATGAGCGGTAATACGGGCCGGCATCTGGCCCAAAGCGAGCGTCCAGCGTATCGCCTCGGCATCGAGCGCCGGCGCTTGTATCACATGCGGCTGAAGCTGAGGCGCGCGCCCTTGATGCCGGTGCCTTTCGTATCGATAGTGACGGAGACCGATTGGCTCGATGGCGTAAAACTCACGTGAAGACTGCCTGCGAGACTTCCGCTGAACCGGACGTCCAGTTTGCCGGCGGATGCCGTGCCGGAGGCTTCACCCGTGACGTTATAGGTGCGCTCCTCCCAAACCCCGGAGACCTTCTCGCCCTCAGCCTTCAACAGCTTGCTCCGCAGCTCGAAATTGGTGGACGAGCCTTTGCAGCGGAATACGACGCTCATGTTGGGGCCGGCTCTGTAATAGGCCTTGCAGCTGAAATCTTCAGACTTCCCGTCTTCGAAAAGCATCGTCCCATTGCCGCGCCACGTGCCGGCCAAAACGTCAAGGCTCGTTTCCGCGCGTGCGGTATTGGCCGACAGGCTGACGAAAGCTGCGCCGACAAATGCGACGGCCCTTAGACGCGCGAAGGCCGTGTGCTGCACGTGCCCATATCCCGACATCGGACCCACCTCCCCGGCGCCAAGCCATAAGGAATGACGAGCATGTACGCTATTCCCAAGAGAACGGCGTTGCCATCAGTATAACTGCTCCATGACCAGCAAGCCAGGATCTGATCACCAGTGCTCAAAAGAAGTAATCTGCTGCCATCGATCCGGACTCATCCGTCGAGCGGAGATGAGTAGAAGATGCTGAGCCCGACCCGCTATGACGGGGTCGCGATCGCGATCCATTGGCTGACGGCCGGCGCCATCGCCACCCAGTTCATTCTGGGATGGACGATGATCTCGCTGAGGCCGCCCTCGTATCTGCATTTTTCGCTGCATCAATGGCACAAATCGATCGGCATGACGATTTTGGCCCTCAGCATCCTGCGTCTGGTCTGGCGATTGCTGCACAGACCGCCGCCGCTACCCGCGACCATGCCCGCGTGGGAAAAACGCGCGGCGAAGTTGAGCCACGGATTGCTCTATGTCCTGCTCATCGCGCTGCCGATTTCTGGATGGGCTGTGGTGTCAGCCTCCCCACTCAACATTCCAACGCGGCTCTACGGCGTCCTGCCGCTGCCGCATCTTCCCGCCCTCCCGGACTTGCCGGACAAGCAGACAGCCGAGCAAGCGCTGAAGGTATTGCACGAGTTTGGCGGCTGGATCCTCGCGCTCCTGTTGGCGGGGCACATCGGCGCCGCGCTCCGACATCATTTCCTGATCCGCGACGAAGTCCTCACGCGCATGCTGCCGAGGTTTCGGCCCTCCCCGCGTCCGGCAGCCGACGATCACTGATGACCTCACCCAACATTCTCAGCAGAGTGCCGTCGACAAAGGCCTGTTTGCATTTTCGCAAGGGTCAGTCGCTGCCATCAGCACCGCGCCTCCCGTTCCACGGCGTCGGCGACGACGCAGCGCTTCTGCCACGCCGCAATCTCATTACGCACCCGCACGGCATCAATCGGCTGCGATTGCACACGCGCCTCCGGAGCCGCGCCGCTGCGCCGTCTCGCTGAAAAATGTCTCTGGCGCCGTAGATGCCGTTTAAAACGCTTGTGTTGCCTTTAAGGCAGATTTAGATTCGCACAATCCTATTGCCTGCCGACTTTTCATTTTTTGATCATTTGAGAGTGTCATGGGACGAATTCTGACGGGTGGCGCAAGCGTTCCGGAGCGCGGAAATCGCGAAATCCTTGATGCACTGAACAAAGTCGCCGCGACCTACCACGTTGATCCCGCAGCCATCGCAGCAGTAATCCACACAGAGTCGCGATGGGATACCCGATGTGTCACAGGCAGTTACATCGGGCTGACACAAGTCGGATCGGAATTGCCCGATTTCATGAAGATCACGCGAGAGGAATTCCTGGCCCTCAGTGCGCCAGCGCAGATCAAGGCTTATGGCACGTGGCTTTCCAAATCGCTCTATGACTTCTCGGGGAAGGTCGCGAAACATGGGATGAAGGTCGCCTCAGCGCCGATCGCGCGCCAAGCTGCAGTGCTCCAAGCCATGCAGTTCGCCCCCAATGCGACTAAGTGGAAAATTGCTTTTGCTCGCGGCGATTATTCGGTTCCGTCGACGCCTCACAAACAAGCGCGTTTCCTTGGCGATACCTCGATACACGATATGGAAGCGTACTATGCCGCCTTCTTTAGGCAACATCCACCCACTTACAGCGGCGACGCAGCGGAAATGGAGGCGGTCGATGCGCCTCAACCGGCTGCCCCTGCAGCTGCCAAATGGGCCGGCGCGGACGCACTAGATGGTGACGATGCGACCCGTGTTCCGGTTCTGATTGAGATTGGATCGGACGTCGAAAGGTGCGACGCCGTCCGCGCAAAGGCGCGGCGTGCCATGATCAAAATCTATGGCCGACCTACCCTCCATAATGCTTGCGCAGCCACACTGAGCCTGTTCTTAAATGAGGCGGGCATCGCCGTGCCGATTACTTACGGTGCGGGTGCGCTTGCGCGTCTTCTTGAGAAGGAACGCGGCTGGTCCCGCATCCCTATCAAACAACAGAGGGCAGGCGACGTGGGGGTTTGTCGGGATGATGATACGTCTATCCCGGGAGCCGATCACGTCTTCCTCGTCGTCAAACGCGTCGATCATGACCTGATGTCGATCGCAGATAATCAGGATAGCCATTCGCCACATCCACGCTACGCCAGCGGCAAAGGTGGCAAAACGCCAGTCAACTATTTCTTGCGCGCCTCATCTGCGGATGACGCCGGTGTCGCTGCCGGCCTCCCAGATTCGTTCGAGGATGAAGTGGTGACTGTCGACGAGCAAACCGATAACCTCGTCGCCAAATTTGATGCCGACGGTCAGGCGATCGACTAACCGAGCGACTAGAAGCTCTTGCACCGCCAGTCGACCGCGATAGGGATCGCGGAGAAGTGGTCGATTTCCGCTAATGGGATAATGCGGTCAGATTGCGTATACTTTCCGCAAAGAACGCCGGCACCCACGCGCCAGATCCGACAGCGGGTTCTGCACGTGCGCCTGGATCACGCGCTTTAAGGGTCGCGCGCCGTAGACCGGATCGTAGCCCTTGTTGGCCAGCCACGTCCGTCCCGCGTCGTCCAGCTCCAGCACGATCTTGCGATCATCGAGCAGCTTCTGCAGCCGCTTCATCTAGATGTCGACGATCGCCGCCATCTGGTCGCGCTGCAGGCGGTGGAACACGATGATCTCGTCGACGCGGTTCAGGAACTCCGGCCGGAAATGCCGGCGCACAACGTTCACGACCAAGTCGTGCCGCGCGACATGGCGTGCCACAACGCCCGTTTCCAAAGTTGCGCTATTGGTTTGCGCCGCCCGTCGCGGTCAACCCTAAAAGCACAACCAGGCGCCCAGGCAGGTCTTGGGTGCTGACACTTTGCACGCCATCTGCGAGGCGTGGCACGTCGTTGTTGCCGAGCCGTCATCGCACTTCAGACGGACCGGGCCCTTGCCCTCGCGGCCCTGCCCGTAAATGATGTTCTTCAGACCGTTCTTGGCAAAGAGCTCGGCGATAGCGTGGGTCGGAGCTTCCCCGACCGTTCCGACTTTGACGCAGTCGGCTTGAGCCGCCGTCGAAAGTGCGCAGATCACCGCCGTGGCGGCCAGGCCGAGTTTTAACGAACGCATGTGCCCCTCCGAAGAATGATCGATCCAAGTCTGAGAACTAGTTGAGCGGGTGGCGCTCGACAACAGACTCGGCCTGCTGAGAGCTAGGTTTCCTGACAAGCACCCGGAAAGCGTGCCGCAATTGCCACGCATGCCGCGCTCGGCACGATACACGGCCGACGCTGGAGCCCAGGAAGCCGACATCGGCTCGCCGAGACGGCGGACCCGTTCCCAGATGTCCACCACTGGGATAATGCGGTCAGATTACGCAAACTTTCCGCAAAGAAAAACGCCGGCGCATTCGCGCCGGCGCCACAACCGCTTTACCTAGAAACTAGGCCGCCGCCTTCACAGCCTCACCATTCAGCGTCAGTGCGCCGTCGCGCACCCCGATCCGCACCGTGTCGCCGTCGTGCACCTTGCCCGCCAGGATCAGATCCGACAGCGGGTTCTGCACGTGCGCCTGGATCACGCGCTTCAGCGGCCGCGCCCCGTAGACCGGGTCGTAGCCCTTGTTGGCCAGCCACGTCCGCCCCGCGTCGTCCAGCTCCAGCACGATCTTGCGATCGTCGAGCAGCTTCTGCAGCCGCTTCATCTGGATGTCGACGATCGCCGCCATCTGGTCGCGTTGCAGGCGGTGGAACACGATGATCTCGTCGACGCGGTTCAGGAACTCCGGCCGGAAGTGCTTGCGCACGACGTCCATCACGAGGTCGTACGCCTCGCTCTCCGACAGCACCTTGTCCTTGTCGCCCGGCATGCCGAAGCCCAACGGCTGACGCGGGTCCGCCAGGAACTCGGCGCCGAGGTTCGAGGTCATCAGGATCAGCGTGTTCTTGAAATCCACCGTGCGGCCCTGGCCGTCCGTCAGGCGCCCGTCGTCGAGCACCTGCAACAGCACGTTGAACACGTCCGGATGCGCCTTCTCGATCTCGTCGAACAGCACGACCTGATACGGCCGGCGCCGCACCGCTTCCGTCAGCGCGCCGCCTTCCTCATAGCCGACGTATCCCGGAGGCGCGCCGATCAGCCGGGCGACCGAGTGCTTCTCCATGTACTCCGACATGTCGATGCGTAAGAGCGCGCTCTCGTCGTCGAACAGGAACTGCGCGAGCGCCTTCGTCAGCTCGGTCTTGCCCACGCCCGTGGGGCCCAGGAACATGAACGAGCCCATCGGTCGGTTCGGGTCCTGCAGGCCGGCACGCGCGCGCCGCACCGCGGTCGCCACGGCGCGCACGGCTTCGGTCTGGCCGATGACGCGTTTCGCCAGCTGCACTTCCATCTGCAGCAGCTTCTCGCGCTCGCCTTCCAGCATGCGGTCGACGGGCACGCCCGTCCAGCGCGAGACGACCTGCGCCACCTGGTCCGGCGTCACTGCCTCCTCGACCATCACGGCTTGCGCCTCGCTGCCCTCGACGGCACCGAGCTGCTTCTCCAGCTCCGGGATGACACTGTAGCGCAGCTCGCCGGCGCGCGCGTAGTCGCCCTGGCGCTGCGCCTTGTCGAGATCGACGCGGCGGGCTTCCAGCTCTTCCTTGATCTTCTGCGCCGAGCCGAGCTTGTTCTTCTCCGCCTGCCAGCGCGACGTCATCGCGTTGCTCTTCTCGTCGAGTTCCGCGATCGACTTCTCCAGCCGCTCTAGCCGGTCCTTGGACGCGCTGTCGGTTTCCTTCTTCAACGCTTCGCGCTCGATCTTCATCTGCATGAGATCGCGGTCGATGGCATCCAGCTCTTCCGGCTTGGAATCCACCTGCATGCGCAGCCGCGATGCCGCCTCGTCCACAAGGTCGATCGCCTTGTCCGGCAGGAAGCGGTCCGAGATGTAGCGATGCGACAGCGTCGCCGCCGCCACCAACGCGCTGTCGGTGATGCGCACGCCGTGGTGCAGCTCGTACTTCTCCTTGAGCCCGCGCAGGATCGAGATCGTGTCCTCCACGTTCGGCTCGTTGACGAACACCGGCTGGAAGCGCCGCGCCAGGGCGGCATCCTTCTCGATGTGCTTGCGGTACTCGTCGAGCGTGGTGGCGCCGACGCAGTGCAGCTCGCCGCGCGCCAAGGCCGGCTTCAGCAGGTTGCCGGCATCCATCGCCCCGTCCGCCTTGCCGGCGCCGACGATGGTGTGCAACTCGTCGATGAACAGGATGATGCGGCCGTTCTCCGACTGCACCTCGTTCAACACGTTCTTCAGCCGCTCCTCGAACTCGCCACGATACTTCGCGCCCGCGATCAGCGAGCCCATGTCGAGCGCCAGCAGCTTTTTGTCTTTGAGGCTTTCCGGCACGTCGCCCTGCACGATGCGCAAGGCCAGGCCCTCCGCGATCGCGGTCTTGCCCACGCCCGGTTCGCCGATCAGCACCGGATTGTTCTTCGTCCGGCGCGACAGCACCTGGATCGTGCGGCGGATCTCCTCGTCCCGCCCAATGACGGGGTCGAGCTTGCCGGCCGCCGCAGCTTCGGTCAGGTCGCGCGCATAGCGCTTCAACGCGTCATACGCCTGCTCGGCGGACGCGCTGTCGGCCGTGCGGCCCTTGCGGATCTCGTTGATGACGCCGTTCAGCGCCTCCGGCGTGACGCGGGCCGCAGCCAGGATCTTGCTCGCCTCGGTGCCTTTCTCAATGGCCAGCGCCAGCAGCAGCCGTTCCGCCGTGACGAACTTGTCGCTCGCCTTGTCGGCCATCTTCTCGGCCGTATCGAACAGCCGCGCCAGATCCGGCGCGAGGTACAACTGTCCCGCCCCACCGCCCGAAACCTTTGGCCGTTTGGAGAGCGTCGCCTCGGTTGCGCGCAACGCTTCGCCGGCGTCGCCGCCGGCACGATTGATCAGCCCCGCCGCCAACCCTTCCGGATCGTCGAGCAGGACCTTGAGCAGATGCTCTGGCGTGAATTGCTGGTGTCCCTCGCGGATTGCGAGGTTCTGGGCGGACTGCACGAAGCCCTTGGCCCGATCGGTATAGCGTTCGAAGTTCATGTGTGTGTTCTCCCACCTCGGCACGCCGTGCACGCCCTATCTTGGCCCGTGGCACGACGCCGTCAACATCAGGATGCTCCGCCTGCACCGGACCCTTGAAGGCGCCCGGACAGCCGGAGAGTGTCCCTGATATAGGATTGCTGCAACGCTGCGAAAGGGGGCATCATGCGGCCCCTGTTGGCAATTTTCAGGACGCGTACGCGTGACGGACGCAATCACGGTGACCGGTCTTTACCGCTATCCGGTAAAAGGCCTCTCGCCCGAGTCACTGACTAGGGTCCGGCTTGAGCAGGGCCAGCCCATCCCGCTGGACCGCGCCTGGGCCATCGAGAACGGGCCGAGCCGCTTTGACCCCGCAGTTCCCGCCCACGTTCCCAAGATCGCCTTCCTGATGCTGATGCGCGACGAGAGGCTCGCAACGCTGCAGACCGAGTTCGACGAAGTGACCCAGACATTGACGATTTTTCGCGGCGGCAAGCAGGTGTGTCGGGGCAACCTGTCAGCAAAGATCGGCCGCTCGTTGGTCGAGCAGTTCCTTGCCGCCTACATGAAGGACAGCCTGCGCGGGCCGCCACGCATTGTCAGCGCACCCGGACACAGCTTCTCCGACGATCCCGGCAAGTATCTGCATATCGTCAATCTGGCGAGCCTGGCGGAACTGGAGCGCGTCATGGGACGTAAGCTCAGTCACCTGCGCTTCCGCCCCAACGTCGTCATCTCCGGACCTGCCGCCTGGGCCGAATTCGGCTGGCTAGGGCAGGAAGTGCGGATAGGGACAGGTGGTGTCCGTCTCGAGGTAGTCGAGCGCGTTGCGCGCTGCGCTGCCACAAACGTCGATCCTGAGACGGGGGCTCGCGACGCCGACATTCCCGCGCGCCTGCGCCGCGAGTTTGGTCACAGCGACTTCGGCGTCTTCGCCAGGGTGTCGGCACGCGGAACGCTGGCTTGCGGCGACGGCATCGTGCTTCCCACCGCTTCTCGCAAACCGGCCACCCCGTAGCCGGCCACCCTGCAAAAGGGCCGGCCGCGAAGCTTAGTCGCTGTCGGTTGCTCCGGCGGTCGCTGGTGCCGGCGCGTCGTCACCCTCTTCGGCCGCTGCCTCGCGGCGCGGGCGCCGCACTGGCCGGCGCAGGAACTCAGGCTGCTCATGAGCCGGCATGGGCGCGCGTTCGCGGCGCCGTGGCGCGACGGCCTCTGTCGCCGCTTCCGCAGGGGGCGCGACCCGTTCGCTACGCTCGGGCACCTCGCGCCGTTCTGCACGTTCTGGCCGATCGTTACGTTCTGCCCGTTCAATGCGCTCGGGCCTGTCGTTCCGCTCCGGTCTATCGTTCCTCTCGGACCTGTCGCCGCGGTCATTGCGCTCGAAGCGCGGCTCGCCGCGATCCGGACGCTCGACGCGCTCCGGCCGGTCACCCCGGTCGGGACGGTCGCCGTTACGATCGAAATTGCGCGGCTCGCCGCGGTCCCGATCGCGATTGTGACGTTGCTGCTGGTCCGGCCGGTCCACCCGTTGCGGACGTTCGTCGTAGCGCTGGCCACCGCCCTCGAAGCGCGGCTGCTGGTCGTTTTGGCGCATCTGTTGCGGACCGTTCGGCTGCACGTTGCCGAAGTCGTCACCACCGTCCTCTTCGCTGAACTCGTCATCGCCGCCCGGCCGGAAACGGCCGATCTGGCTCTGGGGCGAGGGGACCTCACCGTTCTGAATCTGCTGTTCGCGGTAGGTCATGATGATGCGGTTGTAGTGCTCGGCGTGCTGCAGGTAGTTTTCTGCCAAAACCGGGTCGCCGGACGATTGCGCATCACGCGCCAGTTGCATGTATTTTTCGGCGATGTGCGCCGGGGTGCCGCGGATCTTCGTATCCGGGCCCGTGCTCTCATAACTGCGCGACAGCGGGTTCTGTCCGCCCTTGCGATGCTGGTTGTTGTTATTGTTGCCGCCGCTGTTATGGCTGTGATTGTTGTTGCGACCGCGGCCTCTGCGGTTCTGCTGGCCCTGCCTCATCGGATCCATTCTCTATCGTTGAAAAACAGTCTGCGTTTAGGTGCACACGCCGCTCAGTGCGGCGGAACAATCGGTTCAGTCCCTGGGTGCGGGCTCTAGAAGCGGAACGTCAACGCTTCGGCGCTCGGCAGCTTCCCGTATTCCATCATTCGCGGTCGGCGACTAAATCAATCCATAGGAAGAATGGCGTACTCGCGATTGATGCCGGTGAGCCAGACAGCACCGCGAACTCGAGCCTCCCGCACGGCCCGGACTTCGCTTTCGCAATTTCGAAAGTGCGCGCCTCGAATGACACCGCCGTGTCAGCGGCTACCCGCGCCCAGTCAATTCGCCTAGCCACGAGAGTAGCCCGGTTGCCCGGCGAATCCAAGTGCTTTCGTTGTGAGTGTTATAATTGTGTCTCCATTGCCACACAGCGGGTGTGGCCTCCGAGATCAATCCATGTTCGGCAATGCGCCGTACTGCCGTGAGCCGCGATCGACCGGAGAATTAGCTCTACATCTCGGGCTTGTCCCGCGCCCACTTCGAAGACGGCCCAGCCGCTCGGCACCACGTTGGCCAGGCCGGCTGCGATCTCCCGATAGATGTCGAGACCGTCCAGCCCGCCGTCAAGAGCACCACGCGGATCGTAGTCCTTTACTTCCTGTTGCAGACCGCGGATTTCGCCAGCCGGGATGTACGGCGGATTGGAAATCAAAATATCGTACGGTCCGCCCACGTTCTGAAGCGTGCGGCATTGCGCAAAGCCGATGCGCGGCAACACGCCGTGGGCCGCTGCATTTCGCTCGGCAACAGCGAGAGCCTCGGCGCTGACGTCTGTCGCCAGCGCCGTGGCGTTTGGCAATTCGCAAAGCAGCGTCACGGCGAGGCACCCCGACCCGGTGCCGATATCGACCAATCGCAGCGGCCGGTCGCGTTCACCGCCTTCATCGACAATGTCCAGCACGGCCGTGATCAGCGTCTCTGAACAGGGCCGCGGATCCAACGTCGCCGGCGTGATGTGGAACAGGCGGCCATAGAACTCACGTTCGCCGAGAATGCGTGAGACCGGCTCACGCCGCGCCCGCCGCTCGACGAAATCCCGCAGCTGCGCCGCCTCGTCGAGGCCGAACATCCGTTCCGGCCGCACGATGAGGTCCGCCGGCAAGCCGCCGATGGCGGCAGCCACGAGCAGCCGGGCGTCGCGCTCAGGCGTGTCGACGCCCGATTGCGCCAGCACGCGAGCGACCCGCCGCGTGGCCTCCCCGACGCTCTCCTCAACCACCTCCGCCCTCCATCTCCGCTAGCAAGCCGGCCTGATGGTCGGCGATCAGCGGGTCGATGATCTCGTCGAGCCCCTCGCCCATCATGACCTGGTCGATCTTGTGCAGCGTCAGGTTGATGCGATGGTCGGTCACGCGGCCTTGCGGAAAATTGTAAGTGCGGATGCGTTGCGACCGATCGCCGGAGCCCACCTGCGATTTGCGCGATTCGGAGCGCTGGCTATCGAGGCGCTCGCGCTCCACCTCATAGAGGCGCGACCGCAGTACCTGCATGGCGAGCCGCCGGTTCTGGTGCTGCGACTTCTCCGCCGAGACGATGATGATGCCTGTCGGCAAATGCGTGATGCGCACCGCGCTGTCAGTCTTGTTGACGTGCTGACCGCCCGCGCCGCTGGCTCGCATCGTATCGATGCGGATGTCTTCCGGCTTGATGTCGATGTCGACGTCTTCCGCCTCGGGCAGCACCGCCACCGTCGCCGCCGACGTATGGATGCGGCCGCCGCTTTCCGTCGCCGGAATGCGCTGCACGCGATGCACGCCGCTTTCGAACTTCAGTCGCGCGAACACGCCCTGGCCCGTGATCGACGCCACGACCTCCTTGAAGCCGCCGAGGTCGCTCTCCGACATCGAGATGACTTCGGTCTTCCAGCCCTTGCTGTCGGCGTAGCGCGTGTACATGCGATAGAGGTCCGCCGCAAACAGTGCCGCCTCGTCGCCGCCGGTACCGGCACGTACCTCCAGGATGGCGCTTTTCTCGTCTGCGGCATCCCTTGGCAGTAGAGCAATCTTGAGATCAGCCTTTAGTCCGTCCAGCCGCTCGCGAACGGCCGACAGTTCCTCGTAGGCGAGCGCTGCCATGTCCTTGTCGGCCGCGGGATCGCGTGACATCGCCTCGAGATCCCGCTCCTCCTGCTCCGTTGCCCGCAGCGTGTTGATCGTCTCGATCAACGGATTGAGGTCGGAGAACTCCTTGGTGAGTTTTGCGTATGTCGCCTGATTGACGCCGCCTTGGTTCAGCTCGGCCTGGATCGTCTCCCAGCGTTGCACCAGTCGGTCGAGTTTGTCGTTGGGGATCGCGCTCATGCCGGCAGCTGTAAATGAGTGAAGCACCCTGGCGCCGCGGGCCGGTCTGGCTCGCGGGAGGGAGTGCGGGCGCGCATCTAAACCTAACGGGCTGACCCTGGCAATTTATCGCCGCGGCGCTGGCGCGGGTCGGCGGCATCGATCCACACCAAACCCTCCAGGCGCTTGATGGATTCGGCACGGGCGGCATTGTCGAAACCCAGCATCGAGGCGAGCGGGCGTGGCAGCTGCGAGGCCTGCAGGCCGGATGTCAGGGCCAGCGACCCCATGAGAACGGCCGGGACACCGACCCCGGCTGCCCACGTCAGCACATGCGAGCGCTGGTGATGGGCCTCGCCGAAAGCGCGCGGAATGCTGCAGAGTTTGCGATAGAGCCGCTTGGCCAAGCCTTCGTTCGCCAGCATCTGCTGGCGATGGCTGATCGCGAAATGCAGCGCGTGCAGGACGGGTCGTGGGTCCAATTGGACTAGCCGTGCGTAATCGGTGACGATGCGCAGCGTCTGCGGCCACGGCGGCAGCGCACCAAGGTTGCCCGTTTCAAGCGCTTCGATCACGCTGGCATCGGTGCCAACGCGGTTGGCGATGGCGACGCGCGCCATGCGCAACCCGCGTCTCAAGTCGTAGAAAAATCGCGCGGCCTGGGTGCGGGCGGCTTCCGCCCTGAGGTCGTCGTGAGCGGCATCGTGCGCTGCTACTTCGCCAGCAACCGCGCGATAACGCGGTGCAGCAACGGGTCGTCCTGATCCCTCACGTCCACGCATCACATACTCGACTTTTACACAAATTCCCCACGCCTATCGTCGACAAGAAATTCTAGATTGTCAAAACCTTGCGCGTTCCGTTTTTGCCACACGCGCGTCTGTCCACAGATTGAATGGACCGTCTTAGCAGTCGCAGCTTAGCCGTTGTCTTTGGCTGCAGCTCTGGCCAGCGCGGGTCGTTCCGTGCAGCGTTTGACGTAGGCAGCCAAGGCGTCCGTCCGGACCATGATCGGACTGTCCCAGAACAGCTTGAACGCTCCGGCGAACAGAATGTCCGCACTCGAAAACTTTTCGCCGAGCAGATAGTCGCCGGTCTCCAGTGTCCTATTGACGTACGCCATCGCTTCCTCGACCGGCACCCAGCCTGCCGTTCCGCGCGGTACGTCGTGCTTGAGGAATTTGGAGACGAACGCTGGTTCGATCACGCCGCTGTAGTACGCCAGCCAGGAGACGTAGGGGCCGCGCTTGGCATCGCCGACGACAGGACCCAGCCCGGCCGCGGGAAACGCGTCGGTCAGATAAAGGCAGATGGCCGTCTGCTCATGCACGGCAACCCCGTCATGGATGATCACCGGCACTTTGCCGTGGGGGTGCGGGTTGGCGGCATCGCTGGCACCGCTGCCGTCGCCGCGCCGGATGCCCACGACCTTGATATCGTAGGGAACGCCGAGTTCCTCGAGCAGCCAGATGAATCCGGATGAGCGCGCACGTGGCGCGTGGATCAACGTCAGCGTCATGTCTGTCTCCTGATCGCGATTGCCGGCTTCAGATTTCGATGCCTTCGCTCTTGGCGAAGCGTTCGATCTTGTTGCGGATGCTGCCCGTGTTGTCTCGCATCAACTCGTTGAGCAGCGAAGCGATCCGCCGGCTGTCGAGATTGAGGATCATCGACTTCACCGGTCCGATCGACGCCGGCGCCATCGAGATGGAGCGGAAGCCTAGGCCGATCAGCACCATCGCCTCGACCGGGCGACCCGCCATCTCGCCGCACACGGTCGCCGGCACGTTGTACTTCTTGCAGGCCTTCACCAAGAGCTTCAACGCTCGCAGCGGCGCGATAGACAGGCTGTCGTAGCGGTTCGCCACGTGCGCATTGGTCCGGTCCGCCGCAAACAGGAACTGCAGCAGGTCGTTGGATCCAACCGAGATGAAGTCGACCTTCTGCAGCAGCTGATCCAATTCGAACAGCACGCTCGGCACTTCCAGCATGGCGCCGATGCGCAGCTTCTTGGGCCCCGGCTGCCCGGCCTTTCGCAGGCGTGTACGCTCCTTCTGGATCAGCGCCCGGATCTGATCCATCTCGCCCGCGGCAGAGACCATCGGCACCATCAGGTGCAGTTCCTGCCCGGCCGCCGCCCGCAGAAACGCCCGAACCTGCATCCGGAACAGCGCCGGCCGGTCGAGCGACATGCGGATGGCCCGCCAGCCGATCGCCGGGTTCTCTTCCTTCAACTGCCGCAGGTACGGCAGCACCTTGTCGCCGCCGATATCGAGCGCGCGGAACACCACGGGCTTGCCGTTCGCTTCCTTCAGCACGGAGGAATAGGCCGCGATCTGCCGCTCCAGCCGCGGAAACGTATGCGACAGCATGAAGTGCAGCTCGGTGCGGAACAGCCCCACGCCGTCCGCGCCGGACTCCGCCAGATGCGGCATGTCGACTAAGAGCCCGGCATTGATGTTGAGCGAGATCCGCTGCCCATCCTTGGTGACCGCCGGCAGATCGCGCAGCTTCTCGTACTTCCGTTGCTTTCGAGCGCGGAAGCGAACCTTGTCCGTATAGGCCGACACCACGTCTGACGACGGTCGCAGATGCACCTGTCCGGAGACGCCGTCGACGATGGCCGCATCGCCGGCGCTGACGCGTTCGATCGCCCCCACCGCGCCGCCGACGGCCGCGATGCCGAGCGCCTTCGCCACGATCGCTACGTGGCTCTGTCCACTGCCGTCTTCGACCACGAGGCCGCGCAGTTTCGACTGGTCGTAGTCCAGCAGTTCCGCCGCCCCCATGCTGCGCGCAAACAGGATCGTGTCCGGCGGCATGTCGTCGTGATTGTCCGCCGTCTTGCGCCCCGAGAGAATGCGCAACAGCCGGTCCGACAGATCGTCGAGGTCGCGCTGGCGCTCGCGCCAGAAGCTGTCGCCCGTCCGCAGCATGCGCGTCCGCGTCGAATTCTGCACGCGTTCGACGGCGGCGTCCGCCGTCAGCCCGCTTTGCACCGCCTCGGTCAGCCGCCGTTCCCAGCCGCGGTCGTGCGCGAACATGCGGTAGGCTTCCAGCACGTCGCGATGCTCGCCGTCGTTGGCAAGGTTCTCGTGCGCCAGCAACTCGTCGAGCGAGGCGCGCAGCTCCAGCATGCCCGCTTCCAGCCGCCCCAGTTCGGCAACCGGGTCGTCCGCCATCAGCTTGGTAACGACGATGCGCGGTTCGTGCAGCACGACGTGCCCGAGCGCGATGCCTTCCGAAATCGCGTCGCCCTTGATGACGGCGGAGACCGATTTGGAAATCTCGAACTCGGGCTCCGAGCCCGCCACCGCGCCGGACATCAGGTTCTCGGCCACGACCATCGCCGTCGCCTGCAGCACCTCGACGTCTTCGTCGGAATACTCGCGCAGCGTGCGGTTCTGCACCACCAGCACGCCCAGCACGTCCCCCGAGCGTTGGATCGGCACGGCCAGCAGCGAGTGATACAGCTCTTCGCCCGTCTCCGGCCGGTACGAGAACGAGGGATGCTTGGGCGCATCGGGCTCGTTGATCGTGATGTTGAGCTCCGCCGCGCGCCCGACGAGACCTTCGCCCCGCTTCATGCGCGTCTGGTGGACGGCGGTGGCCTTCAGGCCTTCCGTCGCGAACAGCTCCAGCGAACCGTCCTGCCGTTTCAGATAGATGGAGCAGACGTCGGCCACCATCACGCCGGCGACATGGTGCACGATCTTGTCCAGCCGCGACTGCCCGTCGCCCGGTTCGGCCATGATCTCGCGCAGGCGGCGCATGATGACGCGCAACGCCGGCTCGGATGCGATCACTCGCGGCTCGTCACCACGTTTCGAGGGCATATCTTCCGCCGTGAGGTGGGCCGCTAAGGAAAGCCGCCCGGACCATAAGTATCGAGTGTGCGCGCAACCTTGTTACACGCGCACCCACTATAAGGAACTCTTAAAGCCGCGGTTAGTCCGCGTCGAGGCCGTACAACGAATGAAGTGTGCGCACCGCCAGCTCCGCATACGCGGCGTCTATAAGCACGCTGATTTTGATCTCCGACGTCGAGATCGCAATGATATTGATGCCCTTGTCGGAGAGCGCCTTGAACATTTTGGCCGCGACGCCTGCATGGCTGCGCATGCCGATGCCGATAACGGAAATCTTGGCGATGTCGGCGGACGCGGAGACGTCGAAGTTGCCGATATCCGTCTTGGCGGCCTTCAGAACGTCGAGCGCACGCGGCAGCTCGGTCGCCTGCACCGTAAACGTCATGTCGGTATGGCGGCCGTCGGCGGCGACATTCTGCACGATCATGTCGACGTTGATCGAAGCCTCGGCCAGTGGTCCGAAGATGCGCGCGGCGATCCCCGGTTTGTCCTCGACCTTGAGCATGGTGATCTTGGCCTCGTCCTTCGCGTAGGCGATGCCGCTGACGATGTGCGTTTCCATGATCTCATCCTCGTCGCAAACGATGGTGCCGATGTCTTCCAGGTTTTCCAGGCTCACCGCCCGCATTTTCTCCGGCGCCACGAAACTCGATAGGACGCGTAGGCGCACGTGGTGCGTCATTGCCAATTCGACGGATCGCGTCTGCAGCACCTTTGATCCCGACGACGCCATCTCCAGCATCTCTTCATAGGAGATCTTCGGCAGGCGCTGGGCCTTGGAGACGATGCGTGGGTCCGTCGTATAGACGCCGTCGACGTCGGTGTAGATATCGCAAACGTCGGCCTTGATCGCCACGGCAATGGCCACGGCGCTGGTATCTGATCCACCACGGCCCAGCGTCGCGACGCGATTGCGTTCCGGCTCCAACCCCTGGAAGCCGGTGATGACCGCGACTTCGCCGCCGGCCAACCGCTCGCGCAGCGCCGCACCTTCGATTCCGGAAATGCGCGCCGACCCGTGCGCCGCGCTGGTGTGGATCGGGATCTGCCAGCCCTGCCATGAGCGGGCCTGCAGGCCCATCGACTGCAACACGATCGCCAGTAGCCCCGCCGTCACCTGCTCGCCCGTGGCGACCACGGCGTCATACTCGCGTGCGTCATGCAACACGGCGGCTTCCCGCACCCACGAGACAAGCTGGTTCGTCGTGCCCGCCATTGCCGAGACGACGACGGCCACCTGATTGCCGGCGTCGACCTCACGCTTCACGTGGCGCGCCACGTTACGGATACGGTCCACGTCGGCAACCGACGTGCCGCCAAATTTCATTACGACAACGGCCATGGGCCTCTCTCGCTCGGGCAGTATTCAGCACTGTCTGGACAGGTCCGCTGGCGCGGAACGACCCGGAACACGGGCGCCGCAAATTCCAACACCAATGCTCAGGATTGCCTTCAGATGGCGCGCACTCATAGCCGCAAGTTGCTTTAATCGCAACATTCTGTTGCTAAGAAAGAAACCGGGCCGTCAATGCCCCTCAATTGTCGTCAAAACTGGCTATGATGGAAACTCTCGAAGCCAAACCCGCCAAACCAAACATCGACGATGCCGAGGTCGCCCGCTTCCGCGCCATCGCCGCGGAGTGGTGGGACCCGCATGGCAAGTTCCGCCCGCTGCACCAGATCGGCCCGGCCCGCCTCGAATTTATTCGCGACCAGCTGATCCGCCACTTCGCGCTGCAGCCCGGCCTGAAGCCCTTCGCCGGATTGCGCCTGCTCGACATCGGCTGCGGCGGCGGCCTCATTTCCGAACCGCTGACCCGCCTCGGCGGCAGCGTCACTGGTATTGATCCCGGCGCCGAAAACGTCGCCATCGCCCGTGCCCATGCCGAACCGCAGGGTCTGGCCATCGACTATCGCGCCGTTACTGCCGAGGAATTGGTCGCCGCCGGCGAGCAGTTCGACGCCGTCGTCTGTCTCGAAGTCGTCGAGCACGTCCCCGACGTGGGAGCATTCCTCAAAACTTGCGCGGCCCTTGTCCGCCCCGGCGGATTGATGGTGCTGTCCACGATCAACCGCACGCTCAAGTCCTACGCCCTGGCGATCGTCGCGGCTGAGTACGTCCTAGGCTGGCTGCCACGCGGCACGCATCAGTGGGATCGCTTCGTGACGCCGGACGAACTCGCCCGCTACCTCGTCAACGCCGGGATGGGCGCGCCGCAATTTTCCGGCATGGCCTACGCCCCGCTGCGCGACACTTGGAACCTCACACCCGACACGGACGTGAACTATCTCGCAGCCTCTGCGCGCCCTGCCTGACGCCAGATCCCGGGGCCTATTGTGCCGGCGTGTCCGCCGCCGTATCCGCAGGTTCGGCGGTCGCGGGTTCGGCATTCAGGTCCGCCGTCGGCTCCTGTTCGCCGATCGGCGATCCCTGGGCGTCGGGTTGCGTGGCAGCTGCGTCAGCGGGCGGCGAGGCGCCGGCGTCCTGCGCTGGCACCTGGACCTCCTGCGGCGCCGTGACATCCGCAGTCAGCCTCTCTGGTGCCAGAACCATGGCGCGGACCAGCGCGATCCGCTCCGGCTCCGGCAGCGCGAGCACGCCGTCGAGATACGCCGCAAACATCCGGCAGGCAGCCTCTTCCTTACCGTCCGGTGCCTTCTCCAGGTCGAGCAAGTCGATCTCGTCGCCGTGCTTTTCGTAGAGGTTGGTCCCGACCTTTGTGTTGATCGCCTGCAGGTCCTTGGCCGGCAGGATGTCAAAGGCCTGCGGCTCGGCGTCGAGCAGCTTCAGCATCAACTGCTCTTCGCGTGCCTTCAGTTCAGGCGTGATGAACGGCTTCATGTCGCCGAACGGCTTGGCCAAGGCATGCGCCAGGCACATCTTGGGGTTCGTGGCTGCGAGCTGCAGGCTCATGTCGCGGTTGAGCGCCAGCATCGCCGCCTTGTCGTCGTCCGTCAGATTGTGTGAACGCGGTTCGATGATGGTCTTCATCAGGTAGGCGCGCACCTGCGGCAGCACCTCATCGGCCGATTCCGTGTTGAGGCTGTCGGCGAATTGCGCAACCAGCGCCTCGAAGGCCTCAGGATCCTTCTGCGAGAGCGCTAGGAAGAAACCTCCGGATGTGGTGTCCGAAAGCAGGATCTGCCGCAGCGCCGCCTGCCGTATCGCCGATTGCGGGCTCCCGCCGGTCTGCAACTTGCCGAGATTCTCAAACGCCGTCTGCAGGTACGCCGGCGCCACAACGCGCACGCCATAACCGACACCGCAAATCACGGCGATGACGGCAACGATACTGCCCAGCACGCGCGGCACAGCCGATCGGGGCTGATAGGTTGCCGGCAGAAATTCCGCAGCGCTGATCTGCGTTGAGCTGTCCGAGCGCCGCACGTAATCCGTCTGCCGCAACACGCGCTTGGCGACGGCCCTCTTGAACTGCTCGGTCGAATACTGCGCGATCGTCTCGCCGTTGCGCGTCAAAAACCACTGCGTGTCCATAAGCCGTACTCTTGACCCGAGGCGCGCGGCAGCTGAACCACCGAACTGGTTGATTGCAAACAATAGACTGACGTCACGTGTAGCGCAAACCGGGCCAGCCTCCAGGGCCCGTCAGCGGCTGGCCGTCCGCAACGGCGCGCGCCGCATCAGGTCGTCGATACGTGCCCGTTCCCGCTGGAAGTCGAGCAGCTCCCGCCCCTCCAGTTGCCGCTCGCGCGGCACTTGCATCGCCAGCGGATCCACGAACCGTGTGTTGACCAGCACTTCGAAGTGCAGATGCGGCCCCGACGACATGCCCGTCGAGCCGACGTAGCCGATCACCTGCCCCTGGCGCACCTTCACGCCCTCCGCCACGCCGTCGCCGATGCGCTGCATGTGCCCGTAGGCTGTCTGATAGCCGTTGGCGTGCCGGATGCGCACGTAATTGCCGTACTGCCCTTTGCGGCCAGCCTCCTCGATGACGCCGTTGCCGGCCGCCAGGATCGGCGTGCCCGGAGCCGTCGCCCAGTCGACGCCGGTATGCATGCGCTTTTCGTTGAGCAGCGGATGCAGGCGGAAGCCGAAGCCCGAGGTCAAGCGCACGTCGTCGCCGCGCACCGGACGGCGCATGAGGAATCGCTTCGAGTTGTTGCCGTTGGCATCATAGAAATCCGACTGACCGTCGCGCGTGCGGTACCGATAGAAGCGCGTGGTTTCGCCGCCCGCCGTCACGGCGCTGTAGAGCAGTTCGCCGGGCGTGTTGTCGGGGTCGTTCTCGTCCTTCACGTCGAAAAAGAACTCGACGGCATCGCCCGCTCTGAGGCGCCGGCGGAAATCCGTCTCGTAGGCATGCACGCGCAGGATCTGGTTGATCGTATCGGGCGACAGGTGCTGCGTCAGACCGGCGTGGTACACGCTCGCGTACAGCGAGTTCGATTGCGACTGATCCCCGCCGCGGGCCAGCGTCGTCGAAACTTTGATCTCCTGGCGCGGTGGCATCGCCGACGACACGTACTCGCCCGAGGCATCGCGCATGACCGAGACCTTGTGCGCCTTGTTGGCGCCGTAGACGCTGAAGCGCACCGGCTCCATGCTGTTCTGGTGTGTCAGCGACGGCACCAGCGTCACGCGCACTTCCTCGCCCGGCTGCAGGCCGGTGTCGGGAAACACGGCGCTTGCCGCCTCCACCATTGTACGCGCCTGCCATGTCTCGGCGCCGGCCCGCATCAGGATCTTCGTCAGCGTGTCGCCGTCGATTGCCGTAAACGCGCGAGAAATACGCCCCTCGATCTCTTCGTCGTCGCTTTCCGAGCCGAGCACGTTCTTGACGAGTTGCGTCGAGGCCGTTGGATCGTTCTTCTGCGCAGCGTCTCCCCCGGCCTCGTCCAGGTTGCCGGCGAGAAGGGGTTTTTCCGGCTCGAGCGACTTTTCGACGAGTTCCAGCACCTCGGCCGGCTCCATCTTCTGCCCGTCTTCGTTCGACAGCGTGCCGCCCAGCAGTTCCAACACCTTGACCTGCACATCGGCCCGGGTGGATGTGCCTTCCTCGCCGTCGTCGGCCGAACCGACCGGTTTGGCGTTGGCGTAGAGCTTGAAAGGGTTGAACGGCGGGATCACGTCGTCGAAGTCACCCGGAACCGGCGCCAGACGGGCAACGAGACGCAGATAGGGCTTGTGCGCCGTGTACTTGCGGCCGCCACGCCGCTCCGTTCGTGACTCGCGGATCACGTAGCGCGTCGAACTGGCGCCCGTCGTGACTTCGAGGCGGTCTGAGCGCGGCACGACCCATCGCAGCCCCTCGCGTCGCCGCACC